>CAJUGS010000001.1 GCA_910586305.1 uncultured Duncaniella sp.
ATCTTCCGTCTATGCAACATCTACGCTTAAACACAGCTTTTTTACCATGCGCCGTCAAAACACGAAAGTGTCTTACTGATTCTCATATGTCTGAAGTGTGGAAGCTTGGAGACCAATGCGAGGAAAAGTGGACACTCTCGCGTCGTACATCATACGGCGTGGGAGTGCTGCACCTATCCCAAGTTTTTAGAGGCTTCTTCCACCGCCTGACTCCTTTGGGATAAGATAGCAGCTTCCACGCTTTCGTCATTATATCTCTTTCCTCAGGGGAGCGGGAAAGGCTAAACTCAGGCAAATGACCGAAACTAATACCGATAAGTTCCTTGAGGGTTTCCGTCAGTGGTGGTTAAACAAGGGACATTCCAGGCGCAGTGCCGACAGCTATTGCTCAGGCTTAAGGCGTGTCAACAGGGAATTTTTCCTTCCGATAGTCAATAAAGACCTGTTTGACGGGCTTGTCGACGCTGTGGCAAAAGGGTGTGCGGAGAACTTCCTCACAGCATTGGTCGGCACCATAGGAGAGAAGAGCAGAAACACTACAGACCCGACGGAGAAAAAGCGGCTTCAGGATAATGTGAGCCACCTGAAAAAATTCATTGAATATGTTGTCGCACTTCAGGATGACACTGTTGCTGCCATAGATCATAGTGAGACAGAGCAGCTCGGCGACAGCACTCTTGATTCCGACTTCGAGTTCTTTGATCACGAGACACTGGCAGGTATATTCTCTCTTCGTATCATGACACAAGACCGCATGAGCGTGGGTAAGAATGTTTTCTTCCCCATACGCATTCTCGGTCGTCTTTTCTCAACGGCTGACCGTTTCCATCGCGATATGTTTATTCGCAAGGGTATTATTGCATCTGACGGTAATCCTTTGTATCTCAAGAGATGGTATGACAGTTGGGTAAAGGGCATAGTGGAGCGTGTTGTGTTCCATACAGCCAAAGGCGACTACAGGCTTTCTGAAATCGAAGGTCTTCGGATTATGCGGTCAACAGGCAGTGCGTGGATTGTCGACAAGGAACAATCTCGCACGATACCCTTGTTGTCGGAAGGTGAGGATGGCTTGCAGCCTATGAAAGCAAAGTCATTGAAGCAAATCCATCTTGACCATACCGAACGCATGGAGGACCTTCTCATACGTCTCGAACCGGTGCTTACTGTCATGCGTCAGATTACCGACAACATCAAAGCATCTGTTAAAGGACAGACTGTAACTGTCAAAGACAAAAGTAGGAATGAGCATAAAATAGAGCTCGATTCCTTCCGTCCCGGAACGCTTACACTTGTCAGCGGATGGTATTGCGACAATGTGGACTGGAACTTCATAGCTCCGCTGCTTTCACTTGTCCGGATAGAACTCGACTACATCGCCGCCGCCACCCGCCTGACAGCAATGTCATCCACCGACAACCTTAAAAAACACTGAGAACTTTACCCTGTTAGCAATAACAACGCCAAATGACGTTAAATCAGGTTATTGCAAACGGAAAACATTTACATTTGCAAAAATAACAACTACCATGCTTCATTCCAAGAACTTTGCCGACTCAATAAAGGCAATCAAGCAATATGTTGAAGCCGGAGACTATTCCAGGCCTCACATAATCGCTTCAGAGATGTACTTTCAAAGGTTAGATGCACTCATACATGAAAATAAGCGTATCCCCGGAGTCAAGGACGAACTTCGTCATTATATCTGGTGCTTTCCATCATTTGCCCAACTGCCCGAGACTATGAAATGCGACACAGAGCATTTCTTTATAATACCTATCAGACGCGGACGTGGAGAAGAACTCAAAGAGGTGCTTTCTCTTCCCATCGCATCAAAAGCTCCGTGGTTTATCTACATTGAGGATCCACTGATTCGTGAATGGGGAAATGATGTTGACTGCGACATCAACTTATATGACTTCGACCGAGAGGAATGGCTCAAAGCAAGTGAGGAAATCAACCCGGCTACAGGCAGACGCAAGATAGACCGGTTCTATCTCGACTTCCTGAAGCAAGCCCCGGATGAATTCATCTTTTTCTACCCTCCGGGGAAACACACCGGGATGATCTGCAATATTCCCAATAAGTGGGAAGCTGCGAGCCATAGCCTTATCTCTGGGATAAAGCATATGCTTGAGTCTGCAGTTCGCGCCAATGGTCATAAAGGGAAGTCAGAGGAAATAGCTCCATTGGTGGAGCCTATGTTCAACTCGCTCTTCACTGACGGAGACATTGACTGGAACAAGCTGTCTGATACGATTGAAGCACTTCCCGAAGATGTATGGAAGGAGTCAATTCTCCTAACGGGTCGCCTAAAGGAAATGGCTGGCAATCTCTCCCGTGTGGACCAGTTCAAGCTGCATATGATTCATGAACTAAACTGTGTCACTCAAAATGTATATGCAGCTCTCCATGAGTTTCACGGACTGCCCGCTGCAAAGTAACCGTCGGTAATCATGATAGACCGGAACTATTCAAAGTTTTATCATCACAATGTGGATATGGACGGATGTTCCTTTATCAAGGTTGACAATCCGGTCATAACCATCATTGGGCTTAAAGGCTCAGAGGAGGCTATCGCCTCGGCTTGTGCTTTGGTGACCAAAGAGTGGATAAAAGATTCATTGTCGGAAGATAGTATCGAGTGGGTGCGCCAGTATCATAGCCTGGGATGTTTTACCATCGAACTGCGTACCAACAACTATATCCCTCAGGTGTATGATGGAATCAAGACCATCGATGGACTGACATCTGTAAAGTATGTGGTATATGACACCGCCTACAGACGCATGATAGCCAACGACAAGTATATGGCTGAGACGATTAATAGCTCTCGAAAACTGGATTATGACATCGAACTCGATGACGATGACGATGACGATTTTTTCCCGATGATTAGTGAGCTGTCATTACCCATCGATGACTGATGACGAGTTAATGGTAAAATTACGTCTGCTCCTTAACCTGTTGGTGACCATATCGTTTTTGCTGTCGCAATGGCTGATACCCCTGTTGGCCATTGCGATGGCAGCGACGGTGGCGCATACGCTGTGGATTAAGATTGCGCTGTGTGTGGTTGTAGCATTATGGCTCTATGCCTTCCGTCCGTGGAAAATCTTCTCCGACGACCGTTTCCCCGACTTCATCGCCACCGTGAAGCTCGCCATCACAAAGCTGCTGACGTGACGAGAAATCAAGAAAAGAGGTTTATCCTTTGTAATAAACATTTTATAACAATTAAAATCAAAAATAATGGCAGACTGGAGTTATTGTGAATATCGCATAACCGGCGAACCGGAAGAGCTTGACCGCTTGTTCGGAATCATGCAGAAGGTTGAGAATGCCGAAGGTGGACCATGGCTATGTGACCTAATGACCGAGATTAACGGCGAGGAGGCTGAAGATGGAAGAGGTCAATGGTCGGAGCTTAAACGTGAGGAAGATTGTATATCTTTCGTGTTTGAAGGAGCCGGGAGAACCTACATTGAAGAATGGGATGAAGTATGTGACAACTTCGAGACACTTTGCCCCTACTTTAAAGGTGAATTATGGGCATATGAACTTGCTCAGAAGAGAGAGAACCCGGAAAAAGGCTGGTTTCCCGACAAGTATTATCTTGATATGCGCTATTCAGAAGACGAGGATGATGAAGCGGGTAGTTTCAGAACCATCGAAGATGTCTATAAGCGTATTGAAGAACTGACAGGGACAAAAATTTCCTCTGAGGAAGACGTTGAAGCCCTGCGCTCCGCTCTCGAAAAGGAAAATGACGATACATTCATCCTCATATACGAGATTGAAGAAATACCTCGTGGTGGATCAAGTTCTCATACGCTATTCTCATGGGGGTGATATGTCTGATTGGGAGATCGAAGAAGTGGATGATGATATTCCCAAGGATACATCCGGAATGACGAGTATGCAATCGATGTTTCTTTTGAGTGAAGAAACCACTCTTGATCTCAGTTCGTTTGATACATCAAAAGTAGTTAATATGTCGCTTATGTTTGGTTATTGTTCGGATCTGACTACACTTGACCTCAGCTCGTTTGACACATCGAAAGTAACGGATATGGAGGCCATGTTCGTCGGCTGCGATAGTCTCAAGACCGTGATCCTGAAAACTGTTCAGCAGCGACTGTCAAGAAAATCAAGTCTGTATTGCCGGAAGGAGTGGAAATCATTCGATAATACATTTAGGAGAGCGGTAGCATTCAGTCTGGGAGACTAAACTACCGCTCTCTTTATTTTTTACTCTGCTCCTGAATGTCGTAGGTTGAATTGTCAAGAAATTGAGTTAAAAACAGCGGTTATGCAGTGTCAAGAAACGATTTAACTACCACTGTATCCGCTTATTGGCTATCTTTGCATGTGAAAGACTGATTCGCTCAGTCTGCTATCATATTATAATACTCAACAATCTCTCAAAACAATATAATACTAACGACACGAAATGGAAATTCCCGATAAAACCGACATGGGCTATATGTGTTCACATGCGAATCTTTGCGATATGGAGACGCTTGACATTAGCTCTCTCGATACTTCAGAGGTGATTAGAATGAGCTATATGTTTGGATTCTGTGAGAAACTGACCTCGATTGATTTAAGCAGGTTAGACACCTCAAAGGCGGAAAGCATGCGCGGAATGTTCATTGACTGCCATGCGCTGACGGCTCTTGATTTAAGCGCGTTCGACACCTCGAATGTCGAGGATATGAGTGAGATGTTTCTGCGTTGTAATGGGCTGACTTCGCTTGATTTGAGCAATTTCAATACATCAAAGGTAGAATCGATGTTTGGCATGTTTGCGGATTGCAGCGAACTGGTCATGCTGAATATCAGTTCGTTTGACGCGTCCAATGCTGACGTGGGCAAAATGTTCTACGGTTGCCGTAACCTCAAGACCGTAATCATGAAAAACTGTTCGGACGAGACCGTAGAGAAAATCAAGGCTGAGTTGCCCGAAGGTGTGGAGATAATACTCTAATACCACTAAACTATAAGACTATGACGAACAAGGAAATGAAGACCCGGCTTGCGGATATGGCCGGACAAATATCGACTATCGAAGAGGAACGCAGAGAGTTTGTATGGACCGAATGCGTCCCGTCAATCATATCCCGTATGAAGGAAAAAGGGAAAAGCACTCTATACCTCCGGGAAGCAGAGTACAACAAATTCTTTGAGCCGGGTGAACTCTGGGGGTATTTCAAAGGAGCCTTCTATGCAGCCAAAGAACTGCGTCTTGACAACGATAAGCTTATGCTTGAATACAGCATGGTCAGCTATAGTCAATCGACCTATAATATAGAGCCGGATTATTATAATAGACCGCATTATTATAACGATGGTAACGAGGATGGTATGGTGGCTGAAGTTGACCGCGAGATTTCCGATGCCATACTCGTAGGCATAATCAATAAATTGCTTGACGATGAGATCTATAAAATAGGATTTCACGGACGTGTCGAGGATGATTTAATGCTGAATTATACCATCGATAGTGATGAGTTCAATATAGAAGGTTTTACTTATTTCCCTGCCAAGGATATTCGTTTTGTATGGAATATGGAACGGCTTGACAAGACTGTGACACATCTGCCATTCGACATATATGTCAATACATGTCGAGAGACCGACCATCCGCTGGCACTTTTCATACCTGACGAATACCACGACCCGTTAAGATATTTTGCAGTAGTAATTTACGATAGCGGCTGTGTCGGATTTCCTGACGATAAACTGTTAAGGTTCATGCACCATATAGAGCCGAGAGATCTTTCAAATGTGCTTAGATTTGCCAGCCATTATAAAGACATGTTGATACAGCTGTCAAAGAGTGAGGGCGAGATTTCAGTTTGGAAACTTAATTCTGACGCCTTTCTGCTCAACAAGACACCGATTGACAAATCATATCTCTTAAAAGAGGAAGAGGATGATGATGACTGATTCTTGAGAATTGTCAAGAAATTGCGTTAAAAACAGCAGTCACATAGCGTCAAGAAACGATTTAACTATCACTGTATCCGCTTATTGGCTATCTTTGCATGTGTGACTGATTCGCTCAGTCTCCTATTATATTATAATATACTCAACAATCTCTCAAAACAATATAATACTGACGACACGAAATGGAAAAATCGATTTTTATAGCTGAAGGAATGAGCACCCCGGAAGAGGTAAAGCAGGCGTTATGCGGAGAGTTGCCGTCAGGACGCAGGCTTGTTGCTCTTGACTATGAGCAGGATGTAAAGCTGTTGGCGGAAGATCCTTTGGGTTTCCTTTCCAGAATCTACTCCGGAGATTCCATTGACGATGTTGTCAGACAGTTAAGAGAGCTGGTAGTGAATTATAAGCTGTGGGGTTACAGGCGTGTGATATATCGTCTTATCTGTCGACCTGACAGCGGAGTGACAGCCGGGCAACTTGACTCTTTGTCTACTCATTTCTCTCGTCTGCCACAGGTGCTTGATGTGTGTTGCGGAATGGATGTCAGCGAGACGCAAACGGAGAATGTGCGCCTCCTGCTTCTGGCATCGACTGCATGCTATTATCCTTCGTTTCGCAAACATGCCTACTGACTGTTGGAACATTCCAAGGAGATACTTGCCGACCGCTCATTGTATATGGCTGCAATCGGTGACTATATGTTCTGCTCTTCGACGCGCAGTCTGCCAAGGTTGGGAGGCCTTATTGAATGGTGGTCGCGACACCCCGATCTGGCTCGTGACCCCAAGGGCAACCTTTTACTCTACGTCCACAACTACGGAACTCGGAAAGCCGACATCCTGACTCCTGACGGGAGGTGGATAATAGGTCGGGAGTTGCCTGAATTGCAATGGAGTAGAGTGCTTTGGGGGAATCTTACGCATGGAGAGTATGACTGGAACGAATCTCTCAATGAGAGTATCATGAAATACTCACAAATGAATGCTGACGGAGCCTGTACCATAGAGGAGGTAATAAGCAGGCTTGGACTTGACAACAAACAAAATGACTATGAAAATGAATGATATTGTAGAAAACATAAGCGATACACTCCCCGTGATGATGTATCTCCACGGGTTTATGTCGGGAGCCAACGGAGCCAAGCAGCGACAGTTGCAACGTCAGTTCAAGGGTCGCTACCGGGTGATTGCCCCTGAGCTGGACGCTGACCCCGACAGCTCTCTGGAGGTAATCAACCGCGCCATACGCGAGGAACACCCGGAAATAATCATAGGCACCTCGCTGGGAGGCTTCATGGCCCTTGAATGTGAGTCGGGCGATGCCGATGTGGTCATCGTCAACCCCTGTCTTTTCCCGAAGTCACAGTTAGCCCAATGGGTCGGTGAGGAGCACACATACTTCTGCAAGCGTCTCGACGGTGTGCAGACCTATACTCTGACACAGGCGACTCTCGACAAATACGGACGCTATGACGCCGTGCAGTCGGTGTGTGACAACGCTCCGCGTGTCTCCGCCCTGTGTTCGACAACCGATGACCTGCTTGGCGACTCTCACGTAAAAGCTCTGACAGGTCTGGTGTGGGACAGCTATTTCAAGGTGGTGGACGATTTCGGACACCAGTGCAAGGATGCCGGAATGACCCATCTCTACGACCTGCTTGAACTCGTCATCGACCGCCATCAGAGAATGGGTGGCTCACCGATGTCATTCAGTGATTTTGAAGAGATGGTACGCACCCGTCCGCAACCCGAAGTCCCCGGATTCTACCGTCTGACAGTGCGTTCGTATGAACCTGACCAAATGGATTTGAAGCGGGAGTATGTCAACCGGCAAACTGCGGAAGAAGCAGCCTGTGACCCGATGTCATTCCGTCTTGTAAGACGCAACGGAGATGTCGCAGTCCGCATGATGCCGAGTGACCGCAATGTAAAGGTATTCAACCCCGACAGTGCGGATTATGCTACATTTCATGAGGCTGTGGCGGCAATGAACGGTCTGGTCGGAAGTAAAGACATTCTTGATTTCGAGATAAGACACTATCCCTTCGGTATAATGTCGCAGACACAGAGATATGTGGAATCGTGGATGTATGACTTCCGTGGCTCCCTGATTCAGAAGTCAACCTGTTCACCTGTCCATAACAGACAGCCGGGGATATATGGAAAATTCTTCGGGCATTTACCTGACAGTCTCCCTTATAGGAAGGGTGACATTGTAATTGTGTTTGAACCGTCTCCGAATAGTAACCGTACATACGCCATGATGGGTGTGATCGCCGAAGAGCCACACACGGTCAAAAAAGGTTACGAATATTACCGTAGGGTGGTAAAGCGTCGCGAGCGTGACGGACTACCTGTGAGTGACTGGCTTGACGAAGAGAATTATCCGGGTTATGAGAATGACCGCTATCTGGTTCAGACAGGCTTTTATAATGAAAGCATGAACACTCTGTCCTATCGTCATCCGATGGAAATTCTCCCGGTGAAGTTTCCGGTGGGCTATGCTATGGTTGATCTGATAATGCAATGGCACTCTCAATATTGCGAACTTAAAAATAAAGACGAGCATCTTCATGAACGCATAGCGAGAACTCTGGAAAATGAACATCGTAATCGGGTGTATGGCATGGGGCGACGGACACAGGCATGTTTCGGTATACGTTTCCACATCGCCAAGAGACATCTGTTTGAACATATTGACGAGATTCTTGCCGATCCGGCCCAGCGTTCCACTCCGTTACCGATAACCTACCATCATACAGGAGACAAAAAGGTGATGCTTGGAGCTTACCTGACATGGTGGCGTGATAACGGTTACGCCCCTGACGAGTGTGACAAAGAAGAATGGAACGCATTTCTGGAGTATAACAACACTTTCAATGTCAGTGATACAAATCTTCAGATCATTGATATAATCAACATGTACACTCAGGAAAACTCGGTATCATTGTAGATGTATGACACTTCCGGATAACCTTACTTACAGTCAGTTTCTTGATCTTGCCGACCGCAGTCCCTCGCTTGAAGGGATGTGGATATACCGTCTGGAGCACACCTTCCTGAGCAACGGAGTGGTTTATCCCGAATTTGACATCTATACGAATGAATACCTCTTTCTGACGCTTGAGGATGCTGAGAGGCTCATGCGTGAGAGTCTTGTCAACCGGGAGGCGACATATCGGTTTGTCATCACCCAGCTTCCTGTCGGACGTGACATCGGAGAGGAGACCGGTGCCTCATGGACTTATGGCCCGAATGGTGTACTTATTGATTTCAGAAGCACGACCACAGGAGGTGACACTATCAGTTCTTGTTTCTTCGGACGGCACCGGACGCGCATACTGTTCAGGAAAGGAGACATCGTGGAGGTGGTAGGGCGTGACAGTGTGCGCCTTGCGGTTGTCGCTGACGACGGACCGACCGTCGATCGGTTTTGGGAACGCTACGAAAGGTCTAAGGACGGTATGGGCTACCTTGCCGATGCCAGTGATGACTGCTATTATGTGTTGGACGGACCCGGAGAGAGTTGTCATGACCATGCCGATGCCCTCTCCCTGATGAAGCCTTGCAGGTCTGTCCCAGAGGAGATCGCGGGTGTATTAAAAAGTTTTATAAAGTAAAATCATATGGAAAAACTGAATATCGACGAGTTGATGGCATTGCAGATGTCGGGCATGCCCACCTCACAAATAATAAAGACCGACCTTGCAGAGTTTGATCGTCTGTATGAAGAGAATCCGGAGTTTGACGGGTATCTTGACAAGGCCAATTCAATACTTGACCGACAGGAAAAACTGGGTATCGTCAGCATATCCTATCAGGATTCACGGTTTCCGGGGCGCCTGCTTGCCATCGGTGCCGACTGTCCGGCAGTGATACATTGCAAAGGCAACCTGAAGCTACTTGAAGCCGAAAAAGCTGTGGCTGTGATAGGAGCGCGCTCGGCTGACAAGGAGGGGAACACGAAAGCTTATCAGCTCGGTGCGGACTATGCCCGGAAAGGGTATGTCGTGGTGAGCGGTCTTGCCCTCGGATGCGATGCAGCCGCCCACCGTGGCTGTCTTGATGTCAATGGAGGCACGATAGCCATCGTGGGAAACGGACTCGACATCACACATCCGCGTGAGAACAAGGGTCTGGAGGATTCAATATTGCGCAATGGCGGTCTGATGCTGTCGGAACAACCAATAGGCGTCAAGGCCAATCCCACGCGTCTGGTGGCCCGCAACCGTCTTCAGGCTGCACTCTCCGAGGCTGTGATACTGGCCCAGTGTCCGGCTCAGAGCGGCTCGCTCCACACCATGCGCTTTGCCCGCAAGTATAGCCGGGAGAGCCTCGCGGCAACCTTCCCGCGCCGCACCGAGGCAAATGCCGGCAACTATGACCTTATTGAACAGAATCTTGCAAAACCGATATGATATGATTGATGTCAACGATAAATTCGCGACCCTGCTGAAAGTCGCCCTCAAAGGCTCGGACGAAGCCTTGCAACGCGCCTACCGCCATTCGATAAGGATGCTCGCCGAGTATGATATGGAATACGGACCTGAATCCCAGCCCCGTGACCTTGAATTTCTATGGGAGTGGATTGACGGTTACCGTGTGCTGACCGTGCTGACTGACGGAGCAGGCATCAACAGTGATTTCTCACAGATACCGGGACTTGACGAATGTATCTGGTTGTTGTATGACGATGGTGCGGCAATAGCCGTCTCAAACGACACAGCCGGCGTCATGCTCGACCACCCCGACAAGTTCGGTTTACCCCGCGATGTCAAGTTTGAGATTCAGTAATGCCTGCTAACCAGTGGATAAGGGGTGAGCGTGTCAGAATAGTTCGGAATGTGTACCAAAGCGTACCAACTTGATTATTCCGGCTTCCTTATCCCACCAAATCAGCAGAGTGTCACTTTCCACGTGACACTCCATATATCCTTTATAATTGCCGGTCAATATATGGGGCCTGCTTTCTTCAGGGACAGGCAATCCTTCAGCCAACAGCTTAAGTATGGCTTCCAATTTATTGATAACCGCTGCTTTGTGCTTATAGCGTTTGAGGTCTTTCTTAAACTGAGACGTTAGTTTAAGTTCATTCATAACGAGTCAACAAAGTTGCGGAAACTTTTCATATCAAGAGTCTCAAGATTATCCGAAGTTTCGGCTTCCTTCATTGCGGCCAGTGTTGTCTTGTTGGGGCGTTCCGCTACGAATGCCATCAGCACACTTTCCACAAGATTGTTTAGGCTGCGGTTATGGCGCTTGGCCTCTTCCTGCAATCTTGCAAGAAGAGTTTCGCTCAAACGAAAAGAGGTCTGCTTACGGGTGACTGATGCTGTGTTCATAACGTTTGATATTATTTGTAGTACAAAAGTAATACATTTGTATAACACTGGAAAACGGAAATTGTTAAAACTTTATTGTCCCGCTATCCACATGGCTGTATCAGAATAATCTAAAAGATAGAACCGCTGCAAAATAAAAGCGTGTCAGGATAACATCAGTAATATTATCATGACACGTTTTTATTTTGATGCAGGTTCCTATGTAATACTCCTTATAGGTCCGGAAGAGCTATTTTTACAACAGTCTAAGTCGCAAAGAAGTGTAAAAAAGGCGTCGGCATCTTTTATTAGATGCGCAACGCCTTGATTTGGTGCTATTTTAAATTTTATTGAGCTTTAGTATTCCTCTTCGTTGAAGAAGAAGTCTTCTTTTGAGGGGTAGTCGGGCCAGATGTCCTCGATGCATTCGTAGGTGTCCCCTTCGTCTTCCATTTCCTGAAGGTTTTCGATTACTTCGAGGGGTGCGCCCGAACGCTGGGCATAGTCTATGAGTTCTTCCTTGGTGGCAGGCCAGGGTGCGTCCTCAAGTTTGGACGCAAGTTCCAGAGTCCAGTACATGGTGTTTCTTTGTTTATTAGTGTGTGGATTACAATCTGTTTTCTTTTTGGGAGCGCAAAGATACGCAATTTCTTTATATATACAACTGAAATTCCGTGAGGTTTGGAAGTTAAAGCTATTTTTTTGATTCTTAATGTTATATTATGTTAATATACAAATCTTTCTGTAACAATCTTGTTGGTGTTTTGTAACTTAGTTGTAACTTTGTCGTCAGAACACAGTATTATCAACTAGACTCACCACTTCATGTATACCAAATATTTGATGGGATGCCTAGCAGGAGCAGCTCTTGTGCTGACTCTGGGGTGTAAGACCGCAGGCTCAGGTGACTCTTCCTCTTCCCAGCCTTCCCGTACACAGGATCTTGACCAATCAGTAAAATTCAACAGTGACAGTGCCTATTATTACGTGGGGCGCCAGGTGGCTATGGGCCCAAGGGTTCCCGGCAGTTCGGCATCGGCCAAATGTGTCGACTATATAGCTTCCGAGCTGCGTCGCCACGGCTCTGACACAGTGAAGCTCCAGCACGGGACTGTGAAGGCTTTTAACGGCGATGTCCTCCCTATCACCAATGTGATGGGTTCGTTCAATTCCTCTGCAAAGAAACGCATTCTTCTTGCCGCACATTTCGACACTCGTCCGTGGGCCGACAACGACCCCATCGAGGAGAACCGCCGCGACCCCATTCCCGGTGCCAATGACGGTGCAAGTGGTGTGGGAGTGCTGCTCGAGATAGCCCGCCAGGTAGGCGTGAAGTCGCCGGCTGTGGGAGTGGATATGCTCTTTGTCGACGCCGAGGACTACGGACAGCTGTCGGGATTCTCAAACCACGACGAGACCTGGTGTCTGGGCACACAGTACTGGACCTCCAATATGCCCTATGCCGCCGACTCACTTCCGGCCTACGGTATTCTCCTGGATATGGTGGGGGGAATGGGAGCCAAGTTCCACCGCGAGTATTTCTCCCACAAGACCGTGCCCGAACTGGTGGACAAGGTGTGGGGTATAGCCGAAAGGTCGGGCCACGGCGACCGGTTTATCAACGTGGTAGGCGGAGGTGTTGTCGATGACCATGTGTTTCTCAACAGGGCCGGTATCCCCACTCTCGACATAATCGAGTCGAAAAGCGATAACACCATGTCGTTTCCATCCACATGGCATACTCTCAACGATGACATGGACCATATAGACACCGCCACCCTCAAGGCTGTGGGACAGACGGTGCTTAACGTCCTGTACAACGAGAGCAAATGAGCCCCTGACTGTCAGAAAATCTATTCAATACTTATCCTTACAAGCAGAGTGTCTGCACGCCATTATGGGCGTGCAGACACTTTTTTCGGCCCTGTTGCTCAGGAAATATGTGAGATTTTTTTCTTGACAATCTTGTTAAAAATCATTATCTTTGCGGTAAATTAGACCATTCTTTCTATCACAATATGCGATTTGACGAGTTAGAGCTGAGCGACGATGTGCTCGACGCGCTTGACGCGATGCGCTTCGGCGACTGCACACCTATCCAGGAACAGGCCATCCCCATCATATTCCAAGGCCGCGATCTCATAGCCGTGGCCCAGACGGGCACGGGAAAGACCGCAGCCTATCTGCTGCCGGTGATCGATATGCTTGCCGACGGTCCCGAGCCTGATGCAGTGAGCTGCATAGTGATGTCGCCCACCAGGGAGCTCGCCCAGCAGATCGACCGCCAGCTTGAGGGATTTTCCTACTATCTGCCCATCTCAAGCGTGGCCATCTACGGAGGCACTGACGGAAAAGAGTTTTCGCGCCAGCAGAAGGGTCTCAAGAACGGTGCCGACGTTGTTATAGCCACTCCAGGCCGCCTCATAGCCCACCTGCAGCTCGGAGGCATAGACTTGTCAAAAGTGAAGTATTTCATTCTCGACGAGGCCGACCGTATGCTCGACATGGGATTCTTCGACGACATCATGCAGATAGTCAAGCACCTGTCGCCAGACAGACAGACACTGATGTTCTCGGCCACAATGCCTCCCAAAATCCAGCAGCTTGCCAAGGCCATACTGCGCGATCCGGCCGAAATCAAGATAGCCGTGTCACGTCCCACCGAGAAGATTGCTCAGAGCGCCTGCATATGCTATGAGTCGCAGAAAACGGCGGTGCTCAAACACCTGTTCAAGACCATGGGGTCACAGAAAGTCATAGTCTTCGCATCGTCGAAACTCAAGGTTAAGGACCTGGCCAAGGAACTGCGTGCGGCCAAGTTCAAGGTGGGGGAAATGCACTCCGACCTCGAGCAGGACCGTCGCGAGCAGGTGATGCTCGACTTCCGCGCCGAGCGCCTTGACATACTCGTGGCCACCGACATACTGGCCCGCGGAATAGACATCGACGACATAGCCCTCGTGGTCAACTACGATGTGCCCCGAGAGGCCGAGGACTATGTGCACCGCATAGGCCGCACAGCACGCGCAGGAGCCGGAGGCTCGGCCGTGACACTCGTCGGAGAGAAGGACCAGCGATGGTTCGGCGAACTCGAGAAATTCCTCGGCTACGAAGTGGCCAAGCAGGAGCTTCCGGAAGGAATGGGCGAGACTCCGGCCTACAACCCGGGCCGGGCAGTCACAGGCCCCGGTCGCGGCCGAGGAGGCCGTGGCAACGGACGCCACTACCCGAAGTCGAGCAAGAACGCACGGCCACAAAAGAACAAAGCGACAGGAAATGCCTCAAAATCCCCAGCGACACAGGCCTCGGCCCCGACCACCGCTGAAGGAGAACAGAAAAAAACAAAGCCGTCGTCGTCAAACTCTCGCCGCCGACACAACCACGGAAGAGGGAAGAAAAAGACCGAAAACGGCAACACCGCTTCGAAAAACGGCGAAAACTGACAGCCTTGAAGGCCCGAAAGCAAAGCCGACACATCAAAACCGACCATCATTCTCACCACCATATATTAATCATCATAGAGTCCACGTCTGCACGAACCATCTCCAGGACAGCGACTTGACAATACAACAATCACGATGACTATCAAGCAGTTTCTTGCCATCCCACTGATGCTGACAGCAGCCGGTGCGAGTTCACAGGTGACCAGTCTCTTCCCTCCCAAAGAGCCGCGCAACATCATCTACAACTATGTCCCCTCCGACACCACCACCGTTGTTGTCACAGAAGAAGGGGAGGAAATCGACACTGCCTTCTTCGATGATCTTGTGGAAGAGACCAGCTTCGGTCCCGACACCACCGAGGTCTTCCTACCGATAGTCACCACGACACTGCCCACCTACACGCTCCGTCCCGCCGTATTCGACACACTCCGCATACAGGACTCTCTGCGTATTTCCACCACACCCGCCATAATACTTATCGAAGACAGTCCCGAGATAGGAGCGTGGCTTAACGAAGACGCGTTCCGCCACGACTTCATGGGCCGTGTGAGACAGAATTATTTCATCAACCATCCCGACCTCGTGATCTACAACGAGGCCGATCTTCCCGAGCCCCCCAAGCATTTCACAGCCACTGTAGACCCCGAGACAGCCCGTATAGTTATTTCCGAGGTTATTCCCGAGTTCAAGGCCAAGCCCGAGCTTGAAGTAGTATTCGGCAAAAAGCACTGGCTCAAAGAGTTCAACGTCAATCTTCAGTTCTCGCAGGCCTATGTGTCGCCCAACTGGTATCAGGGCGGCAACAACAGCCTCAACGCTCTCGGAAGCATATTCTACAAAGTCAAGCTCAACCCCGCTTTCCACGAAAACCTCCTCTTCGAGAACACATTCCAGTACAAGCTCGGCATGATGAATGCCCCGGACGACGAACTGCGCGACTATTCCATCTCCGAAGACCTCTTCCAGTGGAACATGACAGCGGGCTACAAATCGTCGAGACGCTGGTACTACTCTCTCAACGCCCAGTTCAAGACACAGTTTCTCAACAACTTCAAGAAAGGCACCAACGAACTTAAGGCCTCCTTCCTCTCTCCCGGCGAGCTCAACGTCGGTCTCGGTATGACCTACAACTACGTCAATCCCAAAAAGACCGTTACGTTCGACGCCTCAATCTCACCCCTGTCGTGGAACATGAAGACCGTCATCAACAAGCGCATGGATGCCAAGACGGTCCACGAGATAGGTTCGAGCGCCGAGGGCAAGCTCTCATGGCAGATATGCGACAACATCGCACTGCGCTCACGCCTCTTCGTCTTCTCCGACTACGACTATATCCAGAGCGATTTCGAGAACACGCTGATGTTTACCATCAACAAGTTCCTCACCACACAGATCTACGTACATATGCGCTATGACTCCTCGGCCGGCAAGGTCGACGACACCGAATGGCGCAAGTTCATGCTCAAGGAGATACTCTCGTTCGGCTTCACCTACAAGTTTAACACCTGATCCGCCCGTCGGTCACACACCAACCTCTCTCCCACCCCGTGAAACATCTTCTCGTCACACTCTCCCTCCTTCTATTTACCGTGGTCCCGGCACCGGCACGAAAGTCGGTGCTCGACGGCATTCCGCGAATATCAGAGACCCTCGCGGCCTACCGCGAGGACTCCGTGAGAGAGCGCCTCTCAACGCTCCCGCTCCACGAGATAGAGGGAATATGGGAATTTGCCGGCGAGGGCACACTGATGGCCATAGAGCGCGCCCCACACAGCAGCGGAGCCGCCACTCTCTACCGCATGGTGGCCGTGAGCAGCTCGGAGCTTTCACTACGGCCAGGCACGGTGATGGGCTATCTCACACCGTCGTCGAAACGCGGAATATATGACGCCCGCATCTATTCGTCGCACACCGACGAGGGAACACGGCTCTGGAAACCTGAAAAATTCACTGTCACACTTGGCGACGACGGCACACGAATAACGGTAAAGCCCTACGGACGCATATTCCGAGTCAACTGGTGGCGGCTTGTGCTCCCCTATATGTACCGCCGTGTCATCTCGCGCATAGAGCGTCCGGCCGGCGACATAGAGGGATGTGTGAGAGTGTATCCGGCCCCGTCAAAGCCCCTAAATCCACGCTATCTATGAAAGCTCTCCTCGCCTCTCTGCTGCTCGTCTGCACGTTAGGGCCGGCACCTCTCATGGCCGACAACACCATGCGTGGCAAACGCCTCAAAGTAGAGCATCCCGAGCATCTGCGTGCCTCTGCCGATGTCACAGCCGGCCACGACACAGTATTCCACCCCTCCGACGGCACAGTGACACTCTCGGGCTACGACAAACCGCTCAACTCATCCAAAGAGACCCTGCTGGTAACCAACCGGTCGGACTGCCATATCAACGGCCTGCGCATAGCCATCCGCTATCTCGACCTGCACGGACGCGAACTTCACAGCACCGAGGTGGAACTCCACTCCAACATACCCGCAGGAGCCACACGCAAGCTCCAGTTTCCGTCGTGGGACATCCAGCGGTCATACTATTACCATCTCGGCAAACAACCGCGCACAGCCAATGTGACACCCTACACAGTAAAGTGCCACACCGTATATTTCATCACCAAACATTAGCAATGTCAGAATTTCTATCCTCCTACAATCTCTTCGGCCTCGTCCTGGGCCTGTGTACATTTCTCATCATAGGCCTCTTCCACCCCATATGCATCAAGTGTGAGTACTACTTCGGAGTCGGAAGCCGGTGGTGGTTTCTCGTCCTCGGCCTACTCGGTGTTGCAGGCTCCCTGTGGATCAGCGACCCCTTCTGGTCAAGCCTGCTCGGAGTCTTTGCATTCAGCTCATTCTGGACCATCGGAGAGATAGCCGAGCAGCGTCGCCGCGTTGAAAAAGGCTGGTTTCCTGAAAACCCCAAGCGCAAAGCAGCAAAAAAACAGTCGTGAAGACGGTTCAAGACAGCGATAATATCCTAAACAAAACAAACACACAGCCGGGTGTCATCTCCACAACCAATAGGAGGACACCCGGCTTTAATCATTTTTTGACCGCAGGTCTACAGACCCGCTAAGTTCAGTTCCAGTCCGTAAGATAATCGGACGTAGCTACTGTAGCATTAGAGTCTTGAGTGGGAAGCCAGTCAGAGATAAAATCGTGAACAGTTTTTACTAATCCCGAGGCAGCTGCAAGGATAGCACCGCAGCTGAGATAATCATGTGATGTTGTTTCCATTTGTGAGCCATTAAAAAAGTTAGAGATGAAATGTAAGGTTTCATCTCTAAAGTTATACAATTTTCCCGATAAAAAGTTTATAATATTTTTATAATTAACCTATTTTAATATTTAACCACAATTTTATTCATTTGCTTATTCGGTGTTTTTTCACTACATTTGTGATATTTAAGAGCACTTTCCCAATGGATCATTACATAGTATCGGCAAGGAAATACCGACCCTCGACCTTCGACAGCGTCGTGGGTCAGAAGGCGCTCACCTCCACCCTTCGCAACGCTATAGCCTCGGGTCGTCTGGCCCACAGCTATCTCTTCTGTGGCTCGAGAGGAGTTGGAAAGACCTCGTGCGCCCGTATCTTTGCCAAAACCATCAACTGTCTCAATCCCACCCCAAACGGCGAAGCCTGCAACGAGTGTGACTCCTGCCGGGCCTTCAATGCCGGAAACTCGATGAACATAATAGAGCTTGACGCAGCGTCAAACAACGGCGTCGACTCCATCCGCGAACTTGTCGACCAGGTGCAGGTGCCCCCGTCGATGGGAAAATACAGGGTGTTTATCGTCGACGAGGTTCATATGCTCTCGTCAGCTGCCTTCAACGCTTTTCTCAAGACTCTCGAAGAGCCCCCGAGCTACGTCATATTCATTCTCGCCACCACCGAGAAGCACAAAATCATACCCACCATTCTCTCGCGGTGCCAGATCTATGACTTCAACCGCATCACGGTGCGCGACATCATAGAGCATCTTGCCCATGTGGCCCAGAGCGAGGGATTCACAGCCGAACCTGCAGCCCTCAATGTCATAGCCCGCAAGGCCGATGGCGCAATGCGCGACGCCCTCTCTATATTCGACCAGGTCGCCGCCTCGTCAAGGGGAAATATCACCTACCAGAGTGCCATAGACAATCTCAACGTTCTCGACCACCGCTACTACGACCGACTCCTCGACTGTTTTCTCGGGTCGAAGGTGCTGGAGTCTTGGCTGGTCTATAAGGAAATCCGCGACCATGGCTTCGACTCTCACACTCTCGTGACCGGTCTGGCCGACTACTTCAGAGACCTCATGGTGGCCCTCGACCCGTCGACAATATGCCTGCTCGAAGCCGACGACGAGGCACGTGCAGCCATGCAGACAGCGGCCTCCAAGTGCCATCCCGAGTTTATCTACCGGGCCATGAACCTGTGCAACGAGGCCGATCTCAACTATCGCACTGCCTCCAACAAGCAGTTTCTCGTCGAGCTCACGCTCGCCAAGATATGCCAATTATCAAGCCCCTCTCCCGATGAGAAACGCGGTGGCGGAGAGGGGCAGTTACAGAAAATAGACACCGCCGCTACCACGCGACCTGCCGTGGCAAAGGAGAGCGTCCAGAACGTTCCCGCGGGCTCCGCCCAGGCCCCCGCGCAACAGGCTGTCCAGACACAAAGAGCCACCCCGGCGCAGGAGCCTGCAACGAGTCATATCGTGGCCGCCGCTCCGCCGCCTCCGCAATACACACCGCAGGTGAGGCCCGCTGGCAAGCCAAGAGTGACTCTCGCGGGAAATACTCCGAGATTCTCCATCTCGGGCAACAATCCCACAAGCAGCCCGGCCGGACAGGGGAGCGAGGCGACATCTCAACCGGCAGTGAAAAGAGACACTCCCATAGACACCGAGCGACTCCATGCCGCATGGAAAGAGTTCATGAAAGCCAATCCCTCGCGCCACATCCTCGTCAACACCATGCGTGCCTCCTTCCCATCGCTCACACAGGGAACCACCTACCGCATGATGGTGGAGAACGAGAAACAACACCAGGAGATGACCGAGGCTCTGCCTGCCATACTCAAGTATCTCCGCGAGACTCTGGCCAACGATCTTCTTGAAATAGCCATCGAGATAAACCAGGGCGAAGCCTCGCCCCACACGTGGAACGAACGCCAGGTGCTTGCCCACATGATTGAGAACAGACCCATTCTGAAGGATTTCATAGACACCTTCGGACTGACACTCTGACAAGACTAAAAACGAGATTTACACCCCGGGAAATTTGAAGTTTTCCGGGGTGTTTTTTGTGTCATTCAGCCGAAATTTCACCTCTCCTGACAGGATATGCCAAAACTATTGGCCAACCTCAGGACAAACAGATGTAAAACTCTATGTTCAAGCCGTTTGCACCGACCTGCCACAAAGTATCAACACAATGTTGAAAACTGTGTTGATAACTGTTGAAAACTTTTCAATACATTTCGAAAACTTTCACTTGACACGTATTTCCTCATTTCCGTATATCAATCCGCTCTACCCGACCAAATTAGTTATTATTTATATGTCAATGGGTTTTCAAGATGGTTTTCAACAAAACAGGTTGTAAAACTCACAAAAAGTTTTTAACTTTGCACTTTATTAACATGATGTTAATAAGTATATTAATAGACTGATTATCACTCTCAAAGAGTGTTGATAACCATGATGAAAATGTAAACAGGAGTGCAATAACCCGATAATGCAAGTAATTGACTGAAAAGTTATTGTACAAATCAACATTTATTAGTCTTCTTCTTTATTTTTTTCTTTTTCAAAAAATTTTTTCAAAAATATAAATCAATGAAAGTTGACAAGGGATACGTCGAGGCACCCATAGCCGAAGGCATCGACCTGAAAGCCGAAATAGCAAGGCTGAAGAAAGAGAAAAACGCCGTTGTGCTGGCCCACTACTACACCCTCCCGGAGATACAGGAAACAGCCGATTTTATCGGCGACTCTCTTGCCCTGGCCCGTATAGCCGAAGGGCTGGACAACGACATCATCGTGATGTGTGGCGTACACTTCATGGGTGAGACCGTGAAGATTCTTTGTCCGTCGCGCAAGGTGCTCGTCCCCGACCTCAATGCCGGATGCTCGCTGGCCGACTCGTGTCCGGCTCCGGAACTTGAGAAATTCATCGCAGCCCACCCGGGACACACGGTGATATCCTATGTCAACACCTCGGCTGCCGTGAAGGCTCTGACCGATGTTGTGGTCACCTCGGGCAATGCCATGAAGGTGGTGGGCGCTCTGCCTGCCGATGAGAAAATCATATTCGGTCCCGACCGCAATCTGGGCAATTACATCAACTCGCAGACCGGGCGCGAAATGGTGCTGTGGGACGGTGCCTGCCATGTTCACGAGAATTTCTCTCTGGAGAAAATCCTTGAATTGAAAAAGGCTCATCCCGCGGCCAAGGTGCTGGTGCATCCCGAGTGTCCCGCTCCGGTGAGACTGGTAGCCGACAAGGTGGGCTCGACCGCCGTCCTGCTTGAATGGGCCGGCGAGTCTGAGGCTACGGAATTCATAGTTGCAACGGAGAGCGGCATACTCCACGAGATGCGACGCAAATGTCCGGAGAAGACCTTCATCCCAGCTCCTCCCGCCGACTCCGACTGCGCCTGCAACGACTGTGCCTATATGAAGCTCAACACTCTCGCCAAACTCTATCTCACCCTCCTTCACGAGGCTCCCGAAGTAGAGGTTGACGAGGATATTATCGACCGTGCCCGCCGTCCGATAACCCGTATGCTTGAACTAAGCTGAAAACATCTCTATACTTTATAATGGAATACAACCATAAAGAAATCGAATCGCGCTGGCAGCAGCGCTGGCGCGACGAGAAGGTCTACAAGACCGAAATAGACAAGTCGCGTCCCAAGTTCTATGTGCTCGATATGTTCCCGTATCCTTCGGGAGCCGGCCTGCACGTGGGGCATCCTCTGGGATACATTGCATCTGATATTTTCTCGCGCTACAAGCGCCTGCGCGGATTCAATGTGCTACATCCTATGGGCTATGACGCCTACGGTCTGCCCGCCGAGCAGTATGCTATCCAGACCGGACAGCACCCTGAAATAACAACTTCGGAAAATATAGCCCGTTACCGCAAGCAGCTCGACAAAATCGGATTCAGCTACGACTGGGACCGCGAGGTGAGAACGTGCGACCCCAAGTTCTACAAATGGACGCAGTGGGCTTTCATGAAGATGGTGGAGAGCTACTACGACACCGCTGCCGACAAGGCCATGCCGATAGCCGACCTTGTGAAGCACTTCGGCAAGAAGGGTACCGAGGATCTCCACGCAGCCTGCTCGGAGGAGCTTTCGTTCACAGCCGACGAGTGGAATGCAATGTCGGAAAAGGAGAAGAGCGACACTCTCATGAACTACCGTATAGCCTATCTTGGCAATACTATGGTGAACTGGTGTCCCGAGCTGGGCACCGTGCTTGCCAACGACGAGGTGAGCGAGGGACTCTCTATTCGCGGAGGCTACCCTGTGGAGCAGAAGCTCATGTACCAGTGGTGTCTGCGTGTGTCGGCCTACGCATCACGTCTTCTCGACTCGCTTGACAGCCTTGACTGGACCGAGTCGCTCAAGGAGACACAGCGCAACTGGATAGGCCGTTCGGAGGGTGCCGAGATGCGTTTCCCCATAGCCGGAAGCGACGTGGAGCTGGAAATTTTCACCACCCGTGCCGACACCGTGTTTGGTGTCACCTTCATGGTTCTCGCTCCTGAGAGCGAGTATGTCGACATGGTCACCACTCCCGAACAGAAGGAAGCCGTCAAGGCCTATCTCGACTCCATCCGCCACAAGACAGAGCGTGAGCGTATGATCGACAAGAAGGTGAGCGGA
This sequence comes from uncultured Duncaniella sp., assembly GCA_910586305.1. Lineage (GTDB taxonomy): Bacteria > Bacteroidota > Bacteroidia > Bacteroidales > Muribaculaceae > Duncaniella. The sequence continues at coordinate 22,608 of CAJUGS010000001.1, forward strand.
GTCTTCACAGGCAGCTATGCCGTCAATCCTCTCACCGGAAAGAATATTCCGGTCTATGTGAGCGACTACGTGCTGGCCGGCTACGGCACAGGTGCCATCATGGCTGTGCCTGCCCACGACAGCCGCGACTATGCGTTTGCCCGCCACTTCGACCTTCCGGTGATTCCCCTTATAGAGGGATGTGACGTGAGCGAGCAGAGCTTCGACGCCAAGAGCGGAAAGATGATCAACTCCTCTTCAGACCTGCTCGATCTGAACGGCCTGGAGGTGAAGGAGGCCATAGCCGCTACAAAGAAATTCATCGAGGAGAAAGGCATAGGCCGAGTGAAGGTGAACTACCGTCTGCGCGACGCCATCTTCTCTCGCCAGCGCTACTGGGGCGAGCCGTTCCCCGTATACTACAAGGACGGAATACCCACTCTCATGGACGAGAGCAAGCTGCCTCTGCTTCTTCCCGAGGTGGACAAGTATCTGCCCACAGAGACAGGCGAGCCTCCTCTGGGACGTGCGAAAAACTGGGTGACAGCCGAGGGATATCCCATCGAGCTTAACACCATGCCCGGTTTTGCCGGTTCGTCGGCCTATTATCTCCGCTATATGGATCCCCACAACGAGGAGGCTCTCGTCGGTCGCGAGGCTGACGAATACTGGCGCAATGTCGACCTCTATATCGGAGGTACGGAGCACGCCACAGGCCACCTCATCTATTCGAGATTCTGGAACAAGTTCCTCTACGACCTGGGATATGTGGTGGAGTCAGAGCCTTTCAGAAAGCTCATCAACCAGGGTATGATCCAGGGACGTTCGAACTTTGTCTACCGTATCCAGGGCACCAACAAGTTTGTGTCGCTCGGACTAAAGGATGGCTATGAGACCACTCCCATACACGTCGATGTCAACATTGTCTCCAACGATATTCTCGACCTTGACGCATTCCGTGCCTGGAGGCCCGACTATGCCGACGCTGAGTTCATTCTTGAGGATGGAAAATATGTGTGCGGATGGGCTGTAGAGAAGATGTCTAAGTCGATGTTCAACGTGGTCAACCCCGACGATATAGTGGAGCGTTATGGTGCAGACACTCTGCGCTTCTACGAAATGTTCCTCGGTCCGCTCGAACAGTCGAAGCCGTGGGACACAAACGGTATCGACGGCGTAAACCGCTTTTTAAAGAAGCTGTGGGGACTTTTCTACAAAGGTGATGCTTGCCTTGTCGACGACTCCAAACCGTCGGCAGAGGCGCTCAAATCGCTTCACAAGCTCATCAAGAAGGTGACAGGCGATATTGAGACTTTCTCCTACAACACTTCTGTGGCTGCGTTCATGATCTGTGTCAACGAGCTCACACAGCTCAAATGTCGCTCCCGCGAGGTGCTGTCCGACCTTCTTGTGATTCTCGCTCCCTTTGCTCCCCATATTGCAGAGGAACTGTGGCACTCGGCACTCGGTCATGACACCACTGTCTGTGACGCCCGCTGGCCCGAATGGAATGAGGATTATCTCAAGGAGTCGACTGTCAACTATGCAGTGTCGTTCAACGGAAAGGCCCGCTTCAACATTCAGGTGCCTGCGGATATGCCTGGCGACGAGGTGCAGAAGATAGCACTCGCCCACGAGGGTGCCGCAAAGTGGCTCGACGGAAAGACTATACGCAAGGTGATTGTCGTGCCCGGCAAGATTGTGAATGTCGTGGTAGGATAACGAATAAGTCTGATTATCAAAAAGATAAAGACGGAAGGTGATCTTCACCTTCCGTCTTTGCCTTTTTTTATGCTGGTTTACGGATTGACCGATGGATAATTTTTCTATCATACCCGGCGTTATCGCACTTTCCAGGTTTTTTCCGTATCTAATTTTGCAGGAAAAAAGCCATGCGAAATCTTTTTGCCGATATTCTCATTCTTCTTTTTGCCGAGTATTCGGGTGTCACTCTTGCCGTGTTGGCCGATCTCGCCACGGGTCTGCGCAAGTCACGCCGCGAGGGACGGTGTCTCACTTCCCGTGGGCTGCGACGTACTGTCAGGAAGCTCGTGTCCTATTTTCTCGCACTCTTCTCTCTCACCGTTGTCGACGGGATGGTGATGGTGGCTCTTGTCATTTATGGCACGGCCGGAGGTGGGTCGCCGGTGCCTGTGTTTCCGTTTCTCACGTCAATGGGGGCTGTGTCGCTCGCTCTGATAGAGCTTAAGAGTGTCTGTGAGAATTCTCCCCACCGCGATGCGTTGAGGCAGGCGGCCGGGATTTTTATGAAGTTGCGGAAACGTGTGGGACTATAGAGTGTTTTCTTCTCCTTCGCCGGCGTGGAGAGCAGAGTAGACTATCGATGCCTTGGCCGGACCTATCAGTTCGGCTATGCTGTCGAGGTCGGCCTCTCTGATGCGCTTCACGCTTTTGAAGTGACTGAGCAGTGCCGTGCGTGTTTTCTCTCCGACTCCCTTTATGGAGTCGAGTTGCGACACGGCCTGGCTCTTCGATCGTCGGTTGCGGTGGTGGGTGATTCCGAACCGGTGGGCTTCGTCGCGTAGATGCTGCACCACACGCAGTGTTTCGGAATTTTTGTCGATATATAGCGGGATGCTGTCGCCCGGGAAGTAGATTTCCTCCAGACGCTTCGCAATTCCCACCACTGCTATCACCCCTCTGAGACCCATGTCGTCGAGAGCCTCCACAGCGGCCGATAGCTGGCCTTTGCCGCCGTCTACGACCACGAGTTGGGGCAAAGGCTCATTTTCGGCCATGAGGCGGCTGTAGCGCCTCGTTAACACCTCTTTCATTGACGCGAAATCGTCCGGCCCGACAACTGTCTTGATATTGAAGTGTCTGTAGTCCTTTTTGGACGGTTTGGCATCCTTGAAGACCACGCAGGAGGCCACTGGATTTGTGCCTTGGATGTTCGAGTTGTCGAAACACTCTATCTGGCGTGGCAGTTCGGATAGATGGAAGTCGCTCTTGATGCGTTCGAGTATGCGGTCGGTGCGGACGTTGGGATCGCGTTTTTCCATTGTCTTTATTTTGTCCACCCTGTGTTGCCTGGCGTTTTTCTGCGACACTTCAAGAAGTTTGGCTTTGTCGCCTCGACGCGGTATGGTGAAGCGGACTCCTTCCATCTCCACGTCTGGCTCTTCCTCCACTATGACTTCGGAGTATTTCACTCCCAGTGATTGGGCTATCTCGTTCATGGCATATCCGAGCATTTGCGGACGGGTCTCGTCGAGTCGGCGCTTGTATTCGAGGGTGACGGATTTCACCACTGCTCCTCGGCGCACGTGCATATAGTTTATGTTGACTTCGTTGTCCTCGTCGTGTATTCCGAATACGTCGACATCCTCGATGGTCTGCGACACTATTGAACTCTTGGCCTGGTAGCGTCGGATGAGTTCGTATTGTTCCTTTAGCTCCTGTGCTTCTTCGAAGCGCAGCTCCATTGAGAGTTTCTCCATTTCCTCTTTCAGATATTGGAGGAGTTCGGATATATCGCCTCTAAGGATGGCGCGTATACGGTCTATCGACGCGCCGTAGTCGGCTGTCGATATCAGTCCGGTGCAGCATCCCTTGCATCTCTTGAGATGGTAGTCCAGGCATAGTCTGCCTTTTTCTCTGGCTATATATTCAGGGGTGATGAGATGTCTGCACGAGCGGACCGGGTAAATCCGTTTCACCAGGTCGAGTGTGGCCCGCGCTGCGCCGGTGTCGGAATACGGGCCGTAGTATTTCGATCCGTCCTTTATTTTCTGTCGGGTGAGAAATACACGTGGATATGGCTCGTTTGTCACCACGATCCAGGGGTAGGACTTGTCGTCCTTGAGCAGCACATTGTAGCGTGGCTGGTGTTCCTTGATCATGGAGGCTTCCAGGTTGAGCGCGTCCTGCTCGGTGGGTACGACTATGTATTTCATGTCGGTGATGGCACGGACGAGCAGGTTGGTGCGTATAGAGTCGTGGGTGCGGTTGAAGTATGAGCTGACTCTTCGCTTGAGATTTTTTGCCTTTCCCACGTATATCACCGTCCCTTCGGAGTCGAAGTACATATACACTCCGGGGGTGTCGGGCAGGATGGAAATCTTTTCTTCCAGTTCGGCTGATTTTCTGTGTTTGGGCACGGGCTGCTTGGATTTTGGTGAGGTGAAAATGAAAAGGCAGGAGCCATAGTGATTACTGGAAACGGTGGTGTCAGTAGCTGTGCTTCCGTATCCACTCCTGTAATCTCTATAACTCCTGTCTTTCGGTATAGGTTCTCAATATGTGATCAGCGACACCACTTCTGCCTCTTCGGGCAGGTTGGCGCGTCCTCCGAGCTGTGAGAGTTCGACGATGAAATTGATGTAGATTTTTTTCGGGTTCATCTGCTTGACGAGTTCATAGGCGGCGGCCATGGTGCCACCGGTGGCGAGAACGTCATCGTGGATCACAACTATATCGTCGGGGGTGATGGCGTCGCGGTGTATCTCGATGATGTCTTTGCCATACTCCTTGTCATAGCTTATCTTGATTGTATCGGCGGGAAGTTTGCCGGGCTTGCGGGCGGGAACGAATCCTGCTCCGAGCTCAAAGGCCAGTATGGAGCCACCGATGAAGCCGCGGCTTTCGATGCCCACCACCTTGGTGATGCCCTTGTCGCGGTAGAGCTGCGAGAGGTCCCAGCCAATGATGTGGAGACCGCGCGGGTCCTTGAACAGTGTGGTCAGGTCGCGGAAGATTACTCCCTTTTGAGGAAAGTCTACCACGTCGCGGATGTGGGATTTAAGATATTCCATTTGTAAGTCTATATTGGTTAAAAAAATGTTTCACGTGGAACAATCGGCGTTTTTCAGCGTCCGAGAAGTAGCAGTAGAATGTTGATGTCGGCAGGTGAAATGCCCGGTATTCTCGAGGCCTGGGCCACTGTCTCGGGGTCTATCCGCTCCAGTTTCTGGCGCGCTTCGGTCGATAGTGCCTTGATGTTTTTATAGTCTATTTTTCCCCTTAGCGAGAGATTTTCGAGGCGGTGGAGCTTCTCCACATTCTGTTTTTCGCGGGTTATGTAGCCTTGGTATTTTATGAGTATTTCCGCTGCTTCGATTATTTCGTTGCGGCGGGTGGTCTCGATATTTTCCTCGATGAACTGGGCAAGCGGTGATATGGCCGGGATGAGTTTCTCGAAGTTCATGGCCGGGCGGGTGATGAGGTTCTGGAGCTTCACTCCCTGTGAGAGGGGCGACTCTCCGTTGGCTTCGAGGAAGGGGTTTATCATGGCGGTGCGCACTGTGAACTGCTCGCAGAATTCAATGAGTGAGTCGCGCTGGCGGCGCTTGCTTTCCATCGCCTCATAGCGGTCGTCGGTAGCGAGTCCAATGGCATGGCCCAGAGGTGTGAGGCGCATATCGGCGTCGTCCTGACGGAGGAGTATACGGTATTCGGCACGGGAGGTGAACATACGGTAGGGCTCGTCGACTCCTTTTGTGACGAGGTCGTCTATGAGAACTCCGATGTAGGCTTCGTCGCGTCCGAGTGTGAATGGGGCGCGGCCTTTCACTTTCAGCGCGGCGTTGGCTCCGGCAACGAGGCCTTGTCCGGCGGCTTCCTCATATCCTGTGGTGCCGTTGACCTGTCCGGCAAAAAAGAGGCCTTCTACCTGTTTTGTCTCGAGTGTGTGGTGGAGCTGGGTGGGGTCGAAGAAGTCATATTCGATGGCGTAGCCTGGACGATAGAGCTGCACTTCGCTCAGGGCCGGAATGGTGGCGAGGGCTTCGAACTGTATGTTGACGGGGAGCGAAGATGAGAACCCGTTGAGGTAGTATTCTGTTGTGGTCTCACCCTCCGGTTCGAGGAAGAGCTGGTGTTCTTCCTTGTCGGCAAAGGTCACTATTTTTGTCTCGATGCTGGGACAGTATCGAGGACCTATGCCTTGTATCTGTCCGTTGAAGAGGGGTGAGTCAGGGAGTCCGCGACGCAGTATTTCGTGGGTCTGCGGATTGGTGTAGACTGTGTGGCACGGACGCTGTCTCAGCTCTCTCTCTACGTCGGGGAGGTAGCTGAATTTGTGGAAATCCGTGTCGCCTTCTTGCAGAGTGGTCATCTCCCATTTCACTGAGCGTCCGTCGATGCGCACAGGGGTGCCTGTCTTCATTCGGTCGGTGGCGAATCCCATTTCCCGGAGCTGTTCGGTGATGCCGTGTGCGGCAGGCTCGGCCACTCGTCCGCCCTCGATTTTCACAGGGCCTGTGTGCATGAGTCCGTTGAGGAATGTTCCGGCAGTGAGCACTACGGCTTTGGCTGTGAATGTTACTCCGAGGGCTGTTGTGACTCCCTTGACTTTTCCGTCCTCTATGATCAGAGAGCTCACGGAATCCTGCCACATATTAAGGCCGGACGTGTTCTCGAGAGTCTCTCTCCACATGGAGGAAAATTTCATGCGGTCGCTCTGTGCGCGTGGACTCCACATGGCCGGTCCCTTTGAGCGGTTGAGCATTCTGAACTGTATGGCTGTGCGGTCGGTGATGATTCCCATCATTCCGCCGAGCGCGTCGATCTCGCGCACAATCTGTCCCTTTGCGATACCTCCTACCGCCGGGTTACAGCTCATCTGCGCTATCTTGTTCATGTCGATAGTGACGAGCAGTGTCGATGCTCCCATGCGGGCTGCCGCGTGGGCTGCCTCGCATCCTGCATGACCGGCGCCAATCACTATAACGTCGTAGTCAAATGTCATATTTGTGTTTTGGATTGTTTAGCTAAAGCATGGCCAGTGCGGCCTCTTCGTGGGCTTCCATTATTTCGCGCTCGCCCGGTCCCTTGTCGTTGATTCCGCAGAGATGTAACACTCCGTGGATAATGACGCGGTGGAGTTCGCGTTCGTAGGGCTGTCCCACCGACTCGGCGTTGGTCTTCACGGTGTCGAGCGAGATGAACATATCTCCGCTCACACGCCGTCCGCGAGTGTAGTCGAAGGTGATGATGTCCGTGTAGTAGTCGTGGTTCAGAAATTCGCGGTTCACTTCTATTATTTTGTCGTCGTCGCAGAATATATAGGTCAGTGGCCCGGCAATCTTGCCGTGCGCATCAACCACCTTGCCTATCCACTGTTCGAGTCGGGCTGTGTCAATCCCGGGCATCACGGTGGCTCCGTCTGTAAGCCATTCTACGGTCATCATGTCTACAAAGTTAGGAAAAATCTCTTTTTCATTCAAAAATATTTTTCTGAATAAAAAACCGATACATAAAAATTGCATATAATTATTTGATATATAATGTATTAGTTAGATTTTAACCCCGTGAGATTTTAAAATTTACCTGCGTCGCGCCCACCGACACGGAATAAGACAGAGATTTTGGGCTAAAAAATCGGTTGGCAAGTGTCACCCCTCCCCTACCCTACTGCCAAGGTTATGAAAAAAGCGGAGATGCTGAAAATATATCGTCGTGTCGAAATTGGAGTCCGATGAAAATTCCTTAACTTTGCTCTCATGCAAACAGTATTATTCCACTCCACAATTTTCGGTCCCGTCCATTCGCGGCGACTCGGTGTCTCGCTCGGTGTGAATCTCACTCCCGACGATGGCAAGATATGCTCGTTTGACTGTCTCTACTGCGAGGCAGGTTTCAATGCCCAGGGTCCGGGCACCACGGGCTTTCCTCCGCGTGAACGTGTGGCCCTTCTTCTGGAATCCCGTCTGAAGAAGATGAGCGAGGCCGGAGAGCCTCTTGACGTGATTACTTTCTCGGGCAACGGCGAGCCGACGCTCCATCCGGACTTTGCCGGAGTGATCGACGACACCTTGCGTCTGTGCGGACTCTACTACCCGTCGGCCAAAGTGAGCGTCCTCTCCAACTCCACACGTCTCGACCGTCCGGAAGTGTGCGAGGCTCTGCTGAAGGTGGACAACAATATACTCAAGCTCGACTCGGCCGTCACTGCCACCATGCGGACCATTGACCGTCCGGGGTCTCCGGAGTTTACATCCGAGAGGGTGATACCACTTCTTGCACGGTTTGGTGAGAACTGTATAATTCAGACTATGTTTCTTCGTGGTGAGTATGAGGGTGTGAATATCGACAATACCACTTCAGAGGAGGTGGACGCACTCATCAGAGCCTATAGAGAGATTCGCCCGTCGGAGATAATGATATATTCCATAGACCGCAAAACTCCGGCTGAAAATCTCGAAAAGGTGTCACACGAGGAGCTTCTCGCCATAGCTGAGAGAATCGAGAGTGAGACCGGGATAACTGTGAAAACTGCCTGAGGCCATGTCAATGGAAATACTCACTCCGCGTCCGCTTGCAGCGGGCGACCGCGTGGCGGTGCTCTCGCCTTCGTCCATCATCAAGCCCCAGGTGGTCTATCAGGCTCTGCCGGCTTTCACTTCGCGTGGCTGGGCCGCGTATGTAGGGCGTCACACTTTTGACCGTCACGGCACATATGCGGGTAGCGATGATGACCGGTATGCCGACCTTGAGGCAGCGCTTCTCGATCCTGACACACGTGCCATCATCTGCTCGCGCGGCGGCTACGGAGCCGTGCATCTGCTGGAACGACTCAACCGCCTGCCTCTGCGCGACGATCCGAAATGGATTGTAGGTTACTCGGACATATCGGCTCTCCACGCCTTGATGACGAGCCACGGGATAGAGTCGGTTCATGCGCCTATGTGCAAGCATATAGCCGGGTCGGGAGGTGAGGACAGCGATTCGCGCCGGCTTTTTGACATCCTGTCGGGACACAGGGAGGCTGTGAGACTCTCATCGCATCCGCTCAATCGCGCCGGCTCGGTGACAGCAAGACTCACCGGCGGAAATCTCGCCGTGGTGGCCGGGCTTATCTCCTCGCCTTTTGATGTTATAACCCCCGGGAAGATTCTCTTTATCGAGGATATCGCCGAGCCTATATATAAGGTGGAGCGGATTTTCTACACTCTGCGTCTGAGCGGTGCTCTGGCCGGGCTGGCCGGCCTTGTGGTTGGCCGTTTTACAGAATATACTCCCGACCGCGACAATGAGTCGATGGAGAGCATGATATCGCGTATGGTGGAGGACTATGACTATCCGGTGGTGTTTGGTGTTCCTGTGGGACACGTGAACCACAACATACCGCTGGTGTGCTCTTCGGCTGTCACACTGACAGTCGACTCTGCCGGAGCACGTATTGATTATGTGTAAAAGTCAAATTAGTGTAATTCTGCCATTTTTTTAGCTGTAGTTTTGAATTAAATACTTTTTTACATATCTTTGTGACGAAATCTTATATAATCACAGCGCGATATGAGAAAAGTTTACACTTTTGCTATTGCGGCGTTACTTGGATCGTTCCAGTATGCGTCGGCCAATCCCGTTCAGCATCTCTCACTGAACACAGAGACAACCACCAAGTCGGTGCTGCCCGCAGGAGCGGTGAAAAGCCGACTCGCCAAGTCACAGGAGTCTCTCGACACTGACCAGTGGGTGCTCCTCGGCACAGGAAGCTATACCGACGACATACTCACCAATGCCGGTGTAGAGTCGGCTACATGGGATGTTGAGATTTATGAGAACGAGTCTACTCCCGGTTTCTATCGTGTTGCCAATCCCTTCGGCAATGGCAATTGCCCTACTTTCCCCGAGCCTTTCGAGAGTTGCGATTTCCTCATTCATGCCGAAAACACAGAGGGCGTGTGGATGGAGTATGTGGAAATGAAGAATATAGATTTCGGTCTGATGGATGGTGAATACTGTCCTGCCTATATCAGCGATATGGCCGGATACTATATAAATGCAGGATATTTTGATCCGGAAACTGCCGTGTCCATGGGTATGGCCGGTGGCTCCATGGTGGGCGGATGCATCACCTTCGAGAAGGAACAGCTTCTGATGGAGTTTCCGCTTTTCAACGATGGTCTGAGCTTCGCAGCCAATGTCAACGGCCTCTTCAAGGTGGCTCTTCCCGGAGCTAAGGATCTGTCGTTTGGTCTCGAAATCAACGATATCTGCACCGACAAGACTCTCACATTCGGCTACAAGGCCGGAGCCGATATCGAAGAGGTGAAATACGGTATCTACAAGGGCCTTCTTTCTTTCCAGAGCAATGACGCCTCACTTTTTGAGAGTGTGAAATCCGATGGTCTCGTGGCAGCAGACGGTGTGGTGAGTGTTGAACCCGAATATGGTGTTAATACTGTAGCCGTGGTGGCTTTGGCTGAGGGCGGACAGATTGTAGGCAAGCAGGTATTCTATTGCTACGGGCAGCAGGAGAACGCCGACGAGTGGGAGTCGATCGGTAAGGCCGAATATTCCGAGGATGTTCTCGCGAGCATCTATCCTGAGGATCTCAACCATGCGGTATATGAGGTGGAGATACAGGAGAGCACTACTGTGCCCGGACGCTATCGCCTGGTGGATCTCTACGGTCCGGCCTATCCCCAGTATGGCAAGCTTGTGGAGGAAAACAACATTCTGACCGGCCACAACCATCATCACTATGTTGTGGTCGATGCTACCAATCCCGAACGTGTCTTCATAGAGGCTTCGCCTATCGGTGCCGACTTCACTTTCGGCCAGGTGTCGCTCTTCTCAGAGGGTTGGCTGAGTATGCAGCTCGGAGCTGATCTCGAATCTCCCGAGGTAATCGAAGGATTCGGCAAGCTTGTGGACGGAGAGATAACTTTCCTCGGCGGTGCCATATTCGTCTATATGCCCGATTTCGGAATGCCGAGAGGCAATGTCTTCCATAAGTTCTATATCAAGATTCCTTCCAAGTCGGCTATTGATATGACTGTTGCTGACGAGGATGGCGCCAAGGCCGAGTACTACACCGTCACCGGTGTACGTCTCCCCTACCCCACCGCTCCCGGAGTATATATCCGCAAATGCGGCGATAAGACAGAGAAAATATTCCTGAAGTAAAAGTCGGGATAAGACCAAAAAGCAATACATCCCCGGGCCTAATCGTGGCCCGGGGATGTATTGCTTTTTGCTATCTCTTTCCGTCCCTTCGGACAGGGGCGGCTTAAGTGGATAATCAGACGGTCAGTATCTCTTTTTCCTTTGCGGCGAAGAGGTCGTCGATTTTTTTGAGGTACTTGTCGTGGAGTTTCTGCACGGATGCTTCGGCGTCCTTCTCCACATCCTCGCTCATGCCCTGCTTAATTGCTTTCTTGAGGCCGTCGATGGCGTCACGACGGGCGTTGCGCACGGATACCTTGGCGTTTTCAGCCTCGGCCTTAGACTGCTTCACGAGTGTCTTGCGACGGTCTTCGGTGAGGGGCGGAATGGCGAGACGTATCACTTCGCCGTTGTTTTCGGGGGTGATGCCGAGTTCGGAGTTGATAATTGCCTTCTCTATCTCCTTGAACATACTCTTCTCCCAAGGAGTGATCACTATAGTGCGGGCATCGGGCACCGAGATGTTGGCAACCTGCGACACGGGGACATTGGAGCCGTAGTAGCTCACCCTCACTGCGTCGAGGATTTTCGGATTAGCCTTGCCGGCGCGGATGTGGGCAAGAGATTCGTCGAGATAAGCCACGGCGAGTTCCATTTTCTCCTCGGCCGGGTTCAGATAGTCGGACGGTTCCATTTTTCTGTAAGATTGTTTTTAGTGTATGTTTGGTTTATCGTGTTCAATATACTACTGTTCCTATGTTTTCTCCCTTTATTACTTTCAGGAGGTTGCCCGGGGTGTCCATGTCAAACACTACTATGGGCAGGTGGTTTTCCTTGCACAGTGCTGTGGCGGTTATATCCATTACCCTCAGTCCTCGGCTGAGCACCTCGTCATAGGTTATTTTGTCAAATTTTGTGGCTGTCGGATCCTTTTCGGGATCGGCAGTGTATACTCCGTCCACTCGTGTGCCTTTCAGCATCACGTCGGCCTCTACCTCTATGCCTCTGAGAGCGCTTCCGGTGTCGGTGGTGAAGAAGGGATTGCCTGTTCCTCCCGCCATTATGGCTACCTCGCGTCGCTCCACAGCCTCGATGGCGAGACGGTTGGAGTAGTGCTCTCCGATGGGGAACATATCAATAGCAGTGAAGACTCTGGCCGGCTGTCCGATGGCTTCGAGTGCCGAGGAGAGAGCGAGCGAGTTGATTACGGTGGCGAGCATACCCATCTGGTCGCCTTTGACACGGTTGAATCCTTTTGCTGCTCCTGAGAGACCGCGGAATATGTTTCCTCCGCCTATCACGATTGCCACTTCCACCCCGAGGTTTACTATTTCGGCTATCTGTCGGGCGTAGTCGCCGAGGCGTTCGGTGTCTATGCCATATCCTTGATTGCCCATAAGAGATTCTCCGCTCAGTTTTAGCAGCACTCTGCGGTATTTTGTACTCATATCTTGACGTTTAGAAGTATTGATTTTTTGATATTTGGTCACAGTTTGCAGACAAAGATAATCATAATCCTTCAATATCCCGCCCTTTGAAGTGGAAAAATAGTGTAGATTACATTTTTATTTCAATCTTTGCACAATTTGGTTACAGACTTTTTTAATCCGCTCCTTTTTCTTATTTTTGCATTAAGCAATGTGAATCATATAATTTCACACACATTGCAACAAAGGGAAAAGTAAAGTGAGCAATATGCAATTTTCAGTAGAGTCACAACGTATTCTATTGGTTGACTCGGACAATGGCATCACATCCATGCTTGAAGAGAATCTTAGGAGCGAGGGCTATGCCGTGGAGGTAAAGCCGTCGGCCGAGGATGCTCTTATGATGCCTCTTGATACTTTCCAACTCATCATATCAGAGATAGATCTTCCGGGCGAGATAGACGGCCTGGAGTTTCTGGAGCGTATCAAGGAGGACCGTGTTACCGCCCATGTCCCGCTGATTTTCTGCACAGTGCGTGACGGGGAGAACGATATTATAACCGGACTAAATGCCGGTGCGGACGATTATGTGACCCGTCCGTTCTCTCTCCGGGAGGTTCTGGCGAGAGTGCGCTCGGTGCTTCGCCGCCACCGCAATATGGCTCCTGTGGTCAACTCTCGCATCATAGAGTTCCGCACTCTGGTGCTCAATGCCGATACCCACGGCCTTCTGGTCGAGGGTGAGTCGGTGTCGCTCACTCCCACCGAGTTTTCGATTCTGATACTTCTCATGCGTTCACGCAATCGCTTTTTCTCGCGCGAAGAGATTTTTGCCGTTGCCTGGGAGGGTGAGCAGCTCACCAATCCGCGCCTGGTGGATGTGAATATATCGCGTCTCCGCAAGAAGCTCGGAATCTATGCCCGCAATCTTGCCAACAAGTCGGGCAAGGGGTATGGTTTTTTCGATAATGCCTGACAGTATGCTCCCCTCTTCTACCGCTACATTTGTGCTTGAGGCCGGATGTGATGAGGCCGGGCGAGGATGTCTGGCCGGTCCGGTGTGTGCTGCGGCTGTGATTCTGCCCGACGGCTGGTCACATCCGCTTCTCAACGATTCTAAGAAACTCACGGAGAAACAGCGCGAGCAGCTGCGCCCGATTATTGAGGCTGAAGCCGTGGCCTGGTGTGTGGCCTGGTGTTCGGAGAAGGAAATAGATGAGATAAATATTCTGAATGCCTCTATCCTTGCCATGCATCGTGCTTTGGACGGGCTTGATGTCACTCCGGGTCAGATTGTTGTCGACGGCAACCGTTTCAAACCCTATCGTGACATCCCGTATCAGACCATAGTGAAGGGTGACGGCAAGGTGGGAAATATTGCTGCTGCCTCTATATTGGCCAAGACTCACCGCGACGAGTTGATGAGGAAGCTGGCCGAGGAGTATCCGTGCTATAACTGGGCTGTAAACAAGGGATATCCTACCCGTGACCACCGCGAGGCTATAGCGGCCCACGGTCTGTCGCCCTATCACCGCGCCACTTTCAGAGGGTGTATAGGATAGACGGTGATAACTCATGAACGATCCCGGGCACAGTCCGGGATTTTTGTTTCGGATTGCGTCCGCGTGGGCCGGTTGTTTATATATGTGTTTATAAGTCGGGATGGGTGGAAACGGGTAGTTGAATCACTATCGGTTCGAGAGATGTGTGGCCTGTATGATCATTATTTTCAGGTCGCGGAATCTTTTTGATGGAAATTTTTTTCGGAATGCTTGAATATGGAAATTTTTCAGTAATTTTGTAGCGAAAGATTAATCATCAACCCTAATATCAATAGATACTATGTCAAAGGTAACTGTCGTAGGCGCCGGCAACGTGGGCGCCACTTGTGCAAATGTTCTGACTACCTGCTCGATAGCTGACGAGGTTGTTCTGCTCGACATCAAGGAAGGTGTGAGCGAGGGCAAGGCCATGGACATCATGCAGACTGCCGCCATCCTCAACACTTCTACCGTTCTCCGCGGTGTGACCAACGACTACTCGGCTACTGCCGACAGCGATGTCGTTGTGATTACTTCCGGTATTCCCCGCAAGCCCGGTATGACCCGCGAGGAGCTTATCGGTGTCAATGCCGGTATCGTTAAGAGCGTGACCGAGCAGCTTCTCAAGTATTCGCCCAATGCCATCATCATCTGCATCTCCAACCCGATGGACACCATGACCTACCTCATCCACAAGGTGAGCGGCGTGGCCAAGAACCGCATCATCGGTATGGGCGGCGCACTCGACAGCGCACGTTTCAAATATTTCCTCTCACAGGCTCTCGGTGCCAACGCTACTGAGGTAGAGGGTATCGTGATCGGCGGTCACGGTGACACCACCATGATTCCCCTCACCCGCTACGCTGCCTATCGCGGTGTTCCCGCTTCCAGCTACCTCGATGCCGAGACCCTCGGCAAGGTTGCTGCCGACACTATGGTGGGTGGTGCTACCCTCACCAAGCTCCTCGGCACTTCGGCCTGGTATGCTCCCGGTGCAGCCGGAGCTCAGATGGTCAAGGCTGTTCTCCACGATGAGAAGAAGCTTATCTCCTGCTCTGCCCTTCTCGACGGCGAGTATGGTGAGAAGGATCTCTGCATCGGTGTTCCCGCTATCATCGGTCGCAACGGTATCGAGAAGATTGTTGAGTTTGAGCTCAACGAGGAGGAGAAGGCTCTCTTCCACAATAGCGCAGAGGCTGTCCACAAGACCAACGACGCTCTTGCATCGGCCCTCTAAGCAGAAAACAGCATAATTCGGTCCTCTCATGAGGACTGATGTGAAAAAAGGACAGAAGAATGTTTTTGATTCTTCTGTCTTTTTTCGTAGCTTTACACTCGCTGCTCCGCCATGCAAGATGTGGCGGGTGGAGTGGCACACGAGAATAAGATAATCCAAAATGTATATGAAGTCTATGAAAATCTCAGGAATTCTCACCGGTGTCGCTGTGGCGGCCATGATGTCTGCGTGTGGCGGTACAGCCTCCAAGAGCGAGGCTGCCGCTTCCGGACAGGACTCTTCCGTACAGGAAAATGTGGAGCTCGGGAATGTAATTGTGTGGCAGGGAGGTAAAATCTCGCCCGACAAGGAACTCCCGACAGTGATTGATTTCAATGCCACCTGGTGTGGTCCCTGCCAGAAGTTCGGGCCTGTGTTCGAGCAGGTGGCCGAGGAGATGGACGGCTTTTTCAAGTTTGTGTCGGTCGATGTTGACCGTTGTCCTGAGGCTGCCGAGCAGTTTCAGGTGTCGTCTATTCCCCAGGTGACGGTGTTGCGTCCTGACGGGTCGCACAATTCTGCGGTGGGATATATGACCGCCGATGAGCTTAAGGCCTTTATATCCATGTAGGTAATTCTGCTGGATTGCAAAATATAAACATGAAAGCCGAAACGGACTGTCCGTTTCGGCTTTCATGTTTGTTTACAGCTGAATATAAGGCTCTAAGAGAAAGTCTCGGCTATTTGTTTGGCTACCCTTTTTATTGCTTCTTTGATGTCGTGGGAAGCACCGGCAACTCCGAGTGAGGAATAAGCACCACGACATGATGCTACAGGTCGGCCGGTATCGTAGTCTATGAAGTTTACCGTTACGACTGTCTCTTCCTGCTTGACATTCACACCGTATTTAACCAGTAGCAGTTTTTTCTGCTGATCGGCTGATAATTCGTAGATTCGAGCGTCGCTTACGAGTTTTAAGCGAGAGTTTTCAACAGCGTCAAATAGCTGTATCTCATACTCCATCAGCTCTGCCGGAATATGGTATGTGTCGTTGTTGATAATTGACGCATATTCGTATCTACTCAAATTCACATTTTGAGATACGACCGTTTTAGAGGTAGTGCATGAATATAGCAATAAAAGCCATAGCAGAATGAATATGTGCTTTTTCATTGATTTATTCTTGAATATGTGAAACAGTTGGGATATTATTGTTGTGTCCTGAAGGTTCGGCGTATGCTGCGGGATATTGCTGTCATGTTTCCGATGGTGATGAGTGTCATGATGACTGTTCCGACGGCTATCGTGAGCCATGGCGGGGTTCCTTCGGCCCCGATGGAATCGAGCGACGACTTCCATTGCGACGAGGCTGCGAGCATTACTGTGACGGCTGCGAGAAGCACTGTGATGTTGACAGTGGCCACAAGTCTGTTGTAGTAGGCGGCTACCTGCGCGGGTGTGTAGCCGAGGAGCATCAGATCGTGGATTTTTTCGCGGTTTTTCTGCAGAAGCAGGTAGATGCTCAGCAGGAGTATGAAGAAGGCGAGAAGGCTGATTATGATGCCTACGGAGACCACTATAGTTGTGACAAGCGAGAGGAAGTAGGCGGCTTTCCCTCCGGCATCCTTGTCGCCTGCCACTTCGTAGTCGTGTGAGGCCATGTAGGCCATGGCGTCGGGGTCGCCTGCCTGGCGTAGCCTGACTATCAGTCGTGATGGGGCGGATGGTGCCGGCGACGAGTGGTCGGCAAACTCACGGTTGGCCCACTCCATGAATTCTTCCGGGACGGCTATGGTGTTGAGACGTGACGAGAATCCCACTATGCGGGCGTCGATCCACTCCTGCCTGCCTCCGCCACTCACGGAGAGTCTGAGGGGTATGGAGCCTATGAGTTCCTCGGATATCTGAGGCATACCTCTGGATGTGGCAAATCCGAAGTTGTAGAGTGTGAGATAGTCTTTTGATATGACTATCGGCAGTGGTTTGCCTGATCCTGGGGTGTAGTGCCATCCCCGTGGCGAGACATCGAAAAACTCGTCGGGGATTGATTCGAGAAACAGTGCGGTGGATAGTGGCATTCCTCCGAATTCCACCCGGGCGGCTACGTTGAAATCGGCCGATGTGAAGGCCCCGACAGCCGAGGCCCATGGCTGTGAGGCGATGTCGGTCCTTTCGTCGGGGGTGAATGTTGTAGCACTCCTGTCGGTGGCCATGAAACTGCCCAGTCCGTTGACTTTCTTGGATATTATGAGGTAGTCGGCTGATATGAATGAGTCGGAGCCTGAGGTGGCGGAGGTTACGTCGCGGTAGAATTGTAGCGCTGTGAGGACTATTGTGAGTCCGACGAGATTGGCCAGTGCGTAGCCTGCGATCTGTCCGGCACTGATGTTGCGCCGCAGCAGGCGGCTGAGTGGGTGTGTCATAGCCTGATAAGGGTGAAGTCGCTGAGAGTTAGCTTGTTTCCGACTGATGTGGCGATTATTGCCGCCGAGCGCGAGGAGGCCTCTTCGGCAATTAGAGAGGCCACTGCGGCGTTGTTGCGTGCATCGAGGTGGCTCACAGGCTCGTCGACGAGAAGGAAGTCGAAAGGCTGGCAGAGGGCACGGACTATGGCTACTCTCTGCTGCTGGCCTATGGAGAGGAGTCCGGCGCGGTCGTCAAGGCGGTCGGCCAGTTCGAGGCGTGAGAGCATCTCCTTGATGTGTGTCTCGGTGCAGAAGCCTGTGAGACGGTTTTTGACATCGATATTCTCCCTCACTGTCAGTTCGGGGAACAGGCGCATATCCTGCGGTAGATAGGCCAAGGCGCTACGCCTCAGCTCGCACCACCAGTCTATGGAGAATCGGGAGACGGGTGTGCCGTCGAAGAGTATTTCGCCGTCGTAGTCGGTGCGAGAGCCGTAGAGAAACGCACACAATGAGGATTTGCCTGTGCCGCTCTCGGCTTCGACTATATAGTTTCCGGGACGGGTGAATGTGAGTTCGTCTCTGAGCCACACTTCGGAGTGAGATACCGGCGGCTCATGCTCGCTTCCGCGGAATACTCTCGGAAGCACCCGGCGCAGAGTGATGCTGTCTATCATAACAGTGAGAGAAGGTTGACAAGTACGGAGCCTTCGGAGCCCGGGAGTGTTGCCACGATGCGTCCCTTGGATCCGTCAAACTGTCCCTTGATGTCTATTCCCCACTCGGGAGCTCCGTCGGATAGTGTGGCCAGTGACGGAACGGTGAAGAGTGCCGCGGCCTCTTTGCCTTCCATGACTGGTGTGAGCGAGTTGTCGCGGTTGTTGCTGAATGGGAATGTGGCCACGGCAAAGTAGCCGTCGACGTTGCCCATATAGAGGGTGGTGCCGTATTGCGGAATGGCCATTATACCGTTTTTGTCGGTGACGGGGGAGCGTCCGGTGGTGAAGACCATTGTCCTCACCATTCCGAGGAGCTGGTCTATCTTCTCACGGCTCATGTGGGCCATGATGATGAAGTTCCAGTTGCCCGGCTGGGGGTCGGAGTAGGCTTCTTCGTTGGCCGGCGCGGCTGCGAGCATCACTGTGTCGTCAATGCTGTTGAGAAACGGGATTGCCACATCGAGAGCGGCACGTGTCTGGAAGTCGCCGCCTATTGCTGCGAGAAGTTTGATGTAGTCCCAGTTGAATCGTGGAGTGAGTCCGGCTGCAAAGGCTACATTGCAGGCTGCGGGGACGTAGGAGAGCACAGCGTCGTTGATGGGTTGCATACCTTCCACGGCTATCTCCTCGCCGGTTCCTTTGACCATTTCAATGTCGGACACAAAGCGTGGTCCGTCGACATTGAGTCCGATCAGCGCCCATGTGGCTGCCTGGAATGGCGCTAAGTTCTTGTTGTCCTTTATCTCTTCGCTGATGATGGCGAGATTCACGTACCTGTCGGCGGCGAGCGACTGTGCTATAGCGTCGAGGCTGCCTATGGATGCTTTTTCGGCTTCGCCGAGCATCTCTCTCACCACGGCAGGCGCCTTGGGGCAGTGCTCGAAAATCCACATCTGACCATCGCGGGCCACGACTGTGAGACCGCGTCCCAGAGTGCCTGTGGCATAGCCTCCCGCATCGTCGCCCCACTGCATCCATGGACAGTTGAGCGCCTTGATGCGTTCTACTGTCTCGATGTGGAGGGTGGTGAAGAGTACTTCGTCGTAGACCGACATTGCCATTGATTTCACGTCGCCTGCTCCGTAGGCCGAGATGCGTCCGAGGAGATCGAGAACGGCGTTGACATCATCCGTGGGTTTGATTTTGCGTTTCAGATGGCCCGGTATGTCCGCTCCGGTCTCGGAGAATTTTATGCCGAATTCCGAGCATATTTTCTCGGCGTTTATCGTCATTACCATTCTGGAGTTGGCGGGGATGGTGTCGAGCAGTTCCGGTTTTCCGGAGCATGAACTGATGGCCAGTAAGGCGACCAGCATGAAGATGGAGATGAGGGTCGATTGAATGAACTTCATGGGAGAATAGTGTTAATTTTCACAAAACTAACAACAATCGGCGAGACTGCCAAGTTTTTTTTGGCAAATAAAATTACTGTAGTGTCGCTGAATGGTTTAGGGACTATCAACGGACCATTGACGGTGTGAATGTCAAGAAACGGCGTGGCCGGCTTCATCCCGGTCACGCCGTTTGCTGATGCGTATTTGCGTCGTTATTGGAACAGAGCTGTCGAGAGGTATCTTTCGCCGGTGTCGGGGAGGAGGACCACTATATTCTTTCCGGCGTTTTCGGGGCGCGAGGCTATGGCTGTGGCAGCGTGGAGGGCTGCTCCCGAGGATATTCCCGCGAGTATTCCTTCGGTCCGTGCCAGCAGACGGGCTGCTCCGAAGGCTTCGTCGGTGGTGACGCGCACCACTTCGGTGACTACCGAGCTGTCGAATGTGGCCGGGATGAATCCGGCTCCGATGCCCTGGATGGCGTGTGGACCGGGTGTGCCACCGCTTATCACCGGGGAGTCGGCCGGTTCGACGGCCACTATTCCTACTCCGGGGATGCGTTCTCTGAGATAGCGTCCTATGCCGCTTATGGTGCCTCCGGTGCCCACTCCGGCCACGAAGAAGTCAATCCGGCCGTCCATGGCGTCGAAAACCTCGGGGGCTGTGACGTTGTAATGTACGGCGGGGTTGGCAGGATTGACGAACTGGCCGAGTATGACGGATCCATCTATTGTGTCGCGGAGCCTTTCGGCTTCGGCTATGGCTCCCTTCATGCCCTGTTGACCGGGGGTGAGAACTATCTCCGCGCCGAGAGCGGCGAGAAGCTTGCGACGCTCAACGCTCATGGTCTCGGGCATTGTGAGTATCACTTTGTAGCCTCGTGTGGCCCCGACAAGTGCGAGGCCCACGCCTGTGTTGCCACTCGTGGGCTCAATGATGGTGCCTCCGGGTGTGAGAAGTCCCTCTTTCTCGGCGGTCTCGATCATGTTGAGCGCCACGCGGTCTTTGACTGATCCGCCCGGATTGAATGATTCGACTTTGGCGAAAATCTGCCCGGCGCACGATGCTGCTCGGCCGTAGCGGCTGAGGCGTACTATGGGGGTGCGGCCCACGGTCTCTAAGATGGATTCAATGTATTCAGCCATGGTTTTTTACGGGGTCTGGTTCAGAGTTTGTCAAACGCCTGTGCGAGATCGTCGATGAGGTCGTCGATGTGCTCTGTGCCTATGCTGAGGCGTATTGTTGACGGTGTGATGTGCTGTTGTTGCTGCTCTTCGGGCGTGAGCTGCGAGTGGGTTGTCGTGGCGGGATGTATGACGAGGCTTTTCACGTCGGCCACGTTGGCAAGGAGTGAAAATATTTTGAGCGAGTCGATGAATTTCCATGCCGCATCGCGTCCGCCTTTGATCTCGAACGTGAATATGCTGCCTCCGCCCTGGGGGAAGTATTTGTTGTAGAGCTGATGGTCGGGGTGCTCGGGGAGCGAAGGATGGTTTACCTTGTCCACTTTGGGGTGGGCGGCGAGGAATCTGACCACTTTTAGAGCGTTCTCGACATGGCGCTCTACTCTGAGCGACAGGGTCTCTACTCCCTGGAGGATGATGAATGCGTTGAATGGCGAGATGGCACCGCCTGTGTCGCGCAGGAGCACGGCGCGTATGCGTGTGACAAACGGAGCCTCGGGAGCGGCGTCGGCAAAGACTGCCCCATGGTAGCTCGGATCGGGCTGGGCTATGGTGGGGAATTTGTCAGCATTGGCTTTCCAGTCGAATGTGCCTCCGTCGACTATTATGCCTCCCAGGCTTGTGCCGTGGCCTCCGAGGAACTTTGTGGCCGAGTGTACCACGATGTCGGCCCCGTGTTCCAGCGGTCGCATGAGATACGGTGTGGCAAAGGTGTTGTCGATGATGAGGGGGAGGTGGTGGCGGTGGGCTATCTCGGCGAGACGGTCGAGGTCGGTGACATCTGAGTTGGGGTTGCCGAATGTCTCGGCGAATATTGCCTTGGTCTCGGGGCGGATGGCCGCTTCCACGGCCTCAAGGTCGCGGATGTTCACGAATGTCGATTCTATGCCTCTCGGCTCGAATGTGTGGGCTATGAGGTTGTATGACCCTCCGTAGATATTGTCGGCTGCGAGGATGTGGTCGCCGCAGCGGAGAAGGTTTTCCAGCGCATAGCTGACAGCCGCGGCACCGCTTGCGACAGCGAGGGCGGCCTTGCCCCCTTCGAGGGCGGCCACTCTCTCTTCGAGCACACCCTGTGTGGGGTTGGTGAGTCGGCCGTAGATATTTCCTGCATCCTTGAGCGAGAAACGATCGTCGGCATGGCGGCAGTTGTGGAACACATAGGATGTTGTCTGGTAGATGGGTACCGCTCTTGCATCGGTTACGGGGTCGGGTTTTTCCTGTCCGACATGGAGCTGGAGAGTCTCGAAATGTAGTTTTTTATATGTCATGATATGTGGTTTTATATGGATGCAAAATTATAAAATGTTTGAAAACAACTCTAAAATTTAACAAACAGTAACATATTTTCCGAGAATCCCGTTCATTTCTTCGGGCGTGAAGCCACGGGCGGCTGCATAGGCTGTGAGTTGGTCGTCGGCGATATCGCCCACTGTGAAGTAGCGGGCTGAGGGTGAGGAGAGATAGAGTCCGCTGACACTTGCCGACGGGTGCATAGCGCCGGAAGAGGTGACGGCGATGCCTATCTCTGACATATCGAGCAGCTTGTCTATCACAAGGTTGAGGGTCTGGTCGGGGAGTATAGGATAGCCCACGGCCGGACGTAGGCCTTGGCCTCCCGCCTCGTTGCGGTGGAGCCACTCGGAGGCTGCTTCGGCCAGGCGGTGGGAGACTGTCTGGCGCAGGAGCCGGATGTATGGGTCGGGGTCGTTGCCGAGGTCTTCTTCGACGGTCACGGCGAACACACCTATCACCTCTCCGTTTTTATCCACAAAGTCGGCGGGGCTGGGGCAGGTGCCGTCGTCGCCAGGCGATTGTTTGCGTAGGGTGGGCAGCCTTAGTCCGTCGGCAAATACGATATCCTCGTTGTCTCCATATGCGAGTGTGAAGCGTGTGACAGCCCTTATTTTCCACGGTGTGGTGTGGAGCATTGAGAGAGCGTCGGTTGCGAGGCGCATGGCCTCCCGTGCCTTGTCGGTGGCTCCGTTTTCGGCAATCCAGGCCTCGCGGCATGACTGACAGGAGTGGACGGATGCTGCCGAGGCAAGCGAGGCCGGGAGCTTCCAGGCCGCCATGAAGGCTCTCCAGTTGATGAGAGGTATGAGGTCGCCGACCGGTATCTCCATTGTCTTGCGGTCGTGCTCGTCAAAGAGTCCGCATCCCGAGATTTCGGGCTTAGCCGCCAGTCGGCGCGCCTCGGCAAGGGTGAGCAGCGAGGCGCGTTCCATCCTTGTCTGCTCTCGGCGTCGCAGCTCAGCGGCCTCTTCCTTAAGCTCGGCTATGTAGGCCTGGCGGGTTGAGGGGTCGAGAATGCGGGCGGCAAGGAGGGGGTTGCGCGAGGCATCGGGCACGTGTATCACCGGACCCGGGTATCTGGGGTCGATTTTCAGTGCCGTGTGCAGGCGCGATGTGGTGGCTCCTCCCACCATTATGGGTATTTCAAGGCCGGCACGCGCCATCTCCTCTGCCACACGTGCCATCTCTTCGAGCGACGGGGTGATGAGGCCCGAGAGGCACACTATGTCGGGCTTCTCGCGCAGTGCTGTCTCGACTATTGTCTCGGCAGGCACCATCACTCCGAGGTCTATAACCTCGTAGCCGTTGCACGACAGCACGATTGACACTATGTTTTTACCGATGTCGTGGACGTCGCCCTTCACGGTGGCAAAGATAATCTTTCCGGCCTTTTTCGCGTCTGAGGCGTTGCCGGTGGCGAGACGGTCTATCTCGGGCTGTAGGATTGCCACGGCGGCCTTCATTGTGCGGGCGGTCTTGACCACCTGGGGCAGGAACATCTTTCCCTCTCCGAAGAGTGTGCCCACCCGGTTCATACCGTCCATGAGGGGGCCGTCGATGATTTTCACCGGCGGCATACCGGCGGCAAGAAGCTCGGCGAGGTCGTCGGCGAGAAATGCGGTGGTACCGTGGATGAGGGCGTGGCGCAGACGGTCGTCCACCGGCAGTGAACGCCACTCCTCGGTCTTGGAAGAGGATGTGGCCGACGTGGCCGACGCGGTATTGGCCGCAGCCGATTCGCGGGCATATTCCGCCAGTTTTTCGGGAGCCTCGGGCGAGCGGGCGAGCACCACGTCCTCCAGCAGCTCGCGGAGTTTTGGCTCGATGTCCTCGTAGGTGACCCTTGAGGATGGATTTATGATGGCCATATCCATTCCTTCGGCTATGGCATGGTAGAGAAACACGGCGTGCATGGCCTCGCGCAGCGGCGTGTTGCCTCTGAACGAGAACGAGAGGTTGCTGAGTCCGCCGCTTACCTTGGCTCCGGGCAGGTTGCGCTTGATCCATCCCGTGGCCCGGATGAAGTCGAGAGCATAGCGGTCGTGCTCCTCCAGACCCGTGGCGATTGCCAGAACGTTGGGGTCGAATATGATGTCCTGTGGCGGAAATCCCGCTTGGGTGGTGAGCAGGCTGTAGGCCCTGCTGCATATCTCCGTCTTGCGCTCGTAGACATCGGCCTGTCCTTTCTCGTCGAACGCCATCACCACCATGGCGGCTCCATGGCGGCGTATGGCCCGCGCCCGGCGCAGAAATTCTTCCTCGCCTTCCTTGAGGGATATGGAGTTGACGATGCACTTGCCTTGCACGCACTTTAGCGCGCTTTCAATCACTTCCCATTTGGAGGAGTCGATCATCACGGGCACACGCGCTATTTCCGGCTCGGAGGCGAGAAGGTTGAGGAATCTCACCATTTCCGTTCGCGCGTCGAGCAGTCCGTCGTCCATGTTGATGTCTATCACCTGTGCCCCGTCCTCGACCTGGCGGCGGGCTATCTCGAGGGCCTCGTCGAGAGCTCCCTCGCATATGAGGCGGAGGAATTTTCGTGAGCCGGCCACGTTGCAGCGCTCTCCGATGCTCACGAAGTTGTTTTCTCGGCTCACCTCGAGCATCTCCAGTCCTGACAGGCGCATTTCGGGCGTGATGCAGGGAATGATTCTTTCGGTGCAGGTGTCGGCCACCCGGCGCATGGCGGCTATATGCTCGGGCGTCGTGCCGCAGCATCCGCCGATGATGTTGACCAGCCCTTCGCCGGCCATTTCAGCCATGAGGCTTCCCATGGTCTCGGGAGTTTCGTTGTAGTGGCCCGAGGCATCGGGGAGTCCGGCATTGGGATGGCACGATACGCGCCACGGGCTGATGCGTGACAGTTCTCTCAGCCACGGGCGGATCTCTCGGGGGCCGAAAGAGCAGTTGATTCCTATGGAATACAGGGGTGCGTGGCTTATGGAGGCCACGAATGCCTCGAGTGTCTGTCCGGAAAATGTACGTCCGTCTTTGCCGGCAATGGTCACCGACACCATCAGAGGCAGTGTGTGTCCTGTCTCCCCGGCCACGTCGGCGGTGGCGTCGAGGGCGGCCTTCAGATTGAGGGTGTCGAACACTGTCTCTAACAGCAGAAGGTCTACCCCTCCCCTGTCGAGAGCCTTGATCTGTTCGCGGTAGGCGTCGCGGAGTTCGTCGTAGGTCACCGCTCTGGCTCCGGGGTCGGCCATGTCGGCACTCATCGAGGCGGTCTTGTTGGTGGGACCGATAGAGCCGGCCACTCTGACGGTGCGTCGGGGGCTGAAACTGTCGGCCACCCGGCGGGCTATCTTCGCACTCTCGAGGTTCATCTCGCCGACGAGGTGGGCCATGCCGTAGTCCGACATGGATATTGCGTTGGCATTGAATGTGTTTGTGGATATGATGTCGGCCCCGGCCTCGGCATACTGCCGTGATATCTCCTCAATCACGTCGGGACGGGTGATTGACAGCAGGTCGTTGTTGCCGCGCAGGGCTGTGGGGAATCCGGCAAACCTATTGCCGCAGAAGTCACTTTCAGTCAGGTTGTAGCGCTGGATCATAGTGCCCATCGCGCCGTCAAGTACGAGAATCATAGAGTGCGAAATTGTGTGTGTCGGAAACTGTGGGTCCGGGCGCGCATATAAGCACGTCCGGACCTGTTTGAATGTGAGAGAGGGGTCTTTTTATTCCGGGCGCTTGAAGCCGTCCTTTTTGGCGCGCTCGCTCATGCGCTTGATGCGGTCCTTTGTCTCGGGGTGAGAGGAGAACATCTTGTTGATGTAGCTTGACTTTGCGCCTGCGCTTTCCTCCATATTGAGGAATTTCTCAAAGGCCATCACCATGCCCCAGGGATTGCGTCCGTTGGCCACGAGGAAGTCATAGCCGCAGTCGTCGGCCTCTTTCTCCTGCTTCTGGCTGAACTTTGCTCCGACAAGGCTCTGTGAAAGGTCGCCCAGCTGTGAGTCTGTGAGCACTGCGAGCTTTCCGCTGGCTGCGCCGATGGCATCTTTTGCAGCACCGGTGAGAAGTTCCTGCTTGAAGGCCTTTTTGGAGTGGTGCTTGGCCACGTGTCCTATCTCATGTCCGATGATTCCGAGCAGCTCGTCGTCGGTCATGATGTCCATGAGTGACGAGAACACGCGCACACTTCCGTCGGGACAGGCGAAGGCGTTGACATCGATCACGTCGTATACCTTGAAATTCAAGGGTATTCCGTCGGCGTCGTTCATACCTTCGGTGAGCTTCTTGAGACGGATTGTGTATGGATTGTCATCGGCAGGAACGGGGTTGTGCTTGTCCATCCATTCCACTGATTCTTTCACGTATGCAGCCATGTCGGCATCGCTGATGGTGAGAGCCTGGAAAGTCTTTGTGGCAGCGCCTGCGGCTTTCTTGAGATTGAACTGCGCGGATGCGGGCATACCCACGGCCAGCATCATTGCGCAAGAGATAAATGTAAGAATTGATTTCTTCATTTTTGTGATACTTGGTTAGATGTGCTTTATGTAGAACTATTAACTGTGTGTCGGAGCTTATCGATATATTGTGTGTAGGGGAGAAGAGCGGACCGGTTGTAGCGCAAAGATAGTCAATTCGTGTGATATGACAAAAAACTTTAAAAGTTATGGCGTTTTGTCCTTGACAAACTGTCGTTGGATGTCGATAATGTTGCATATGCTTGCGGTTGTTTGCGTATGTTTGCGGGTGGGGTCAGTGCTGTAAAAATAGTGTTTGTCCTTTTGCTACGTAAAGCTGGAAAAAAATAACAAGATGATGGCGATTGCGGGCATTTCTTCTATATTTTTCATGCTCTTGGCTTGATTTTGCCACACAATTTGTCAAAATTCAAGAAATTTGCAATTTTTCTTCAAAAATATTTGGAAAAGTTTAAAATAGACCGTAATTTTGCCAAGTTCTCACAAAGAATCAGAAAATAGAAAAATAATAACACAATTCATTCATTAAACCCACAAGATTTAAATGAAGAAATTTTACACCACATTAGTTCTGGCCGCTGCTGTTGCGTTCTCCGCTTCTGCAGCCGATTTCCAGTCTAAGCAGCTCGAGGGAAAGGAGCTGAAGCAAATCAGCAGTGAAATGTCAGTTTCCCGTCTTGAGGCCGGTGCCATAAAGATGGCTGCTCCCACCGCAATGAAGGTAAAACCTTCGAAGGTGCAGGATATCCTCGGATACTATATGATTACATATATAGATCTTTATCAGCAGGATGTGGATAACGCTGTCGCTTCACTCATTTTTAGAGCTGGAGATAAAGAAAATGAGGTGAAAATCACCGGTTTCGGACCCGGAAACGATACAGGCTCACCTGTAATCGGTACGTTTGACCCCAAAGATGCTTCCTTGTCAATCGAGTCCAATCAGTATCTTGTGAATACAGCCCAGGGAAGGGTTTATTGGCAGCACGTTATTGTTAATGCCGATGGTTCTCCTGTTCCCACCAATGAGCCTCTGGTGTGCTACTTCGACGACAATGGTAACCTTGAAGTGCCCGGCTACAATGGTTATGTGCAGGGTTGGTTCAATGGTTTCCTCGGCAGTCAGAATCTTCAGGGCTATGCAGCCGGTATGATTCGTTCGACCAAGCGTATAGAGGCTCCCCAAAGTGAGGGCTGGAGTGACGCTGGCAACGCTACATTCTCCGACGGTTGGTTCCTTGCCGGTTTTGGTTGTGTAGGATGGGATACTCCCGTGCAGTTCCCTGCTCTTGACGTTAAAGTGCAGCGCAACAAGGAGAATCCCAATCTTTTCCGACTGATGAATCCTTACGCCGGTGTTAATGCAGTTATCAATGGTGACATACCTTCCACTTCCGAGAATTATCTTGAGCTTAATGAGACTCTCGTCGATGGATGTATCGAGTTTGACATCACTGATCCTGCTTGTGTGCTTGTCACACCTCAGGTATACTCCGGTCTTGACTGTCCTATCTGGGGTATGGCCCTTTACTACATGGGCAACGGTGCCGGTAACTATGCTCTTGTTGAGAATGAGTATACTCAGGATATGACAATCCAGGAACGTGTAGACGTCTACAAGGAGATTATGCAGGAATCCGGTGAACCTCTGTCAACATTCGACAGCAATTCCAACACTGTGATTATCAGTGATGCAGAGTTCAATATGTCTGGCTATCCCGAATACGTTACTTGGAATGCGTTTGCCGATTTCCTTAAGGAGGCAGATCCTGACACCTTTGGTGGCATACCCTCTAAGATTGACATGACCAGTGTCATCATGCTCCCCGATATCTCCGGTATCAACAACGTGATCATGGACAACACCAACTCCACACTCGAGTACTACAACCTCCAGGGTGTACGTGTTGAGAATCCCTCTAACGGCATCTTCATCCGCCGTCAGGGCAACGATGTGCAGAAGGTTTTCGTTCGCTAAAAAACATTCAGCCATAACACTATAAAACGGGATGATCCTCAGGGGTCATCCCGTTTGCCTGTTTATAGGCTGGTGATAAAATTAACGTTCTTTTTTCATATTTGTCTTTGCTTTTTTTGTTTTTCGTCCAAATGGTTGTATCTTTGCCTTTACGTGATTATGTAATCAATTCTAAACACTAACAATAACACTTACTTCTAACCATTATGGAGAACGACCAGCTACTGAAAGAAGTCACCGCCAAGGCCCAGCAATGGCTTGGCGACGAATATGATGCCGAGACCCGCGCCGAGGTGCAGCGGATGCTCGACGCCGAAGATAAGACCGAGCTCATCGAGAGCTTCTACCGCCAGCTCGAATTTGGCACAGGCGGCCTTCGCGGCATCATGGGTGCCGGCACAAACCGTATGAATATCTACACCGTGGGTGCTGCCACTCAGGGACTTGCCAACTATCTCAAGGAGGCTTTCAAGGATCTTCCCGAGATCAGTGTGGCCGTGGGTCACGACGTTCGCAACAACTCGCGTAAGTTTGCCGAGACCGTTGCCGATATCTTCTCGGCAAACGGTATCAAGGTGTATCTGTTCGATAGCTTCCGCCCCACTCCGGAGCTTTCGTTCGCCATCCGCCACTTTGGCTGCCAGAGCGGTGTCAATATCACTGCCTCGCACAACCCCAAGATCTACAACGGATACAAGGCCTACTGGGAAGACGGTGCCCAGATCATCGCTCCCCACGATGTCAACATCATTGACCATGTGAACCGCATCAAGAGCGTGAATGAAATCAAGTTCGAGGGCGACAAATCCAAGATCCAGATTGTCGGTGCCGATGTCGACAAGGTATATCTCGAGGCCATCAAGGGTCTCTCGCTCAGCCCCGAGGCTATCGAGCGTCACAAGGATATGAAGATTGTCTACACCCCCATCCACGGCACAGGTGTGAAGCTCATCCCCGACTCTCTTACCAACTATGGTTTCCGCAACATCATCCATGTGCCCGAGCAGGATGTGCCCAGCGGAGACTTCCCCACTGTTGAGTCTCCCAACCCCGAAAATCCGCCGGCCATGGCCATGGCTATCGCCAAAGCCAAGGAGGTGGGTGCCGACATCGTGATGGCTTCCGACCCTGATGCTGACCGCGTGGGCTGCGTGATACGCGACAACAACGGTGAGTATGTGCTCCTCAACGGCAACCAGATCGTGATGATTCTGCTCAACTATCTCATTGAGCGCAATCGCGAGCTCGGCCGCATCAAGGGCAACGAGTTTGCGGTGAAGACCATCGTGACCACCGAGACCATCAGGAGCATCTGCGAGGCCAACAACGTCAAGATGTTTGACTGCTACACCGGCTTCAAGTGGATTGCGGCTGTGATCCGCGACAATGAGGATGTGCTTCGCTATCTGGGCGGCGGCGAGGAGAGCTATGGCTTCCTGGCCGAGACATTTGCCCGCGACAAGGATGCCGTGAGCGCCTGCTCGCTCCTCGCCGAGGCTTGCGCCTGGGCCATGGAGAAGGGTCAGGACTTCCAGGCCATGCTCGCCGATATCTATCTCAAGTATGGCTACAGCCACGAGGTGGGAGTGTCGGTGGTACGTCCCGGCAAGACCGGTGCCGAAGAGATCCAGGCCATGATGAAGAGCTTCCGCGAGAATCCTCCCAAGACTCTTGCCGGAAGTCCTGTGGAAATCATCAAGGACTACGACTCTCTCAATCTCACACACACTGCCGACGGCAAGGTGGAGAAGCTCGATTTCCCCTGCACATCCAACGTGCTGCAGTATTTCACTGCCGACAATTCCAAGATTTCCATCCGTCCCTCAGGCACTGAGCCCAAGATCAAGTTCTACATGGAGGTGCGCATCCCCATGGGCAAGGTGGAGGACTACAATGCCTGCCAGACCGAGGCTCATGCCAAGATCGAGGCTCTCAAGAAGGATCTCGGTATCTGATATAGTCCGGATAGAATCTGAGACGATATAAATAATGAAGGCCCTGTCAATCATTTCGATTGACAGGGCCTTCGCTGTTGTTTCGTCGGATATAGGCCGGTTTACTCGGCGAGGGGCGACGGAGCCACGTAGGTGCGGGTGGCAAGCTCGCGGTCGATCATGTAGAGACCCATGCCGTTGTCGCCGATGAGTGTGAGCTTGTCGATGAGCTGGCGGCAATTGTCCTCCTCTTCCACCTGTTCGGACACAAACCAGTTGAGACGGTCGCGGGTGGCATAGTCCTTCTCGTCTGCCGCAAGAGCATAGATGGAGTTGATCATGGCTGTCACTTTCTGCTCATGCTCGAGGGTGGCGCGGAATGCGTCGGCGGCTCCGGCCCATTCGGTGGGGACGGCGTCGATGGCCTTGAGGATGACGCGGCCTCCGCGTTGATGCACGTAGTTCATGAAGATGGTGGCGTGGGCCTGCTCTTCCTGGAACTGCACTCTGAACCAGTTGGCAAGGCCGGGGAGTCCGGCCGATTCGAAATGTGCGCTCATCGAGAGATAGAGATACGCGCTATAGAACTCAGCGTTGATCTGCTCGTTGATAGCGTCCTGGATTTTGCTGTTCAGCATATTCTTGATGTTTTTTTATGGGCCGGAGTCGGGCCCCGGCCCATGGTTAATGAGGTTGCAAAAATAACATTTTTAGAATGAAAACGATCTCGTTTTGTAATATTTTACATATTTAACCTATGTTAACGTTGGGTGGGGCGGGTAAAAGTCTGTTTATTTTTTGTGTTTTTAACAGATTGTTGTTAACTTTGCAACGCGCATACCGCAACGTTTTGCGCGATTTTAGAAACCTCTTTCCGGTACTGACGGCCGGCTTGGATTTCCACCGGTATAATCATAATGGCTAACCTTGCCGGAGACTTTGACATTCCGGATATAAAAAGCGTCATGAAAGATGATGGCGCCTAATCTATCATCACCCTAAGACACAGATATAGCTTATTCACCACAAGATTATGACTTATTGGATAATCAATTCGCTCATTGTAATAGCATTGTGCGTTCTTTTTGCAGGAGTTCTTATACCTCAGATACTCCTTATTGCGTATCGACGAAACCTGTTTGACGAGGTTGACGAGAGAAAAATCCACAAAGGCCTTATTCCCCGTCTCGGAGGCATTGCTTTTGAACCAGTGATTCTGCTTTCGCTTGCGTTGCTTACCGGCATCAACCTCATTATGGGCTATTCGCAGTTTTCGAATGCTTTCATAGAGCATTCAGTGCTTCTCATAGCCGGTTTCTGCTCTATCCAGATGCTTTATCTTGTGGGTATTGCCGATGACCTTATCGGTATCAAATACAGGGCTAAATTTGTGGTTCAGATTATCTGTGCGGTGCTTCTCATTGTCGGCGGTTGCTGGTTTGACACCCTTGGCGGTGTGCTTGGTATCACCGATTGGTCGCCATGGGTGGGAATGCCGTTCACAGCCATCATCATAGTGTTCATTATCAACGCTATCAACCTCATAGACGGTATTGACGGTCTGGCCTCGGGTCTCAGCTCCATAGCCACGATCATCTATGGAATCTCCTTCTTTGTGATGGGCGACTATGCCTATGCCATGGTGAGCTTCGCCACCTTCGGTGTGCTCGTGCCGTTCTTCTACTACAATGTGTTTGGCGATGTGAAGAAACACAGCAAAATCTTCATGGGCGATACCGGCTCGCTCACCATCGGCCTGCTTCTTGCAGTGCTCGGCACCAAGCTGTTCACCCACTCGGGCTTCGTGGCCACCGAATTTCATCCTGCCGTGCTTGCCTTCTCTCCGCTCATCATTCCGGCTTTCGACGTGTGTCGTGTCTACACCGTGCGCATCCGTCACCACCGCTCTCCCTTCCTGCCCGACAAGAACCACATCCACCACAAGTTTCTTGCCGCCGGCATGAAGCCCCGCACCGCCATGGTGAGCATCATCTCCATCTCGGCCTTCTTCACACTTGTGAATTTCGCATTGTCCACAGTCTTGAATATCAATCTCATCGTCATATTTGACATCCTCGTGTGGATCGGTTTCAACAGCTGGCTCAACAAGAGGATAAAGAAAGTCGGCGGCAGCACTGTGTCATAGCTCTTTCAGCCGCTGTCCGAATACACCCCATAGTGCCCTCTCTGCCGTCAAGGCGGGAGGGCATTTTTCTGCCCCATCACTAATTTTAACTCGCTATGAGAGGGTTGTTTCCGCAAAAAGTAGTAACTTTGTCACCCAAATAACCCTATTCATCATGAACGAAAAAGAAATTGTGCTTTCAGGCATCCGTGCCACAGGAAATCTTCACTTGGGCAACTATTACGGAGCTCTGAGGAATTTTGTGAAAATGCAGGATGACTATGATTGCAACTACTTCATAGCCGACCTCCACGCTCTGACCACCAATCCCGATCCCGTGGAGCTGCATGAGAATGTCAAGAATATCCTTGCCGAGTATCTGGCCGCAGGCGTAGATCCCGAAAAGGCCACTATCTTCGTGCAGAGCGACGTGCCCGAGATTTCAGAGATGTATCTTCTGCTCAATATGCACGTGGGCATAGGCGAGCTGCTCCGCACCACTTCGTTCAAGGACAAGGCCCGCAAGCAGCTCGGAATCTCCACCGACAGCGACGAGGATATAGAGAAGCAAATTGTCGGCAACGAGTCAAACAAGCGTGTCAATGCCGGCCTCCTCACCTACCCCACCCTGATGGCCGTAGACATCCTCATCCAGAAGGCGCGCAAGGTGCCCGTCGGAAAGGACCAGGAGCAGCATCTGGAGCTCACACGCCGTTTTGCCCGCCGATTCAATTCGTTCTACAACGTCGACCTTTTCCCCGAACCGGAGAATTTCAACTTCGGCCAGAATGCTGTGAAGGTGCCCGGCCTTGACGGCTCCGGCAAGATGGGCAAGAGCGAGGGCAACTGCATCTATCTCGTCGACGAAGAGAAGGTGCTCCGCAAGAAAGTGATGCGTGCCGTGACCGACGAGGGTCCCAAGACTCCCGGTCAGCCCGTTTCTGAGCCTGTCAACAACCTGCTCACACTCATGGAGCTTACCACTGCTCCCGAGATTGTGCAGAGCTATCGTGACGCTTATGCCGACTGCTCCATCCGCTATGGCGACATGAAGAAGCAGCTGGCCGAGGATATCCTCAAAGTCACCACCCCCATCCGCGAGCGCTATCAGGCAATCCGCGCCGACGAGGCCTATATTGCCAAGGTTGTGAGCCTCGGAGCCGAGCGTGCCCGCGAGCGTGCCTCACGCACCCTTCAAGAGGTGAAGAAGGCCATGGGTATCATCAAGTTCTATTAATCCATCTGCTTTTTTCTCTCTTGACATCCGTAACCGCATCAAAAACGGTATGAAAAAATACGACATAATCAACAACTCGCTGGGCTGGCTGTGCTTCCTGATAGCCGCTGTCACCTATATGCTCACGCTCGAGCCTACGGCGAGTTTCTGGGATTGCCCCGAATTCATATCTCAGGGCTTCAAACTTGAAGTGGGACACCCGCCGGGCAACCCTATCTTCATGCTCGCGGCCCGATTCTTCGTCAACTTCGCATTCGGCGATGTGACCAAGGTGGCACTCATGGTCAATGCCATGTCGGCTCTCCTGTCGGCCGCCACGATACTGCTCCTTTTCTGGACCATCACCCATCTGGTGAAGAGGCTGACAGTCAAGGACGATGCTGAATCAGTGAGCCTCACTGAGATGTTGGTCATCTTCGGCTCAGGTCTGTGCGGTGCACTGGCCTATACATGGAGTGACACATTCTGGTTCTCTGCTGTCGAGGGCGAGGTCTATGCGTTTTCCTCGTTCTGCACGGCCCTCGTGTTCTGGCTGATTCTGAAGTGGGAAAACCGCGCCCACCTGCCCCACAGCGACAAATACCTGGTGCTGATAGCCTATGTGATAGGCATATCCATCGCCGTCCACCTTCTCAATCTCCTCTGTATACCGGCCATAGGTCTCGTGATTTACTACCGTCTGTGGAATAACACCACGGCCAAGGGATCGCTTGTCACTCTGGGCTTGTCGGCTGTTGTTGTCGGACTGATTCTCTACGGCCTGGTGCCCGGTTTCATCGAGGTGTCGCAGTATTTCGAGATTTTCTGTGTCAACACCCTCGGTATGAGCTACAACACAGGTGTGCTCATCTATGCCGTCCTTGCCGTCGGTACCTTTGTGTGGGCCATCCGCGAACTCTACGTTCAGAAGAGCGTCTCACGCATCCGCTGGAGCGTGGCTCTGAGCATACTGCTCTCCGGTATTCCCTTCATAGGCGACAGTATGTGGATTCCCGCTGTCATCATGATAGCGGTACTTGCCTATCTATTCATGGCCAAGAGGTTGCCTGTGCGCATCCTCAATCTCGTGGTGACGAGCATCTTTGTCATCTTTATTGGCTATTCGAGCTACGCGCTTCTGCTCATACGCTCCAATGCCAATCCGCCTATGAACCAGAACGCTCCCGACAATGTGTTCTCTCTCGCCTCCTATCTCAACCGCGAGCAGTATGGCGAGCGTCCGCTCTTCTACGGACAGACCCTCAATTCGGGCGTGGTCTACGGTGTTGGCGACGGCGGCCAGCTCTCACCTATCTACACCCCCGGCACTCCCATTTACTCCAAGGTAGCCAAGACTTCTCCCGACCAGAAGGATGAGTATAAGCTCGTGGGCTACAAGAAGAACTACAAGATGAACCCCGAGCTGGATATGCTCTTCCCTCGCATCTACAGCGGTCTCCATGCCCAGGCTTATTCTGACTGGATCGGAGGCCTTAAGGGCTATCCTGTCAAGGCCACGCAGTATGTCGACGAGAATGGAAACACTCTCCAGACCACCGACCGCATCAAGCCCACTATGGGTGAGAATATGAGGTTCTTCCTCGTCTACCAGCTCAACCATATGTACTGGCGTTATTTCATGTGGAATTTCGCCGGACGCCAGAACGATATCCAGGGCAACGGAGAGGTGAACCACGGCAACTGGATTTCGGGCCTTCCCTTCATTGACAATCCTCGTCTGGGCGACCAGAGTCTCCTTCCGGCCTCGGAGGGCAAAGGTAATGCCGGACACAATGTGTTCTATATGCTTCCTCTCATCCTGGGCCTCGTGGGTCTCGGATGGCAGGCCTTTGTGTCGAAGCGCGGCATTGAGCAATTCTGGGTGATATTCTTCCTCTTCTTCATGACAGGTATAGCCATTGTGCTCTATCTCAACCAGACCCCCACCCAGCCCCGTGAGCGCGACTATGCTTTCGCAGGCTCCTTCTACGCCTTTGCCATCTGGATTGGTATGGGCGTGGCCGGACTTTGGTGGATTGTCCGTAACGCACTCGCCGGAAAGAAGCCCGAGAAGCTTGAGAAGGCCGGCATGACCGCTGCTTTCATCGCTGTTGTGGCAGGTCTCATCGTGCCATTCCAGATGGTGTCGCAGACATGGGACGACCATGACCGTTCGGGCCGATACACAACCCGCGATTTCGGTATGAACTATCTCGACTCGCTCGACGAGAACGCCATCATATTCACCAATGGCGACAATGACACATTTCCTCTCTGGTATGCCCAGGAGGTGGAGGGACACCGTACAGACGTGAAGGTAGTCAATCTTTCATATCTCACCACCGACTGGTATGCCAACCAGGTGAGACATCCGTCGTATGAAGCTCCCGGTATAGAGACTCTCGCCAAGCCCGAGGATTATGCCTACGACCGCATGAACTTCAACTACTTCGCTGTCGACGAGGATACTACCGCTACGAATGTCTATGCATCGCTGCGCCAGCTCTACGACCCGAAATCGAGTCAGAACTCCTGGGGTGCGCCAATGATGAAGTATCCCAATATGTTCATTCCTGTTGATGTCGACGCTGCCGTCAAGGCCGGCCGCATCACCGAGCAGGAGGCCCGGACAGCCGATACAGTCATCAACGCCAATATGCACAACGACCGTGGCACCGGCCATGGCGGAATGTCGCTGAGCCAGGTGCTGTCGCTCGATATGCTCGCCACATCCGTCAAGAACGGCTGGAACCGTCCCGTCTACTTTGCATCGACCGTGCCCAGCGAGTATTATCTCGGTCTTCAGCCCTATATGCGCTCCACAGGTATGGCCTATGAAATCACTCCGGTGTACAATTCGGAAAACTCCGACTATGACATCACCGCCGTGAATACCGACAAGGCCTATCGGAACATCATGGAGAAATTCCGTTGGGGCGGACTCGACAAGGTGACCGGTCCCGGCCAGGTTTATCTCGACGAGACAGTGCGCCGCATGGTCACCACCACCCGTTCCTACATTCTCAACGCAGCCACAGCCATGGTGAACGAGGCCGTGATGGCCGAGCGCGCCGACTCTGCATCAATCGCTCCCGACCAGAAGGCGGCCCTCGAAGCCTACAAGGCCGACCGTTATGCCAAGGCGCTCGAGCTCGTGAAGCTGATAGAGGAGAAACTTCCCGAATCGGCCTCTCCCTATGCCGTGCAGATTCCCCAGAAGATGGCCCAGATATACGGACGCATCGGTATGGCCACCGGCAACAAGGAGGCTTCGGCCCATGCTCTGGAGCTGATAGAGAAAGAACTGCACCGGTATGCTGCAAACGTGAAGTACTACCAGAGCCTCTCGCCCTGGCAGTATGCCACTCTTCCGCAGACCGACCGCTTCATCGAGACATACTACATGGTTTATCTGCTCCAGGATTTCACCGATCTTGGCGGTGATCCAGAACCCCTCATCGAGAATCTCACCGACATGGGTGTCAACTTCGACCGCATAGTGGAGATTATCGACCGCCAGGGATAAATTTCTAAGCACAGAAAAACATTGGAAAACAGGAAAATAAAAGTGGGCATAACCCACGGTGACATCAACGGCATAGGTTACGAGACATTGCTCAAGACCTTCGAGGACCCGCGCATGGGAGAGATATGCACTCCCGTGGTCTACGGTTCGGCCAAGATAGCATCCTACTACCGAAAGGCGATGAATCTGCCCGAGGTAAAGTTCACCCAGGTGTCGTCTCCCTCGGAGACCGACCCTGCGGGCGAGCGTGTCTACATGATCAACGTCGTGCCCGAGGATACCCGCATTGAGCCGGGTCAGTCCACTCCCGAGGGTGGTGCGGCCGCTCTTGAGGCATTGCGCCGAGCTGTGGCCGACCTTCGTGACGGAGAAATCGATGTGCTCGTGACCTGTCCTATCAACAAACACGCCATACACGGAGAGAACTTTGACTTTCCCGGCCACACGGAGTTTCTCCAGGCCGAGCTTGGCGACGGAAGGGACAAGGCTATGATGATCATGTGTGCCGAAGGTCTGAGAGTAGCCCTCGTCACCATCCACGATCCTCTGAAGGATGTCGCCTCAAAGGTGACCCGCGAGAGTGTGGCCCGCGCGCTCGAAGCCTTCAGCAGTTCTCTTGTCAAGGATTTCGGCATTCATTCACCGCGTATCGCCGTGCTGTCTCTCAATCCCCATGCCGGCGACGGCGGGGTGATAGGCTCGGAGGATAGTGAAATCATAGCTCCCGCCATCGAGGATGCGTCGAAGAAGAAGGTGCTTGCCTTCGGTCCGTATGCTTCCGACGGCCTCTTCGGAAGTGGCTCCTACAGGAAGTTCGACGGTATCCTTGCCATGTATCACGACCAGGGTCTCACTCCGTTCAAGCTCCTTGCCGGAGAGAATGGTGTGAATTTCACCGCCGGACTGAAATATGTGCGCACATCTCCCGACCACGGCACTGCCTATGACATAGCCGGCAAGGGAGTGGCCGATCCCCAGTCGCTTCGCGAGGCTATCTATGCGGCTATGGATATCTACCGCAACCGCCTTCGCGAGGAGGAGGCTACAGCCAATCCTCTGAGAAAGCAGAACTTTGACCGCGGTTCCGACCGTGTGCCGAGGGAAAGAGAGCCCAAAGAGTCCAATTAGCCTCCGTTTCCGGGATATGGTCTACGCTGTCATCGCCGCAGGGCAGGGATCGCGCCTCGCTTCCGAGGGAGTCTGTCTCCCAAAGCCTCTTGTAGATGTGGGAGGTGAGCCACTGATAGGGCGGATGATACGCCTTATGGCCCGTCAGCCCGACTGTGAACGCATCGAGATTGTGGTCAACAGCCACAGCCGGGAGGTGGAAGTGTATCTGGCCTCGCTTGCCGGAGAGTTTCCGCTCCATGTCACTGTCCGCGACACTCCCGGATCGCTCCATACGCTTGCCGCCCTCGTGACGATGCTCGGCGACGGCGATGCCTGTGTCAGCACAGTCGACGCCGTGTGTCTTGAGGAGGAGTTTGACTCATATCTCGAGGCCCGACGTCTGTCACCCCGGGAGTCTGACGCGTTCATGGCGGTCACACGCTATGTCGACGATGAGAAGCCGCTCTATGTCGCCACCGATTCCGATGGTCGCATCACGGGCTACTTCGACACCCCTTCGGATGGAGCGGACTATGTGTCGGGGGGAATGTACATTCTCAGTCGTGAGGCTCGGGAATATGTGGACTTATGCATCGAGGGCGGACAGACGAGGATGCGTGACTTCCAGCGTTCGCTCGTGGGCGCCGGCCTGAGGGTTAGAGCCTACGAATTCAGCAAGATTATAGATGTTGACCATGCGGCCGACATAGCCGTTGCGGAGCAACTGACCAAGAAATAGAAAACCAATCACAACCACAACCTACAATGGCCGAAATAAAGATTGCCGCCGTACTGCGCGCAGGGGCTTATTCCCCCAACCATATAGGCAACGACGCAGCCATCATGAACCTCACTGCCGAGCAGCTCCGCAAGCGCGGATGTGAGGTCAGGACCTACAGCGAGGAGCAGCTCATCGGAGGTGCCGTGAAGGAGCGTGTGGTCATACATATGTGTCGCGACCACAGGTCATTTCCAATCCTCCAGGCCATGGAGGACGACGGATGCCTGGTGTTCAACTCAGCCTATGGCGTGGAAAACTGTACTCGCGAGCGTCTGTCGCGCATACTGCTTGGCTCGGGTATCCCCTACCCCGACTGCATCATGGTGGATACCAACCAGACCGTGACAGCGCGCATGGAAGCCGCCCGTATGGACCGCGCCTGGATAAAGCGTGGCGACCTCTATGCCCAGCATAAAGAGGACGTGACGTATGTGCGTCATCCCCAGGAGGCCCAGGAGATGCTCCAGGAGTACTTCCTGCGCGGTATAAAGCGTGCGGTCATCATGCGTCATCTCGATGGAGAGCAGGTGAAATTCTACGGTGTCAGCGGCACTCCATGGTTTCAGTGGTTCTATCCCTTCGAGAAGAGCTACTCGGCCGACGGCGGCGACAAGGCGACCACCAATACCCAGACTCCGCGTTTTGACCTTGAGAAATTCAAGGATGCCTGCGGACGTGCCGCTGATATTCTCGACATCAGGTTCTATGGCGGCGACGCCATAGTGGCTCCCGACGGCACATTCCATATCATTGACTTCAACGACTGGCCAAGCTTCGCCCCCTGCAGGGTGGAGGCGGCGGGAGTCATTGCCCGCACTGTCCTTGCCGAAATCAAGAGTCACAAATAATCACTCTGTCTATGACACCAATCACTGCACTACAATCTATGCCGGAAAATATATCACGCCTCAAGAACCGTTTTCTCAACGGTGGCGACATTGTGACTACCTTCCTCCGTTCATCCATCTCGTCGCAGATAGCCTCGTGGATCGATATGGGTGTTGGATTCGTATTCTTCGCCTTCATTCATCTCGCTCCGTGGCTTTCCACAGCTATCGGCGCGGTGTGTGGAGGTATCGTCAACTGCTGTATCAACTATCGCTTCACATTTCATGCATCGGATGTCCCGGTGAAGGCCGTGGCCGTAAAGTACTCCATGATATGGGTGGGCAGCCTGCTTCTCAATGTATATGGCACACAGATAGCCTATGAATTGCTCAATCAGTTCCACTTCCTTGTAGAGGAACTCGGTTTCAAGCCCAACGGATTCTATGCCGCAGCCCGTCTAAGCGTGTCGTTGATAGTGTCGCTGTTCTGGAACTTCCTGATGCAGAAAAACTTCGTGTACCGCAAGAGCAGGTTCGATGCTACGGCCATCCGTCTTGTCGATGCTCTCACTCCTCGTAAAAACAAAACAAAGTAAATGGCACAATCTGAAATAACAATGGAAAACAAGGTCTCCACATTCAAGAAAATGCGCGACGCACTCCAACAGGGAATCTATTGCGTCATCAACCCCTTTGTGAGACTTCTCATCAGCCTCGGTGTGACACCCAATATGGTCACCACCATAGGCCTGCTCGGCAATATAGCGGCTGCAGCGTTGCTGGTATATGCCGGCTACAAGGGAGCGGCCTCCGACATGAACTACGATCTCGTGACCTGGGCCGGAGGAATCATCATACTCTTTTCGCTCTTCGATATGCTCGACGGCCAGGTGGCCCGTCTCGGCAATATGGTGTCGACCTTCGGAGCCATGTATGACTCGGTGCTCGACCGCTACTGCGAGCTTTTCACTCTCGGTGGCATCTCCTACTATCTGCTTCAGAAGGGCTATGTGACCGGTGCGCTCATCACCTTTGTGGCCCTCGTCGGCAGCATTATGGTGAGCTATGTGAGAGCGCGTGCCGAGGGGCTCGGTCTGGAGTGCAAGATAGGGTTCATGCAGCGTCCCGAGCGTGTGGTGGTCACTGCCGCCGGCTGTCTGGCAACAGGAATCACCGGCCTGTGTGTGTCGGCGTCGGAGTTTGACGCGTCAGTCATCCTCATCGTGGCCATGGGTATCATAGCTGTTTTTGCCAACATCACAGCCTTTGCGCGCGTGGATCATGCCCGTCGCCAGCTTGTGAAGAAATAATGAGTCTTATGGTGCGTACAAATACTACTGCCACCACCCGTGAGAGCGCTGTAATCATAGCCTGTCTGGGACTCTGGCTGCTCGTGACCGGACTTTTCGTGGGTCTGCGCACGGAGCATATCTATATTCTCGCCCTGTTCACCATCCTGTTGTTTGCATCCCGTGCCACCCGCCGCATGGTGGTGGCTCTGCTTCCGTTTGTGATATTCGGCATCTCGTATGACTGGATGAACATCTGTCCCAACTATGAGGTGAACCCTGTGGACATCCGCGGGCTGTATGAGGCCGAGAAAGGGCTGTTCGGTATAGCCGGTCTTACCCCCAACGAGTGGTGGGCCGCGCGTACCTCGGGAGTGCTTGACTTTCTGGCCGGATGCTTCTATCTGTGCTGGGTGCCGGTGCCAATCCTGTTCGGCCTGTGGCTCTACTTCGACAGGCAGTATGAGGTGTATCTGCATTTCTCGCTGGTGTTCCTCTTTGTCAACCTCATAGGCTTTGCCGGATACTATATTCATCCCGCCGCTCCGCCGTGGTATGTGGCCATGCATGGCTTTGATTTCATTCCCGGCACCCATGGCGAGACTGCCGGACTCGGAGCGTGGGACGCTATGACCGGTCTTGGCATCTTCGACGGCCTGTATTCGCGTAACTCCAACGTGTTTGCAGCCGTGCCGTCGCTCCATGCGGCCTATATGCTCATAGCCTTCATATATTCGCTCCGTGCCAAGTGCTCGTGGTGGCTCAGGGGGCTGTTTGGTTTCATCTGTCTGGGCATATGGTGGACGGCTGTCTACACTTCCCACCACTACATCATTGATGTCCTTGCCGGTATCTCTGTGACTCTGCTGGGATGGCTTGTATTTGAGCTGGGACTTATGAGCATTGGAGGTTTCCGTCGTTTCATCAAAGCATACAAAGGTTATATCTCGAAATGAAAGGCTGGAGGGAGGAATATCGCGCTTCGCTCAAGTCGATGGACACCGAGGAGCATATCGACCTTGCGTTCTATCGTCCCATCGGTTTTGTGTGGGCCAAGATTGCGGCCCGGCTCGGAGTGAGTCCGAATGCTATCACAATAGCGTCGATATTTCTCGGTGTGGCCGGAGGAGTGCTTTTCTATTATTCCGACCTGTGGCTCAACGTGGCGGGTATGTTTCTGCTCGTGTGGGCCAATTCGTTTGACAGCGCAGATGGCCAGTTGGCGAGAATGACGCGTCAATACTCCCGCCTTGGGCGTATACTCGACGGGCTGAGCGGTGACTTTTGGTTTGCTGCCATCTACATAGCCATAGTGCTGAGAGAGAACCGTGACATAGCATTCTTCGGTTCTCATGAGTGGGTGATGTGGGCTATGGCTGTAGCAGCCGGAATATGCCATGCCCGACAGGCGGCCATGGCCGACTATTACAGACAGTTTCATCTCTATTTTCTCAAGGGCGAGAACGGAAGCGAACTTGACAGTGCCGAACAGCTGAGAAGCCAGGCCAACGATTCGTCAAGAGGCTTCTGGAAGCGACTTACCATGAGAATATATCTGGCCTACACAATGCAGCAGGAGTCTGCATCCCCGGCCATGCAGGAACTGCGGCGAGAGCTTAGGGAGAGATTCCCTGACGGAAAGATTCCGGCCTCATTCCGCGATGAGTTCCGTCGGATGTCGCTCCCGCTGATGAAGTACACCAATATCCTCACTTTCAACTGGCGCACCATCGGGCTTTTCATAACCCTTTTTGCGGGTCTGCCGTGGCTCTATTTCATGTATGAGCTGACCCTGCTCAATCTTCTGGCTGTCTATATGATAGTGCGCCATGAGCGTCTTTGTCGCGTCCTCACGTCACAGCTCCGCGATGGAAGGTATTGAGGGGGTGATATTCGATTTCGGAGGGACGCTCGACTCGCGTGGCGACCACTGGTATCATGTCATGAACCGCGCATATCTGCAGAGTGGTCTGTCGCTCAGTCGCGAGGCCTATGTCTACGGCGAGCGTAACATCGCGCCCCTCGTGACACCGACTGACACTATGTTGGACCTTCTTGTGAAGAAGGTGGCTTTGCAGGCCTCCCATATGGGTATAGATGCTTCGGGCGTGGCCGGGAGGTGTTATGAGAGTGCCCGTGAGTGTGTAGGTGAGTCAGCCCTGACGCTCGGTGTGCTTGCCTCGAGAGGCTATCCTATGGCGGTAGTATCCAATTTCTATGGCAATCTCGACGCTGTGCTGCGCGACTATGGTATACGTCAATATTTCGCAGGGGTGGTTGACAGCGGTGTGGTCGGGGTGCGTAAGCCTGACCCGGCCATTTTCCGGCTCGGACTCGACCTGCTCGGCCTGTTGTCAGGAAGGGTGCTCGTGGTGGGCGACAGCATTGACAAAGATATACTTCCCGCCTCGTCGCTCGGCTGCCCTACCCTGCTTATAGAGGGTGGTAAGCCTTGGTCAGAATCCCCACGTTGCCGTCTTCCCGAAGGCTGTATAGCCGTGCGCGGAATAGAGGAACTGGTCGGGGTTATCTCATGAGTCTGCGAACATACAGGAATGAGATCGCTACTGCGGGGACTGAGAGAATTATAACCCATGGACCGGCTATAAGTGAGAGTGCCGACATGGCCGTGATGGCAATGAGCACAAGGGCTATGGCGCGGAGCGATTGCGGGGCGAGACGAAGGCCGTAACGATATCTGTAGACAGCGGCCACTATGCAGAAATATGCCAGATACTGGACCGAGAACGACAGGCCGACGCCTGTGAGATTCATGACGTGATAGAAGGCTATATTTAGTGTGATGGTGATGATAGCGCTGAGCACTTCTGTGAACATATACAGTCTGCCGTCGCCTCTCGAGAGTAGGACATAGGCCATGCACCAGCTCGCGCCCTGGAGCACTACGCCCGGCATGGAGAGAATGACAAAGGGGACAATATCTACAAATTCTTCCGAATAGAGCACTCTCACTCCCACCGGGGCGAGAGGAATGAAGAGGGCCACCACGCCGAGAAGAATCAGGGAGAGCAGGAACACTTCGTGGTTGATGTAGGCTGATGTGCGGCGAAGCGATGAGGCCACAGAGGAGAGGCGCGGGAAGAATTCCATGCCTATGGCGGAGAATATCATGCCCATGTATCGGTGGACAAGCGTGTAGCCCGACTGGAACAGACCCACTTCCGAGGTGCCTCCGGTGGTGTTGAGATAGGCGATGAAGATGTAGGAACAAAGTTCGGTGGTCACGGATGCGAGGGTGAGATAGAATCCCATTTTAAGCACCGGGCTTCCTATGTGCCACACTTCGGATATATTGGGGCGATGTTGCAGGCGGGTGGTGTCGGCCACGTTATACCTCACTCCGAGCCATGCGGCAAACGAATAGGCCACGATGACCCACAATATTCCCGTGGAGCGCATGAAGTAGAGGATGGGAACCGATATCAGGAGTCCGGCACCGGTGCCTATTACATTGCTTTTGGCCAGTGGCCGCATTCTCCCGAGTCCCTGGAGCACAGCCTGTTCGGACATGGTGAGCGACATCACGAACACGGCGGCCGCCAG
Source organism: uncultured Duncaniella sp. (assembly GCA_910586305.1). Lineage (GTDB taxonomy): Bacteria > Bacteroidota > Bacteroidia > Bacteroidales > Muribaculaceae > Duncaniella. The sequence goes on from CAJUGS010000001.1 coordinate 67,349, forward strand.
CAGCATGAAGTCGGTGGTGTGTGAGAAGGTACCGAAAGTTCGGAGACTGAATACTGGGGCTGAAAGCAGCATTGCTGCAACACCTATGATTCCGAGCCAGAGACCCAGCCGGCGGATAGAGTAGAGTATGAGAGGCAGACGGGCTGAGGATGTCCCGGCTGCTATGGTACGGACGGCGCTTGTGCGCAGATTAAGCTGTGAGAGGTTCGAGACAAGGGTGAGCGCGGATGTGAAAATGGCAAACATACCCACTCCGGAAGTGCCGAGCCATACCGCCACAAGTTTTGTGCGCACAAGTCCGCAGAGTATTGAGAACACCTGTATACCCCCGAATAGCCCCATGGTCTTGAAGACTGTGCGTGAGAGTGTGCTTCCCGAATGGCTTCTTGTCATTGTTTTTTCTTCCATGGCCGTGGGTTGATTGTGGCACCCTTGAGTGCTCCGCTGTACATCCGGACAAGGGCTGTGAGAAACCGTGCCTGTCCTTTGCGGGCAAGCCGTAGGGCTTTCAGTGGAATACGCAGTGTGAAGGTGAGGGGATGAAGGTAGTATATCACTGCTCCGAATCCGTGCAGTATGCGTGGGTCGGAGATGCGTCTCAGTCCGGTTGTATGGCCTTCGTGGGATGTGATTGCGACAGGGATGAAGCGCATATCAAGTCCGAGATGGTGTCCAGACAGGAGAAACACGTCCTCCTCGCCCACATGGAACACGCCCGAGCCGAGACCGAACCGTTCGTCGAAACGGAGCCGTGAGGTGAGCGGTGTACGTCTCACGGCTATCTCTATTGAGCTTGGATAGTAGCCTTTCGGATAGGGTATGAGCGGAGATTCTATCGATGGATATTGCTTTGAGTATGATCCATCATACATGAACGCGGCCACATCCATGGACGGGCGTGCGCTGAAGGACTCGATTACCGCCTTTAGACGTCCGGGGGTGTATCTGAGGTCGTCGTCGGCTATCAGACATATGTCGGCGCGAGAGCGCGAGAGTCCGTCGTTGCGGTTGCGGCTGAGTCCTACTGAGTCCACCCGGTGTACTTCCACGTCGTCTCTGGCGGCGAGAGTCGGAGGCACGGGTGTGTTGCCTGACAGCTGCCACGACACAATGTAGCGCACATTTTCCACCATGGGGAGTTCCATGCGCTCCACACGCAGTATACCCTCGGGCCTGCAGGTGGCTATGAGTACGTCGAGAGTCATAGCCGTCCCTCCTCTCCGAGCCGTCTGATCCAGTAGTCGACATTGCGACGTGCCACGACCTCGCAGTCGTTGTGTTTCTCCACAAACCGTCGTCCCTCCTTTCCGCGTTCTCTGATGAGGTGGGGCGAGAGTACGGCATTCTCAAGGACACGCCGCGTGTCCTCAAAGTCGGGCTCGACGTGAAGCACGGGTCGCATCTCTTTCTCTCCAATGAAACCATAGAATGCCTCGTCGCCTCCCGAGACTGTGTTAAGGCCCATTGCCATTGCCAGGAGGGCGTTTGTGGCAGGTGAATAGCTGTATAGCTGGTCAAGCACGATATGTGCTGAGCGGAGCAGGGAGAGATACTCGGCGTAGGGACGGTTCTCGACTATCACAAGCTCGGCCTTGGAGGGATGTCTTTCCACCACGTCGCGGGCGGCGGCTTCGAGAATGTCAGTGCCCTTTTCGAGCAGGCGGCCTCTGTGGCGGCCAAGAAAGATTCTCACGCGGTCTATGCGGTCGGGCAGGTCCACCGGCGTGATTTCGGTTGTATCAATGGGTATGCCGCCATAGGAAATGTGAGACTGTGGGAGGACAGTGTGTTGTGTAAGGTCATACTCGTAGAGTGCCGTCACACTTCCCAGGATTGTGGCGTTGATGCGGTCTTCCAGCGCGGTGAGCGCCGGCGACATCCATTCTTGCTCTATGCCGGGATGACCGAGCGAGTAGGGCGACGGGCGGCCGTTGATGCGGAACTCATTGTAGGGCAGAGAGGTTGATGCGGATATGCACTCGCGTACATAGGATGGAGTGGTGCCGAGCATGGAGTGGAACACTCCGCGATTGCGTGTGAGCAGATAGTCATATATGCTCGTGATACGCTGGGGCTTCAGCGACAGGAATCCAGGCGAGTGGATAGAGACCACATCGTAGCCTGTGAATCGCCTCTTAAGCCCGGCCTGTAGCCTGAGCCACAGGGCGAGACCTCCCAGCTTTCCTGGCAGTGGAGGGCGCGATGTGTCGATATCGCGCTCTGTTTTCATCCAGCGTCCTCCCTCCGAGGCCACAGTGACATCGTGGCCCAGCCTCCGTAGTCCTGTGGAGAGAGTGCGGTGGAAGTTGCTGGCATCGCCGAGCAGGAGTATTTTGAGAGGGCGGTCCACTTTCAGAGGAGCTTCGGGCTTAGTATAGCTTCTTGCGGAACGCGCGGCGGCGGCGGTGGAGGCGGCGTTCGAAGTACTCCCACTGCGACTGTACGCTGTGGTTGCCTTCAAGCTCGAGGTTTGTCTCGGCCACATGCGCTCCGTTGCGGTTGAACACGCCTATGAGGTCGTAGAAGAACAGCGAGTTGACACCCTTTGACTGATAGTCGGGGTGTACGGCTATGAGCATGAGGTCGACCACAGGATTGGGCCGCTTGAGAGCCTTGAGGAGGTGGAACCACCCGAACGGGAAAAGCTTTCCCCCGCTCTTGCGCAATGCCTCTGACATTGATGGAATAGCTATACCCACTCCGACGAGCTTGTCGTCGGCATCGACCACGAGGCTCACATAGTCGAGGCGCAGCAGGCCCAGGTATATGTCTATGTAATACTCAATCTGTTTCTTAGTGAGCGCCGAATAGCCGTAGAGATCGGCATAGGCCACGTTGATGAGTTCGAAAAGTGCCTCGCCGTAGTCGGCCTTGATCTTTTTGCCCGATGTGTATTTGACTATGCGGAGATTGTACTTCTTGAGCACTATTTCTGCTATGCGGGCCATCTTTTCGGGCACTTTTTCGGGCACATTCACGCGATATTCCACCCAGTCGGTGTCCTTGACATATCCGAGTCGCTCGATATGCTCGGGATAGTAGGGATAGTTGTAGATGGTGGCCATTGTGCCCATTTCCTCGAATCCCTCGATGAGCATACCCTCGTGGTCCATGTCGGAGAAGCCCATGGGGCCAATGATTTCGGTCATTCCCTTGTCGCGGGCCCACTGCTCGGCGGTGGCAAACAGAAGGTCGGTCACCCGGGAATCGTCGATATAATCGACAAATCCAAACCGTGCCTCCTTGCGCCCGGTCTTCTCGTTGAGAAGTCGGTTGATTATGGCTGTTATACGGCCTACGGGCTTACCGTCGCGATAGGCCATGAAAGCCTGCGCCTCACAGAACTCGAAAGCCGGGTTCTTCGATGGGTCCAGCGTGGCCACATCATCGAAAATCAGCGGTGGCACGAAGTAGTCGTTGCCCTTGTAGAGGTCAATGCCAAACTTGACATACTCGGTCAGTTCCTTTTTCGAGTGGTTTATGGGGATGACTTTTAGTGACATAGCTTTTTTATACGGTTGGTACGGGGCGGAGGGAGGAATTGAGCCACAGCAGCAGTGCTATCATGGCCAGAAGGAATACGATTATGCAGATGTAGAGCACGCGCTCGCGTTTGTCGGCGAAAGCAAGGCGCAGAGAGTTGAGGGTCGGAAACCGTTTGGCCGGGTCGGGATTGACACAGCGGGCTGCTATTCGTCTCAGCTTGGGGTGTGGAGTCTCGACGGCATCGAGAGCCTCGTTGAGAAGCACTCCGTAGTTATATATATCCTCGCTCGTGTCGGCATGGGTGAGGAAGCTCTTCTGGTCGAAACCCACGTCGATGAGTTTGAGGTTGCCGATGTTTTCGGTGAATATCACACGCGAGGCATTGAGCGGATGGTGGGCCAGATGCTTGGTCTGGATATAGTCGAGCGCGTCGAGGAGCTGGTGATGGAGCTTGTAGATATGGTCGTCTGTCACCTTCTTCTCCTTGATGAGCTTGGCCAGAGAGTCGCCATATACGTCGTCGGTGATGATACACATCCCGAGTCCGGGCACCTCCTCGAAGTCGTTGATCATGATGATGTGGGGATGGGCGAGGTTATAGCGCACCTCAAACTCCTTCTCTATCATCTTCTCATACTCCGGCACGCCCTTGTACTCAGGGCGGAGCGTTTTCAGCATAAGCCATTTGCCATGTTTCTTGGCTGTGTAGACATGATAGAATTCCTCGTCCCATTCGGGGAGGTGTTCAATCTCGGTCCATTTCTGCTCTGTGCGTACGGGAGGGTTGTCAGACATCGTGTTACCGGGTTTTTAAGTGTATAGATTATGCAAAGTTACAAAATTTTTGAGAAACTACAGGCCCGTGAAAAAGAAATAAGGGGGAGCATCCCTGTCAGCTGCTGCGCTGAGACATGGCGAGGGTGTGGTTCATTCGGCCATTTCGCCGGGATTGAGGAAGAATAGACGGCGTGTGGCGCGGGAGGTGGCGGTGTAGAGCCAGCGGTAGAAGTCGAGGCCGCGGCTTTCGGGAGCGATTCCTCCGAGGTCAACGACCACGTTGGCCCACTGTGCTCCCTGTGCCTTGTGGCAGGTGACCGCATAGGCATACTTCACCTGTAGGGCATTGAAATAGGGGTCGGTGCGCAGACGGCGCAGGCGTTGTTCCCAGCTGAGATCGGGCGAGTTGCGCTCGGGGTCGGCCATGCAGGCCTCGGCGAGCTGCTGCATCTTTTCGCGGTCTATCGACGAACTTTCGTCGGTGAGCGTGTCAAGGAATATCCGGCATTCCACGTCGGTATCCCGGTCGGGCAGGTTAAGGGTGATGTTGGCAAAGCGGAATCCGTAGCGTTCCTCCACCGAGTGAATGGCCGTGACCACTCCCACGTCGCCGTTGGCTATGAAATCGAGCTCTTTTATCTTTGCGCTCCACATATAGTTGTTTTTGGCCACGAGGAGTCTCTCACCCTTGCAGAGTTCTTCTTCGAGGTCGAGGATGCGTGTGCGTATACCCAGATTGAAGGCAGTGGCCCGTTTGTTGGAGCGTGTCACCACTATTGTCTCTCCTGCTCCGTCGGCACGATAGCACTCTCCTATCACGTCTACCAAATCGTCTCCCTCGATAGCGTGTACATCGTCATATCCGTCGGTCACCAGGCGCGGTGTCGGAAGGGGGTCGACAAGCATAGCGCGTCGCAGCCATGTGGCATTGCGGAGTATTCCCGAGTCGGCCGCCTGGCGGGCCGTATCGGTGATGGTGGCGCGGCTGACGTGGAGGCCGAGTCGCTTGAAAGTAGCGGCCGACATGGCCGGTGAGTCGGTGGAGCCAACAGGTGGGAGCTGGGCCACATCGCCTATGAGGATGAGGCGACAGTTGTCGCCTGTGAAGACATATTCAACAAGGTCTTCGAGGAGGCTCGTGTTTCCCTCCGAGGTGGAGTCGTCTATCATGGAGGCCTCGTCGACAATGAATACGGCGTTGCTCAGCGTGTTGCGTTGCATCATGGTGTTTCCTCCGGTGAGATCGCCCGTGGGACCGCGGTAGATTTTCCGGTGGATGGTGTAGGCCGGGTGTCCTGCGTGGGCCGAGAACACCTTGGCTGCGCGTCCGGTGGGAGCGAGGAGCACCACGGGTCGTCTGACGGAGACGAGGCTCTTGACGAGCGCGCCTGTGAGCGATGTCTTGCCGGTGCCGGCATATCCGTTGATGATGAACACCGAGTCGCTCGGGCTTGCCGACGAGCAGAAACGCGACAAGGCCCCGATGAGCAACTCTTGCTGCTTATTGGGGCTGTAGGGAAGGTTGGCGGTCACTGAAGCCGCGAATTCGTCGACTGTCATGATGCAAAGATAGGGCAAACGTGAGATTTATCCAAAAAAACGTGTGGGGAAAAACCGTTGGAATTTCTCTCTGACTTAGAGACAGGGCAGTGTGGACTGCCTGGCGGGGGAATAAAACAATCCGGGCGGCAAGGGGTGCTTGCCGCCCGGACGGGTCTATGCTAAAGTGCAGTCAATGCTGTGATTACTTCACTTCGGGAGCGGGCTCCACACCCCACTGCTGCTGAGAGAGGCGCAGATAGTTGTTGTAGCGCCACTGGGCGTTGGCCTTGGCTGCAGCGAAGAGCTCGGCTGCCTCGGCAGGATACTGCTTCATAACGGAAGCGTAGCGCACCTCGCCCTTGAGGAAGTCCTCGAACTTGTCCCATGCGGGAGTCTTGGAGTCGAGGGTGAAGGGGTTCTTGCCTTCCTCTTCGAGAGCGGGATTGTAGCGCCAGAGGTGCCAGTAGCCACACTCAACGGCTGCCTGCTGCTCTTCCTGAGCGTGACCCATACCCTTGCGGATACCGTGGTTGATACAGGGAGAGTAGGCGATGATGAGCGAGGGACCGTCATAAGCCTCAGCCTCGCGGATAGCCTTGAGGGTCTGGGCGTTGTCGGCACCCATAGCTACCTGGGCAACGTATACGTAGCCGTAGGTAGAGGCGATGAGGCCGAGGTCTTTTTTGCGGACACGCTTGCCGGCAGCGGCAAACTTGGCAATAGCGCCGATAGGAGTAGCCTTGGACGACTGGCCACCGGTATTTGAGTAAACCTCGGTGTCGAGTACGAGCACGTTCACATTCTTGTTGGATGCGAGTACGTGGTCGAGACCGCCGAAGCCGATGTCGTATGAAGCACCGTCACCGGCGATGATCCACTGTGAACGCTTGGCGATGTGCTCCTTGTTCTCAACGATACCCTTGCAGATGTCGCAGCCACAAGCCTCAGCGAGAGGAACAATCTGCTCTGCAACCTCGCGGGTGATGGTAGCGTCGTTGCGGTTCTCGAGCCACTTGGAGGCGAGAGCCTTGATCTCGGCCGAGCACTTGTCGCAGTCGAGGGCGTTCTGCATGAGGCCGGCGATACGTGCCTGGAGCTTCTCGTGAGCGAGGGTCATGCCGAGACCAAACTCAGCGAAGTCCTCGAAGAGTGAGTTGGCCCATGCGGGACCGTAGCCCTTCTCGTTCTTGGTGTAGGGAGTAGAGGGAACGGAACCGGAGTAGATTGAAGAACAGCCGGTAGCGTTTGCCACGATTTCGTGGTCGCCGAAGAGCTGGGAGATGAGCTTGACATAGGGAGTCTCGCCACAGCCCGAGCAAGCGCCTGAGAACTCGAAGAGCGGGGTAGCGAACTGTGAGTTCTTCACATTGCTCTTGATGTCAACGAGGTGCTGCTTGGAAGCAACGGAAGCCACGCAGTAGTCCCATTCCTTCTGCACGTCGAGCTGAGTCTCGAGGGGTTTCATCTCGAGAGCCTTCACGCCCTTCTTGCCGGGGCAGACAGCCACACAGTTGCCGCAGCCGAGACAGTCGAGCACGTCGACGCTCTGGATGAAGCGCATACCTGTGAAGGTCTTGCCGATGGCGGGGATAGTCTTGTCCTCGCCGAAGGGAGCGGCTGCCATTTCCTTCTCGTCGATGACGAAGGGACGGATGGCGGCGTGGGGGCAGACATAGGCACACTTGTTACACTGGATACAGTTCTCCTCGAGCCATTCGGGAACGAAGGCTGCAACACCGCGCTTCTCGTAGGCTGCGGTGCCCTGCTGCCAGGTGCCGTCCTCGATATCCTTGAATGCGCTCACCTTCAGAAGGTCGCCGTCCTGTGCGTTGATGGGGCGAACGATATCGTTGATGAAGGCGGGATCGTTGTTAGCTGCGGGAGCCTCTACCTCGAGGTTGCTCCAGGCCTTGTCGATGGGAAGCTGCTTGTATTCGCCTCCGCGGTCAACGGCAGCGTAGTTTTTGTCTACTACGTCTTGACCCTTCTTGCCGTAGCTCTTGACGATAAACTTCTTCATCTGCTCAACAGCGAGGTCTACGGGGATTACCTCGGTGATGCGGAAGAATGCGCTCTGGAGGATGGTGTTGGTGCGGTTGCCCAGACCGATCTCCTGTGCAATCTTGGTGGCGTTGATGTAGTATACTGTGATGTCGTTGTCGGCAAAGTACTTCTTGATCTTGTTGGGGAGGTTCTTTGCCAGCTCCTCGCCTTCCCAGATGGTGTTGAGGAGGAAGCGGCCGCCCTTGCGGAGACCACGGGTCACATCATACATATGGAGGTAGGCCTGAACGTGGCAGGCTACGAAGTTGGGAGTGGTCACCAGATAGGTGGAGCGGATGGGCTCGTCACCGAAGCGGAGGTGAGAACAGGTGAAACCGCCCGACTTCTTGGAGTCGTAGCTGAAGTAGGCCTGGCAATACTTGTTGGTGTTGTCGCCGATGATCTTCACCGAGTTCTTGTTGGCACCCACGGTACCGTCGGCACCAAGACCGAAGAACTTAGCCTCGAAGATGCTCTCGCCGCCGAGGGCGATCTCTTCCTTCTGGGGCAGTGAGGTGAAGGTGACGTCGTCCACGATACCCACTGTGAAGTGGTTCTTGGGTTCGGGAAGAGCGAGGTTCTCGAACACTGCGATGATCTGGGCGGGAGTAACGTCCTTTGAAGCGAGACCATAGCGGCCACCAACGATGACGGGAGCGTCGGCTGCGCCATAGAAGCAGTCCTTGACATCAAGATAGAGGGGCTCGCCGTTTGCGCCGGGCTCCTTGGTGCGGTCAAGCACGGCGATGCGCTTGGCGGTCTTGGGGACAGCGGCGAGGAAGTGCTTGGCCGAGAAGGGACGATAGAGGTGAACGCTCACGAGACCCACCTTCTCGCCGTTGGCGTTGAGATGGTCGATAGCCTCCTGGGCGGCCTGTGTACCGGAACCCATGGCGATGATGACGCGGTCAGCATCGGGAGCGCCGTAGTAGTTGAAGAGACCGTATTCGCGTCCGGTGATGCGGGTGATCTCCTTCATGTACTCCTCTACGATTTCGGGTACACGGTCGTAGTATTCGTTGCAGGACTCACGGTGCTGGAAGAACACGTCGGGGTTCTCGGCCATACCGCGGGCTACGGGATGTTCGGGGTTGAGGGCGCGTGAGCGGAACTCAGCGAGAGCCTTGCGGTCGATGAGCGGAGCGAGGTCGTCCTGGTCCATGGCCTCAATCTTCTGGATTTCGTGAGAGGTACGGAAACCGTCGAAGAAGTTGATGAAGGGCACGCGGCTCTTGATGGAGGCGAGGTGGGCTACACCTGCGAGGTCCATGACTTCCTGAACGGAACCCTCGGCGAGCATGGCGAAGCCGGTCTGGCGGCACGACATGACGTCCTGGTGGTCACCGAAGATTGAGAGAGCGTGGCTGGCGAGGGTACGGGCCGACACGTGGAACACGCACGGGAGAAGCTCGCCGGCAATCTTGTACATGTTGGGGATCATCAGGAGAAGACCCTGCGAGGCGGTGTAGGTAGTGGTGAGCGCACCGGCCTGGAGTGAGCCGTGTACAGCACCTGCGGCGCCACCCTCGCTCTGCATTTCCTGCACGAGAACGGTTTCGCCAAAGATGTTCTTACGCCCTGCAGCTGCCCATTCGTCGACATACTCTGCCATGGTTGACGACGGGGTGATGGGGTAAATGGCTGCTACCTCCGAGAACATATAGCTCACGTGGGCTGCTGCCTGATTACCATCACAAGTCAAGAATTTTTTTTCTTTGCTCATAGTGATTTTAGTATAGAGAATTTGTGTTTCTTGATGTTTCACACGTTGTGGTATCAGATTTCTCTGCAATGTTCCGGGCAAACCCTGCGGGGAACACCACAGTGCAAAATTATAAAATAAATCCCTAATCTACAAAACGAGGAGGGGAAAAAGGAGGTTAAAAAAACTAAGATGTTGTTTAACAACAAATGCCACATCACAAGCCTCTTTGCAGAAGTTGGATATGGCATTTGTCATTGAAAATCATTATAGTGATGCGGGATGTCGCGACAGGTCGGCATTGTCGTCATTTCATAGCCGGAGAGTGTGCTATGCTGTCGCGCAGGAAGGCGGTGAGTTCTTCGGCCATCACCCTGTGGCGGGCGGCCGAGGGGTGGTAGTCGGCGCCATATCCCAGAGAGCCGTCCTCGGGGGTCATGTCGAAGCGGTACACCTCGGCGTGGTCCGAGGCGAGGCGGTCGAGCGCGTCTTTCACGTCGGTCAGTTCCCTGCCGCCGAGCATCGGGCCGGTGAGAAGCACTATCTTTGCCTCGGGATAGTGAGAGCGCAGGCGGTCCAGGAAGGAGCCGTAGGCCTTCTCGTAGAGCGATATGTCATAGTTCTGTGTCGAGGTGTCGTTGGTCCCGAGGTTTATGCACACGATGTCGGGTGTGAAGCGCGAGAAATCCCAGGGAGTGTTGTGGTCATAGAGCATGGCGTTGTCATATTCCAGCGGCATGGTCTCCTTGTCGTTCCCTTCGCGCGGACCGTTGTAGTTGCGATACATACCTATACCCGAGCGTGCCACGACGTTGACATCAGCCTCAAGGGCGCGCCCCGTGAGGTGGGCATAGGTGAGGCAATGGTTCTCAGTGTCATAGCTGAAGTGTACGGTGGCCGAGTCGGCCTCGGCGCCGTAGCCACAGGTGATGGAGTTGCCTATGAATTCTATTTTCAGTGCCGGACGTTCGGGAGCAGGCAGTATCTTCGCCCCCGGGGCGAGACGGAAGCCGCGTATCTGCGGATGTTTCTCATAGCCCTCCATGCAATATGTGATGCGGGCGGTGTGGGGGCCGTCGGACAGATAGTCGGCTACGAGCAGAGTGGAATCACCCTCCCCTATTTCGCGTCTGATGGGTGCGAGGGAGTCGATTTCGGCTACCCACGAGCCACTGCCGGGCGACGTGAGCAGCTCCAGGCTCTTACCTTCGAAATTTAGCATTGCTGTCACTCCGGGATAGTTGAAGGCTACGTTGCCTTCAGGGGTAGTGACGGTGCGTCCCATATATAAAATGCTGTCGGATGTGGCCGGTATATCCACCGGGCGGTCTGATGAGCACGAGGCCAGAAGAATGGCGGGGAGAAAGCGGAAGAATACAGATTTCATTGCTTTATAAAAATAGTAGATAGGTTTTTAGGTTGTTCCGGCAAAGATACAATTTTTTTCGTCACTATGCGACATTATCGCACCTTTAGCCCCATTTTGCCATAGTAATTTTGCATTGTCAATCTAAATCCGCAACACAATGACAGAGAACGAAAACGAATCACCATCCACGGCTCTTCCGGCTCAGACACCTCCTCAGCCGCCCCGGCCTGACTGCTCCCTCGGTCTGCTTGAATTCCGTCGCGCCGACCCACTTCCCGGTGAGGCCGACGATGAGGCCGACTCTCCCACCTCGCGTGTGCTTTCCAGACCACGCCCCAGTGTATGGGACCGGAGATGACCACGACTCCCGTCCGATTCACCAAGCGTTTAACCCATTTTGATAACCCCCATATTACAACCATGAGCGAAACCAACACCAACCATGCCATACTCAATGGCGCACCACTCACAACCGATGTCACCGACACCCTTTCTCCTTCGCTGCTGCGCAGCGCCGTCGACGACCGCATAGTTCGCATCCGTCCGTCGGCCACACCTCTCGACCAGATTTCACGAATGTGTGGAGCGCGCCGTGTGGGGTCCATGAAGGTCGACTACTATTCTGTCGACTGCAAGCCAGGCTCGGTCAGTCTCGCCTCGGCGCCGTCGGGCTCCGCATCCGAGGAGGGAGATACATTCACCGTCACAGTCAGAGAGACAGGTGTCGTTTCACCTTCCGAGACCGTGATGTTTCCCAAAATCACCGTATCCGGCTCTCCGCTCGTGTGCTACGTGAAGGCTGTGGAGGGGAAGAAGGTCACCCTTGTCCTATCCGAAAGCGCCGACATCTCCACTCTTGCAGCCGATGACTTGATGGTGAGAATGGGACGCGCCGCCGGCGAGCTTGACGTGCAGACACCCCAGTATGCAGCCCTTCCGCGCAAGGACTACAACTACTGCCAGATCTTCAAGGCCCAGATAGAGGAATCACTGTATCAGCGCCTGGCCGACAAGGAGATAGGATGGTCGTTCACCGACCAGGAAGAGGTGGCCGTGGTGGATATGCGCCTCGGTATGGAGAAGTCATTCCTCTTCGGAAACCGCAACCGTCTTGTGGTCGACGACATCGAGGGAAAGGAAGTCTACCTCACGGGAGGTATATGGCGACAGGCCGGAAAGGAGTGGAACCATGTCGGAAAAATCAGTACATCCAATCTCATTGAGATGATGAAGAAGGCCTTCACCGGCGGAGGCGGCTCGCGACGCAAGGTGCTCATTGGTGGTTCCGACCTCATCGAGGCCCTCAACACCCACGAGCTCGTGCGCACTGTGGGCGCGCTTGACAAGGAGACCGTCTGGGGAGTCGACTTCGACCGTATTGTCTCCAAGTTCGGCACTCTCTACGTCATTCATTCCGAGGTGTTTGACCTCTGCGGACGTCCCGGCGGCGGAATGGTGATCGACCCCGAGTATATCACCAAGTACTCCCACGTGCCATTCCAGGCCGAGCGCATATCATTCCGCAGGCAGGGAGTGCGCAACACCGAGGCTGTCGTGCTCACCGAGAGCTCATGTCTCGTGCTCCGATACCCCGAGTCCCACATGAGAATCAACTTCGTTCCGGCCGTCTGAGACGCGTAACGCCATTGCACGTAAAAAGCAAAAAAACGTTCCGCACCGGCCGTCCCCGGGAGGGGGAGTGTGTCAGTGCGGAACGCTATATTGTTTTTTTTCGGTCAGTGGGCGGGGGACATACTGTCCCGCCGGTGATTACTCACCGGGATTTACGTCGACTGCCTCAACCTCAAACACGAGGGTGGCGTTGGGACCGATGCCGGCCTGGGGTGCGCCGTCAACACCATAGGCAAGATTGCCGGGGATGTAGAACACATACTTGGCACCCTTGTTCATCATGGCGAGACCTTCGCCGAAGCCGGGCACGGTGGAGCGGGGAGAAAGCTCTACGCCTTCGTCGTTGCTGTCAAACACGGTGCCGTCGATGAGCTTGCCGGAATACTTGACATTGGCTGAGCCGGACTTGCCGACTGTCTTGCCTTCGCCTTCCTTAACCACCTTGTAGGCGAGGCCCGAGGGTGTGGTCTTGATGGAGGGATCCTTGGCGATAGCGTCCTTTATGTATGCAGCGCCTTTCTCCTCGTTGCTCTTAGCCTCGGGAGAGTTGGCCTTGGCCTGCTCGGCCTCTTCCTGCTTCTTCTGGTAATACTCCATCATCTTGCCCTGGGCCTCCTGGGCGAGCTGCTGGAATGTAGCCTGTGCCTCGCGGAGAGCCTCGGGGGTCACAGAGTCGGTCATGAATGCCTTGGAGTAGGCATCATACACCTTGGCGCGGTCGATGGAGATACCGGCCTGCTCGTAGCGGTAGAGCTGTCCGGCAAGCTGGAGACCAAACGAAAGTCCGGTGAGATAGCCCTGCTGGGTAGTGTCGGTCATGATCACCTGCTTGAAGCCGCGAAGGATGTCGTCCTTCTTGAGGGCGGCCTTCTGGTCGGCAGGGATGCTGGCATAGTCGGAAGCCAGACGAAGGCCCTGGCTCTGGCCGAGGCTGGTGGAGAGAGAGTCCGCGAAGCCCTTGTCGGATGCTGTGGACGAGTTGCCCGAGCAAGCGCCGAGCATAAGTGCGGCAGCTGCGCCGCAGACGATAAGAATTTTCTTCATCTTGTTCTTTCTTATGATTGTAAATGGTTATATTTTTGTAGTATGTGTCGGTGTAGGGGCGATGTGTGTGTGGAGGCTCACTCGGCCGAAATCAGCTCGACTACGAATCTTAGGGCGGCTCCGGGTGGAATCACGCCTCCTCCTGCGCCATCTTCGCCATAGGCGAGCGAGGCGGGAATCACTATGTCATAGACTCCTCCTGGTTTCATCATCCTCACCCCTTCGGCCAGTCCCGGCACCACTCTTCCGAGGTCGAGGACTATGGGCTCGTCGGTGACGTCAAACACCGTGCCGTCCGAGAGCATACCCTTGTAGCTCACTTTGGCCTTGCAGGCCTCGGAGGCAAGAGGGCCTTCACCCTCGGTGATTACTCTGAACACAAGCCCCGAGGGGGTGGTGACAGCTCCCTCGACGCCTTCAGCCTCGCTCAGAAAGCGCGCCTGGCTCTCGGGAGAGTAGAGGCTCGAAGTGAACTCTCTGAACCGAGAGTCTATATAGGCCGAGGCCTCCTCGGGAGTGAATGTCGGAGTGCTTTTGTCTCCATTCAATGTGGCCAGCACCACTCGGAACGTCTGTTCGCGGTCGGCCTTCATGCCCAGAGAGGCCATCTCGTCAAACCCGTTGATAATCGACATCGCGAGACTGGCTCCTTTCATGAAGGCGGCTCGTGAGGCCGAATCGGGAGTTTGGGTTAGAATCAGTTCCATTCCGTGGAGCAGTTCCTTCTTCTCCCTCTCGCTGATGTTCGAGGTGTCTAAGGCCGACCCCCAGTAGGTGCCGAGGGCGTTGGAAAGAGAGTCGAGCCTCTCATGGGCTTGCGCCACAGAGAGGGCCGACAGTAATATCAGTATGGCTATGAGCCCTTTGCGCATCAGTCGAGCACCTTGATGAGCTCTACGTCGAAAATCAGGGTGGCATTCGGGCCGATTACGCCGCCTGCTCCCTGCGGGCCGTAGGCCAGCTGTGAGGGGATGAAGAGACGCCACTTGGAGCCGGCCTTCATGAGCTGGAGGGCCTCCACCCATCCGGGTATCACCTGTGTCACGCCGAAGGTGGCGGGAACACCGCGGTCTACAGAGCTGTCAAACACAGTGCCGTCGATGAGTTTGCCGGTATAGTGCACCTCAACGCGGTCGGTCGACTTGGGCATGGGGCCGTCGCCCTCTTCGAGCACCTCATACTGGAGGCCCGAGGGGGTGGTGTGGACTTCGGTACGCTTGCCGTTCTCTTCGAGATACTCCTTGCCGGCTTTTTCGTTCACCTCGGCCATCTTGGCGGCCTCGGCCTGCTGCTTGGCCTCGAGAGCCTCGAAATATTTCTGAATCTCTGCCTTGGCCTCGTCATAGCTCATCTTGGGCTGTGCGCCGTAGAACACGGCAGCTACTCCGTCGGCAAAATCCTGTACGTCTATCTGCTGGATTCCGCTCGCACGGAAGTTGTTGCCCATGCTCAGACCAAGCGCGTAGCTGATGCGGTCAAGGGCTTTCTGTTCGTTTGTTTCCATTTCTTATATTTACGTTTTACGTGTGAGGAGACCATTGTATCAGGATGCAAAGTTAGGGCATTTTAGCGGTCTTCTTCAAGTTTTTTAATTAAAAAAGTTAAAATCAGAAATATAATCCGTTCTTTTCACATAACAATCAATGTGTTGCAAATGTTTATGCATCCGCCGGTACATGGAAGAGCCCCCGCATACCGGCCGGTATGCGGGGGCTCTGTCAGTTTGCTGTGTCAATCGGAGTGATTACTTCACCACCACTTTCACATTGTTGCGGGCGGGAGTGGTCACGATATACACTCCGGCGGGAAGGTCGGTGGTTCCGGCAGGACGGCCTGCGAGGTCATAGACGGCAGAGCCGGCGGGTGCGATGATGTCGCGGCCCTCTACTCTCACGGGCTCCTCGGTGTCGGCGCCGATGTTGTCGATGCCGCTGTTATTCTCGACGATGTCGATGGTCGATACCTGGAAGTAGTGGGTGGGTTGCTCGCCAAGGGGTGTGGCAAGCTGGAAGCCCACGCAGCTGATGGTGCCGCATATCTCGTCGGGAAGCTCGGTCACGAAGGTGGCGAAGCCGGTGGTTCCGGTGGCGGGGTCGATACCCACGGGCACAACGTCATATGACGCTACCTGCTGCATACCCTCCACTACGTTTCTCGGGCCGAAGTATACGTTGAATTTCTCGGGGTCGAAGGCACGGGCCTTGAATTTGACCGCATATTTCTTGCCTTCCTCAAATTTGATGGGGGGCGAGATGAGCCATTCGTCGGCATCCTTGGTGTTGGAGTCGATGGATGTCATGGACACGATGTATTCCGCACACTGCTCGTAGTCGCCGAAGATAGCGTGGCCAAGGGTGGTGCCGAAGAGCCAGCTCATACCGTCGTTGTTGTTGTCGTAGTCCATCCAGCTGTTGCGGAAGCTGTTTTCATCGATGAAGTCCTCGCTCACGGGCACGGTCTTGGCCGGGCCGGCGATGAACTCGCTCGAGGTTGCCACGGTCTCGCCCTGTGAGTTCTTGGCGATCACCTGGTAGCTGTAGCGAAGCATACGGCGGAAGAAGGTATCGGTGGCCTTGGTATCGGTGATGTTCTCGGCCACTTTGAAGTTGTCGGGGAGACGCACCACGTCATAGGTCACGCTTGCAGGGTCGAAGGCACCCAGGTGGAAGCCCTCGGTAGGAGCGGTCCAGGTCAGGTCGACGGTGGTGAAATCCTGGCTGATATTCACAGCGATATCTTTCACTGCGGCCGGGCGGTCGTTGCCTATGTAGGAGAACGCGGGAGTCTTGGGGCCGTCGCCGGCGGCGTTGAACACAATCACGTCATAGCGATACATACCGGCCTCGCCGATACCGTCCTCGCTCCAAGTCACAGCCTGGCCGGGGGTGACGGAAGAGGCATAGGACACCTCAACACCGTCGCGGTAGATGGCATAGCCGTTGATCGAGGTCAGCTCGTCGCCTCCGAAGGTCTTGACTGGAAGTTTGAACGACAGGTTGGAGCCTGTGCCGGTGCTGTTGCTCACGGCAGAGAATTCCTCCACTGCGCCGGGAGCGTCGAAGCCACCCTCGGCATAGGGGATGTAGAGGCCCTGGAAGCGGGCGTTGGTGCCGATTTCGCCGAAGTCGGTCATGTCAAAGCCCTTGACCGAGCTGGTGTAGTTCTGTCCGGCGGGAAGTGTGGGGACCTTGATGGCGCGGAGGTGGGTCATTCTGCCACGGTCGCCGGTGTCGACACCTTCGTCGTTGTAGCTGTCGGTCATGGTGATGGAGGCCCAGTAGAGTTCGCCTGTGGTGTGGTCAAACTCAAGGCTCTGGTTGGACATCATGCTGGTGCACTTGGTGTCGAATATCGGGGTGGCCTTGCCGTTCGAGAGGTTGATCTGGTAGAGCCAGCCGTCATGGTCGATGGTGAAGATGCGGCCGGTGGCATCTGCGGCAATCACTCCTCCGCGAGCGGAGCAGACACGGGTGAAAGCACCGTTGTCCATATTCATCTCATAGATACTTGTGCCCTCGGTGTCGCTGAAGCAGATGGCATATATCTTCTTGTTGAGTATGTCATAGGTCATGTCGGAGGGCTTGAAGTGGTTGTCCTCCTGGTTCCATTTGCCCAGGTCTTCCACAAGCCCGTTGGTGATATTGTACTTCATCACAGGCATTGCAGCCGGCTCCTGCATTGATGATGAGAAGGAGTAGGGGCAGGCATAGTAGATACCCTCGGCGCAGGTGGCGGCATAGAGGCCGGTGATACCGTCAAACGGGAAAATCAGTTCGTTGTTGCCGGGGAAAGCAAATGTCTGCTTTGAGAATCCATAGGACGGATAAACCGCATTGTTGAAATTCTCGTTCGAGAGGAAGAAGCCGTAGAATGTACGCCCGCCGTGCTCGACAGCTGTCTGAGCCATAGTGTCGGCACTCCATGACAGGGATAGAGCCGCACAGGCCGCAAATGCAAGTAAAGACTTGTTCATGCTGTGTCTGGTTATTGTTCTGTGGTAATTGTTGGTAATTGTTGCGATGACTGTGAAGATAAGTCGCTACATTTTGCAAAATTACACGCTAATTGATAAAAACAGAACATTACATGGTTAAAATATGCTAATTAAAGTGCAAAAAGTCAGTGAATATTGCTTTTATAAAACTTTTTTTGGAATTTTGTAAATTGTATATAGAACAATTCATCCGACATGAAAATAAACCTTTCATTCATTCTGGCCGTCCTGTTTATGACTGCCGCTTTTTCCTCCCGTGCTGTTCCTGCCAAGCCGGGTGTAATGGTATTCACCCAGCCAGACGGTACCGTTGTTGAGGCCTACATGATAGGAGACGAGCATTTCCATTTCTACGAGACTCCCTCCGGCGAGCTTCTTCTCCGTGACGCAGATGGCTTCATCCGCCGTGCTTCACTCACATCTGCCGGCGAGTTGTCGACATCGGGTGTTCCCACCGGAGTGGCCACTCCTGCCGCCGAAGCCACAGCCATCCGCCGTGCCATAGCTTCGCGCCGTGCGGCCATAAAGGAGGAAAGCGTGGCCCGTCGTCGTGTGGCCCCGGCTCCAATCCCCCTCGACTTCCCCACCACCGGAGTGGTGAAAGGTCTCATCATCATGGCCGAGTTCCAGGATGTGAAGTTCTCGTCCAAAGCCACCCGCGAGCTGTATGACCGCAAGATTAACGAGCCTGGCTACTCCGACGAGTCGACCTATGGAAGCGTCATCGACTATTTCACCACCCAGAGTTCCGGTCGATTCACACCCAAGTTTGACGTTGTAGGCCCCGTCACCCTACCCCACGACCGCAAATGGTATGGCGAGACCGAGCGTCTCGACGACCTCTTCCGCGATGCCTGCAAGGGTGCCGACGAGGCCGGTGTCGACTTCACACAGTATGATGTCAACAACGACTTCTTTGTCGATTTCGTCTTTGTCATCTTCGCCGGACACGGCGAGGCCCAGGGCGGTCCTGCCGAGTGCATATGGCCGGCTATGAAGGATCTCTCCAACTCGGTCTACGACTATTTCGACTTCATGAACCTCGGCGTGGCAGCCTGTGCCTGCGAGCTAAAGGGCAAGGATGGCGAGAATCTCGACGGTATCGGCACTATATGCCACGAATTCAGCCACATACTCGGTCTGGCCGACATCTACGACTCCTCTCAGCAGGGCGGCCACGGCATGGCACACTTTGACATCATGGACCGCGGCACCTACAATGACGATCAGGTGACCCCGTCGGGCTATACCGCCATGGACAAGTACACTCTCGGATGGCTCGAACCCGACATCCTTGAGACCCCCGCCAAAGGTATCACACTCGACAGCTTCGAGAAGACCAACAAGGCCTACTTTATTGTCAATCCAAAAAATACCAACGAGTATTTCACCCTCGAGAACCGCCGTCAGGAGGGTTGGGACAAGGGTCTGCCCAACCATGGTCTCGTCATCAGCTATTGCCACTACGACCAGCAGCACTGGCGCCGCAACACGGTCAATGCCGTCATGATGGCCGGCTATGAGCACGTGCGCATTGTGGCTGCCGACAATGTGTGGAGCGAAGAGGGCAACAACGAGGCCGGCGATCCCTTCCCCGGATCAAAGGGCGTGACCTCTTTCGGTCCCGGCAACACCGCTTTCCTCTGGCAGTCGGACCGCTCGGTGCCCCAGTTCTCGCTCACAGACATAACTGAAAGCCCCGAGGGTATCATCACCTTCAACTTCAATGACTCGTCGGCTCTGACCGACATTGCTGCCGATTCAGATAGCGGTGTATGTGTGGCCGGAAACGACATTGTGGCTCCCGCCGGTTCCGAGGCCTTCGATCTCTCAGGCCGTCGCGTGGCTCTCACATCACTTCCTGCCGGAATCTACATTGTCCGCACTCCCGCCGGAATCTCGGCAAAGGTAGCGGTGAAGTAGGACTTGCCCCCAGCCAAAACACAGTTTTACTTATATCATCACAAAAACCACTATCATTATGTTCAAGAAATTTCTACTTTCATTTCTTGCTATGATTGTAGGCTTCTTCGCGGTATCGGCACAGACGTCCGTCATAGTTGACGTCGACAATGCTGCCAACGTGAGAGTCTATACATATCAGAAAGGAGACTTGAGCCTCGTTGACGGCATGAATCGCATCACCGATCTCTCCGAGGCTGACTCGCCCCTCGTCATCGAGCCGGCGGGCAACGCCTCCATCGTCTCTGTCACAAAGAACGGCACAGACCTTCTCTCGCCTTCGGGCGACGGCCTCTACCGTGTGGCCATTGAGAGCATGATGCTCCAGATTGTCACCTCGGGCGGTGGCTCGGCGACACAGGAGGTCGGACTCAATGTCAGCGGCATGGGTAATCCCGGAAGCTTTACCCTCAAGGCCGGTGGAGCAGACATTCCCGTGGGACAGCAGGTAATGGTGTCGCCGGGCACTGAAGTCACCGTAATTCCCGCCACAGGCTATGAGGTGGAAAAGGTGACCGATCTCTATATGACATCGGTAGGCACTCCCGGTGCCGGTGGAACACAGACCTTCACTGTGGGCAACGAAGATGTCAACTGGTACTATGTATACACCAAGGTGACCGGTCTCTCGTTTACAATCGAGACTGACTATGCACCCAATGTTACCGCCATACTCAACGCCAAGCCCGACGGCTCGGCCGATTCCTACAAATATATCGAGCTTAATGCCAACGGTTCCACAAAGGTTGTCACAACCAAGGATATGGAACCCCTCGTAATCCAGGCCACTGAAGGTGCGGAGATTCTGAGTGTCACCCGCAACGGCGAGCCGGTCAACTATTTCGAGCCCGGAGTATCCTGGGTCACCGGATATGTCACCGAGTTTGAGGAGGGCGACGTTTTCGCAGTCACCACAAAGGGTCGCGCCGTAGACTACACTTTTGTCTCCGCTCCCGACAATGCTCCCCTTGAGAGCTACATCTTCAAGCTTGCAGACGGCACCATCCTCAATGTCTCCGGCACCGAGCAGAAGCTTTCTCTCCCCCTCGGTTCCAAGGTGTACATCGAAGGCCGTCCCGGCACTGACTACAAGTATGTCGTTGCCAACAGCTATGCTCCCGATATGCGTGAGTGGATCCGTGTCACCGAGAACGGCTCAGCCACTGTCTACGGCACACGCTCCACAGGCGTAACTGTCAATGTCGATGCTGCATCACGCGTGGTGGTGAAGCAGGCCAACGGTCGCGGAGACGCTCTCACACTCTCCGACGGTGAGAACTCGTTTGAACTCTCCAGCCTTCAGAATTCTCTTGCCGTGTCTCCCACCGAGGGCAATCAGATTGCCTCTGTCACCCTCGACGGCACCCCCGTGGAGCCGGGTCGCAACGGCGTATACCTCGCCACAGTGGCCGAGGGTTCGTATCTCGACATCAAGTCGCGCAAGATTCCCGGCGACGTGGCCGTGTCGTTTGTTCTCAACGATGGCGCCCAGATATCCTGGCTCACAGCCACTCTCAACGACGAGCCCTGCGACATTGCAGCCACTATGACAGTCAAGTCAGGCTCGACCATGACTCTCGCTCCCACTCTCGGCTATCGCATTGACGCTGTGACCACTATGACTCCCGGCTGCAACGTGGTGAAGGATACCGAGACAGGCGTGTATATTCTCACTGTCGGCGAAGAGGCTGACGCGGCTATGTTCTCCGTGGTAGTCAATGAAATCACCGCACAGGAAGGCGATGCTCTCGTGATTATCAAAACCGAGTCGCCCTTCTTCAACTTCCTTGAGCGCACTCCCGAGGGAACCACTGTCAAGACTCTTGATTCCAAGGAGGTAAACGAGGTGAAGATTGGCAACTCGATCTACTTCTACACCTTCACTTCTGGTGTTTATATCAAGTCGGTCAAGGTCAACGGCAAAGAGATAGCCGAGGCTGTCGATAAGCGCAATTTCTCGGTTGTGATTACCGAAAACTGCACTGTCGAGATCGAAAGCTACCAGAAGGTCGAGGTGGCCACCGTCAACACCATCAATGATGTGGCCCATATCACCATTGGCGACATCACCATACTTGATTCCGAGGGCAATCCTGTTCGCAATCTCGAGTGCGAGGTCGGTCAGACCATCACCTTCAAGGTAGAGACCACAGCCGGCTACAAGTTCGTCAACATCGAGAAGTTCTATCCCGAACCTGTCACCGCTATCGATGGACTCACCTACACCATCACCAGCGAGGATGCAGAGATGGGCATGATACAGTTCCGCGGAGTGTTTGTCAAGGACGAGGAGCATCCCTCGTTTACCATCCGCACTTCGCCCGCCTACGAGATTGACCCCGCCACCGGCAAGCCCATGCAGGGCGAGGAGTCGATTGTGGCCTATGTATATGTCTACATCGGCGACGATATCTCGGCCGAGACCGGTCTCAGCTCCAACTTCGTCACCGAGTATACAGCCGAAGTAGGCTCTCAGGTACACCTCGTATGCTTTGCCCGTGAGGACTACCAGCTCAAGAACTTCTGTCTTGCAGCCGGCTATCCCAATTCCACCTTCCCCGGCAGCTTCTATACTGTCAGCGCCGACGATGCCAACTCTGAAGGCGTAATCTGGATTACCGGTGTGGTGGAGAAGAAGAGTTCAGGTATCGATGGCATCAGCGCCGAGGGCTCTCTGAGCTATGACCGCGCCACTGCCACCATCAATGCTACTTCGACCACCGTGGTCTACACTGTGTCGGGTGCGGCCGTTCTCACCCTCGAGGCCGGCGAGACATCTCTCGCCACCCTTCCCGCCGGTGTCTACATCGCAGTGGCTGCCGACGGAAAGACACTCAAATTTGTGAAGTAAACACGGCCTGACGGCCCATTATACAGCGTCCTCCGTAACCGTTCCGGTTGCGGAGGACGTTTTTTGTGAGATTTTTTACTGACGTATGAACTATTTCAGGCGCGGTGCGTTTAGTAGGTATAAGATTACTTTTTCCATTGCAAGAAATGTGATAATGATTGGTTTATTGTCAAACGAGGAGTCGACGTGATGTCAACTCCTCGCTTGGTTTTATGTGGTTTTGAGCGAAAGGATGTCAACCCCCGACGGGGCCTGGTAGATGCGCAGGCCGAAGTCTCCCACTTTGGCCATCACATGGTCCATCAGCGCGGCCTGGTAGTGCTCGTAGGGCTTCCATTCCGTGAGGGCTGTGAACAGATACAGCTCTATGGGTACTCCGTAGGTTGTCGGCGGCATTTCGCGCACCATGTATATCATTCCTGCCGACTCTTTGAGCTGGGGCATATGAGAGATGTAGTATTCCAGGTAGAAACGGAACAGGGTGAGATTGACCACCGGACGGTTTGTGTCGAACTGCTTCATCCAAGGCTCGCCGGCAAATCGGGCCAGCAATTCGGGAGAACAGAATGAGACGGTGTTGACGTCTATGGTGAACTGTCTGGTGATGCGGCGTCCGCGTGATGCCTGCATCCCTCGCCAGTTCTGAAACGACTCGCTCACGAGCGAGTATGGAGGGACGGTGACAATGGTCATGTCGAAATTCTGTACCTTGACGGTGGTGAGTCCCACTTCGAGAACGGTTCCGTTGATGTTGCGCGCCGGGACTGTGATCCAGTCGCCCGGACGGAGCATATCGTTGAGGGTGAGCTGCACTCCCGCCACCATGCCCATTATGGAGTCTTTGAACACCAACATCAGCACTGTGGCCGCGGCACCGAGTCCGGTGATGACAACTGTTGGATTCTTTCCTGTGAGGATGGAGATCACGATTATGACTCCGACAAGTATGGTGATGACCTGGAGCATCTGGCGTATTCCCTGGAGTGACCGTGCACGCTCTGAGGCTCGCTCGGTGAGAATGGCGTAGGAGGCGAGGATGAGACGGTTGATGAGGTGCACTATCACGGCCACCATGAGTATCTTCAGTGCCACCACGGCCATGGTGCATATTCCAGGATAAAGTTTCAGGGCCGGTGGCAGAGTGTTCTGGAGCAGGAGGACTGCCACGAACTCGGCCACCACTCTCAGCAGTCGGCCATTGAACAGCAGGTCGTCCCATGTGGCCTCGGTCTTGCGGACCACATGGCTGACGAGCGGGATGATGTAGCGTGTGAGCAGGATGAATACCGCCCACGACAGCAGCAGGCTCCCGCCGGTCACGAGAAGGGTGGAACACAGGTTGTTGTAGTCTGTGGCTACCCCCCACGACTCGAATATGCGCGAGGCTGAATCAAGAAAGTAGTTCATTGGGATTTCTTTGATGGTTTGTGTCATAAAGACGTGGTCCATATTGCGCAAAGGCACATTATGGACCACGTGGTTATGGATCTGTTGGTGTGTTCTGTCACTTAATGCTCCATTCGGCGCCGTCCTTTGTGTCCTTTATGACGAAGCCGGCAGCTGAGAGACGGTCGCGGATGAGGTCGGAGGTGGCCCAGTCTTTCGAGGCCTTGGCCTTGGCGCGCATCTCGAGCAGCAGGTCCATGGCTTCCTCGAAGGGCTTGAGAGCCGAGGCGTCGCTCCCTTCGGTGAGCTCAGTGCGGATGCCCAGGATGTCGACGAGGAATGTGTCAAACACGCTTTTCAGCTCGTCGATGTCGGCTTGTGTGGCCGTGGCCTTTCCGTCTTTGACGGAGTTGACCATGCGCAGCGCGTCAAAGAGATGTGCTATCACCACCGGGGTGTTGAGATCGTCGTCGAGAGCCGCGTAGCAGTTGGCGCGCACGGAGCTGACGTCGATTGTCGACTGTTCCGACGGGGTTAGCTCGCGCAGACGGCGGTAGCCTTCGAGCATACGTCCGAGGGCCTTCTCGGAGGCCTGCAGGGCTTCGTTGGAGAAGTCTACAGTGCCGCGATAGTGGGCCTGGAGGATGAAGAAGCGTATGGTCATGGGCGAATAGGGCTGTGCGAGCAGGGGGTGAGAGCCGTTGAAGAACTCGTCGAGGGTGATGAAGTTGCCCAGCGACTTGCCCATTTTCTTGCCGTTGATGGTGATCATGTTGTTGTGCATCCAGTAGCGGACGGTCTCGTGGCCGTTGTGGGCCATGCTCTGGGCTATCTCACACTCGTGGTGGGGGAACATGAGGTCCATGCCTCCTCCGTGGATGTCGAAAGTCTCGCCGAGATATTTCTCGCCCATTGTCGAGCATTCGAGGTGCCATCCGGGGAATCCTTCGCTCCATGGTGAGGGCCAGTGCATTATGTGCTCGGGCGCTGCCTTCTTCCAGAGGGCGAAGTCGGCCGGATTGCGCTTCTGGTCCTGTCCGTCGAGGGCGCGGGTGGTCGAGAGCAGCTCGTCGATGTTGCGTCCGGATAGTTTGCCGTAGTGGTGGTCGGCATTGTACTTGGGCACGTCGAAATACACCGATCCGTCGCTCACATAGGCGTAGCCTGCGTCGAGAATCTTCTGGACATAGTCTATCTGCTCGATGATGTGGCCCGAGGCGTGGGGCTCTATCGAAGGCGGGAGCACGTTGAGCGCGTCCATGGCCTTGTGGTAGCGGTTGAGGTAGTACTGCACCACTTCCATCGGCTCGAGGTTGTCGAGCCTGGCCTTCTTTGCCACCTTGTCTTCACCATCGTCGGCATCGTGTTCCAGATGGCCCACGTCGGTGATGTTGCGCACATAGCGCACTTTGTAGCCGAGGTGTTGAAGATAGCGGAACAGGATGTCGAAGGTTATGGCCGGACGTGCGTGTCCGAGATGGCCGTCGCCGTAGACTGTCGGGCCGCAGACATACATCCCCACCCTCCCCTCGTGGAGAGGGGTGAAGAGCTGTTTGGTGCGTGTGAGAGTGTTATAGATGGAAAGGTTGGAGGGTTTCATCTTGCGGATTTTTTAAGCTTTCCCGCCCATGATGAATGGGTTGGGAATCTCGCCGGGGTTGCCGCCCTGGTTGTTGACGGGACGCTTGGGACGGATTTCGCCGAAAGTGGCCTCGTACTTCTTTACATTCTCCATGAGTGCGCCGAGGAGGTTCTTGGCATTCTCGGGGCTCATGATGATGCGGCTCTGCACCTTGGCCTGGGGCATATTGGGGGCCATGGTGATGAAGTCGACGAAGAATTCGTTGGGGCCGTGGGTGATAACGGCGAGGTTGGAGTAGATACCTTTGGCCACCTCTGGGGTGAGCTCGATCTTTATTTCATTCTGCTTGTTGGGTTCCATAGTGTCTGTGTGTATTTATGAATTGTTATCAGAGGTATGAATCAGTTTTTCTTTGCGACATAGATGGTGCAGGTGCCGAATGTCAGTGGTATGGCTCGCGGGGCGTCGAATCCTGCTGCCGAGAGGAGCGCACACATGGCGTCGCCCTGCGGGACGGCTGCTATCGACTCGGGCAGGTAGCTGTAGGCCCTGACATCCTTGCTCACGATGCGTCCGATTGTGGGAATCACGGTGCGCGTGTAGAAGTTGTAGAACGGGCGGACAACTGACGACTGCGGCGTGGACAGCTCTATGATGAGTACTGTTCCTCGCGGGCGTAGCACACGGTGCATCTCGCGGTAGCCGGCCTCGATGTCGGCGAAGTTGCGCACTCCGTAGGCACAGGTCACGGCGTCGAACGTAGAGTCGGGGAACGGTAGCAGCAGGCAGTCGCCTATGCCGAGGGTAACCACTTCGTTGAGTTTCGCGTCGGATACCTTTCGCCGTCCTATCTCGATCATCTCCTCGGATAGGTCGACTCCCACCACTGAGAGCGGATCGAGTGTCCCGGCCATGCGGATGGCGAGGTCTCCGGTTCCCGTGGCTATGTCGAGTATCTCGTCGTGGTGTGCGGATGCAAGCATCTTCACGGCCTTTCGTCTCCAGAGTCTGTCAATGCCGAACGTCATCGCCCGGTTCATGAAGTCATAGGCCGGGGCGATGGCGTCAAACATTTCGCGGACCTGCTCCGCCTTGTCGCGTGAGTCGGTGCCGTAGGGTGTTATATTCTCTACGTCTTGCACGTCAGAGGTTTAGATTGGTGAGGCAGTCGAGCACGTTGCGGGCTATACGGTCGTCGAGGTGGTCTTCGGGAGCCTTCTCGAATTTCTTGCCGGTGATGTGCTCGTAGAGTTCGATGTAGCGTTCGGATACTTCCTCGCAGAAAGCGTCGGTCATTTCGGGCACCTGCTGGCCTTCCTTGCCCATGAATCCGTTGGCCATGAGCCATTCGCGGACAAATTCCTTTGAGAGCTGGCGCTGGGGTTCGCCCTTGGCCAGACGTTCCTCGTAGCCTTCGGCATAGAAGTAGCGCGAGGAGTCGGGGGTGTGGATTTCGTCGATGAGTATCACCTTGCCGTCGCGGAGACCAAATTCATACTTTGTGTCGACGAGGATGAGTCCCTTCTCGGCGGCCATTTCAGAGCCTTTCTTGAAGAGGGCGCGGGTGTAGGCGGCCATTGTGTCAAACTGCTCTTCGGTGACGATGCCCTGGGCTATTGCTTCCTCGCGAGATATGTTCTCGTCGTGTCCGGCGTCGGCCTTTGTGGTGGGTGTTATTATGGGCTCGGGGAAACGCTGGTTTTCCACCATTCCTTCGGGAAGTTTCACTCCGCAGAGCTCTCTCATCCCGGCCTTGTAGTCGCGCCATGCGCTTCCGGCGAGATAGCCGCGGATAATCATTTCGAGACGAAGTCCCTCACATTTGTAGCCCACGGTGACCATAGGGTCGGGAACGGCTATCTTCCAGTTGGGCACGATGTCGGCGGTCGCGTCGAGCATCGAGGCTGCTATCTGGTTGAGGGCCTGTCCTTTGAAAGGAATACCCTTTGGGAGTATTACGTCGAAGGCCGAGATACGGTCGGTGGCAACCATCACGAGGAGGTCGTCGCCGATGGTGTAGACATCACGCACTTTGCCGTGATAGACTGCCGATTGTTGGGGAAAATTGAAATCAGTTTTTACCAGTGTTGTAGCCATGATATTTCAATCAGTGATTTTGTGTTGTTTCCGCAAAATTACGGAAAAAACGGCATATTTGTGTGATAGGTTAACAAAAAAGTGGCTCAATGGTCTGAAATAAAAAAAATAGGCCTAAAACAGCCCGTAGGGGGTGAGCGACCAAATTACGGATTGACTTATTTTTATCCATGTTCCGGTCGTTCACCCCCTACGGGCTGTTTTAGGCCTAAATTCCTCAGTGCTGGGTTATATGTATGCGGTTGATGAAGGGGTACACCCCCACGTTGAGGATTGCTGCCCGTGTGTATTCTGTGCTTTTGTCAAGCGTTATTTTATAGGAGCATGGTTCTTTTTCACCACTGGTCTTTTCAATGCTTCCCCATTCCCACTCGTAGTAATCTTGAATGTTGTACTGCTTGATGATCATGCTTAAACTGATTAGTTCGTATTCAAAGGATTCTATGAGACAGGGGTGCTCTTTGGGGGGAGTGGATATATACAGAACCCCGCCATCGTTAGGCATACAGACGAAGTAACCTTGCTTTCCCTTGTTCTCAAGGTGTTCTCCTCCATCGATGTTGATACTTATGTAAGTAGGGTCGCATCCTTCTTCTCCTTCTTTGTCGCATGAAGAGAAGCTTAGTGTCATAACGGCTATCGCCATCATGAGCATGAGTTTCTTTGTTATTTCCATAGGCTTTGTGTTTAAGGCTTTAGTGATAGGTTGTTTTCTCCGTCATTTCTACGGGAGTGTGGTCTTGCCTTAAAAGGAAGTGGTTGAAATGTGAATAATAGTTTTGCGTTTTTATCAGTTGCGAATTTAATGAATCCAAATTAAATATACAAAAAAACGGCATTTTTTTTGTTTTGGCTATCGGTATTAGTTTAAACTTGTATGAGAGGCGATGGGCTCGGGTGGATTTTGGTGATCTGTTTTGCATATCCGCACTATGTATATTTCCGAGAACGAAGTCCTCGGAAATATACATCAATAAGTAACCTGCCCCCCTGACTGCCAGTGAGGAGTCGGGAGGGGGGGATAGATAAATTTTGATAATCTGTGTGTGGGGGGATTTTTTAACAGGTTGTCATCAGACGGCCTGTTTAGTCAGGCTGTCGTTGTCACTTGATTTCTTCCCACTCGGCATCGCTTACCTGTGGTTCGCGAGGTGTATAGGATGGGTCGGCGGGAGTGTATTGTGTTTTTTCATTTATTTCCACGAAATCGACATACTCTCCCTCGTCACGACGGAATATTTTCTCCTTTCGGGGTCGCTGACGCTGTTGTCCTGTGCGACGCTGACGCTCCTCTTCCCTGCGCCGGCGGATCTCTTCGGGATCCATGCCAAAAGCGCTCCCATAGCTCTGACGGAAGAAGTCGTTGACTTTCTGCTCGTATTTGCGACGCATATAGGCCGCAAGAAGCGGCTTTGCCACGAGCCACAGAAAGTAGATGATCGCTATAGTGAATATGAGTGTGAGCATTGGTGCTGTTGTTGTCTCTTGTTATTCTTGCAAATTTAACACTTTTCAAGCGATAAACGGCTGTAAGCGATGTTAAAATTTATAATCGGAGGTGTCAGACAACATTCTGAGGGTGTTTAACGTTAGTAAAGATACGTTAGTATATAAAAGAACAAAATATGGAACTACTGACCAACATTGTGGGCTACGGGGCTGCCATATGTATGGTGATGGGCTATCTTCCCCAGGCCATCCACACTATCCGCACTAAAGAGACCGACGGTATTGCGCTTCCCACCTTTCTGCTTCTCGGAATGGGCAGTATACTCTTTGTGGTGCAGGGACTGCTGCTCCACAACTGGCCGCTTTTCATCACCAATGCCATCACTACGGTTTGTTCGGCCGTAGTTTTCGGAATAAAAATCCACAACGACTTCGGAAAGAAGAAACAGAAGTAGCGATAACCTCGCCGGGGGTTTGGAATATATAAGGGAAAATGCTATCTTTGCCAATGTAATTGTACAAAATACATTTTCCCCTTTCTAAACTTCCATGAAATTCAAGCAAATTCTGTCAATCGCCGGCCTTGCTTGCGCCGCCCTGTCGGCTTCGGGCCAGCTTCTTCCCTATCAGAACCCCTCGCTTAGTGCCGAGGAGCGTGCCGCCGACCTTTGCAGCCGTCTGACGCTCGAGGAAAAATCCAGGCTGATGATGAACTCGTCGCCGGCCATAGAGCGTCTGGGCATTCCGTCTTTCGACTGGTGGAGCGAGGCTCTTCACGGTGTTGGCCGCAACGGTCTGGCCACAGTGTTTCCCTCGTGTATAGGTATGGCGGCGTCGTTTGACGACGACCTTATCGAAGAGGTGTTCACGGCTGTGAGCGACGAAGCGCGTGCCAAGAACACCCTCGCCCGCCGTGAGGGTAAGAACGGCAAATACAAAGGTCTTTCGTTCTGGACTCCCAATATCAATGTGTTCCGTGACCCGCGCTGGGGCCGCGGCCAGGAGACGTATGGCGAGGATCCTTACATGAACGGGCGCATGGGCCTGCGCGTTGTCAAGGGTCTCCAGGGCGACGGCACCGACAAGTATTACAAGCTCCATGCCTGCGCCAAGCATTATGCCGTCCACAGCGGTCCGGAGAAGACCCGCCATCGCATGGACATAGAGAGTCTGCCTGCCCGAGAGCTGTGGGAGACCTATCTGCCTGCATTCAAGACCCTCGTGCAGGAGGGTAATGTGCAGCAGGTGATGTGTGCCTACCAGCGTTTCGAGGGTTCTCCCTGCTGTGGTTCCGACAGGCTGCTCAACACTATACTGCGCTACGGCTGGGGATTTGACGGCCTTGTCGTGAGCGACTGTGGCGCCATAGGCGATTTCTATCGCGAGGGACGCCACGAGGTGTCGAAGGATGCCAAGGCTG
Source organism: uncultured Duncaniella sp. (assembly GCA_910586305.1). Classification (GTDB taxonomy): domain Bacteria; phylum Bacteroidota; class Bacteroidia; order Bacteroidales; family Muribaculaceae; genus Duncaniella. The sequence goes on from CAJUGS010000001.1 coordinate 97,685, forward strand.
CGTCGGCTCTCGGTGTGCTCAGCGGCACGGATGTGGAGTGTGGCGGAGTCTACAAGAATCTGCCCGGAGCTGTGGCGCGCGGCGATATCTCAGAGGCCGATATCGACGTGAGTGTCAAGAGGATGCTCAAGGGTCGATTCGAACTCGGCGACTTCGATCCTGACTCGCTCGTGTCGTGGACTTCCATCCCCATGAGCGTTGTGTGCTCTCCCGAGCACCGTGCGCTTGCGCGCAAGATGGCCCGCGAGCAGATGGTGCTTCTGAAAAACAACGGTGTGCTCCCCCTCTCGGCCGACAATAAGAAGATCATGCTGATGGGTCCCAATGCCGCCGACTCGACCATGATGTGGGGTATCTATTACGGCCAGCCCGTCCACACTGTCACTATACTCGAGGGTATCAACAGCCGTCTTGGCCGTGAGATACCGTATGCCAAGGGGTGTACGGTGACACGCATGACCGACGAGGAGAGTGTGTTCGGCAATTTCCGGAACAAGTCGGACCGTGGAATGAGGGCTGTCTACTGGAACAATGCCTCGATGTCGGGCGCCCCTGCGGTGGAGACTGTCTACACCTCCCCTATCAGACTCGACAACGGCGGCAACACCGCATTTGCCCCGGGTGTGAATCTTACCAACTTCACCACACGCATAAGGGGCTCATATGTGGCCGACCGCGACGAGACTCTCAAGATGGTCTACAACAATGACGACGGGCTGCGCATAATAGTGAACGGCGACACCATACATGACCGCTGGCGCCAGAGCTCTCTTGAGTTCCGCACCCGTGAATTTCCTGTCAAGAAGGGGCGCGAATATGATATCATAGTGGAGTATATGCAGCTTGAGGACGGAGCTACTCTCAACTTCGACCTGCTGCGCTCGCGCAATGTCACACCTGCCGATGCCGTCAGGGCTGCCCGTGATGCCGATATCGTGATATTTGCCGGAGGTATCTCTCCCGACTATGAGCGCGAGGAGGCCAAGGTGACCGAGCCCGGATTTGACAACGGCGACCGTACTTCGATAGAGCTTCCCGCTCCTCAGCGCGAGATTCTGAAGGCTCTCCACAAGGCCGGCAAGAAGATAGTGCTCGTCAACTGCAGCGGAAGTGCCGTGGCCCTCACTCCCGAGGACAAAATCTGCGATGCTATCCTCCAGGCCTGGTATCCCGGTGAACAGGGCGGCCATGCTGTGGCCGACGTGCTTTTCGGCGACTACAATCCCTCGGGCAAGCTTCCGGTGACCTTCTACAAAGACGACAGCCAGCTGCCGGCGTTTGACGACTATCTGATGGCCGGGCGTACCTACCGCTACATGAAGAACGACGAGCCTCTCTATAAGTTCGGCCACGGTCTGAGCTATACGACATTCTCTATTGCCGATCCGGCCTACTCTGACGGAAAGGTGACCGCTACCGTGACCAATACCGGCAAGGTGGCCGGCACCGAGGTGGTGCAGGTGTATATGCGCCGTCCGGCCGACACGGCCGGTCCGGTCAAGACACTGCGCGGCTACACCCGTGTCAGCCTCGCTCCCGGCGAGAGCCGTCGTGTGGAGATCGACTTCCCCCTGTCGAGCTTCGAGAACTGGGACGAGTCTGCCATGCAGATGCGCGTAGTTCCCGGCGAATATGAGCTTATGGTGGGCTCTTCGAGCGATGACAAGGATCTGAGCAAAATCAAGGTGACGATATGATGTTTCCTATGTCACAGATACAGGGAAGAATCGGAGCCGTCGTTTTGATGTTTCTCGGTGTGGCTCTTTGCGCCGGAGCCATTGACCATCCGGGAATAACGGTGCCCGGGATTTCGCAGGAGCGTTTCACCCTCATAAGCGACGGTAAGCCTCTCAGACTGCTCGTTGACGAGGCCGACAATATCGGAGTGAGATTGGCGTCTGAAAATCTTAGCGAGGATTTCCAGCGTGTATGCGGCCGGAAGGCTGATATTGTACATAGTCCCGTTGAAGGGAATATGATTATTGCCGGAACGCTCGGAAGCCGTTTTATAGACGAGCTTGTCAGGGACAAAAAAATCGACAGGTCGGAGCTGCGTGGAAAAACCGAGAAGTATGTCATGGCCACTGTGGCCCATCCCTTCGACGGTGTTGACGAGGCTCTTGTCATTGCCGGCAGTGACCGCCGTGGAACCATCTACGGCATCTATGAGCTTTCGGAGCAGATAGGCGTGTCGCCGTGGTATGACTGGGCTGATGTCCCTGTGGCCCGCCACGAGAATCTCTCGATCTCGAGGGGTAAATACACGGCCGGAGAGCCGGCTGTGAGATATCGAGGCCTCTTTCTTAACGACGAGGCGCCCTGTCTCACGGGCTGGGTGAAGAATACCTATGGGACCAATTACGGCGACCATCGTTTCTATGCCCGTGTCTTTGAGCTTCTGTTGCGTCTGAGGGCCAATTACCTCTGGCCTGCCATGTGGGGCTGGAGCTTCTATGCCGATGACCCCGAAAACAGCAGGACCGCCGACGATATGGGTATTATCATGGGCACCTCCCACCACGAGCCGATGGCCCGCAACCACCAGGAGTGGGCGCGCCACCGCGACAGATACGGGGTGTGGGACTATGCTTCCAATCAGAAGACCATTGACCGCTTCTTCCGTGAGGGAATAGAGAGAGTGGCCGGTACCGAGGACCTTATCACAATAGGAATGCGTGGCGACGGCGACGCTCCTATGGGTGGCGAAGAGGGCAACGACCACAATTATGTCTCGCGCGACGAATACAATATGAACCTTCTGCGCAAGATATTCAGAAACCAACGCAAGATAATAGAGGATGTGACCGGCGAGAAGGCCGAAAAGCGTCAGCAGGTGTGGGCCATATACAAGGAGGTCCAGACTTACTATGATCTGGGGCTGCGTGTGCCCGACGACGTGATAATGCTCGTCTGTGACGACAACTGGGGCAATGTCCGCAAGCTGCCCGATGCCGAGGAGCGTAAGCATCCCGGCGGATGGGGAATGTATTATCATGTGGACTATGTGGGCGCTCCGCGTAATACCAAATGGCTCAATGTCACTCCGCCCCAGAACCTCTGCGAGCAGATGCGTCTGACGTATGACTACGGGGTGGACCGTCTGTGGATTCTCAATGTGGGCGATCTCAAGCCTATGGAGTATCCCATAACGCTCTTCCTTGACATGGCCTGGAATCCCGCCAGGTTCAATGCCCGTGATGTGACGGGACACATTCGTGATTTCTGTGCGCGCCAGTTTGGCGAGGACCAGGCCGACGAGACTGCCCGAATCATGAATCTGCAGTGCAAGTATGCCGGACGTGTCACTCCCGAGATGCTCGACCGCAACACCTACAATCTCTCGACAGGCGAGTGGAAGCAAGTGGCCGATGACTATGCGCGTCTCGAGGCTGAGGCTCTGCGCCAGTATATCTCTCTTGACTCATCTTACAGGGATGCCTACAAGCAGCTTGTTCTTTTCCCGGTGCAGGCGCTGTCGAATCTTTACGAGATGTACTATTCGCAGGCTATGAACCACAAGCTCTATGCTGAAAACAACCCTCGGGCCAATGAGTGGGCCGACAGGGTGGAAAAGACCTTTGCCCGCGACGCCGCTCTCTGTCATGACTACAATAATGTGATGTCGGGCGGCAAGTGGGATGGAATGATGTCGCAGAAGCATATAGGCTACACCTCATGGAATGACAATTTCCCGGCCGACATACTTCCGGAGTGTCACAGAGTGAGCGACACATCGGCCGGCGGGTATGTGTTTGCCGCGTCGGACGGAGTCGTTGCTATGGAGGCCGAGCATTTCCATGACTGCGCTGACGGCAAGGAGGCGGCCTGGACCATCATACCTCATATGGGACGCACCCTCAGCGGTGTTGCCATGATGCCCTATGACAAGCCTACGGATGGCGGAGTGCTGAGGTATGTGATGAGTATGGACGCGCCGGCCGATTCGGTGGATGTGCGCGTGATAGTCAAGTCGACCCTTGCGTTCAAGAATCCCGCCGGTCACAGGTTCACGGTGGGTTTCGAAGGTCTCGACGAGGTTGAGGTCAACTTCAATCACAATCTCAACGAGAGTCCCGAGAATATCTACGATGTGTTCTATCCCACGGTGGCACGGAGAGTCGTGGAGAACAAGGTCAGACTCAAGGTGCCTGAGAAATCGGCCGACGGAACCTATACCCTCGCCCTTCGTCCGCTCGATCCGGGTGTGGTGTTTGAGAAGATCGTCGTCGACTGTGGCGGATACAGGGACACATACCTGTATATGGATGAGTCGCCATGCCGGAGAGACTGATGTGACAGCTGTCACGACATGAGATATGGGACGGCCCGGATACGTGTCAGAAACGCACGTGTCCGGGCCGTCCGGTGTGTGGTGGGCAAGAGGTGTGTGATTTCTTATTTTGCCGGTGTGAAGATTGCGCCCCACCCGCCTCCTGCGGCCATGGCGGCTTTTGCCACGGTGGCCGATGTGACTTTGCACTCGGTGCGGCGACAGTCGGCTCCGTTGCGGTCGGTGTTGGCTCCGTCGCTCATTATCACGGCGTCGTATGTCACGCCCGGTGTGAGGAACGACAGTGGCAGGTCAAGACTGCGCGGAGTGGTGGATGTCATGGCACCGATATACCAGATGTCGCCTTTCCGGCGGGCTATTGCCACATATTCGCCCACCTCGCCGGCTATGACTTCGGTCCGGTCGAAAGCTGTGGGTATGGCCGAGATGAAATCGAGGCTTTCCGGATTGGATCTGTAGGCGTGGGGTGAGTCGGCAAGCATTTGGAGCGGTGCCTCGTAGACCACGTACATGGCGAGCTGGTGTGCCCGTGTGCCAAAGCTCATGGGGGTGTCGTTGATGCTGCGGTAGTTGCCGGGCGCGGCATTGGTCATTGCCCCGGGTGTATAGTCCATCGGGCCGGCGGCCATGCGGATGAATGGCGCTGTGACATCGTAGCGCATCACGTCTACAGCCGGCTGTCCGTCCTTCACACCCAGCCATTTGTAGTTTTCAAGGCCTTTCACTCCCTCGAAGTTCACCACGTTGGGATAGGTCCGCTGTATTCCCGTGGCTTTCATGCCGTGGAGGTCGAGCAGCAGCCTGTGGTCGGCTGCAAGGCGGGCTATTTCTGTCATTGACTCCACCACCGCCTGATCGTCGCGGTCGAAGAAGTCGACCTTGAATCCGGCTATTCCCAGCCTGGAGTAGTGGGGTATCGCTGTCTCTTTCTCCTTGTCCATGTCGCGCCAGCGGGCCCATAATATCACGCCTACGTTCTTCTGCCTTCCGTAGTCGACCACTTCCTTTATGTCGAGTTCCTTCACAGGGTCCATCAGTGATTCTTTGCTCCAGCCTTCGTCGATTATGATGTATTCGAGATTGTTCTCGGAGGCGAAGTCGATATAGTGCTTGTAGGTGTCGGTGTTGATTCCTGCGGGGAAGTCTACTCCTATCACGTTCCAGTTGTTCCACCAGTCCCAGGCCACTTTGCCGGGTTTGATCCATGAGGTGTCGTCGATGCGGCATGGAGAAGCGAGGCGCTGGGCCATATCGTTGTCAGCCAGCTGTCGGTCGTCGGTGGTGACTGCTACCGCACGCCATGGCAGCGCGGTCTCGCCCGAGACCTTGGCTATATAGGGAGCGGTGGCTGTCGGGATGAGGTTGAGCCTGTTGAACCCTCCTATTTTCTCGGAGAGTGCGACTGGTGCGAAGTGACCTTCGACAGTGTTGGGGGTCGCTCCCTTCACAAGAAACATCCCGGGATATCCCTCCAGGCCGCCCTCCATCACCAGAGCCTTCTTTCCCTCGGGCAGAGAGACCAGCATCGGGACTATGGCGAGAGAATCGGCATACATATGTGAGATGGGCGACTCGTCGTAGTAGGACTCGAAGGAGAAACTGTAGGGGTAGGACGGGTCGCGCAGGTCGTTGACATAGGGGATGAATGCGTCATAGTCGCCGGCAAAGCTGAAAACCGCTTCTTCGGAGGCCACGGTCTTCTCTCCCTTGCCTCCGAGCACTATTCGGTAGGCGGCGCCGTCGTTGTAGGCGCGGAACACCACGGAGTAGTCGCCTTTCATTTTGAGGGTGAGCTGGTTGTAGCAATCGTCCACCGAGGCTTTCTTGTATATCGGTGTGTCGAATGATGTGCTGACGCTCTTGCGTGAGGCTTTTGCCACTTTGGGCTTTGTGCCGAGCACTTTGCCGTCGGCGAGAGTGATGGATATGGGCGATGGGGTGATTACAGAGGTGGTGCCGTGGTCCACCTCCCATGTGAGCCGGTCGGCTGCATCGACAGTCACTTTCAGAAGTCCGTCGGGCGATGCGAGTTCGTATTCTCCGGCAGTCATGACTGCCGGAAGCATGAGCAGCATTGTGTACTGAATGATTGGTTTGAATGTCATGGTTTGTATGGATCTGTTATGTTTTTCTTGTTCTCCTGCAAAGGTATGGAAAATATCGGTAGTAGCATTGCCGGGCTGCCGATATTTTTCGCTGTGTTTCAAGCAAGAAGATGTCTCTCCAGTTGTGTAGCGGACTGTTTTTCCATATTGATTTGCGCGAGGATGGATTTTTTAGTATCTTTGTGAGTTAATAGAAACAAATAGTCTCCCTATATATGGAATTTTCAGTCCCCAGCAAGACGCTTCAGACGTTTGCATCAGCAGTCAGCAAGGTGATCAACGCCAAGAATGCGCTGACTATTCTCAACAACTTCCTGTTCTCCATTTCCGGGTCTACGCTCACCATTACCGCGTGTGACGGCGAGAATACTCTCTGTGCCCGCATTCCCATCATGGATGTCGAGGGTGAGGGTGAGTTTTGCATCGATGCCCGCCGTGTAGTGGAGCTGCTTCGCGTTATGCCCGAGCAGGAGCTGCACTTCGTCATTGACGACGCCACTCTGGCTGTTGAGATGAGCCACCCTGACGGTTCCTATAAGTTCATGGGCCTCTCCGGGTCGGAATATCCGCGTTTCAAACGCGCAACGAGTGATAACGCCCAGACATTCAAGACTTCCGGCTCTACGATACTCCGCGGCCTGGAGTATACCGCGTTTGCTGCCGGCACAGACCTTCTGCGTCCCCAGATGATGGGTGTATACTGGGATATCAAGCCCGACCGTCTCATTTTCGTTGCCACAGATACCCACAAGCTCGTGAAGTTTGAGGACAACGGTTTTGCTCCCGGCTTTGAAGGCTCGTTTATCCTTCCCAATAAGTCGACCAACGTGTTCCGCTCTGTGTTCAGCAAGGACGAGGAGGTTACCGTGACTCTCGATGCCGGCCAGGGTGTGACCTTTGAGACCGACACCTTTACCTTTGACTCTCGTCTTGTCAAGGGCCGTTTTCCCGACTATACCCGCGTGATACCCGAGACCAACCCCTTCACTCTGAGTGTCAACCGCTCGCTCTTCTCCAAGGCTGTTCGCCGTGTGAGCCTCTTCGTTGACGAGGGCCACGGCCTCATAAAGTTCCGCGTCACTCCCGAGAAGCTCACCATCAAGGCTTCCGACAACGAATACAATACCTCGGGTATCGAGACTCTCTCGGCCGATTTCACCGGCTCTGACATGGTGATAGGATTCAGCTCGAGCTATCTCCAGGAGCTTACCGCCGTGGTGTGGACCGACGACATCGTGTTCAAGCTGGCCGATCCTTCCCGCCCCGCCGTGATTCTGCCCACAGAGGACAAGCCTGAGACCAAGCTCACCATGCTCCTCATGCCGATGAACGTGACCGACTTCTGATTCTCCCGAAGAGTATGCAGCTAAATCTCAAGAAACCCATAGTGTTCTTCGACCTGGAGACTACCGGTGTCGACATCACCCACGACCGCATCGTGGAAATCTCGCTCATCAAGGTGCTTCCTTCGGGCGAGGAGCTGGAGAAGACACGTCGCATCAACCCGGGCCGTCCCATTCCTCCCGAGGCTACCGCCGTCCACCACATCACCGACGAGGATGTGGCCGACTGTCCGCAGTTCAAGCAGATAGCCCGCTCTCTGGCCCAGGAACTCACCGGCTGCGACCTGGCCGGATACAATTCCAACCGGTTTGACATCCCCATGCTCGACCAGGAGTTTCAGCGTGCCGGAGTGAAGTTTGACTTCTCCAAGGCGAGGTTTGTCGACGTGCAGACTATCTTCCACAAGAAGGAACAGCGCACTCTCGTGGCTGCATACCGCTTCTATTGTGGCAAGGAACTCGACGGCGCGCACTCGGCCAATGCCGATACCCGCGCCACCCTCGAGGTGCTCAAGAGCCAGCTCGACCACTATGACGACCTCCCCAACGACATTGAGGAGCTGAGCAAGTTCTCTCAGATGAATCGCAATGTCGACTTCATGGGCCGCCTTGTCTACAACGATGACGACAAGGAGGTGATCAACTTCGGAAAATACAAAGGCCGGCTGGCCGAAGAGGTGCTACGCAAGGATCCATCATACTACGACTGGATTCTTAAGGGCGACTTCGCCCAGAACACCAAGGACTGTTTCACCCGCATCAAGCTCCGCCTCAAATGAACCCCTCCCCCCTGGCCGGAAAGCATATAGTGCTCGGCATCTGCGGCGGTATCGCCGCCTATAAGAGTGTGTCGCTTCTGCGTCTGCTGATCAAGGCCGGCGCCGAGGTACAGGTGGTCATTACCCCTGCCGGAAAGCAATTCATAACTCCCGTCACCCTCTCGTCGCTCAGCCAGAAGCCTGTGGTGAGCGAGTTTTTCACGGCCAATACAGGTGAGTGGCACTCTCACGTCGACCTCGGACTGTGGGCCGACTGCATGGTCATAGCTCCCGCCACGGCCTCGACCATAGGCAAGATGGCCCACGGAGTGGCCGACAATATGCTTGTCACCACCTATCTGTCGGCCAAGAGCCATGTCTTTGTGGCTCCGGCCATGGATCTTGACATGATGGCCCATCCCTCGACCACCGCTAACATTGAACTGCTCCGCTCGTACGGAAACACCATAATAGAACCCGAGACAGGCTATCTCGCCAGCGGACTTACGGGAAAGGGTCGTATGGAGGAGCCTGAGAATATAGTGAAGGTGCTTGAAGGCTACTTTGCCCGCTCCCTCACACTGGCCGGCAAGCGTGTGCTTGTCACTGCCGGACCCACCTATGAGAAGATTGACCCGGTGCGTTTCATCGGCAACTACTCTTCGGGCAAGATGGGCTATGCCCTGGCCGAGGAGTGTGCGGCCCGTGGAGCCGAGGTGACTCTCGTCAGCGGGCCTGTGTCAGTGACCACCAAGGACCCGCGGGTGAAGGTGGTGAAGGTGGAGAGCGCGCGAGAGATGCTTGCCGAGTGTGAGAAGGCGTTTCCCGCCTCGGACATTTCCATCATGTGTGCGGCTGTTGCCGACTATGCCCCGGCAGCAGTGGCCGACCGCAAGATAAAGCGCGAACACTCCGAAGTGCCTGTGATAGAGTTGGTGAAGAATCCCGATATCGCCGCTACTCTCGGAGCACGCAAGAAGCCTGGACAGATTCTTGCCGGATTTGCCCTGGAGACCGACAACGAGGCCTCGAACGCAGTCGAGAAGCTCGAGCGAAAGAATCTCGACCTCATTGTGCTCAACTCCATGCGCGACAAGGGCGCGGGATTCGGAACCGACACCAATAAGATAACCATCATAGACCGCGAGGGCTCACACCCCTACCCTCTCAAATCCAAGACCGAAGTGGCCGCCGACATTGTCGACAGCATCCAGTCACGACTATGAAGCATTTCCTCCTCTTCCTCAGCTTCTGTCTGTCAGTGCTCCTGCCCGTCCGGGCCCAGGAGCTCAACTGCCGTGTGGAGGTGAACACCTCGCAGCTCGAAGGCACCAACAAACAGATATTCCAGACCCTGCAGAGCGCGCTAAACGACTATGTGAACACCACTAAGTGGAGTCCGGCGCAGATTTCGCCGAACGAGCGCATAGAGTGTACCCTATTCTTCAACATCGTTGAGTACGACGAAGGATCGGGGGCAATGAAGGGCACTCTCCAGGTTCAGAGCACACGCCCGGTCTACAACTCATCCTACACCACCACGCTCATCAACTTCCGCGACAACGTGGAGTTTTCCTACACCGAGAACGAGCCTCTCGTATTCAACGAGACAAATATGGAGAGCCAGCTCACCCAGATAGTCAACTTCTATGTCTATCTCATTCTGGCCCTTGACTTCGACAGCTTCTCGCCCAAGGGCGGCGACCCGTTTTTCGAGCGTCTGGAGACCATCGTGCACCAGGGACAGTCGTCGGGCGAGACTGGATGGAAGGCGTTTGAGGACAACAAGAACCGTGCAGCAGTGCTGGGCGCGTTCACCGATCCCTCCACGCGCAGCCTTCGTGACCTCGTCTATCGGTATCACCTGCAGGGACTCGACCAGATGTCGGTGAGCCCCGACAAGGGTAGGAAGACCATAGACACCTCGCTCGACATCCTCACCGAGATCTACCGTGTCTCACCCATGTCGGTGGGCCTTTCCATGTTCCGCGATGCCAAGCTCGACGAGCTTGTCAACATCTATTCCAAAGCTACACCCGAAGAGCACCAGCACGCCTACGACGTGCTCTCGCCCCTCTACCCTACCGATGGCGACCGCATAGAGAAAATCAAGAAGGGTGACGAGAACTCACGATAATCCCCCAGCCTATTCCACCAACAGCCATGCTCGAATCGCTCCATATATCCAACTATGCTCTTATCGACCGTCTCGACATCGAGTTTCACCGAGGGTTCAACGTAATCACCGGCGAGACCGGCGCGGGCAAGTCGATAATGCTCGGCGCCCTCTCTCTCATACTTGGCGGGAGGGCTGACTCGCGCGTAGTCACCGACCCTTCGGCCAAGAGTGTCATAGAGGCAGTCTTCACCGTCGATGGCGACAGTTCTCTGCGCGACTATTGCCTGGCTGCCGATCTGGAATGGGACGACGAGAAGTGTATCCTGCGCCGCGAGGTGGCTCCGGCAGGGCGTTCGAGAGCGTTTGTCAACGATTCACCCGTGCCTCTCGGCAAGCTCCAGGCTGTGGCCATGAGGCTCATTGATATCCATTCGCAACATCAGAACCAGCTCCTCGCAACTCCTGAGTTCCAGCTGAGGGTGATAGACACCCTTGCCGGAAACCGCGACCGCCTCGAGGAGTACGGACGGCGTTTCGGCCGTCTGCGCGAGGCTATCCGCACTCTCAAGGCCATGCGTGCCCGTGTGGAGAAGATACGCGAGGATGAGGAATATACCCGCTTCCAGCTCGAGCAGATAGAAGAGCTGTCGCTCACTCCCGGCGAGCAGGCCGAGCTTGAGCGCGAGCGTGAGACCATGGCCAATCTCACCACCATCAAGATGGCACTCGGGCGTGCCGTTGGCGCCCTGTCGACGGCCGAGGACAATGCTCTCTCCCTCATAGAGAGTGCGTCTGATGCCTGCGACGATCTCGACTCCGTGCTTCCGGCCGCCGACGACATCCCCGGCCGTCTCGAAAGCGTGCGCATAGAGATAGCCGACATCGCGTCCACCCTCGAGGGTATCGACGAGTCACTCACGGCCGATCCGGCCACCCTCATGGCAATAGAGGAACGGCTCAACAGCATCTATGGTCTCTGCCACAAGCATCATGTGGACGATGCCGACGCTCTGATAGAGCTGCGCGAAACTCTGCGTGAGAAGCTCCGCGCGCTCGACACCTCCGACGAGGCCATCGGTGTGCTTGAGCGCGATGCACGCCGTGCCAAGGCTCTTGCAGCCGAGACCGCCCGCGAGATATCGGAGGCCCGCAAGGAGGCTGCTGTCAAGTTTGCCGAAACTCTCCGTGAGGTGGCTATGCCTCTGGGTATGCGCAATCTGCGAGTGGAGGTGCAGGTGCTTCCGGCCGACATGACCGCCACCGGAATAGATGCCGTGCAGTTCATGGTGGCTTTCAACAAGAACCAGCCCCTCATGCCCGTGGGCGCGACAGCGTCGGGTGGCGAGATATCACGACTGATGCTTTCCATCAAGACCATCATAGCATCGAGTGTCAGGCTCCCGAGCATCATCTTTGACGAGATCGACACCGGAGTGTCGGGCGACGTGGCCGCACGTATGGGCGACATGATGCGCCGCATATCCCGTTCCATCCAGGTCACTACCATCACCCACCTGCCCCAGGTGGCCGCCAAGGGCGACAGCCATTTCAAGGTCTACAAGGAGGATGACGAGCATTCCACCCACACCCGTATAGCTCCGCTCGGCGAGGCTGAACGCGTGGAGGCCATCGCGGCTATGCTTGGCGGAAGTTCGGTCGACAAGGCTGCTCTCGCCGCCGCCCGCTCTCTGCTGAAATCAAAATAGACAACAATACATATGACATCTGAAGACTATATCTACGGCATCCGTGCCGTCATGGAGGCCATAGAGGCCGGCAAGGAAATCGACAAGATATTCATCTCCAAGGAGCTCCACGGCGAGCTTGCCTCCGAACTCCTGGCCATGGCCCGCGAGAGCCGCATAATTGTGCAGCGAGTGCCGCCGGAACGCATCAACCGCATCACGCGAAAGAATCACCAGGGTGTGCTGGCTATGATGGCCGCTGTCACATACCACCGTCTGGACCATCTTGTGCCGGAGCTATATGAGGCCGGGATGCTTCCTTTCATAGTGCTCCTCGACGGTATCACCGATGTGCGCAACTTCGGAGCCATAGCGCGTACCTGCGAGTGTGCGGGAGTCGACGCTATCGTTATACCAGACCGCGGAAGTGTGTCGGTGGGAGGCGATGCCATTAAGACATCGGCCGGAGCGTTGCACCATATCCCCGTGTGCCGGTGCAATTCCATAGCCTGGGCTGCCAAGTTCCTGCGTGAGAACGGCTATAATGTCGTGGCTGTATCGGAGAAGGCCGATTTCCCCTATACCGAGGGTAATTATACCGATCCGGTGGCTCTTGTGATGGGTGCTGAGGACACCGGCATATCTCCCGAGGTGATGAAGCACTGCAGTTCGAAGGTCTCTATTCCGATGTTTGGCAACATCGGCTCACTCAATGTCTCGGTGGCTGCCGGAGTAATGATCTACGAGGTTGTGCGCCAGCGTCTTGCCGCCAATATGGAGATTGTCTGACAAGAATGATATAAACTAAACAGAGCGTCCGCCAAGTCTCAGACCTGACGGACGCTCTGTCTGTATCACATTATTGTGGAAATTTCTTTACTTCGCCGATGAATATAATGGTGTTGGTTCGCAGGTCGGTGAGGGTATACATGAACGGGCGGTCGAGGATGAGTTTTGTGGGTTTAGGCCTTGGCTCCGTTATTCCGAATGGTGAACCGACAGCTGTATCCATTGTTGCAGCAGCAGCTTCGGCACCATCCTCTTCCACGATGAATCTGGCTTTCTGAAGAATGTCGGAGATAAAAAAATGTTTCGATGTAGTCATATCGGAAAAATCACTATCTGTGAAAAGGTGGTCCAGTCCGAGCTTTACCAAACTTTTGTGAAAACTGTGTGTAGTTCTGATGTCAAATTTCGGCATTCTTACAATATCCCAAGTTTTATGGCGGGCACGACTCTTCCACTTTACGAAGATGTTGTCGTCAATCTGGTTAATACAATCTTTTAAGTCAACGTCAGGATGTGGAAGTATTACGTCGAAACCATAGGTTGATGAGGCAAGTGTGAACCGTATGATGTCGAAGCAGTCAAATGCAATAGTTTCTTGTGTCCTATTAAAAGCTTTCATCATCTTGCATATCCCTTCTGTCCCGTCGATGTTATTAAAAGGATATCGTTCTGAGGTCAAGGAATGATCAAATTTAAAGTCCCACGGAGCTATGACGAAAATTGCATTTATAAGAGCCGAGCTCTGTTGAAAGTACAATGAATGTGAGAGAAAATTCTTGATTAGTCCGTCGGTATTTGCACTTACCCATTGGTTAATTTCATCTTTGGTGGCTTCTGTCGAAAGATTTCTGATGAAAATCCCGGTGTGGAATTTGTTTTTACAGATTGTTTTGAACTGTTTTTTGATTTTATGTTTCTCATCCACCCACAATGAATTAGCCAGTCTTGCCGATCCGTTGGTTGCAGGGTTGTTGATTATTACATCCACGCTCCGGCAGTAGTTGTTGAGTCTGTTTTGTGCATCGTTTATATTGTCGACCCCTAATACGGTGAGTATTTCGTCTTTGGTTATTCCATTGGCTCCGTTAGAGAGCATACTGAGATTAAAGGCAATTCCAAGAGGAGAGAAGATGTAATTATCTTCGGAATTCTCCATAACAAGTTTTGCCATATTGATGGCAAAGCTGTTTATTCCTGATGTTACATTGCTATCAGCCATTTCAAAAACGATAGAGTCGATCTGACCGGCGGATAATACTGGACATTCAGTTGCTTCGCGGGAGGAAGATGATGCTACTACTCTGGAACAACTACTGATACCCAATATGCATAGAGTTAGGATGCCAGTGATAAGTGATATGTATCTGTCTTTCATGGAGCGGGATTGATATTGGTTATTACACGTATCTTATGGTATATTGTTGAATTGTTGATGCTTAGAGGCTACTTGTGCAAATATATTATTGATTGTGTCTTAAATCCAACAAATCAATGTTAAAATATGATAATGCGATTGATATTATCTGAGAACTTGACAAAACATTTCGGGAGGGCTGTACAAATCAATGTACGGCCCTCCCGAAAGGTTATATCAATGTCTGGTTTGTCAGAATGAGTAGCTCACGCCGATGGATGGTGTGAAGGCGTGGAGCTTATAGTCGGCCTTGAATGTTCCTGACGGTGTGAATCCATACTGTGCCACCATGGCTGCGGCAGTAGCTTCGGGGATTCCTGCGCCGACGAGAGCCGAGGTGAGTTTGCCGGGAAGCATGGCTCCGAGCAGGTCCTTGTATTCACAGGTGGCGTTCTTGATGCCGGTGCCGTGGACATACATGAATCCCAGGTCGATGGACAGTGAGGGGATGGGACGGAAGGAGAGACCTATGGTAGGCTCGATCTTGGTCATGCCCGGAGTCTCGGGGTTGTAGAAGTTTTTGTTGACAGGAGATGTGTCGATCATCAGGCCGAGGCGGGCGTCAAGGCGGTTGGTGACGGCATATTCGGCACCGATGGAGTAGGCCCAGCAGTTTTTGTAGTTCTTTTCGAGGTGCTGGTTGAAGGGAGCGAGCTGCTCGGCAAGAAACTCTATGTCAAGGTTCTTGTAGGCCTTCCAACCGGTGAGTCGGGCGTCGAAGGCGAGTGTGAGTCTTGACACCGGCTTGTAGCTCACGCCGAACCCAAGCACGTAGGGACAGGGCATCTCTGCCTTGAAGTTGGCGTTGTTGATGAGGTCGAGGCTCTCGCCGAGTATTCCGCGGGCCACGTCGTTGGCATAGCTGACGGTAGCGTTTCCGGCTTTTACCTTCATGGTCATTTTTGAACGGTAGGATACACCCACTGTGAGATTGTCGAGGATGTCATACATAGCTCCGACGTTTATACCCACAGCCACGTCGGCTTTGCCGTTGATGTTGACTGATGCGGGAGTGGTTGTACCGAAGCGCGGTGTTGATGCGGGTAGCTGACCCAGAGCGGTGAGTGCCTCGATGGCCTTGTCGGCTGTGGATGCAGGCACGAGTCCTTTGTTGAGGTCGACTGAGCCCCAGGTGATCATTGCTCCGACACCTACAGACAGTTTGGGGGTTATGGCCCAGGAGATTGTGGGCTGGATGGTGTATGTGCGAAGGTTGACATTCTGGTTGAGTGGAGCGCCCGGCCAGTTCTTGGTCCAGTTGATCGAGGAGCCATAGGGGGTGTAGAACGATACTCCTGCCTTAAGGTTGGGGTAGATCGAGAAGGCTGCGTTGACATTGATAGGGGTGGAGACACCGTTGTCGGTCGTGTAGTCTTTGCCGTCAACAGTGGCGGTGCAGGTGGGCATAATGCCGGTGAACGAACCTGAGAGATCAAGAGTCTTGTTCATGAACGCCAGGCCGGCGGGATTGAAGAACATACTTTCGCCACCGAGTTTGAGGGCGATACCGGTATGTCCCATGCCTATCTGTTTGGCGGATAGAGAGTTGACCTGGTAGCCTTCAGCCATCATCACTCCTGCTCCCATGAGCAGGGAAAGGGCTGAAACGAGTAATTTTTTCATATTTAGTCGATTAAAAACGTGGGCAAAGGTACGTCTATCCGTTCAGACGGCCAAAAGAATAGATGTTTTTTTGTAAAAAACCCGTCTAAAACTCCCTAAAATTAGCCTAAAACTCGTGTTGCCGTTACGCTGCATTCTTTATTAAAGGCTGTTTTTACGGAACGGTGGAGGGAGATCGGCTGATGGAAAAGAAAAGACGGGTTCCTGTGAGGGAACCCGTCTGAAATTCAGAACGGTAGATTGTGATGAGGCTGTTTAGATATCCTCTTCGATTGAGAAATCGTCGGGGAGGGGGAGCGATCCGTCATCGTTGAGAGGAATGTCGTCGAGAGCGTTGATGTCGTCGGCTGTAGCCTCGTCGGGAGCAGCCTTGGGAGCGGCAGCCTTTGCAGGCTTCTTGTCGGCCTTCTTTCCCGAGGCGTTTTCCTTGTTGCGGAGTGCCTCCATGATTTTTGCTTCAAGCTCGTCGGCGAGTTCGGGGTTGTCCTGTATGACACGCTTTGCCGCGTCGCGTCCCTGTGCTATCTTCATGCCGTTGTAGGAGAACCATGAGCCGCTCTTCTGGATTATGTCGTTGTCGACACCGAGGTCGATGATCTCACCGCTCTTCGAGATGCCTTCGCCAAACATGATGTCAAACTCGGCGCGCTTGAATGGGGGAGCCACCTTGTTTTTCACTACCTTGACCTTTGTGAGCTTGCCCAGCACGTCGTCGCCGTCCTTGATGGCTGTGGAGGGGCGGATGTCGATGCGCACCGAGGCGTAGAACTTAAGCGCGTTGCCACCGGTGGTGGTCTCGGAGGGTCCGAACATCACGCCGATTTTCTCGCGCAGCTGGTTGATGAAGATACAGGTGGTGTTGGTCCGCGATATTGCTCCGGTGAGTTTGCGCATGGCCTGCGACATGAGCCGTGCCTGCACGCCCACATTTTTGTCGCCCATATCTCCGTCGATTTCGCTCTTGGGGGTTAGGGCGGCCACGGAGTCGACCACGAGGATGTCGAGTGCCGACGAGCGTATGAGCTGTTCGGCTATCTCGAGCGCCTGCTCGCCGTTGTCGGGCTGGGACATGAGGAGGTTGTTGACGTCGACACCGAGCTTTTCGGCGTAGAAGCGGTCAAAGGCGTGTTCTGCATCGATGATTGCTGCTATACCGCCTGCTTTCTGGGCTTCGGCTATGGCGTGGATGGCGAGAGTGGTCTTACCAGACGACTCCGGTCCGTATATCTCGATGATGCGTCCGCGTGGATATCCGCCTACGCCGAGTGCATAGTTGAGGCCGATGGAGCCGCTGGGAATCACGTCGATATCCTCTATCTGCTCGTCGCCGAGCTTCATGATGGCTCCGCGACCATAGTTTTTCTCGATATTGCCCATGGCCTGGGCCAGAGCTGCAAGCTTGGCCTTGGCGGGATCGGACTCTTTTTCTTTCGCCCCCTTGGGCGCGGTGTCTTTCTTTGCCATTGGTCTGTATGGTTTTGTTTCTATAATGCAAATTTACGCCCTTGCATGGGCAGGAATGCAGCACATCTCAGTTAAAATGATATAAGATGCTGTGCCGGCTGATTTTTCAGAGTATAAAATTAGCTATTTTTCAACAGATTACAAAGTGGAGAAGAATTATTTAGAAAAAATTTCACTTCGCGTGAACTATTCATTCTGCCATGCGTTTTATAGGTACATAGCAAAATTACTTTTTCCATTGCAAGAAATGTGATAATGATTGGTTTAT
>CAJUGS010000002.1 GCA_910586305.1 uncultured Duncaniella sp.
CCGAAAAGCGAGTGCAAAGGTAGAGACTTTATCCTTTCCCGCAAAATTTTCATTCTCGTTTAACATTTATTTAACACTTATTCGGTCATAATGATTAAATAATAGCCTGTTTGGCGGTCTAAGAGCTGGTTAAAATAGAACTGAAGAATATATATGACCATTTAACAAATTATAAGCTACCACACGGAAAAAAAATAGAAGGGAGAGAAATTATCTGTTAACAATTCGGAGACGAGTTGTGTCGACAATGCAAATATGACTGTGATCTATGAGGTATCTTAGACGGGTAGTGATGTCGGACACAGTGCTGCCAGGGACAAGTTCGGCCAATAGCCGGTCCATTTCAATGCCTCCGGGACGCGAGACAAGATGAAGTATTGAGTGATCGAGCGCGCCCAGGCCCGACTTGTCCTCTAAAGCAACGCGACGACGGGAACGACAGATGTCGCATTTGCCGCAGTCGCACGCGTCTTTGTCGCCAAAGTAGCGGAGAAGCACCGAAGCACGACAGTCCGTGGAAGTATAGGCAAAATCTTTCATGGCCTCAATGCGACGTTCCATGCGTTCGCGCTGTCTCTCGTAAACTTCAAGGGGAATGACGAGGTGGCGGGGCTCCTCGCGCGATGTGGTCCATACTATATAAGGAGTGGTCTTGCGCGGGATGTAGCTCACGGCATGGAGACGCGTGAGATATAGGAGGGCGTTGTAGACGGTGTCGGACGAGAGGCGCAGAGTGGTGGCGATGGCGACTTCGTTGATGTAGACATAGTCGGCAAAGAGTCCGGTGTAGGATCGGAGGACATACTGAAACACATCTTCAGTGTCGGCGTCGAGCGAGAGTGAGTAGAGCTCGTCCTTGTTCATGACCACCATGAGACGAGAGCGGGATGTGGTCTCCTCGATGAATTCAAGATAGCCGGCACGTGTGAGAATGTGGAGCGCGCTCTGAGCGGGAACAGGCGGGAGGGAGTAGACTCTGCAGAAAGTGTTGAAATCAAATTCACACACTCTCCCGTAGCCCTCCCCTACCGAAACGGACAGGAAGTTGCCCACCATTTCGTAGACATACGCAATAAACTCCTTGTCGGGAAAGGCTTCGGCGACGCGACGCGTGAGCAGCCCCTTGTCGGCCTTCGACACTATGGCCACTGCAAGCGATTCCTTTCCGTCTCGTCCGCCACGACCGGCTTCCTGGTAATACTCCTCGAGAGAGGAGGGAAGATCGAAATGCACCACCAGGCGTACATCGGGCTTGTCGATACCCATGCCGAAGGCGTTTGTGGCAACTATGACACGGACCTCGTCGGCCATCCAGCGGTTTTGTCTCAGCTCCTTCTCCTCGGGAGAGAGTCCTGCATGATATGGCTCGGCGCTGATACCCTCGCGGGAAAGCATCTCGGCAATCTCTCGCGTGCGCCTGCGCGAACGCACGTATATAATGGAGCATCCGGATGTGGCCCGGAGAATTCTGAGAAGCATATCGTCCTTGAAGTCGGCATAGCGGACAACGTAGCTGAGATTCGGACGGGCAAAACTGCGCGAGAAGACATTGTGCGTCCTGAATCCGAGCCGGTCCATGATGTCGGCGGCCACTTCGGGGGTGGCCGAGGCGGTGAGGGCGAGCACCGGGACGGTCTCGTCGAGGAGCTGCCTCAAATCGGCTATGCGAAGGTAGGAGGGGCGGAAGTCGTAGCCCCACTGGGATATGCAGTGGGCTTCGTCGACCACGAGGAGGCTGACCCGAAGTGTTCGCAGCTCGGCGAGGAATTCCTTGTTCTGAAGACGCTCGGGCGACATATAGGCAATCCTGGCTTTGCCGAGCCGGCACCTCGTCATGGCCAGGTCTTTCTCGGCGCGTGTGAGGCCGGAATGGAAGAGCACTGCCGGCACATCGCGCCTACGCAGGTTGTCTACCTGGTCCTTCATGAGCGATATGAGAGGGGTGACGACTATGGTGAGACCCGGGAGCATGAGCGCGGGTACCTGGAACGTGATGCTCTTGCCCCCTCCCGTGGGGAGGAGGCCGAGAGTGTCGCGTCCGGCCATAACAGAGTCAATGATCTCCTCCTGCATGGGGCGGAAAGAGGAGTAGCCCCAGTAGCGTTTGAGGACGGAGTGCTTCATCGGCAGGAAATGCCTTTGACCATGAGCTGGATAGACTGGATGGATTTGCGCTTGTTCTCCTCGATGGTGTAGACGATGTCGAACGGGCGCCCCGCGTGGATGTGGGGGAAGAATTCAGCGGCGTTGAATGCGATGCCGTTGATTACCTTTCCGGATGTGTCGTCTACTATCTCGAGCTTGATGTGCTCGTTCTGCTTGCCCACGAGCTTGCTTGTGCCGAAGTCTTTGACAGCACGTGTGCAGAATACAGGCTTAGCATTGCCGGGGCCGAACGGGTTGAAGCGTCGCAGCAGATGGAGAAAATCGCCCGATATCTCCGCAAAAGTGAGATAGGCGTCGATGTCGAGCGTGGGCTTGAGCTGGTCGTGACGGATGTGCTTAGACACATAGTCCTCGAATCGGCGCGTAAACTCGGGAATGTTCTCCTCGCGGAGCGACAGGCCGACGGCATATGTGTGGCCTCCGAAGTTTTCGAGAAGATCTCGCGCGCTGTCAACTGCTCCGTAGACATCGAATCCCTGCACAGAACGCGAGGAGCCTGTGGCAAGACCTCCGGCATAGGTGAGCACGACTGTGGGCTTGTAGTAAAGCTCGGTGAGACGCGAAGCCACGATACCGATAATTCCCTTGTGCCAGTTCTTGTTGTAGATGACTATCGCCTTCTTTCCGGCAAGCGACTCGGCGTGCTGCTCGAGAATGGCATTGGCTTCCTCGGTGATCTGCTTGTCGAGTTCCTTGCGGTCCTGGTTGTAGCGGTCGATCTCCTTAGCCTTGGCCAAGGCATCGGCTGCGTCGCGACTTACGAGCAGGTCGACCGCCTCCTTGCCACTCTGCATACGTCCGGACGCGTTGATACGCGGACCTATCTTGAAGATGACGTCGGAGATGGTGATCTCCTTGCCCGCCAGTCCGCAGGTGCGTATTATGGCCCGGAGTCCCATGTTTGGGTTTGAGTTGAGCCGTTTCAAGCCGAAATATGTGAGTATGCGGTTTTCACCGACCATCGGGACTATGTCGGCGGCTATGGATACAGCCACGAGGTCGAGCATACCTTCCAGGTCGGCAGTGCCGAGCGAATTAGATATGGCAAAGGCCTGCATGAGCTTATAGCCCACTCCGCAGCCCGAGAGATGGGGACACGGGTAGGAGGAACCCTCAAGCTTGGGGTTGAGAATGGCCGCGGCCGGAGGGAGCACCTCGTCGGCCACATGATGGTCGCATATGATGAAGTCTATGCCTATGGATCGAGCATAGGCCACTTCGTCGGTCGCCTTGATACCGCAGTCAAGGATGATAAAGAGACTGACCCCTGAGGCAGCAGCCATGTCGATGGTCGACCGAGAGATTCCATATCCGTCCTCTGTGCGGGTGGGAATATAGTAGTCTATATTGGAATAGTAGTTTCGAAGGTACTTGTAGACGAGGGCCACTGCTGTGGTGCCGTCTACATCGTAGTCTCCATAGACCATAATCTTCTCTTTCGACCCCATGGCGCGGTTGAGCCTTGCGACGGCCCGGTCCATACCGGGCATAAGGAACGGGTCGTGCAAATCCCTGAGGGAAGGATGAAAGAACTTCTCGGCCTCCTCCACAGTGGAAATGCCCCGCTCTGCAAGCAGCTCGCTAATGGGCGGGACTCCCGAATAGCGCTGCGCCAGCCGGGATTCCGCTTCTTGCTCGTCGGATGTAAGGGGACAGTAATTCCATTTACTTGTCATTTATGTCGTTTTTTCTTTTTCTGTGTGGATGACGAGGAGAGAAAAAGGCCTCGGAGAGCTTTATGCCTAACCTCGGGGAGAGAGGATGTTTATGCGGAAGAGGGAGTAGATTTAAGGCAACACCGTTGCCCTCGCATCAGGGCACAAAGCACCCTTTCCGCAAAGTTACATAGATTTTGCGGATAAAACCGATTAAATTATGTTAATAATTAGGATATCTCCCGTGTCGAAGTGTCAGTTCTCGCGCGCTATGTGAACATCGAGTTGCGGGAACGGGAAAGAGATGCCGGCAAGGGATGGGAGCTCGGTGTAGAAGCGCTCGTTGAAACGGAAGTAGACCTTCCAGTAGTTGCTCTGGTCGACCCACGCGCGCACCGAGAGGGTGACGGCCGAGTCGTCGAGAGATGCGACGACCACCTCGGGGTCGGCTCCGACGGGGGCGGGATTATTGCCGGTCCAGCGGATGTCCGGGTCGGCCTTGAGCATGGAAAGAATCGCCTCGCGGGCCGAGGCGACGCTGTCGCCATAGGAGATGCCTATCTTCCACTCCACGCGACGGTAGAGCTGCGCGGTGGAGTTGTTTATGGAGCTCGTGGACAGTCCGCCGTTGGGAATGATGATTGTCTTGTTGTCGGGGGTGGTGATGACGGTGTTGAAAATCTCGATTTTCTTCACTGTTCCGGCATATCCCTGGGCTTCGATAGTGTCGCCCACCTTGAAGGGCTTGAGAAGAAGGATGAGCACGCCTCCGGCAAAATTCTGGAGTGTGCCGCTGAGGGCCATACCGATGGCGACACCGGCCGAGGCAAAGAGGGCAAGGAACGAGCTGGTCTCGATGCCGAGAATGCCCACTACGGTGACTATGAGAATGAAGTAGAGAACTATCTTGACAAAACTCAGAATGAAAGTGGTGAGCGAAGCCTCGACGTGGCGACGGCGGAGGATGTTTTCGACCACACGGTAGATGCGCCCTATGAGCCAGCGGCCGGCATAGAAGACGGCTATGGCGATGGCAAGCGAGATGGCAAAGCGGACGACATCGCTGATGAGCGACTGGATGAGGTCGTCGAAGCTCATGTCCTTTATCCGTGACACTTCCTTGGCCACGGTAACAACCGAGTCGGTCTGTTCAACAGTCTGTATCATTTGTGTTAAGTTTATTTATAGGCCGGGCAGGCAGACACAACGTCGGTCCACCATGCGAGAGAGTCGTACTGACGGTAGGTGATGTCGTCGGGAGATTTTATGGCAAACATCCCGAGGCCGCTGTAATCGGTGATGTAGAGCGGCGAGAAGCTGTCACTGATCGCGATGGGCGTTGCTTCGGCATAGGTCACCACAGCGTCGAACGCACTCTGCCACTCGTCATAAAGTTCAGGATGGCTGTCGGCGGCCAGAAGACGCATATAGGCCCTCATGTCGTAGCTCCAGCAGGTCTCTCCCGGACGACAGTAGCGCTGAATCTTCTCCACGCCCTCGGGATAGTCGGCGAGAGTGGCGAGAATCGCCTTTGTGGCAGCCGCAAGCCGGTCGAGCCCCGAGGTGCGCATCACAGTCATCTGACATGGCAGTCCGTCGGCATTATAGCTGTCAAACGTGTTTCGCGCGGCCTTCTCCATGTCGGGCTCGGGGGAGAAGAACACCGGAACGTTAAGATCATAGCGCATTCCGTCAATACCGAGTTCGGTGGGCGAGCCCACTATGACCGGCGCGAGGTTGCGGAGCTGGTAGGCGGTCTCGACGTTGGCCATCTGGCAACAGTCGAAGTAGATAAAAGAGAAGTGCTCTCCCTCGAGCGTTGAAGCAAGAGTGGGAATGGTGATGTGCTGGCCACGATCGTCGCCGAAGGCCCTGTATCGATTGTCGCCCGGAGAAGGTGCGCCAAGCCAGCCGTTGGAGTGGCTCCAGAACACCATGGCATAATCCTCGGCCGGAGCGAGGGTCTTTGCGTCGGCTAACACTTCGCGTATACGCGATGGATCGACCGAGTATATACGCTTGTCGTCGGCATCAAATACCGGATAACATTTGAGAGTGTCGACTCCCTGCCTGGTGATGTCGATAAGAACCGGAGGATTGTCATCGGACGTACCACGGGCACTGCGATACACAATCAGCCGGCCGCCGGCAAGCGCTCCCGAAGAAGCCGCCGTGACCATTTCGCTTATATCAGCATTGTCGCATCCCCACGCTCCGAGCGAATTGTCGGCCACCATATAGACTATCACGGTGCGATGAACTGTCGACGGGACGGGAAGCGGCTCGTCGGTCTTGTCACATGAGGAGAGGGCAAGCAGAGTCAGGGGAAAGAGAATGTAGTAAAGAAATTTTTCCATATTTCATATTAACGTGCCACCCCTGCCGATTATTACAGGGGCGGCACAGTGGAGTTCAATCAGTAGTGAAACGAGCTACCGCCGAGAAACTCGCGGAGAAGGCTCGTCGGAGGTATGAGGCGCGAGGACACCGGGGCGAAGTAGCCGAGGAATCTGCGGAGCCGATAGGCCACGGCATACTCGACACAGTCACGTGGCACCGAGCGGAGCACCCTCTCGGCCTCGTCGCGTATCACCCCAAGTTCAAATAGCAGCGACGAGTTGAAGATGGCATCGGCATTCTCCTGGTATGGGAAAATCCACTTTTCCTCCCCACGGCGCACGCTGGGCCATCGGGCAATGGTGTCGATGGGCGACGAGCCACGGTATTTATAGTCCCTCACCATGCGTCGAAGCAGGCGGTTGTCGGTGGTCGACACCCAGTTGTGGTCGTCAATGGTGATGCTGGACAGAGCCGAGACATAGACACGGTATTTCACCTCCTCGTCAACAGCGGCCGTGAGTCCGGGATTGAGGCCATGGATACCCTCGACAAGAAGCACCGTGTCAGGTTCGAGTCTGATTTTCGTGCCCGACCATTCGCTTGTACCCTTCTCGAAGTTGTATTTAGGCAATTCCACCTCCTCTCCACGCAGGAGGGCGTTGAGATGGGCGTTGAAGAGGTCAAGGTCGAGCGCATACAGCGATTCGTAGTCATAGTCGCCCGTCTCGTCGAGGGGCGTGCGGTGACGGTCGACGAAATAGTCGTCAAGCGAAATCATCACCGGACGGATGAGATTGGTGAGCAGCTCCACGCCAAGACGCTTGGTGAACGTGGTCTTGCCCGACGACGACGGTCCGGCAATGAGGACAATCCTTGCCCCGCCACGGCTGTGGCGCTCGGTGATGCTGTCTGCAATCTCGCGGATATACTTTGTGTGCAGAGCCTCGGCCACATTGACCATATTGCCTTCGCGTCCGGTCTCGACCATCTCGTTGACATCACCGGCATTGCTTATACCCACGATGTGGTTGAACCGGCGGTACTGCCTGAAAGCGTTGAACACCTTCGGCTGCGGTGTCATGCGCGCCACCACTCCGGTATCGGACGGATCTACGCCAAGAAGGAGAAAACCTTCCTCGTAGGGCTGGATGTCGAATACACGCAGCATCCCGGTGCGTGGCACGAGCGGACTGATACAGAGATCCACCACTCCGTCAAGACGATAATATATCGTATATAGCTCGTGAAGAGTTCGGAGGAGCTTGACCTTCGCCTCAAGCCCGCGTGAAGCGAACATCTCTATGACATCGCCGGTGGGTCGCTCCTTACGTTCTATCGGAAGGTCAGCGTCAACCACCTTGCGCATCTCTTCGCGCAAGAGAGAGGCCGACTCCTCGCCTGGGACAAGCCCGGAGACTTTAACATAAAGGCCTCCAGAAACGGAATGGCTTATCTGCAAACGGCTGCCCGGAGCCACAGACTCGACGGCACGATAGAGCACCATACACAGAGAATGAGTATAGCATCTTTTACCTGTGGCCGAGCCAAGCGGAAGAAACTCCACCTGTTTGGGAGTGAAAACCCTGTAGACAAGTCCCTCCACTTTGTTGTTGACCAATGCACACACCGGCTCAAATCCGAGTCTGTCACCGAGAGCAGCAGCTACTTCCACCAGGCTCTCGCCACCTTCAAGAGCAATATACTCTTTCAGGTTCTTACAGTATATCTTAAGCGTAGATGACATTTATCTCCTCTTGTTTCTAAAAAATTCCTCAAAAAAATCCATGCGAACCTGGTCGGGTATCTTATCGAGGAAGAATCCGTTACGCATCACCATCACGGTGCTTTCGCCCTCCTTGTATTCGCTCCAGAACGGGAGAATATCGGCATTGGGATTGCCGGTTTTGGTGAAGTTGATCCAATAGCTCGACATTATCCGCTCCATATGATGCTCCACGGGCTTCATCCGGCTTCTTCCACCGAAGTCATATCCGTAGATAAAAGGCATCTCGCCCACATGGCTTGCTCCGCCTCTTGGCGAACGCAGGACGGTGTTCTCGGAATCCTGGTCAAAATAATACACATAAACCTTTCCCTTGCCGGTACGTGACTGAAGGTTGGCCCAGGCATAGGTGCCCCATGCGAAAGAGCCGTCACGGAAAATATCTCCAAGGGCATATCTCACACTTTCGGGATCGGACGCCGGATACAGCTCCATCACACGGTCGGCATAGTCGCCATATATCGACCGGACACGCGCTCTGTAAGCCTCCACAGGCATAGGCCACGAGAACAGCGAGCCCTCGTCGGAATTGTAGCCCATGATTACATTCACGTCGTTATAGTTGCCTGACTCATACAGCCTGTACTGGTCATCGATGATGGCATATCCGTCCACAACAGGCCAGAAATCCTCCATACGTGTGCTGTCGACTATGGTTGAGGCCTCAAGCTTTCTCATCTGCTTGATGTTCTTTTTGCCAAGCCGTTTCACGAAGTCCTCTCCGGCCACTGACGCTCCGGCCACTGTGCATATGGCCGTATTGCCGCCACGGGTTTCGGCAACAGGCCAGAAGGAGCTCCCGCTCTCGCAGATGGCTCCGCGGAAAAGCCCCTTACAGAGAGGCGATGCACACAGGATGCTGACCGAAATACCTCCGGCCGATTCGCCCGCAATAGTCACCTTGTCGGGGTCTCCGCCAAAGGAGGCTATATTGTCGTGTATCCACTGCAGGGCCGTAATCTGGTCGAGGATGCCATAGTTTCCGGAAATGCCGTGTTCCGACTCCTTGCTGAGTTCGGGATGGCACATGAAACCGAGAGCTCCGAGACGGTATTCGATACTCACATAGATGATGCCTTCTCTGACAAAACTCTCCTGTGTTCCCGAATAAGAGCCGGTGAGAAATCCTCCGCCATGAATCATGACGAAAACCGGCAGACGGTCGGCTGTAGAGGCGGCCGGCGTGGTCACACTAAGATAGAGACAGTCCTCGCTCATAGGAAGGCCGGCCCCACCCTGGTTGGGATCAATCGGCTGAGGAGGGCGCGCGCCCCATTCGTCGGCATTGTAGACCCCTTCCCAAGACTTCTTAGGCACAGGTGCCTTCCATCTCAAATCGCCCACCGGAGCTTCAGCATAGGGTATGCGCTTGTAGAGCGCTGCACCTTCATGCTCTACACCCACTATTTCACCCTGCTCCACAGTGGTGCGTAACACAAGCGCTTCAGCCGAAAGGGATACAGCCAGCATTGCCGACGCGACAAGTAGTCCAGACTTCATATAAAGCGTCTCTTAAAGATTCTCCTTTATTCTGGCTATCAGCTCGGCATACTCGGCATCGGTGAGATATACCTCTCCGGGATTCATGCGGAATGTGCCTCCGTAGTCGGGACCGTCGGCATATTTGGGAGCCAGATGGAAATGAAGATGGGAAAGCTTGTCGCTATACGCGCCATAGTTGATTTTTTCAGGATTGAAAGCCTTCTGCATGGCACGTGTCACGCGGGCCACGTCGGCCATAAACGCATTGCGTTCCTCGTCGGAGAGTTCGTTGAGGTCATTTATATGGCCGTTATAGGCCACGAGACAGCGTCCGCGATATGTCTGCTCCTTGAAAAGGAAGGCGCGTGACACGCTCAAAGGAGCTATCTCTATCATGAGGTCGTGGAGAGTGGCGTTGTTGGTGCAGTAAAGGCAGTCTTTGGGATCGCTATACATGATTGTTTCAAGTGTCTAAATAGGTTGAAAAAAGTTGACTGAGTGCAAATGTAGGCATTATCCCGCTAAAATACAAATCCATCCCGGGCAAGCCGCAAGAAGGCCGCAAGAAGGGTGAAACAGAGGAAGTTTTTTATTTTAAATTTTCGAGGTTGAAAAAAAATCTGTATATTTGCAGAGCGAAAAAGCGCACACTCCTCAAGCACAATCGCAAGTCAGCACCAATCATTTGACATCCAGGACAATACCCCAAAGAACACGATACAACACAACATATGATAGCATTAGCAATTCAAAATGCAACCCTCGCGGTGGTGGCCCTTCTGACAGGTGTCGCCCTCGTGGCCGTTGCGCTTTGGCTCGCAGGGTTGATTTCGCCTAAATCATTCAACCCACAGAAGGGCGAGGCTTACGAATGTGGCATTCCCACCCGAGGAGAGTCGATGGCTCAATTCAAGGTGGGATATTATCTGTTTGCCATTCTCTTCCTGATGTTTGATGTCGAGACTGTATTCCTCTACCCGTGGGCAGTGAGAGTACACGAACTCGGCACCCAGGGACTCACCGCCATCGCGGTATTTTTCGGTATCATAGTGCTGGGCCTCGTATATGCCTGGCGGAAAGGAGCGCTTGAATGGAAGTAACAGCACAGGGAATGCCCTACGAGGCATGGAAAGACAACGAATACATTGAAAAGCTCGTCAAGGAGCTTCAGGAGTCGGGGACCAACGTAGTCGTCGGCTCGCTTGACAAACTCATCAACTGGGGGCGGTCCAACTCCATCTGGCCACTCACTTTCGCCACCAGTTGCTGCGGCATCGAGTTCGTGTCGCTGGGCGCTGCCCGCTACGACATGGCCCGATTCGGATGGGAAGTAGCACGCGCCTCGCCACGCCAGGCCGACTTCATGATGGTCGCCGGAACCATCGTTCACCGCATGGTGCCCGTGTTCCGCCGTCTCTACGACCAGCTCGCCGAGCCTAAATACGTCATAGCCTGCGGTAGCTGCGCCATCTCGGGCGGACCCTTCAAGAAAAGCTACCACGTGGCCATGGGCATCGAGGACATCGTGCCCGTCGACGTGTTCATCCCCGGCTGTCCCCCCCGTCCCGAGGCCATGATCTACGGCATCATGCAGCTCTCGCGCAAAATCAAGGTGGAGAAGTTCTTCGGCGGAGTCAACCGCCAGGAAAGCCAGAAGGAATTCCTTGCCGCCCACCCCGTCGAGGGAGTCAACGATTAAACCCACTTGTCCAATCAAACATTACATTATTAATATAATGGCCAACATTCAGGAAAAGATTTCCGGAAAGTTCCCCGAGGCAGCCTTCACCCAGACACCGAGCGTACTCGAGGTGAGCGTCCCCGACTCCCGCTGGCACGAGCTGGCGTCAATGCTCCGCCACGAGCTGGAGTTCGACTATCTCGTCACCATCGTCGGTATGGACTGGAAGGAAGCCGGACTGGGCTGCGTCTACTATCTCGTCTCCACCCGCACCAACGAGCACATCGCTGTCAAAGTGATGGCCACAGGTGACCGCGAGAAGCCCTTTGTACACTCTGTTTTCGACCTCTGGCAGATAGCCACAATATACGAGCGCGAGGTCTACGACTACTTCGGCATCATCTTTGTAAACAATCCCGATATGCGCCGCCTGTTCCTCAATATCGACTGGAAAGGCTTCCCACTGCGCAAGGACTACAATAACGACCCGGATATCAACCCCGTATCTATCGAGAACGAGCGCCAGACCGACTTCACCGACACCTGGGTGGAGAAGGACGGCAAAATCGTCAAAGAGGAACGACGCATCTTCCAGCCCGAGGACTTTGTGGTCAACATTGGCCCGCAGCACCCCGCCACACACGGTGTGCTGCGTTTCCGCACAGCTGTAGACGGCGAGATAATCAAAAAAATCGACCTCTATCTGGGCTATATCCACCGCGGAGTCGAGAAGATATGCGAAGGACTCACCTACCCCCAGACCCTCCACTTCATGGACCGTCTGGACTACTTCTCGGCCCACAACTACCACCACGGCCTCTGCCTGGTGATCGAGGAGGCCGCCGGCATCGAGATTTCGCGCCGCGCCAAGGTGATTCGCGTTCTCATGGACGAGCTCTCGCGCATAGCCTCACACTGCCTCTTCATCGGCACCTACTGCATGGACCTCGGGGCAACCACAATGCTCTTCTACACCCTGCGTGTGCGCGAGCAGATACTCGACATCATGGAGCGCACCTGCGGAGCCCGCATGACATTCAACTATGACTGCATCGGAGGCGTGATGCAGGACCTCCACCCCGACTTCGTGAAGGACGTACACGCGCTTCTCGACGTGCTTCCCGCCAATATCAAGGAATACAATAAGATATTCACCGGCAACGTAATAGCCCGCGACCGTATGGAAGGCGTGGGAGTGCTTTCACGCGCCGACGCCATCTCATGGTCGGTCACCGGCCCCAACGGACGTGGCTCGGGCTGGGCCTGCGACATCCGCAAATGCGAGCCCTACAGCATCTATTCAGAGCTTGATTTCGAGGAAGTAGTGCGCGAAGAGGGCGACTCGATGGCCCGCTTCAAGGTGCGTCTGGCCGAGATGGAACAGAGCGCCCGCATCATAGCCCAGCTCATCGACAATATTCCGGAAGGCGAATACTGCGTGAAAGTGCCCAAGGTGCTCAAACTTCCTGCAGGCCACTGGTTCAAGCTCGTGGAGGGCTGCCGCGGCGCATTCGGCATCTATCTCGAAAGCGACGGCACCGCCTCGCCCTACCGTCTGAAAATCGCTCCTCCCTGTCTCCCCGCAGCCGCCGTAGTCGACCACATCACTCGCGGACAGAAGATTGCTGACCTTATCACGATCGGCGGTTCTATGGACTATATCGTCCCCGATATCGACAGATAACCAAGCACCAAGTATAAACCAATCATTCAACTTACCATATAAGTTATGCAAGACTTATCAATAGGAACCGCCTGGCTTCACTCACTATTTCTCGGCATCATGCCCGAGTGGGCCGCCGTCACCCTCGAATGTCTGCTCATCGGAGTGGGGCTGATGCTTCTCTACGCCGTCCTCGCCCTGTTCTACATTCTGTTCGAGCGTAAGGTCTGCGCCTACTTCCAGTGCCGTCTCGGCCCCAACCGCGTGGGACCGTGGGGACTCCTCCAGAGCGTGGCCGATATGTTCAAGATTCTCATCAAGGAGCTTATCTCGCTCAACCACATCGACAAATTCCTCTTCGCCCTCGCGCCCTATCTCGTCATCATCGCGTCAATGCTCGCATTCGCGGTGCTTCCGTGGGGCAACGGGCTTCAGATCATTGACTTCAACGTAGGTATCTTCTTCCTGCTGGCCGTCAGCTCCATCGGAGTACTCGGCATCCTGCTCGCGGGATGGTCGTCAAACAACAAGTTCACACTCATCGGCGCACTTCGTTCGGGCGCGCAGATGGTGTCCTATGAACTTTCCATGGGCCTCTGTGTTGTAACAATGGTTGTCATAGCAGGATCAATGAACGTCACCGACATAGTGCGCAGCCAGGAACATCTTTGGTTCATCTTCTCGGGCCACATCCCGGCCATCATCGCGTTTGTAATCTTCATGATTGCAGGCACCGCCGAGACCAACCGCGGCCCGTTTGACCTTCCCGAGGCCGAGAGCGAGCTCACCGCAGGCTATCACACCGAGTACTCGGGTATCCACTTCGGATTCTTTTACCTTGCCGAGTACCTCAATCTCTTCATAGTCTCCGGCGTTGCCGCACTCCTCTTCTTCGGAGGCTGGATGCCGCTCCATATACCCGGACTCGACGCGTTCAACCATGTCATGGACTATATCCCCTCGGTGGTGTGGTTCATCGGCAAGGCTGTGGCTCTGTCGTTCATCATCATCTGGTTCAAGTGGACATTCCCCCGTCTGCGCATCGACCAGCTCCTCACCCTTGAGTGGAAGTACCTCCTTCCCATCAACCTCTTCAACCTCGTGCTGATGGTCCTTGTCGTGACCTTCGGTCTCTACCTCTAAAAGAAACCTCTTCCAAAACCAACCCCCTCATAAAAAAACCATAAACGCGATGAGTGAAAAATATGGCAAAATCGCCCAGGTGATCGGCCCGGTCGTCGACGTGATTTTCGACGGCGATGACAACATCATCCCTCCCATCTACACCGCCCTCAAGGTGGACAAGTCCGACGGCTCCTATCTGATACTCGAAGTGGAGCAGCACATCGGTGAAGACACCGTGCGCTGCGTGGCCATGGAGAGCACCGACGGTCTGCAGCGCGGCACACGAGTAGACTCGCTCGAGCGCCCCATCGCAGTCCCCACAGGCGAGCAGGTGAAGGGACGTCTGCTCAACGTCATCGGCAACGCCATCGACCGTCTGCCCGAACTCAATCGCGACAGCCTCCGCCCCATCCACCAACCTGCCCCCGGATTTGAAGAGCTCACCATCGGAACCGAGATTCTCTATACCGGTATCAAGGTTATCGACCTGCTCGAGCCCTACAGCAAGGGTGGCAAGATCGGTCTCTTCGGCGGTGCCGGCGTGGGAAAAACCGTGCTCATCATGGAGCTCATCAACAACATCGCCAAGGGCCACAACGGCTTCTCGGTGTTCACAGGTGTGGGCGAGCGTACCCGCGAGGGTAACGACCTGCTACGCGAGATGATTGAGAGCGGCGTCATCAAGTATGGCAAAAAATTCGAGGAGGGAATGGAAAAAGGCGAGTGGAACCTTGCCGATGTCGACATGGACCAGGTGCAGCAGTCACAGGCCACACTGGTGTTCGGACAGATGAACGAGCCCCCGGGCGCACGTCTGCGCGTGGCTCTCTCGGGCCTCACCGTGGCCGAGCAGTTCCGCGACCAGGACGGTGGCGGTAAGGACATCCTTCTCTTCATCGACAACATCTTCCGTTTCACCCAGGCGGGTTCGGAGGTGTCGGCACTTCTCGGCCGAATGCCTTCGGCCGTAGGCTACCAGCCCACACTCGCTTCCGAGATGGGCGCCCTCCAGGAGCGAATCACCTCGACCAAGAACGGATCAATCACATCGGTACAGGCTATCTATGTGCCTGCCGACGACCTTACCGACCCGGCTCCCGCTACCACATTCAGCTTCCTCGACGCCACCACCGTGTTGTCGCGTAAAATCACCGAGCTGGGTATCTATCCCGCCGTCGACCCCCTCGAGTCGACATCACGAATCCTCGACCCCAATATCATCGGCGAAGACCACTACAACACAGCACAGGCCGTCAAGCAGCTTCTCCAGAAGTACAACGAGCTCCAGGACATCATTGCCATCCTCGGTGTCGACGAGCTCTCTGACGAAGACAAGCTCGTGGTGGCCCGCGCACGCCGCGCCCAGCGATTCCTCTCGCAGCCTTTCCACGTGGCCGAGCAGTTCACCGGTCTTCCCGGCGTTCTCGTGCCCCTGTCGGAGACCATCCGCGGCTTCAAGATGATTCTCAACGGCGAGGTGGACGACCTGCCCGAACAGGCCTTCCTCAATGTCGGCACCATCGACGACGCCATCGCCAAAGGCAAGAAGCTCCTCTCGGAAGTGGAGTCAAAATAGCTCACCACCTATAATCAACGAACCAGATGACACTAAAGATAATCTCAGCCGACGACATCCTCTTCTCTGGAGAAGTGAAAGCGGTACACCTTCCCGGCGCAATGGGTGCATTCACCGTGCTTCCCGGCCACGCCTCGCTCATCTCTACCCTCACCCCCGGCAAAGTGCGCTATACCACCGCCGATACAGGCGAGGAGCAGAGCAAGCAGATAGAAGGCGGCATCGTAGATGTCGACTCGGACATTATCTCAGTGTGCATATACTAAAAACATCCCATCCGCGAATGATACGTCAACTCTTCACGACAATAGCACTGGCACTCATCGCCCTGCTGCTTCCGTCCACAGCCCTGGCCTCGGGCCACGATGGCGACAACACGGAAGCCAAGGAGGGAGTCGACGCCCAGGGCATCATATTCGATCACCTCGGCGACGGCTACGGCTGGGAAGTGCCCTTCAACCACCACAAGCGCATCCCGCTCCCAGTCATCGTATGGGGCAGCGACGGCCTTCACGTGTTCTCGTCGTCACGAGTGACCGGAAGCGCCAACGGCGGTGTGTGGCGCGACGGCAACGCCGAATTCAAGATTGCCGGCAAGGACAGCAAATACAAAGGCAAAGTGGTGGAAATCATCGACGGCAAGGAAGTAAAGCCCGTGATTGACATCTCCATCACCAAAAACGTCTGCGGAGTATTCATCGCCGTCCTGCTCACCATCTGGAGCATTCTCAGCGTGGCCCGCTGGCACAAGACCCAGGGCATGAAAGCACCGCGCAGAATGACAGGAGCAATCGAATTTGTGATTATCTTCATCTATGACGGTGTGATAAAGCCCACCCTCAAGCAGAAGGCCGACAAGTTTGCCCCCTATCTGCTGACCGTGTTCTTCTTCATACTCATCATGAACCTTCTGGGCCTCATTGTCATCTTCCCGGGCGGTGCAAACCTCACCGGCAACATCGCAGTGACCCTGGTGCTCGCGCTATTCACATTCTTCGTGACCAACATCTTCGCCACAAAGCACTACTGGAAGGAGATATTCAACCCCGACGTGCCCTGGTGGCTCAAGTATCCGCTCCCCATCATGCCGCTGATAGAGATTGTCAGCATCTTCACCAAGCCCGCCGCACTCACCGTGCGTCTCTTCGCCAACATGATGGGAGGCCACATGATAGTCATCGTGCTCACTCTGCTCATCTTCATCTTCGCGGCAATGGGCCCTGCCGTCACCGGAGCCACCGCAGTGGTATCGATAATGTTCTCGGTGTTCATGCTGCTCATCGACGTGCTCGTGAGCTTCATCCAGGCCTACGTGTTCACCATGCTCTCCACCCTCTTCATAGCCCTCGGCCAGGAAGACGGACACCATGAGAAGGACCACCACGCCGACGAGGCAAAGGCTGCCGCAGTAACCGACGCGAAATGACTCGACCAAGAAAAAGACAAAACAAAAAAATAAAAAAAGTATAATCACCCCTCTAAATTCCCTACAACTATGTTAGCAATGATTTTAGCAGCTATCGAAGGTATTCTCGGCATCGGCGTCTGCATCGGTGCAGCAATCACAGCAATCGGCGCCGGTCTCGGTATCGGCAAAATCGGTAGCTCTGCCATGGAGGCAATCGCCCGTCAGCCCGAATCGACCGGCGACATCCGAAGCAACATGATCGTTATCGCAGCCCTTATCGAAGGTGTCGCACTTTTCGCAGTCATCGTCTGCATCCTCGCAATGTTCGTAGGCTAATCTTTGAGCCAGGTTAAACGCTATGGAACTATTCACGCCTGATTTCGGCCTGATATTCTGGATGTTCGTATCATTCGCCATCCTCTTCCTCATCCTGTGGAAGTGGGGCTGGCCTGTGATTATGAAAGGAGTGTCCGACCGAGCCGACCTCATCGACAAGGGTGTGGAGTATGCTCAAAATGCCAAAGAACAGCTTGACCATGCCCGCGAAGAGGCGAATAAATACATAGAAGACGCCCGTCGCCAGCAGGCCGAGATGCTACGCGAGACCGACAAGATGAAAAACCAGCTCATCGAGGAAGCCCGCAACGCAGCCCAGGCCGCCGCAAAAAAAGAGATGGACGCCGCAAAACTCTCAATCCAGCAGGAACGCAAAGCCGCCGAGGAGCAATTCCGCACCGAGGTGTCCACCTTTGCCCTCGACATCGCTCAGAAGGTCGTACGCGGCCAGCTCAAAGAGGACAAGGCACAGGAGAAGCTCGTCAACTCCCTGCTCGACGAGATGGAAAAGAAGAACTAACACAGCTCACAGCCTCACTACATGAACCAAGGTCTCATCCCAAGCCGCTACGCCAAAGCCCTCTACGAGTATGCCTCCGAACAGGGCGCCGACAAGCGTGTCTTCGATCTCATGAAGACTCTCTCAGCCTCATTCGAGGCTGAGCCGGGACTCATGAAGGTCATGGCCAACCCGTTTATCGCACCGGCCGACAAGAGAAAACTGCTCACCTCCGCAGCCGGAGCCGACAAGAACTCCGACAGCGTCTACGAGCGTTTCCTCAGTCTACTCACCGACAACAACCGTCTCGACCTTGCCCGCGACATCGCTCTGGCCTATATGAAGCAGTATCGCACCGACCACTCCATCCGTCTGGTCACCGTGACATCTGCATCACCACTTGCGAAGACCGACGAAGAGAGGCTGAAGAAACTCATCGCAAGTCATCTCGACGGCGCCACGATGGAATACAAAAGCTGCGTTGACCCCGATCTCATCGGAGGCTTCACGGTGACGGTAGACAACGAAAAACTCGATGCCTCCGTGGCCAACGAGCTGAAACAACTGCGACTGAAACTTCTAAATTAAACCTACCCCCCTGTAACTCACCAATTACCAATGATAAACCCAAGCGAGATTTCTCAGGTACTTAAGCAACAACTCGAGAGTGTCAACTCCAAGGTAACCTTTGAAGAAACCGGCACCGTGCTCGACGTGGGCGACGGCGTGGCCCACGTCTACGGCCTCGACAACGTATGCGCCAACGAGCTTGTAGAGTTCGAGAACGGCGTGAAGGGTGTAGCCCTCAACCTCGAGGAGAGCAACGTCGGTGTCATCCTCCTCAACAACGTCAATAAGGTCACCGAGAACATGAGCGTGCGCCGCACCGGACAGATTGCCTCCATCAACGTGGGCGACGGTGTCTTTGGCCGCGTCATCAACGTCTTGGGTCAGCCCATCGACGGAAAAGGTCCCATCCAGGGAGAGCTTCTCCCGATGCCGCTCGAGCGCAAGGCTCCTGGCGTAATCTTCCGCCAGCCCGTGAAGCAGCCGCTCCAGACAGGCATCAAGGCCATCGACTCGATGGTGCCCATCGGCCGTGGCCAGCGAGAGCTCATCATCGGCGACCGCCAGATAGGCAAGACTGCCATCGCCATCGACACCATCCTCAACCAGCGCAAAGGATTTGAGGAAGGCAAACCCGTCTACTGTATCTATGTGGCCATCGGCCAGAAGGCATCTACAGTGGCCTCGACCGTCGAGACCCTCCGCCAGCACGGCGCGCTCGACTACACCGTTGTCGTAGCCGCTACAGCCGCCGACTCGGCAGCCGAGCGCTACTACGCCCCCTTTGCCGGCGTGGCAATCGGCGAATATATCCGCGACACCGGCCGCGACGCACTCATCATCTACGACGACCTCTCCAAACAGGCCGTGGCCTATCGCGAGATCTCGCTCGTGCTTAAGCGTCCCTCGGGCCGCGAGGCATATCCCGGCGACATCTTCTATCTCCACAGCCGTCTGCTCGAGCGCGCCGCAAAGATTATCGACAACCAGCAGGTGGCCGAGCAGATGAACGACCTGCCCGAGTCGCTGAAGAAAATCGTCAAAGGCGGAGGCTCGCTCACCGCGCTCCCCATCATCGAAACACAGGCCGGCGACGTATCGGCCTACATCCCCACAAACGTCATCTCGATCACCGACGGACAGATCTTCCTTGAGACAGCCCTATTCAACCGCGGTATACGTCCCGCCATCAACGTGGGTATCTCCGTGTCGCGTGTAGGCGGCAGCGCACAGATCAAGTCGATGAAGAAGGTGGCAGGCACACTCAAAATCGACCAGGCACAGTTCCGCGAGCTCGAATCGTTCACCAAGTTCGGCGGCGACATCGACGCCGTGACAGCCCGCGTCATCGACAAGGGACGCAAGAACGAGCGACTCCTCATCCAGCCCCAGTACTCCCCCATGATGGTGGAAGACGAAGTGGCCGTGATCTTCTGCGGAACCCACGGACTCCTGGCCGACGTGCCCCTCGACAAGGTGAAAGAATTTGAGAAGAACTTCCTCCAGCTCATGCACGCCCGTCACCCCGAGGCCATGGAGGCCATCAAGGCAGGCAAGCTCGACGACGACATCGCCGCCAAGCTCACCGATGCAGCTGCGGAAATCTCCTCTTCCTATAAGTAAACTCTGAGAAAGCACCACTGAAATGGCAACACTACGCGAACTAAAAGGACGCATCGGCTCGGTGGCTTCGAGCGAGAAAATCACCGGAGCCATGAAGATGATCTCCTCGGCCAAAATGCACCGTGCCGAGGCCGACCTGCGCCGTCTCCTCCCGTTCAGACAGCAGATTGAAAACATCATCGGCAACCTTCTCAGCACAGATGCCGAGTTTTCATCACCGCTCACTGAGCCTCGCGAAGTCCACAAAGTGGCCTTCGTGGTGCTCGGCTCCGACGACGGCCTCTGCGGCGGCTACAACATCAACATCTTCAAAGGCCTCCTGCAGGCTATCAGCGACACCAGGGCAGCATATGGCCAAGGGGTGGAAATCACAGTAATCCCCGTGGGTAAAAAAATTGCCAAGGCAGTCGACAAGATAGCCGAAGGCAGCCTAAGGGCTGAGAAAATCGGCTACATAAACTCCAAGAGCGACTCGGCCTCGGTCAAAGCTCTCGCCGGCGAGCTCGTCAAGAGCTACACCGACGGGAAATACGACCGTGTGGAACTTCTCTACATGAATTTCCAGAGTGTGTCGCGCCAGCGCCTGCGCCGCGACACATATCTCCCCGTCGACGCCGAGGCCCTCGGCTCGGAAGGAGCCGGGACAGCCTGCCGGCCCTGCATATTTGAGCCCGACGCAGCCACAATCTTCCGCTCGGTAATCCCGATGTTCCTCCTCGCCGTCATGCAGGAGGTATTCACCGAAAACCGTGCTTCCGAACAGGCCGCACGCATCATGGCCATGCAGAGCGCCAACGACAACGCAAAGAACCTGCTTGAAGTGTTGCAGCTCGAGTACAACAAGCTGCGCCAGCAAAGCATCACCACCGAGCTGCTCGACATTCTGGGCGGCCAGGTCAAAAACTAAACCAATCATTCACAATAACACATGGGTAGTGTAAAAGAGTATTTCACCAATCTCGGCTCCGGTATCGCAAGTCTCATCAAGGGAATGTCGGTAACCGGCAAAGAGTTTGTAACTCCCAAAATCACCGAACAGTATCCGGACAATCGTGACAACCTTCCGGTGGCCGACCGCTTCCGCGCCATACTCACACTCAAGTATGACGACCAGGGCGACCACAAATGCATCGCCTGCGGCACCTGCGAGCGAGTATGCCCCAACGGCACCATCAGTCTGGACATCAAACAGGTGGAGACTTGGGACGGCAAAAAGAAAAAGAAGCTTGACAAGTATATGTATGACCTCGGTTCATGCACATTCTGCCAGCTGTGTGTGACCAACTGTCCCACCGACGCGCTCGAATTCTCCAACGACTTCGAACAGGCTGTATTCACACGCGACGTGCTCCTCAAGAAGCTCAACTATCTTCCCGAGAAAGAGGAACCCAAGCCCACCCCCGAGCAGATAGCCAAGATGCAGGCCGAGAAAGAGGCAAAGATAGCGGCCGCCAAGGCAGCCGCAGCGGCCAAAAAGGCAGCTCAGGCAGCAGGCACCGATGCCCCGGCAGACGCAGACCCTCTGGCCGGAATCGAACTGAGCGACGCACAGAAGAAAGCTCTCGCCGCTGCTGCAGCCGACCCCGCCAAGCTCGAGAAAGTACGCGCCGCAATCCTCAAAGCCGCCCAGGCACGTGCCGCAAAATAAAAGCGACACCCACCTGAAATGAACCAAGAAAATTATTACGCAAAACTATAATGGAATCAGTAGGAAGTACAATTTGTTACTGGATAATCGCCCTCGCGATTGTCATCTTCTCGGTACTTACTGTCACCACGCGCAAGATACTGCGCGCGGCCACCTACCTGCTCTTCGTGCTCTTCGCCACCGCCGCCCTCTACTTCAAACTCGACTACGAGTTTCTGGGCTCGGTGCAGATTGCAGTCTACGCTGGCGGTATAGTGGTCCTCTTCGTGTTCTCGATTCTTCTGACCACACGACCCGGTGACAACAGCGAGCAGCTCGAATCGCGCAAGAAGCTACTCGGAATCGCAGGCGCTCTCGCTACAGCCGCAGCCTGTGGCTGGGCACTCTGCTCTCGCTGTGCCGACATCTTTACCTCCGCACCCGACATGGCCAATCCCACGATGCAGGAAATCGGCACCGCCATGCTCGGCACCGGCCACGCCCAGTATCTCCTCCCCTTCGAGGCGATCAGTGTGTTGTTACTCGCTTGTATAATCGGCGGCGTCGTAATCGCCCGCAAACGCTAACCCCCCACGCTCAGACAAATTATGGATATTACACTGATTTGGTATCTCGTACCCGCGCTGGTGATGTTCTGCTGCGGGGTCTACGGCTTTCTGACACGCCGCAACATGATAGCGATGCTCATCTCCCTTGAGCTGATGCTCAACGCCGTCGACATCAACTTCGTGGTGTTCAACCGCTACCTCTATCCCGGCTCTATGGAAGGATGGATGTTTACACTCTTCGGCATCGCCATCGCCGCCGCTGAGACAGCTCTGGCCATAGCCATCATTATCAACCTATTCCGCGTGAGCAAGAACATTGACGTCCGCGACGCTACCCACATGAAATACTAATTGCGACCTATGGATATTACAATTCCTGTTCTGATATTGGCCATCCCGCTGTTCATGTTCCTCCTGCTGGGACTTGCCGGCGTCAAGATGAGCCACAAGCTTGCCGGTATACTCGGCACGCTCGGCATGGGCACCGTCCTCGTCCTGTCCTACTTCACGGCTTTCACCTACTGGTTCTCCGGTTCGCCCGACTTCATAGCCGGCACTGACCGCCTTCAGTTCACCGTATTCAACCAGACCTGGCTGCAGTTCACCCCCGACGTGTTCAACGAAGCCGGCGAACTGGTGAAAAACGGTCTTGCCATCAAGCTCGGCTTCCTTCTCGACCCCATTTCGGCCCTGATGCTCATCGTGATTCCCACGATTTCATTCATGGTACACCTCTATTCGCTCGGCTACATGAAAGGCGAGAAGGGTTTCCAGCGCTACTACGCTTTCCTCTCGCTCTTCAGCTTCTCGATGCTCGGACTCGTCGTAGCCACCAACATCTTCCAGATGTACATCTTCTGGGAGCTCGTGGGTGCCTCCTCGTTCCTGCTCATCGGCTTCTTCTACACCCTTCCCTCGGCGGTGGCCGCTTGTAAGAAAGCATTCATCGTCACCCGTTTCGCCGACCTCGGATTCCTCATCGGCATCCTCGTGCTCTCGTTCTATACCAACCAGCTCGACTTCCTGCCCATGACCCAGAATCCCTCACAGGTACTCGCCGACTTCGGTGGCGCCACCTTCATGGGTGCATCGGTGCTCACCTGGGCCCTCGTGCTCATCTTCACCGGCGGTATGGGTAAATCGGCCATGCTCCCCCTCCACATCTGGCTCCCCGACGCTATGGAAGGCCCCACCCCCGTGTCGGCCCTCATCCACGCAGCCACCATGGTTGTGGCCGGTGTATATCTCGTGGCACGTCTCTTCCCCCTCTATATGCTCGAGGACGCCGCGCTGACATTCATCACCGTGGTCGGAGCTGTCACAGCCTTCTATGCAGCCTGCGTGGCCTGCGCACAGATCGACATCAAGCGCATCCTCGCCTTCTCCACCATCTCGCAGATCGCGTTCATGATGGTATCGCTCGGCGTAGCCTCGAAACACGGCGAAGCCATCCACGAAGGTCTCGGCTACATGGCCTCCATGTTCCATCTCTTCACCCACGCCATGTTCAAAGCCCTCCTGTTCCTCGGAGCAGGCTCGCTCATCCATGCCGTACACTCCAACAACTATACCGCCATGGGTGGCCTGCGCAAATATATGCCCATCACCCACATCACATTCCTCTTCGGCTGTCTCGCCATCGCCGGTATATGGCCCTGGGCAGGATTCTTCTCCAAAGATGAAATCCTCTCGGCCTGCTATGCCAACTCACCCTTCTGGGGAGTGTGGATGACAGTCGTGGCCGGTATGACCGCATTCTATATGTTCCGTATGTACTTCCTCATCTTCTGGTGGGACGAGCCCGACTATGCCGCCCGTGTCAAAGAGCAGGAAGCCCACGGCCACCATGCCTCGATGCCCCATGAGTCACCCCTGACCATGACCATCCCCCTCATCTTCCTTGCCATCGTCTCATTCTGCTGCGGATGGATTCCCTTCGGAAAACTCGTCACATTCGACGGCCACGAATACCACATCCACATCGACTGGAGCATTGCTACCATGAGCCTCGTCGTTGCAGCCGCCTCGATAGCCTTCGCCGCCTTCCTCTATATGAAGAAGAACGACCGCCCTGCCCGCATGGCCGACTCCTGCCGCTGGCTCTGGACCGCTGCCAACCGTCGCTTCTACTGGGACGAAATCTACCTCTTCATCACACGCCGCATCATCTTCGACGGCATCTGCAAGCCCATCGCATGGTTTGACCGTCACATCATCGACGGCACTATGGACGGCCTCGCCTACGTGACCAACAGTCTCTCGGTAGCCATCAAGGGTCTCCAGAGCGGCAAGGTGCAGATGTACATATGGTGGTATCTCATCGGAGCAATCCTCCTCGGCCTCATCACAGCAGTGTGCATCCTCTGATAATGTAAATGTAGCAAATATAGTAACGATATGTTTTCCAATATATTAATCTACTTTGTGGTCATTCCCGTAGTGATGCTGCTGGGATTGTTCCTCTGCCGCGATGTCAAGCAGATACGCGCAGTGGCCGTGACCGGCTCCGTGGCTCTGACCGCTCTCGCCGTGTGGGTGCTCATTGAATACCTCGGCCTCCGCGCCGCCAACCCCGACACCCCCATGTTCTTCCTCGGATCGTGGGAGTGGTTCACACCTCTCAACATCCACCTAGCCGTGGGTGTCGACGGCATCTCCATCGCCATGCTCCTCCTCACCGGTGTCATCATGATAACCGGAAGCTTCGCCTCTTGGGAGATTCCGCAGCCCAAGGAATTCTTCCTCTGGCTCGTGCTTCTCGCCACCGGTGTCTACGGTTTCTTCATCTCCATCGACCTCTTCACCATGTTCATGTTCTACGAGGTCGCACTCATCCCCATGTACCTCCTCATCGGAGTGTGGGGTTCGGGCAACAAGAACTACTCGGCCATGAAGCTCACCCTCATGCTCATGGGTGGCTCGGCCTTCCTCATGCTCGGCCTCATCGGTATCTACTACCACTCAGCTCCCGCCGGACAGCCCCTCACATGGAACATTCTTGAGATTGTCGACAACGCGGCCATCCCCCACGGCTGGCAGTCGTTCCTCTTCCCCATGACATTTGTCGGATTCGGTGTACTCGGTGCCATGTTCCCCTTCCACACATGGTCGCCCGACGGCCACGCATCAGCTCCCACCGCGGTGTCGATGCTCCACGCCGGT
This sequence comes from uncultured Duncaniella sp., assembly GCA_910586305.1. Lineage (GTDB taxonomy): Bacteria > Bacteroidota > Bacteroidia > Bacteroidales > Muribaculaceae > Duncaniella. Next base: position 25,263 of record CAJUGS010000002.1, read on the forward strand.
GTGCTCATGAAGCTCGGTGGCTACGGATGCTTCCGTGTGGCTATCTACCTCATGCCTCAGGCCGCACATGAGCTTTCATGGATCTTTATCATCCTCACCGGTATCTCCGTTGTCTACGGTGCATTCAGCGCCTGTGTGCAGAACGACCTCAAGTACATCAACGCCTACTCCTCCGTCAGCCACTGCGGCCTGGTGCTCTTCGCCATCCTGATGCTCAACTCCACCGCAATGACAGGTGCAATCATGCAGATGCTCTCCCACGGCCTCATGACCGCCCTCTTCTTCGCGCTCATCGGTATGATCTACGGACGCACCCACACCCGCGACATCCGCGAGATGGGAGGCATGATGCAGATACTCCCCTATCTCTCCGTGTGCTACGTAATAGCCGGTATGGCCTCGCTCGGTCTGCCGGGCCTCTCGGGCTTCGTGGCCGAGATGACCATCTTCGTCGGCTCGTTCCAGCACACCGATATGTTCCACCGCGTCTTCGTCATCGTCGCCTGCTCCTCCATCGTGACCACAGCTGTCTACATCCTCCGCGTCGTGGGTAAGCTCCTCTACGGTCCCGTATATGACCAGCACCACCTGACCCTCACCGACGCCAAGTGGTGGGAGCGTCTCTCCACCGCCGCCCTCATCGTATGCGTGGCCGGAATCGGTTGCTTCCCCAATTTCTTCGTCGACATCATCAAAAGCACCTGGAAGTTCTTCGGAGCTCTCAATATGTAATAATACCACAGATAGAATCCCATGGATTATTCACAGTTTTTAGCAATGAAGCAGGAGATAGGACTCCTCGTCGTGTTCCTGCTCATATTCCTCTACGATACTTTCAGCACACCGAAGGGATCGCGTCACGTCCCTGCTCTGAGCATCGTCCTGATGGGCATTCTCACCATCGCGGGCTTCTGTCCCCACGCTTCGGCCACTTCCGAGGCTTTCTCGGGGATGTATGCCACATCGCCGGTGATGGGAGCCATCAAGAACATCCTCAACGTGGGTGTGCTCATCATCTTCATCCAGGCTGTCAAATGGGCCAATTCTGAATTTGTCGCCATACGACGCGGCGAGTTCTACGAGCTCATCCTGCTCACACTCTTCGGAATGTACCTCATGATTTCGAGCAGACACTTCCTCATGTTCATCATCGGACTTGAGACAGCGTCGCTCCCGCTCTGCGCCCTCGTCGCCTTCGACAAGAACCGCTACGAGAGCCATGAGGCAGCCATCAAGTATGTTCTCACAGCCGTCTTCTCGTCAGCCATACTGCTGATGGGTCTGTCGTTCGTCTACGGACTCTGCGGCACCCTCTACTACGACGGCATCGCATCGATCTGCCGCTCGGAGTTCGGCGTGATGATGGCCGTGGCCCTCGCATTCGTGATGGCCGGATTCGGATTCAAGATTTCCCTCGTCCCCTTCCATCTCTGGACAGCCGACGTTTATCAGGGTGCCCCCACCCCCGTCACCTCCTACCTCTCAGTGATTTCCAAGGGCTCGGCAGCGTTTGCCTTCCTCGTGGTTCTCACCCAGGTGTTCGGCTCGCTCTATGCCGACGCATGGGAGTGGATGCTCTACGCCCTCATCATCCTCACAATCACCGTGGGTAACCTCTTCGCCATGCGCCAGATCAACATGAAGCGCTTCCTCGCCTTCTCGTCCATCTCGCAGGCAGGCTACATCATGCTCGCCATCATGGGCGACAACCCCATGGGATGGTCGGCACTGATGTTCTACATCCTCGTATATGTGTTCTCCAACCTCGCCGCCTTCGGTGTGATCGGAGCTATCGAGAATGCCACAGGACGTGTGGAGATGACCGACTATAACGGACTCTACAAGACCAATCCCCGTCTGGCCTTCACCATGATGCTCGCCATGTTCTCACTGGCCGGTATCCCCCCGTTTGCAGGATTCTTCAGCAAATTCTTCGTGTTCACCTCAGCACTCAACGGCACCGGCTCAGCCGCCCTCTACGTGCTCGTGCTCATCGCGTTGATCAACACCATCATCTCCCTCTATTACTACCTGCTCGTAGTCAAGGCAATGTTCATCAACGACTCTGAAAATCCGGTAGCCACCTTCCGATCGGCCTGCTCCGAGAGAGTGGCAATGTGGGTATGTGTAGCCGGTATAATCGGTCTCGGTATAGTGAGCTACGTCTACAACTACCTCCTCAACGTTGTCTACTAAAAATTAAAAAACCATAGAGAGTCTGCGAGACTCTTCAGATAACCCCGGGTAGAGACAACACCCGGGGTTATTTGGCTAAAAACATCTAATCAACTTACATATGGGTCCCATCGGCGTATTTGACTCAGGCTACGGAGGCCTGACCATACTCAAAGAAATCCGGAAGATACTCCCGGACTACGACTATCTCTATCTCGGCGACAATGCCCGCGCCCCCTACGGCACACGGTCGTTCGACGTGGTATACAAATTCACTCTCGAGGCTGTCCGCGCTCTCTTCAGCCGCGGATGCGAACTTGTGATTCTCGCCTGCAACACTGCCTCGGCCAAAGCCCTGCGATCAATCCAGCAGAAAGACCTCCCATCTATCGACCCCGCCAAGAGAGTGCTCGGAGTCATAATACCCACCATAGAGAATCTCGGCGACATATCGCTCAACGGCAACATAGGCATACTTGCCACTCCGGGCACAGTATCGTCGGGAACCTACGACATCGAGATAGCCAAGTTCTTCCCGAAATTCCGCACAGTCTCCAAAGCCTGCCCCATGTGGGTGCCTCTCGTGGAAAACCGCGAATATGACAGCCCGGGCGCAGACTATTTCGTAGACAAATATGTGGGCGAACTCTTCGACGAGGAACCCGACACCGACACCATAGTGCTCGGCTGCACCCACTACCCCCTCCTCCTTCCCAAGATCGAGAAGGCCGTGGCCGGACGCGCACGCATCATCACCCAGGGCAAGCTCGTGGCCGACAGTCTTGCCGACTATATGCGCCGACACCCTGAGATGGATGCTAAATGCACCCGCGGAGCATCGGTGACATACCTCACCACCGAGAATCCCGACCGCTTTGCCGAGTCAGCCTCTGTGTTCATGCAGCAACCCGTGAAAGCCGAAAAGATACAGCTCTGATGACGCTCCGCCACCTCCCCCCTACCCTACTCCTCGTGCCGGCAACACTGTTGATCGGTCTTACCGCAATCTCATGCTCGTCCGACGACTCTACGGGAAATACCGGAATAGGCACGCTCACACTATCGGTAGCCTGCGAACCCTCCCTCCTGCTCCCCTCAGGTGAGCCCTCGGGCGAAATATGCTCCGTGCAGCCCGAGACCACCGACATCTCCATAACAATGTCGGATATCAACGGCACCTACAAACACACCTGGGAAAGCTTCGACAGATTTCCACAGCAGGAAAGCTACTATGCCGGGGCCTACACCCTGTCGCTCTCGGCGGGCAATCCGGCCGACGAAGGCTTCGACAGGCCGGCCTATGCGGGAAAGGGGGAGACAACAGTTACCGTAGGAGAGCGCACCGACGCAAGCGTCACCTTAACCCCGGCCTCGGCGTTTCTCACAGTCAACTTCGACGAATCGTTCACTCTCGCCTATCCCTCGGCCCATGCCATCGCACATTCGGAAGGCGGAGAATACCACACATTCGACCAGTCCGAAAAGCGTATGCTGTGTCTCCTCCCCTCCCCTACCGAACTTTTCATATCGCTCGGAGGCGGGGAGGAGCCGGCCACAAGCTTCCGCATCTTCGACTTAGGCACCACTGTCGCGGCCACGCTCTACAACGTTGACATCAGCGCCGACACCTCCGGCGAATATCCGGTGGTGAAAGTCACCGCAGCCGGACGGACAGAGAGCTATACACTCACCCCCGATTTTCTCTCCCTCACCCCACCGTGCGTCACCCTCAGCATCAGCGATACCCGGTTCACTCTACCCGAGGGAGACTCGCCCGACTCACCGGTGACAGCCACCGTCTCATCAGATGGCAGCAACATCGACCACATCTATCTCTCCACCCGTTCGGAAAGCCTCGCGCTACACGGAGTGCCCGCCGAAGCCGACCTTCTCAACCTGTCGCCACGCCACAAGGAAATACTCGACAGCCTCCAACTCAGCATTACGACCACTGCCGACGGCGTGGAAATAGACTTCACCAGCTTCCTGGGCAACCTTGTCTATCTCACGCCCGAAAACGCCGAGTCGGCCTTCTCGCTCATGGCCATCGACAGTCGCGGGCTTGTCTCGTCACCGACCACAATCAGCGTCGTCACGACACCCGTGGAAATCGAAGTAATGGAGGCCACCCCCGCGGTGATGTGTGAGGACCGCTCGAAAGTGGTGGTAAAATGCGATGCCCCGGGCTTCGAGCACCACGTAGACATCGAAGTGGAACAGGCCGTCGGACGATGGGTCCGCACCAATTTCGACATCACACACATCGGAGAGAATCTCTATGAACTCAGTTTCGATATCCCCGAAGGTTCCGCACCGGCAGGGGCAAGAGTACTGTATTGCGAGGAGGTGAGGTCAACATTCTCCATTCCACGCATACTCCCCGACTACACCGTGAGCATCGACGGATTTGCCAAGACTGCGGCGTTGCGCATATCATCGGCCGATCCCCAACTTACCACCAAAATCACCGAACGTGTCAACGTCTACATCAACGGCACTCCGATGCCCGTCTACCAGCGTATGCCCTCCAAGGGAGTAGTGACCGTCATCGGACTCTCCCCCTCGACTTCCTACACACTCAAGACAACGCTTATGGACGGAGTGGAGCAACCGCTCTTCACACCCGAGACACGATTCTCCACCGAGGGCACGCCCCAGCTCACCAACGGAGACTTCGAGGAGCGCAAAAAGGGACCACAAGCATCCGAGATGCCATCGGGAGGTGTCTATGCCCAGACAAGTGTCGACATTTTCAACTGGCAACACCACACATCGTTCAGCTGTGAGGTGCCTAAGAACTGGGCGACTACAAACGAGAAGACATTCAATCTCTCCTCCTCCAACATCAACACCTGGTATCTGCAGCCATCAGCACATCTCGTGCGCGACGATGCATCTGGTGGCACATTCTCCGTACTCCTCACCAGTGTGGCCTTCGACCCCTCGGGCGAAGATATTCCACCCTACGCACAGACAGGCAAACCCTATCTTGACTACTCGCCCATAGTGCCGGAAATAAAATACCGTGCAGCAGGCAAACTCTTCCTTGGCGAATACTCCTACAATCCCGCGTCAGGCGAAGAGATCTACAAGGAAGGCCTCTCCTGGTCGTCACGTCCCTATTCGCTCAGCGGGGCCTACAAGTTCCTGCCCTGTGCGGCCGACCGCAACGACGCAGGACTCGTGACAGTCGAAGTGCTCGGCAATGTAGACGGAAAGGAAGTGACGATAGCTTCGGAACGCCTCACGCTTCCCTATGCGGCAAGCTTCACAGCATTCAACGTGCCTATATCATACGAAATGTTCGGTGTAAAGGCCACCCGTATCAAGGTGATGTTTGCCTCATCGGCCCACACAGGAACCATCGAGGAAGAGACACTCCTTGTCGGCACAGTGTCCGACCCCGTCACAGCATCCTCCACCGGAGGACGGCTGTGGATCGACGACATACGTCTCGCATATTAGACCGGGACACAGATAGATCAGAAAAAAGGACGGAGGGAGTCAGATTCCTTCCGTCCTTTTTTGGCTTATATTCGTTCGGCAACCGGAATCATTGCCCCGGTGTCTGCCGTTACGGTAGTGCTTAGTTGTCGCGCTCTATCACATAGTCTATGAGAGTGCGCAGGTCGTGCCGTGCGCTGGTGTCGGGGAAGGTCTCAAGCAGAGCCACCGCCTCATTATGCAGTCTGTGGAGCATCTCCTCGGCATGGGCTATTCCGCCGGCCTCTTTGGCAAACTCTATGAGCGCCTCTATGTCATCCTCGGTCATGCTGTCCTTTCTCACCACAGCCATCATCTCTTCCGAACGCGGATGTCCCGAACGGGTGAGAGCGTGAATCAACGGAAGAGTCACCTTCCCTTCACGCAGGTCGTTTCCGGTGGGCTTGCCAATATTGGCCGAGTCGTAATAGTCGAAAATATCATCCTTGATCTGGAAACACAGACCCAGCAGCGATGCAAAACGGCGTACACGCTCAAGACGGTCGTCGTCCACCCCCGAACAATAGCATCCCATCTCCACACAGGCCTCAAAGAGCGAGGCCGTCTTGTGGGATATCACCTCGAAATAAGCGTCCTCCGACAAGGTGTGTTCGCGGGCATTGTATATCTGGTCCATCTCCCCCAGAGATAGAAGTCGGCCCAGACTGCCGATAACACCTATCACGCGGGGATCGCCTGTGCGGAGAGCCAGCTGGAGCGAGGTAGATACGAAGAAATCTCCCACGAGAACGGCGATATGGTTGGTCCACACAGCATTTATCGTGGCCTGTCCGTGACGTCGGTCACTATCGTCGACCACATCGTCGTGAATCAAAGATGCATTGTGAAGTATCTCCACCGAGGCGGCGGCATCTATCACATTATCGCCATCATGGCCAAGCATCTCGGCTGTAAGCATCACGAGTATGGGGCGCAATTGCTTGCCCCGGCGAGAGAGATAACCACCGATCACGGTATCCATCAAGGAGTTGCCCGAGCGCAGCTCGGCGGCAATGATGTCGTTGAGCTGTTCGAGCCTGGGAGCGAGCCGGAGGCGTATTTCTTGGAACGGTGTCATAATTCAAGGTGCAAATTTACGAAATTCCTCCTTATTTAGACACTTTTTCTTAAATTTAAGCTAAAATTCCCCTTTCCGACCTGTTTTCACGGAGGAATTGCGTAACTTTATGGTCCGAAAAACACCCACTCATGGAAAAACGCCTGTTTCTTCTCGATGCCTACGCGCTTATCTACCGAGCCTACTACGCGCTGATACGTTCCCCCCGCTTTTCAAGCGGAGGCTTCAACACATCGGCCATATTCGGCTTCTGCAACACTCTTGACGACCTTCTGCGCAAGGAGGACCCAACCCATATAGCCGTGTGTTTCGACCCTCCTCACGGACGCACATTCCGCTCGGAAAAGTTCGAGGCCTACAAGGCGCAGCGCGACAAACAACCCGAGGACATCACAGCCTCAATCCCCTACATCAAGCGCATCCTCGAAGCCTACCGTATCCCGGTGATAGAAGTGGAGGGCTATGAGGCCGACGACGTGATAGGCACCCTGGCCACACGCGCCGCAGCCGAGGGATTCGACACCTACATGATGACCCCCGACAAGGACTACGGACAGCTCGTGACCGACCACATATTCATGTACCGCCCGGCGCTGAAAGGCGAAGGATTCGAGGTGAGAGATACCGCCAAAGTGTGTGAACGCTACGGGATAGCTCACCCGCGCCAGGTGATCGATATGCTTGCCCTCGAGGGCGATGCTTCCGACAACATACCGGGCTGCCCGGGTGTGGGCGAGAAGACAGCCCGCAAACTCATCGAGGAATTCGGGTCGGTGGAGAATCTGCTCGAAAATACCGACTCGCTCAAAGGAGCCCTTCAGAAGCGTGTGCGCGAAAACGCCGAGCAGATACGTCTGTCCAAGTGGCTCGCGACAATATGCACCGACGTGCCGGTCGACATCGCCGTCTCAAGCCTCGAGCGTCGTCCGATGGATGTCAGGGCACTGACCGACATATTCACCGAACTTGATTTCAAGTCGCTGATAGCGCGACTGAAATCCCGCATCCCCGACACTCCCGCACCCTCTCCGGCCAAGCCTGTGGCCGATGCAGAGCCATCGCTCTTCGACCTCCCCGACTTTGACTCCACCGCCACCACGGCAGAAACCCCTGCCTGCGAGACCCACCACTATACCATAGCCGCCTCCCCCGCCGAGGCCGCCGAGGCTGTGGCCAAAGCGTCAGCCGAGAAGACTGTGGGAATAGCAGCCTATGCCGTAGGCGACGACGCCATGTCGTCACCACTGCTCGGCCTCTCACTCTCATGGCACGACTGCGAGGGTTGTTACATACCATTCCCCGCCGATCCCGTCTCACGCCGCGAGATGCGCGCCGTGCTGTCACCGCTATTCGGCAAGGACGCTCCCCTTATCGTGAGCCACGACATCAAGCGTGCCTTCCTGCTGCTGAAAAACGAGGACATAGAATGGTCCGCCCCATACTTCGACACCTCTGTGGCCCACTACCTCATAGACCCCGAGATGAAGCACGACCTCTCGCTCGTGGCTTCCCGATACCTCGGTGTCAACCTCTCGGAGATTCCCGCCGACAGCCGTCCCGGCCATCCGTCGGCACCGCTCGCTCCCGAGGAAGCCAAAGGCCGATACTGCGAGGAAGCCGACATCAGCCGCCGCCTGCGCACACCCCTCGCGACAGAAGTGACCGAGCGCGACATGACCAAGCTTATGGACGAAGTGGAATTCCCCCTCATCCGCGTACTCGCCGAGATGGAATGGACCGGAGTGAGAATCGACCCCGCCGTGCTCCGGCAGATGGCCGACAGGCTCCGACAGCGCGTTGCAACCATGGAACAGGAAGCCTACGAAATGGCCGGAGGTCCGTTCAACATCTCATCGCCCGCCCAGGTTGGCATGGTGCTGTTCGACCGTCTCGCCATAGACCCGAAAGCCAAGAAGACAGCCCGCGGATCCTACTCAACCACCGAGCAGATTCTCGAGAAGTATGCAGCCAAGGAGCCTATCGTCAGCCTCATCCTCAAGATACGCCGTCTGCGCAAACTCATATCCACATATCTCGACGCACTCCCCTCACTCATCAATCCGCGCACGGGCAAGATACACACCTCCTACAACCAGACCGTCACCGCCACAGGACGCATATCCTCGACCAATCCCAATCTCCAGAATATACCCATCCGCACCGACGACGGCAAGGAGATACGCCGCGCATTCATCGCCGACCCAGGCGACCTGCTCATGAGTGCCGACTACTCACAGATAGAGCTGAGACTGATAGCCGACCTGTCGGAAGACCGCGATATGATCGAAGGATTCCTGTCGGGCGACGACATACACCGCATCACCGCCTCGAAAATCTACCAACTGCCTCTCGAGGAGGTAACCGACGACCAGCGCCGCCACGCCAAGACTGCCAATTTCGGCATCATCTACGGTATCTCGGCCTTCGGTCTGGCCGAGCGTCTCGGAATAGCGCGCGCCGAGGCCAAAAAACTCATCGAGGGCTACTTTGCCACATATCCCCACATACGCCTCTATCTCGACAAGGCCGTCGAGACAGCCCGCGAGAAGGGCTACGTCACCACCCGCATGGGACGCCGGCGCTACCTGCCAGAAATCAACTCGCGAAATGCCGCCGTGCGAGGCTACGCCGAGCGAAACGCCGTCAATGCGCCTATCCAGGGAACAGCCGCCGACATAATCAAGGTCGCAATGGTGAGCATCTTCAACGAAATGAACCGACTCGGCCTGCGCTCACGCATGATTATGCAGGTACACGACGAACTCATCTTCAACGTTGTCCCGGACGAAGCCGACACACTGCGCCGCCTTGTGATAGACCACATGACCCGGGCCTACAACGGAGCCGTCCCCCTCGAAGTCGCGGCCGGCACAGCCTCAAACTGGCTCGAAGCCCATTGAGGCAATAACACAAAGCAAATTCACCAACTATGACACCCGAACAAAAGCTCAAAATAGAAGAAAAGATCGTCACCATGCTCAAGACGGTCTACGATCCCGAAATACCGGTTGACATATACAACCTCGGACTCATCTATGCCATCGACCTCGACGACGACGGCAACCTCCATATCGACATGACACTCACTGCCCCAAACTGTCCGGCAGCCGACTTCCTCGTCGAGGACGCCCGCATTAAGCTCGAAAGCATCGAGGGAATAAAGAATGTGGACATACGCATAGTCTTCGAGCCCGAATGGACCAAGGAGATGATGACCGAAGAAGCCAAACTCGACCTTGGATTCCTCTGATGAGGACACTCACCTACTTCATCTCCGACCTCCATCTCGGAGCCGGATACATCTCCGACCCACGCGCCCAGGAGAAGCGCATAGTGGGATTTCTGCGCCATATAGCACCGACAGCAAAGCGCCTCTTCCTGCTCGGCGACATACTCGACTACTGGTGGGAATACCGCGACGTTGTGCCGCGCGGTTTCACACGTTTCTTCGGAGCACTGGCCGAACTGGCCGACTCCGGAGTGGAAATCATATGGTTCAAGGGCAACCACGACATCTGGATATTTGACTATCTCCCCTCCGAGATAGGAATGAAGGTCCACGACGGCGTCATGGTGACAAGCCTCGAAGGGGGAGCCACATTCATGCTCGAACACGGCGACGGTGTGGGCCCCCGTCCCGCCTCATTCCGCTTTCTCCGCTCCATGTTCCGATGCCGTCCGCTACAGAAACTGTTTGCCGCGATACACCCGCGCTGGACAGTAGGGCTGGCCCACGCATGGTCTGCCCACTCACGGAAGACCGGTGGATTCGTCCCGCCCGAAAACGCCGGACATACCCTCGTGGAATTTGCCGAACACTACAATCTCACAGCATCCCCACGCATAGACTACTTTGTCTTCGGCCACCACCACAACCTTCTCGACCAAACCCTCTCCGACGGCTCAAGACTCGTCATTCTCGGCGACTGGATAAGCAGATTTTCCTACGCCGTCTGGGACGGAAAAGAGATGAGACTCGAAACATATCCCGAATAGGGCCGTAACACACTTATATATTTAACATATTTTAGCAGGATATCACATATATAAGTGTAAATCTAACACACTACTGATTATCAACATATTAATATCTCATTTTGCAAATGATGCAAAGTTTTAGATATTAAAACTATGTTGGATAACATATAAAAAATTTTTTTTGCTTGGGAAAATTGGTCTACCTTTGCATCACGAACCTAAAACAATCTTTTTTACCTTAGAAATTGTACCTATTGGAAACTCATGAAAAGGGGCTGCGTGAAGTAGTCCCTTTTTATTTTTTTCATCCCTCCTGCCATCCGCCCTTCCGCCACCACTCTTACGGCTCCCTCACCCTCTTGTAACAGACAGATGGCATATGTTGTCATTTTATCTTTTTTAACTACAAAAATTACGGTATTGACCGTTGTTTCGTTAACAATTAGCAAATTAATTACTATCTTTGTGCGTTAACACCTTACCAATCTCATCACATCATGATAAGAGAGATAATACTTACTTCCACACTTTTCCTTCTAAGCGGGACGGTTGTGGGCGCTGAGGAAGTGCTCACCTCTCCCGACGGTGATATCCGTCTCACCTTCGACATCAATGACGGAAAGCCCACCTACACTGTTGATTTCAAGGGCAAGCAGATAATAGCGCCCTCTCATCTCGGACTGAGACTTTTCAGCGACTCCGGGCGCAACACATTCTCCAGCCAGGGCAAAAAAGCTGGAGCTGACGCCCTCTCGCTCGCCGACGGCTTTGAGCTCTCAAGCACAGCCCGCTCCGGCCACGACGAGACATGGACACCCGTATGGGGCGAGGAGACAGCCGTCCGCAACCACTACAACGAGATGACAGTCACTTTGAAACAACCGGCATTCGACCGCACTATGCTCATTACATTCCGTGCCTTCGACGACGGAGTAGCCTTCCGCTACGAGTTTCCCGGACAGCCCAACCTCAACTACTTCGTCATTGACGAGGAACTCTCCGAATTCGGCATGACCGGCGACCACTGGGCCTACTGGATTCCGGGCGACTACGACACACAGGAGTACAACTACACCAAGTCTCGACTGAGCGAAATCCGCTCGCTCTTCCCCTCGAAGATTAACCCCGACAACGCATCGACTACCCCGTTCTCCCCCACCGGAGTGCAGACAGCCCTCCAGCTCAAGACCGACGACGGAGTGTATCTCAACATCCACGAGGCAGCGACAGTGGACTACCCCACCATGCACCTCAACCTCAACGACACCACAATGACCTTCACCTCCTGGCTCACACCCGACAGCCAGGGACGCAAGGGATATATGCAGACCCCGACAATTACCCCGTGGCGCTCGGTGATAATCACCGACGATGCACGCGACATCCTTGCCTCGCGCATCATCTACAACCTCAACGAGCCCTCGAAAATCGAGGACACATCATGGATCAAACCGGTGAAATATATCGGAGTGTGGTGGGAAATGATATCCGGAGCAGGAACATGGAACTACACCGACGACGTATACTCCGTGAAACTCGGCGAGACAGACTACTCTAAAACCAAGCCAAACGGCCGCCACAGCGCCAACACAGCCAAGGTGAAACGCTACATCGACTTCGCAGCCGACCATGGATTTGACCAAGTGCTCGTCGAGGGATGGAATCAGGGATGGGAAGACTGGTTCGGCCAGTCGAAGGACTATGTCTTTGACTTCGTCACCCCCTATCCCGACTTCGACCTCAAGTATCTCAACGACTATGCCCACAGCCGCGGAGTGAAACTCATGATGCACCATGAGACATCCGGCTCAGTGCGCAACTACGAGCGACACCTCGACCGTGCCTACAAGCTCATGAACGACTACGGCTACAACGCCGTCAAGAGCGGATATGTGGGCAACATCATACCACGTGGTGAATACCACTACTCCCAGTGGATGAACAACCACTACCTCCATGCCGTCAAAAAGGCCGCCGACCACAAGATAATGGTCAACGCCCACGAGGCAAGCCGTCCCACAGGCCTGGCCCGCACATATCCCAACCTCATAGGCAACGAAAGCGCCAGAGGCACCGAATACCAGGCTATGGGAGGCAACGACAAACACCACACATCCATCCTTCCCTTCACACGCCTCCAGGGAGGACCGATGGACTATACACCGGGCATATTCGAGTTTGACCTCTCCACCTTCACCCCCGGCAACAACTCGCGCATAGCCTCCACTATCCCCGGACAGCTGGCACTCTACGTCACCATGTACTCACCCCTCCAGATGGCGGCCGACCTGCCCGAGCACTACGAGAAACACCTCGACGCGTTCCGGTTCATTGAGGATGTGCCGGTAGAATGGGAGCGCTCGGTCTATCTCGAAGCCGAACCGATGGAATATGTCACCATAGCCCGCAAGGACAAGAACTCCGAAGAATGGTATGTCGGCTCCACCGCCGGCACAGCCGACCGCGACAGCCGCATATCACTCGGCTTCCTCGACCCGGGCCGCAAGTATGAGGCCACTATCTATGCCGAGGCACCCGACGCAAACACAACCGACGGACAGACACGCTATACCATCACAACCAAAAAAGTCAACTCCAAGACCACCCTCAAGCTCCACGCGCTTGCCGGAGGAGGATATGCCATCTCCATCAAGCCTGTCGACGCCGGGAAATAAATCATTACAAACACTTCACAATCACGCAATAAACACAGTTAAAGTAAATAAATGAGAAAAGTCATTATCCCTCTCGCCCTTGTGGCCCTTGCCGGGCCGGCCTGGGCACGCACACTCTCCCCTGCGGAGGCTCTTGACAGAGCACTCGGCGACGCCGCCACCCCGGCACGTGTCAACGCCATGAACGGCCTCGCAGCCAAGGCTGTCACACCAGCTTTCACACTCACCGACAAAACCACCGGTACACCATCGCTCTACGTAATCACCCCATCTGACGGAAAAGGATTCATCGTGGTTTCGGCCGACGACGTAGCCACACCGCTTCTCGGCTACACCGACAACGGCACATTCGACCCCGAGAATATGCCCGAGAACCTCCGCTGGTGGCTCGGACAATACGACGAGGCAATCTCAGCCGCAATAAACGGAGGCGTGGAGAGCATGGCCCCCAACCGTGCCGTAGCCTACCGCAAGGCCATCGCACCAATGGCGACTACACGATGGAACCAGGACGCTCCCTACAACAATGACTGCCCTATGCTCCAGGGACAGCGCACAGTCACAGGATGTGTTGCCACCGCAGTAGCCCAGATTCTCAAATACCACAACTGGCCCGAGACCGGAACAGGAATACAGTCCTATTCCTGGAGCAACGGAGGCACCACCCTCACCTACGACTTCTCTAAAACCACATTCAAGTGGGACGATATGCTCGATGTATACGACTCATCGGCCACTCCCGCACAGAACGCCGCTGTGGCCGAACTGATGTATGCCTGCGGCGTGGGTGTGCAGATGAACTACCACTACGAGGCCTCCGGAGCAATCTCCACCAACGTGGCTCCCGCCCTGCGCGACTTCTTCAACTACGACAAGGGAGTGCAGAGCCTGAGCCGCTACAACTACAGCCTCGCCGAATGGGAAGACCTCGTGTATGACGAGCTGGCAAACGGTCCCGTCTACTACTCCGGATCCGGCACAGAAGGCGGACACGCATTCGTCTGCGACGGATATGCCGACGGATACTTCCACTTCAACTGGGGATGGGGAGGAATGAGCGACGGATACTTCCTGCTCAACGCACTCGACCCCGCAAGCCAGGGTATCGGAGGCTACACCACCGGATTCAACCAGCGACAGGCCATCGTGGCCGGAATCAAGAAGCCGGTTGAAAACTCCAAGCTTCCCGCGCCCAACATCACGCTGATCACACCAATGACCGTTTACAAGCAAACAGCGGGTCTCACAATTACAGGTCCTTTCTACAACTACACGCCCTATGACATGAAGAAAACATACTTCGCAGTCAGCATTGTAAACGATGAGACAGGAGAGACACTAACCCGTCGCCACAAATACCCCGTCAACGTGATCGTGAGCGGATGGCTGGCCAACTTCCAGGTCAATGTCAGCACCCTCGATCCCGGCACCTACACCGGAACTGTCGGAGTTATATACAACGATGTCTTCTATCCCGTACGTCCCGTAGTGGGCGACAGCGGCAAAATCCGCATCGTCAAGACCGAGAACGACTACGAAGCAACAGTGATACGCAACGGCGAACTCACATTCGGCCCCCTCACCGCAGCCTCTTCATTCTATCAGGGCAAGATGTTCGGACTCACAGCCGAATACAACTACGAAAGCGAAACTCCTCTCTACACACAGCTCGTGCCCATCCTCACCAACTCTGCGGGCCAGACCGTATCAAACGGCGCACCTGTCGACGTTGACATCAACCCCGGAAAGGGCACCTACACCTACACCGGAAGCTTCCTCAAGGATGTCAATGCAGGCAAATACTACATAGCCCTGTATCGCAGCATGGGCACAAACGCCGGAGGCACCAGCTCCCAGTACCTTCCCGTCACCGACCCCATAGCCATCGAGGTCAAGACACTCTCATGGACACGCGACCCCATCGTGAGCTGCTCCGAGTGGGAAATCAAGGATGCCGACAGTCTCGATCCCTCCACACTCACCATCACCGCCTCTCCCCAGGTGACCATGGGCTACTATGCCGGCTCGGTCCTCGCCTGCGTTTTCAACCAGAACGAGACACAGCTCCGTCCCTCAAACGCCATCGCCACATTCTACTCCCCCACAGTCTTCATTGACCAGGGCAACAAGCAGGCCGTCACCATCACAGGCGACTTCGTTGCAGGCGAGACAGGCAAGACCTACCAGGTGAAACTCTTCACCGACAACAACACCACGATGACACAGACACCCAAGACCTTCACAGTGGGCGAACGCACAGCCATCACAGAGATCGAGGCCGACAATGCCGCCGACGGCAACGCCGAATACTTCAATCTCCAGGGCGTACGCGTCGACAACCCCATACCCGGCCTCTACATACGCCGACAGGGTGGAAAGACCGAAAAGGTGTACATCCGGTAAACACAACGCAACAATATCTTTAGACTTTTGATACCGACAGGGGGAACATTGCAGACACAGACTCTCGCGTGTTCCCCCTGTCACATTCCACCACGGATCATGAACAACAAACCTCTACTCCCGGCAATCCTCCTTGCAGCCATCTGCTCCACAGCCGCCTCGTCGTGCGGAAGTCACCGAGAGACAGCCGCAGCATCCACAGACCTCGCCTCCGACTATTCCATCATCGAACTCCCGGCAGCCGGAGGGGGAAGCTACGTGATGCCAAAAGCCCGCATCTACCGCACATCCCAGTCCTCCGACTCACTCGTCCCGGTCACTCTCAACCCCAAGAGCAACTTCCTCACCTCCTACCCCGCCCCGTCCGACCTCACGTCGCCGCCCGTCCGCCTCACCGACGGCTGGATGCTCGACCGACGCGGCATAGCACCATCCACGGTATTCACCACTTTCACCTACTCTCAATACCGCGCACTCCCGCAAACGCCGTCGCCCGAAGAAATCATGCGCTCCATAGCCCCTGGCATCACAGTCACCGACATCGTAGAACTGCCTATGACATTCAACGCGGCCACTCCCGAAAAGGCCGACTCCCTCATACGTGCCGGACTCCCCGGCTGTAAAACCATCCTGAAACGATAGACCACAAATGGCAACAACACCCACCCCACGCGAAAGATTCTGCTCTATACTCCGCGCCACCGGACGCGAAAACATCGAATATGTAATCGAAGACCTCGAAGCATTCGGCTTCTTCGAAGCCCCGGCCTCAGTGCGCAACCACTTCAACCACGCCGGAGGACTGCTCGAACACTCTCTCGGAGTCTACGATGCCGCCATGATGCTGCGCAAAGACATCATAGAGCGACGTCCCGACCTCGAAGCCCGCCTCCCCGAAGACTCCGTGGCAATAGCAGCCCTGCTCCACGACGTCTGCAAGGCCGACATCTACCGCCTTGTCACCCGCAAGCGCAAAAACGAGATAGGCATATGGGAAGACACCAAGGACTACGAGGTCGACTATACCTCACTCCCCGTAGGCCACGGCGAGAAATCGGTGATGCGACTCCTGCGCATGGGTCTCGACCTCGAAGACGACGAGATTCTCGCCATCCGCTGGCACATGGGCGCATGGGCGGTCGACTCACACTCCGTTGAGATGGACAGGAGCTACCGTCAGGCAATAGCCAACACCCCGCTTCTTCCACTCATCCACACTGCCGACACACTCGCATCGCAGATATTCGAAAGGTGACACATACTTGAACCCTATCACTCCCGGGAGCGTTGAAATGACAAATACCGAATCGTTTCAACGCTCCCTTCATTATGCGAATCACCATTATAATCATAGCATTGCTGCTCGCACTCTCAGCCACGACAGCCGGGGCCTCGACACCATCGGCCTCACCCCCGCGCCTCGACCTGCCCACCGCATCAATCCTGGACGCAGTCTCACTCCCCGCCCCCACCGATCCGGAAGCCGAGGCGGCCCGCAAGGCAGTCAACCCGTCGGTCTATATGTTTCCCTACTCGTGGAGACGCACCTGCGACCCCAACTGGCACCGTATGTGGGTCAACACGGCAGTGCTCACCGGAGCATTCGTGTCGACACTGTTCGTCCTCGAAATGCTGCCTGAGGACGCCACCGCCTGGAACCGCCGCGAAATAGAGTCGAAACCATTCTACAAAAGATGGGCCGACAACATCTTCCGTCTCAACCCGGAGATAGACCACGACAACCTCGTGTTCAACTACGTGCTCCACCCCTATGCCGGAGCCGCCTACTTCATGGCCGCACGATCGTGTGGATTCAACTTCTTCCAGTCCATGCTCTATTCGGCACTCATCTCCACCGTCGGGTGGGAATTCGGCATCGAAGCCTGCATGGAGCGACCATCCTACCAGGACATAATCATCACACCACTGGTGGGGAGTCTATTCGGCGAACTCTTCTACCACGCCAAACGCCACATCGTGGACCACGACTACACCCTCTGCGGTTCACGGCTGCTTGGCAACATCGTGGTCTTCCTCGTCGACCCCGTCAACGAGGTGGTCAACCTCTTCCGCGGCTCATACGAACGCCGTCTGCATCTTGGCCACAAACCGGCCCTCCCGTCCGAAGGTCTCACATCCTCGATAGTCCCCGTTCCGGGCGGACTCTCGCTATCGCTCCGCTACACATTCTCCACACCATAGACATTAGTCGGCAACCGCCCCTTTTTCAACTTTGTCCGTTGTTACTCTTTTTTTAGGAATGTTTTAAAAAAAGTTGTAACTTTGTGCCCAAATATTCCCAACGGACACCCATGAAAATAAAAACGTATCAGGGGCTCAAGTTCCGCCCCTTCATAGAGTGCGAAACCATCAGAGCCCGAGTGGAAGAGCTCGGCGCAAAAATCACCGAGGACTTCAAAGGACGGAATCCTCTTCTCATCTGTGTTCTCAACGGCGCCGCCCCCTTCGCGATCGACCTATTCAGGGCCATCGACACCGACGCCGAGATTACCTTCGTGCGCCTTAAAAGCTACGACGGCATGGGATCTACAGGGAATGTGAAACAGGTCATGGGACTCACCGAGGACCTCGCAGGACGCGACGTCATCATAGTCGAGGACATCATCGACACAGGCAACACCATGACCAAGCTTGTAGCCGACCTGAAAGCCATGAATCCGGCGTCGGTAAGCATCGCCACCCTCCTCTTCAAACCCGAAGCGCTACAGGTAAAAGTAGACCCGCAATACGTAGGCTTCAGCATCCCCAAGAAATTCATCATAGGCTACGGCCTCGACATCGACGGCCAGGCCCGCAATCTCAACGACATCTACGTCCTCGCTGAGGAGGACGCGTAAGAAAAGCCCCCAATAGGATAATTAAGAAATGTTCAACCTTGTGATTTTCGGTGCCCCGGGCAGTGGTAAGGGCACACAGAGCGAAAAACTCATCGACCGCTACGGTCTCACTCACATCTCCACCGGCGAAGTGCTCCGCAAAGAAATAGCAGCCGGCACACAGCTCGGCCAAGTAGCCGACTCATTCATCTCGAAAGGCCACCTCATCCCCGACGAACTGATGATTCAGATTCTCGCCACAGAGGTCGACCGCCTTCTCCCCGCCTCCAAAGGCTTCATATTCGACGGATTCCCGCGCACCATCAACCAGGCCGAAGAGCTGTCGCGTATGCTTGAAGAGCGAGGCGAGAAGCTCCACACCGTCATCGGACTCGAAGTGCCCGACGAAGAACTCACAGCACGCCTCGTCAACAGAGGCAAGACATCCGGACGAGCCGACGACAACCCCGAGACAATCAAAAACCGTCTCGAAGTATACCACTCGACCACCTCGCCCCTCCGCGACTTCTATATCAAGGACGGCAAGTACACATCGATACACGGACTCGGATCGGTCGACGACATTTTCAGCCGCATCTCGCAGCACGTCGACTCGATCAACAACTAACACAGCGCCACCATGCAGTTCACTCCCACCGACGAAATGACCTACGCACGATGCGTGGCCGAACTCGAAGAGATAATACGCATGATGCAGAGCGACAAGTGCGACATCGACCACCTCGCGGCCTATACCAGGCGCGGAGCCGAACTGCTCAAAGCCTGCCGCACACGCCTCACAGCCACCGAGGAGGAACTGCGCACCGTGCTTGCAGGTCTCGAAGCAGCTGCTCCCGAAGCCTGATACCTCACCTCAACAAACACAGACAAATATCTCACAACCAGTCTTATGAAATCATTTCCCCTCATCGTGGCCGGCATCGGCCTCGCATCGGCAATGGTAGCAGCCTGCAGCCACAACTCAACAGAGCACCTGTCGAGTCTCAACGCTGAGTACATCGACTCTACCATCGCGCCCGGAACCGACTTCTACTCCCATGTCAACAAGAAATGGATGGAAGCCAACCCCCTCACACCCGAACACGCCCGCTACGGACGCTTCAACGTGCTCGGAGACACCTCTGAGGCACGTGTACGCTCACTCGTAGAAGGACTCGGAGCCACCAATCCCCAGCCCGGCACAGTGGCCTACAAAGTCTGGACAGTCTACTCGCAGGCCATGGACACCGCACGACGCAACGCCGAGGGAGCAAAGCCCATACTCGCCGACCTCAAGCGCATCGAGGACACCCCCGCCGAAGGCATGGACTCACTCTTCATGTGGATGCACGGCAACTACGCAAGCCCATTCTTCGGAGCAGGCCCCATGGAAGATTTCAACAACTCCGAGATATACGCAATGTACGTATTCGGAGGAGGCATGGGACTCGGCGACCGTGACTACTACCTCAAAAACGACGAGCGCAACACAGCCGTGCGCAACGCCTACAAGACACTCATCGCCTCACAGATGAAAAACGCCGGCTACTCCGAAGCCGACGCAGCCCGCATCGTGGCAAACGTCATGAAAATCGAGACCGCGCTCGCCGACTCGGCTCTCACCCGCGAGGAAAGCCGCGACCTTGTGCGCATGAACAACCGTCGCTCCATCTCGGAAGTCAAAGCAGCATATCCCGCCATACAGTGGGACACATTCTTCCCGCAGACAATGGGAATAGCCACCCCCGACTCAGTCATCGTCACCGAGCTCGCAGCCGTCAACCAGGCAAACAGCCTCATGGCCTCGCTCTCCGACCGCGAGAAGAAAGACTACTACCTCTGGAAATATGTCAGCCAGGCCTCTTCCGAACTCTCCGACGACTTCACCCTCGCCAACTTCGAATTCTCCAAGGTGATGAGCGGTGTACAGGAGCAGCGCCCCCTCTGGAAGCGTGCCCTCGGTGCCACCGAAGGTGCCCTCGGCGAGGCCGTGGGTGAGCTTTATGTAGAGAAATACTTCCCCAAGTCCTCCAAGGAATACATGATCGGACTTGTCGAGAACCTCCGCACAGCCCTCGGACAGCACATCGACAACCTCGACTGGATGAGCGACGCCACAAAGGCCAAAGCCCGCGAGAAACTCGCAGCGTTCACCGTCAAGATCGGATATCCCGACAAGTGGAAAGACTACACCTCGATGAACATCGACCCCGCCCTCAGCTACTACGAGAATATGCACAACGTGTCCATGTGGCACCAGCGCGACACATACTCCAAATGGGGCAAGCCGGTAGACCGCACCGAGTGGGGAATGACTCCTCAGACCGTCAACGCCTACTACAACCCCATGGCCAACGAAATCGTATTCCCCGCCGCAATTCTCCAGGCACCCTTCTTTGACCCCAACGCCTCCGATGCCGAAAACTACGGCGGAATCGGAGTGGTGATCGGCCACGAGATGACCCACGGATTTGACGACCAGGGCCGCAACTTCGACGCAAAGGGCAATATGACCGACTGGTGGACTGCCGAAGACGCAGCCAAATTTGCCGAAAAGGCCAAGGGCCTCATAGCCCAGTTCGACGAAGTGGAAGTACTCCCCGGCCTCCACGCCAACGGAGCATACACCCTCGGCGAGAACATCGCCGACCAGGGCGGTCTCCGCGTGGCCATGACAGCCTTCAAGGAGTCTCAGAACAAGAAAGGCGTAGACATCAACTCCCCCGAAGCCCTCATCGACGGCTTCTCACCCCTCCAGGTGTTCTACATGAACTACGCCAACCTCTGGGCCAGCAACATCCGCGACGAAGAGATCCGCTCGCTCACACAGGGCGACGTACACTCACTCGGATGCAACCGCGTCAACGTGACTCTGCGCAACATCGAGCCATTCTTCGAAGCCTTCTCCATCACCGAAGGCCAGCCCATGTTCCGCCCCGAATCAGAGCGCGTCATAATCTGGTAAACCACATGGTATAAAAACACCATTTCCACATCATTCTCCCCCGGCGCGACAACACTGTCAGCCGGGGGATTTTTCATATCCACGCCATCAGGACGGGAAAGCGATTTCATTTTGAATCACACGCGATTTTCACTATTTTTGCACTCTCAACACGACAACAATGATAAAAAACCTCCTATTTGACCTCGGCGGGGTGATAATGGACCTCGACCGCGACCGCTGCGTCAGAGCCTTCAACGACCTCGGCATGGCCGACGCAGAAGAACTCCTCGGTGTCTACGGACAGAAAGGCGCATTCCTCGCCCTTGAGCGCGGCGACATCGACGCAGCCGAATTCCGCAGACGCATACGCCCAATGTTCTCACACCCCGTAACCGACGACGAAATAGACCGCGCATTCGACCAATTCCTGCTCGGCATACCCGACCACCGACTCCGACAACTGCGCGAGCTCCGCAAAAACTACGGCATATACCTGCTCTCCAACACCAACCCCATAATGTTCAAAGGATTCATCGCCGACCAGTTCCGAAAAGAAGGTCTCTCGATGGCCGACTACTTCGACGGCATCGTGGCAAGCTACGAGGCAAGATGCTACAAACCCGACCGCGAAATATTCGACTACACACGCAAAAACTGCGGAATAGACGGCGACGAGACACTCTTCTTCGACGACTCTGCCGCCAACGTCGAGGCCGCACGTGACGCCGGATTCAAGGCCGTCCACGTGCCCGTCGGAGCCGAGTTCACCGACATACTCAAACAATACCTCACCGAAAACCCTCAGGGCTGACAATACGTTGTTGTATAGTAACCGAACCCAAACCTCGCCCACCCGACAGAAACTATGAGACTGATAACCAAATCCGACACCTCGGCACGACGCATAGCTGCCGTGGGGATGTATGACGGCGTTCATGCAGGCCACCGATTCCTGCTCGACTATCTCCGAATCGAGGCAAAAGGTCGAGGCCTCACCCCCTCGGTCGTCACCTTCTCGCGCCACCCCCTGTCGCTCGTCAGACCTCTCGAAGCACCCTCCCTCCTCATGTCGCTCGAAGACCGTGTCGGACTCCTGGGCGAATCGGGAGCCGACGACGTGATACTCCTCAGTTTCAACGAATCGCTGCGGCGTATGTCGGCACGTGAATTCCTCTCCATGCTACATCGCCGGTTTGGAATCGACGCCCTCGTCCTGGGATTCAACAACCGCTTCGGCCACGACGGAGTGGAAGGACTCGACCACTACCGCGCCATAGGCCAGAGCATCGGAGTCGACGTAATCCAGGCACCGGAATATCGCGGCGAAGGCTCACCCGTAAGCTCATCGGCCATCCGCCGACACCTCATGGCAGGCCGTCCGGCCGAGGCGGCCCGTATGCTCGGAACACCCTATACCCTGCGAGGAAAAGTGGTGGACGGCCAACACCTCGGACGCACCATAGGCTACCCTACGGCCAACATACAGCCCGTGGAGCCCGCAGCACTCATACCAAAGACCGGAGTCTACGCAGCCCGCGTGGTCACCCCCGACGGAGTGCGTCGCGGAGCCATGGTCAACATAGGCTACCGACCCACCGTGACCGACACCTCCGACTCATCACGCGCAATATCCATCGAAGCCCACATATTTGACTTCGAGGGATACATCTACGACGAGGAAATCACATTGGAATTCGTCGACTATCTGCGCCCCGAACGACGCTTCGAATCCACAGGAAAGCTCAAGTCGCAACTCGCCGACGACGAGAAAAAAATACGCAGGCTGCTATCCTGACCCTCACCCGGACACACAAAACAACCCCACACAGGCCGAAGCGCCGCGGAACCACTCACACCCGACATCATTCCGCGGATTCTTCGGCCCTTCTTCTCACTTCCACCCTCCTTTACCGCACTCCTTCACACCATTTTTCATAAAAACTACTCCGAGTGTGCTTGACTTGGGCATTTTTTTGTAATTTTGCGTTTTAAATCAATCACCGGCGTGGAAACAAAATACCTATTTGTGACCGGAGGAGTGGTATCATCGCTCGGAAAGGGCATTATCTCCTCATCACTGGCCTGCCTGCTCAAGGCAAGAGGCTACCGTGTCACCATTCAGAAGTTCGACCCCTACATCAACATCGACCCAGGAACCCTCAACCCCTACGAGCACGGAGAGTGCTACGTAACCGTTGACGGACACGAGGCCGACCTTGACCTCGGACACTACGAACGGTTCACAAACATCCGCACAACACGTGCCAACAACGTCACCACGGGACGCATCTACCAGAGCGTCATCGACAAGGAACGGCGCGGCGACTATCTGGGAAAGACCGTACAGATCATACCCCACATCACCGACGAAATCAAGCGCAACGTGATGGCCCTCGGCAAGACAGGGCAATACGACTTCGTGATCACCGAAATCGGAGGAGTCGTGGGCGACATCGAAAGCCTTCCATTCCTCGAAGCCGTCCGCCAGCTGCGCTGGGAGCTCGAGAACGACTGCCTCTGCATACACCTCACCTACGTCCCCTATATCGCCGCAGCAAAGGAACTGAAGACCAAACCGACACAGCACTCCGTCAAAGAACTCCAGCACCTCGGCATACAGCCCGACGTGCTCGTGCTCCGCACAGAACACGAAGTGCCCGCATCAGTGCGCCGCAAGATAGCACAGTTCTGCAACGTCTCTCCCGACGCCGTAGTCGAAAGCCGCGACGCCTCCTCGATCTACAAAGTTCCCATGCTCATGCACTCCCAGCACCTCGACGAGATAGTGCTCCGAAAGGTAGGAATCAACCCCGTCGGCGAGCCCGACCTGGGACCCTGGAAGGAATTCCTCTCGCGCATGGACTCAGCCACAGAGAAAGTCACCATCGGACTTGTGGGAAAATACGTAGAGCTGCAGGATGCCTACAAAAGCATCAACGAAGCCCTCTTCCAGGCAGCCACCTACATGGGCCACAAACTCGACCTGCGCTACATCCACTCCGAGAAAGTCAATCCCGCCAACGTCGACTCACAGCTCAGCGGCCTCGACGGAGTGATAATCGCACCCGGGTTCGGCCAGCGCGGTATCGAAGGCAAGTTCACAGCCCTCGAGTGGTGCCGCACACACGACATCCCCACATTCGGCATATGCCTGGGTATGCAGTGCATGGTCATCGAATTTGCACGCAACGTCCTCGGGCTACGCGAGGCCAACTCCACCGAGATGGACCACGCCACCCCCGACAACGTAATCGACCTCATGGAGGAGCAGAAAAGCATCCACAACATGGGAGGCACCATGCGGCTCGGAGCCTACCGGTGTGACCTCCGCCAAGGCTCGCGCGCAGCAGCAGCCTACGGAGCCACCTCGGTCGAAGAGCGCCACCGCCACCGATTCGAATTCAACAACGACTACCGCGCCCGATTCGAGGCAGCCGGTATGCAGTGTGTGGGCCAGAACCCCGACACACACCTCGTGGAAGTAGTCGAGATTCCGGCACTGCGCTGGTTCATCGGCACACAGTACCACCCCGAATACTCCTCCACCGTCCTCTCCCCCTCTCCACTCTTCATGGATTTCGTCAAAAACGCCATAAACTATAAGCAAGAAAAAGAACAAAACAACTGATGGATAGAAACACTCTGACGGGCCTGCTGCTGATGGGCCTTGTGATTTTTGGCTTCATGTATCTCAACCAGCCCTCAAAGGAAGAGCTGGAACGCCAACGCGCCGAGAAAGAACGCATCGAAGCCGAAGCCGCCCGGAAAGCCGCCGACCCGGGCCTGATCAAACTCGACTCGGTCTCGCCATCCGAAATCGCTCAGATAGCCGCGACAGTGCGCGAGCTCGGCCACACCGACACCGCCACCCATGTTTCCACCCTTAAGGTAGACAAAATCAACCTCAAAGTCGATGCCACAGGCTCCGTGACAGGCACAGTCGAAGCCGACAACCAGTCCGTAGCCGTAGCCTCGCTCCTGGCCAACGAGACAGCCTCGATGAAACCCTCGCTCGCAGCCACAGCAATGGCCAACCTCCGCCAGGGACTCGCCACGGCAGCTCGTTACAAAGGATTCGCCCACTACCTCTCAGGCGACAGCGTCACACTCAAGCTTGAGAACAAATACCTCTCGCTCGACCTCTCCAACAAGGGAGGCGTCATTTCGCGCGCAACACTCCGCGACTACAACAGCTACGACTCCACAGCAGTCACCCTTCTGGCCCCTGCGACCGACTCCTACGGATTCACGCTCACATCGGCCACACAGAGATTCGACACCCGAGAATTCTACTTCACACCCGTCCAGGAGAACGACTCCACAGTATTCATGGGCCTCGACCTTGGCGACGGAGCAGCATGGGGCATACGATACACACTCCCCGAGGACAGCTACATGGTCAACATCGACATCGTACAGCAGGGTATGCAGTCAGTCATCCCGACCTCGGTGGCCACGATGGACTTCACTTGGAGCCAGCGTATGCGCCGCCTCGAGGCAGGACGCGTCTTTGAAGAGCGCAACTCCGCACTCTACTATATGTTTGCCGACGGCGATGTCGACAACCTCTCCGAAAACGGCGAGGACAGCAAGGAAATCACACAGCGTCTGAAATGGGTAAGCTGCAAGAACCAGTTCTTCTCGGCCGTACTCATGGCACGCTCCAACTTCGCCGCAGCCAACCTCGAAAGCCGCGAGCTTAAGGAAAACCCCGACTTCATCAAGGAAATGGACGTAGCCCTCACTGTCGACTACTCCTCGTCACTCGCCAACCCCGCCTCCTTCGTGATGTACCTCGGACCCAACTCCTACCCCCTCATGAAGGATGTCGAGAAAAACGTGTTCCCCGAGGAGAATATGCACCTCACCAAGCTCATCCCCCTCGGCTGGCCCATCTTCCGCTGGATCAACACCCTCATCGTCATCCCCGTCTTCTCCTTCCTCGGAAGCTTCATCTCCAACTACGGCATCATCATCCTGCTCCTCACCATCTTCATCAAGATAATCCTCTACCCCTTCACCTACAAGAGCCTCATCTCACAGGCCCGTATGCGACTTCTCGCACCCGAGCTGAAGGCCATCAACGACAAGTATCCCGGACAGGAGAACGCCATGAAACGCTCCACCGAATCCATGGCGCTCTACTCGCGTGCCGGAGCCAACCCCATGTCGGGCTGCCTCCCCATGCTCCTGCAGATGCCCGTGCTCGTGGCCATGTTCTGGTTCTTCCCCTCAGCCATCGAGCTGAGAGGTGAGTCATTCCTCTGGGCCAAGGACCTCGCGGCGCCCGACGCCATCATATCCTGGACCGCCAACATCCCCTTCATCTCGTCAACATTCGGCAATCACATCTCCCTCTTCTGTCTGCTCATGACAGTAACCAACATCGGCTACACCTACCTCAATATGCAGACACAGGCCTCATCCGGAATGCCCGGAATGAAATGGATGATGTACCTCATGCCGGTGATGTTCCTATTCATCTTCAACAACTACGCCGCAGGCCTGAGCTACTACTACTTCCTCTCGCTTCTCATCACCATCGCCATGACATTCATCTTCCGCAAGCTCGTGAGCGAAGACAAGATGCGCGCCAAGATGGCCGAGAACGCCAAAAAGCCCAAAAAGAAAGGCTGGATGGCACAGAAACTCGAAGAAGCTCAGAAACAGCAGCAGGCAATGCTACGAGAGCAGCAGCGCCGTGCCGGAAAGAAGAACTGACATGGGCAAGAACAAGCTCAAGAAATTCGCCGATATGGAGACGCTTGAATGCGTCTACCAATATCCCTTCGCCACCCTTCGCGACAGCGGCGGTTGTCCGCTGCGCGGAAGGTGGGACACCGAGGTGTTCGGCGCACACAAACGCCCCCTCACGCTCGAGCTCGGATGTGGAAAAGGAGAATATGCCGTCGGAATGGGGCGGCTATATCCCTCACGCTCCTTCATCGGAATAGACATAAAGGGAGCACGTATGTGGACCGGAGCCCGACAGGTCAACGACGAAGGCCTCGACAACGTAGCCTTCCTGCGCACCTCCATCCACCTTCTCCCGGAGTTCTTCGCCCCAGCGGAAGTCTCGGAGATATGGATCACATTCCCCGACCCGCAGATGCGCAAGGTCAACAAGAGGCTCACAGGCACCCACTTCCTCAACATCTACCGTCGCGTACTCGCCCCGGGAGGAGTGATAAGGCTCAAGACCGACTCCCCTTTCCTCTATGCCTACACCATGGCCATGATAGCCCACAACTCACTCCCACTCCTCGCGGCCACCGACGACCTCTACCACTCACCCCTCAGCTCAGAAGTACCGCCAATCACCACCTACTACGAGCAGCAATGGCTCTCGAGAGGCATCCCCAGCAAATACATAGCCTGGCAGATTCCCGAAGGAACAGTGCTCTCCGAGCCCGACGTCGACATCGAGCCGGACACATACCGCTCATTCGGACGCGGCACACTGCAGGGATTCTGAAAAACCTCCGTCAAAGGTCTGAACACTCCGCCGGCTTCGGGCGTTAACAGTTCAGAACTAATTTTCACTCACGTTTTCATTCACACTATGCAGCTCTATCCCGCTCTCATCACCGAGGCACTCTCAACCGTGCGCTATCCAGGCAACGGAAAGAACCTCGTCGAGGCCGAAATGGTGGCCGACGACATACGCATCGACGGCGACACCGTCTCATTCTCAATAATCTTCGACAAACCCACCGACCCCTTCATGAAATCGGTGGTAAAAGCAGCCGAGACAGCCATTCACACCTACATCTCACCCGAGGTGAAGGTAACCGTCAACACCGCATCACGCCGTCCCGCACAGCCAAAGACCGCCCCGGTGCTCCCGGGAGTGAAAAACATCGTAGGAGTGTCGTCGGGCAAGGGAGGAGTGGGCAAATCCACCGTAGCCGCCAACCTCGCCGTGGCCCTCGCCCGCGAAGGCTACCGAGTGGGACTGCTCGACGCAGACATCTTCGGACCCTCAGTGCCCAAGATGTTCGGCATCGAAGACGAGCAGCTCTTCATCCACGAAGTAGACGGACGAAACCTCATCATACCCATCGAACGCTACGGAGTGAAAGTCCTCTCCATCGGATTCCTCGTCGACAAAGACAAAGCCGTGCTATGGCGCGGGTCAATGGCCTCCAACGCCCTTAAACAGCTCATCGCCGAGGCCGACTGGGGCGAGCTCGACTACTTCCTCATCGATATGCCGCCCGGAACAAGCGACATCCACCTCACACTCGTGCAGACACTCGCAATGACCGGAGTCGTCGTGGTCACAACACCCCAGGAGGTAGCCCTCGCCGACGCCCGAAAGGGAATAGCAATGTTCACCGACGAGAAAGTCAACGTGCCCATCCTCGGACTCGTGGAAAACATGGCCTACTTCACACCGGCCGAACACCCCGACGAGAGATACTACATCTTTGGACGCGAAGGAGGAATCAGACTGGCCGAGAAGCTCGGAGTGCGCCTGCTCACACAGATACCGCTCGTAGCCTCCATAGCCGACTCGGGTGATGCCGGACAGCCAATCGCAATGACCGACTCAGTCACAGGACACGCATTCGCACACCTGGCCCACGAAGTCACCGACACAGTGGCCGAGCGCAACAACACACTTCCTCCAACACAGAAAGTAGAACTCAAACACTGACTCCCCCACCCCATTCAAGCGTTATGAAAAAAGTCCTCACTCTCCTCCTGGGCGGAACAATCGCCGCTCTCGGGGCACACGCCGACATACCCGACGGATACTACACCCGGCTGAACGGCAAGACCGGAGCAGAGCTCAAACAGGCCGTCCACGAAATCATAAACCCCCACACCACCATATCCTCCTATTCCGACCTTCCGAAATACTTCCAGCAGACCGACGTGTATCCCGAGTCGGACCGCTGGTGGGATATGTACTCCAACGTCGTGCGCCACATCCCGTCATTCTCGGGCCTCAACCGCGAACACGCATTCCCCAAAAGCTGGTGGGGAGGCAACCAGTCAACACCGGCCTACATAGACCTCAACCACCTCTATCCGTCCGACGGTCCGGCCAACCAGGCCAAAAGCAACTATCCGCTCGGAGAGGTCAGCGACAAGGTGAAGTTTGACAACAACGTCAGCCGCGTGGGCTACCCCGTCAGCGGACAGGGAGGAGGCGCGCAATACGTCTTCGAGCCCGACGACGAATACAAAGGCGACTTCGCCCGAACCTACTTCTACATGGCCACCTGCTACTCCAACCTCACATGGGCAAGCAAATACCTGTGGATGGTGCAGCAGAACGACTATCCCACACTCACAAACTGGGCCATCGACCTGCTCCTCAAGTGGGCACGCGAGGACGGTGTGAGCCAGAAAGAGCTGGAACGCAACGATATAGTGTATGGCTACCAGAACAACCGCAACCCCTTCATCGACTTCCCTGACCTTGCCGAATACATCTGGGGCAACAAGATAGGTGAAAGCTTCGAGACAGGAGGCGGAGCGCCGGGGACAGGCGACCCCATCCTCACAGCTCCCGTCCCCGAGACAACTCTCGACTTCGGACAGGTAGCCGTCGGACAGAGCATCTCCTCACAGTTCTTCTTCAAGGGAGAGAACCTCACAGGCTCACTGTCCCTCCGTCTCGGAGGCGAGAACAAAGAGATGTTCTCCATATCATCCACAACCATCGACAGCCGCCTCGTCAACGCCTCGACAGGATACTACCTCCAGGTGACCTACACACCCACAAGCCCGGGCGAACACAATGCCCGCATACTCGTCTATGACGGCGGCCTCACAGGAAGCATCTACGTCAACTTCCGCGGACAGGCCTTCCCCGAGCCCTCGCTCTCGGCTCTCACAGCCTACGAAGCAGCCGACATCACAGCCGACAGCTACACCGCATCGTGGAGCTCAGCACCCGAGATAATCGACGCATACATCCTCACACGCACACGCTACACAGCCGGAAACACACTGGTTGAGGAGACCGAGCTCGACGGAGAGAGCACAACCACCGAAGTACACGGATTCGACGCCTCCGACAGCGAGAGCTACACGGTCCAGAGCGTACGCCTCGGATTCCGCTCACCCCAGAGCAACGTAGTCTTCGTGGCCCACAGCGGACTCCCCGGACTTGAAACCGACCGTCCCCTCACAGCCACGAGCTATCCGGGAGTCATCAGGCTCCAGTGCTCCGAACCGCAGACCGACGGACGCATCTACGACATGGCCGGACGCCTCGTCATGACACTCCCCGTCATCGACACCGACATGGAGCTAACACTCCCCGACGGAGTATATCTGCTCACCACACGCGAGCATCCCACGCCGCTGCGCCTCCTCGCCAGATAGACCGCTCAGCACCGCAACACACCATCACTGCCGTCCGCGACGCCACAAACGCCGTCGGACGGCAGTAATTTTTCACACTCCGCCAAAGACACCGTCGACAGAATTATTTTTCTTAACTTTTCCAACTCGGAAAAAGTTACTACCTTTGTGACAATCAATCGAACCTTAAACTTACCTAATTATGGCAAAATTTGACAAAACCGCAGTTCTCGCCAAGATGGGCGAGACCGGCGTTGTGCCCGTCTTCTACCACAAGGACGCAGAAGTGGCCAAGCAGGTTGTAAAAGCCTGCTATGAGGGTGGCATCCGTGCCTTCGAGTTCACCAACCGTGGCGACTTCGCCCACGAAGTATTCGCCGAAGTGGTGAAATTCGCCGCAAAGGAATGCCCTGAAATGGCCATGGGCGTAGGCTCGGTAGTCGATCCCGCCACTGCCGCTCTCTATATCCAGCTCGGCGCCTGCTTCGTAGTAGGCCCGCTCTTCAACCCCGAAGTATCACGCATCTGCAACCGTCGCCTCATCCCCTACACACCCGGATGCGGCACCGTCAGCGAAATCGGCGCAGCCCAGGAGACCGGATGCGACCTCTGCAAATGCTTCCCCGGCGACGTCCTCGGCCCGAAATTCATCAAGGGATTCATGGCACCCATGCCCTGGTCCAAGATCATGGTAACCGGCGGCGTAGAACCCACACGCGAAAACATCGAAGGCTGGATCAAGGCCGGATGCTTCTGCGTGGGAATGGGCTCCAAGCTTTTCCCCAAAGACCGCGTAGCCGCACAGGATTGGCAGTATGTTGCCGACAAGTGCCGCGAAGCACTCGGCTACGTAGCCGACGCCCGCAAATAGTGACACGCGGAGTCTGATTCCGTCAGAAAAAGACAACGACACAAAGAGGGTGTATCAGAATTTCTCACGATTTTGATACATCCTCTTTTTCCTTAATCACCCACCTTAATCAACTGTTCTTTATGGAAAAAACATGGCGTTGGTTCGGACCCAACGACAAAATCACACTCGATATGCTCCGCCAGATCGGAGTAGAGGGAATAGTCACCGCCCTCCACCACATCCCCAACGGCGAGATCTGGACCCTCGAAGAGGTGGAGAAAATGAAGACCTACATCGAAGACCACGGCCTGAGATGGAGCGTCGTGGAGAGCCTGCCAGTTTCAGAGTCAATAAAATATGCCGGACCCGACCGCGACCAACTCATAGAAAACTACAAGGAGAGCCTCCGAAACCTCGGAAAAGCAGGAGTCCGCACCATATGCTACAACTTCATGCCGGTGCTCGACTGGGCACGCACCACACTCGACTATCCCAACCCCAACGGCACCTCCAACCTTTACTTCAACATGGGTGAGTTCGCCTACTTCGACATCCACATCCTCAAACGCGAAGGTGCGGAGAAGGACTACGACGAAGACACCCTGAAGCGCATGGAGGAAATCAAGGCCGGAATGACACCCGAGGGAGAGAAGAGACTCGTCGAAAACATCATCGTCAAGACACAGGGATTCGTCAAT
This sequence comes from uncultured Duncaniella sp., assembly GCA_910586305.1. Taxonomy (GTDB): domain Bacteria; phylum Bacteroidota; class Bacteroidia; order Bacteroidales; family Muribaculaceae; genus Duncaniella. Next base: position 57,711 of record CAJUGS010000002.1, read on the forward strand.
GGCAACATCTCCGAGGCCGACCTCGACCCCGTAAGCAAATTCCGCGAGCTCCTCAAGCTCTACGACGGCATCGACGCCAACCGCCTGCGCGAAAACATGGCCTACTTCCTCAACGCCATAATGCCGGTCTGCCGCGAATACGACATCAATATGTGCGTACACCCCGACGATCCCCCACGTCCCATCCTCGGCCTGCCACGCATAGTAACCTGCGACGCCGACATCCGCGCATTCCTCGACGCAGTGCCCGACCCTCACAACGGACTCACATTCTGCGCCGGATCTCTCAGTGCCGGAGCACACAACGACGTGGTGGAACTCGCACGCAAGTATGCGGCAAACACCCACTTCGCCCACATCCGCATCTGCAAGACTCTTCCCGGAGGCGACTTCAAAGAATCAAGCCACCTCGACCCGCGCCTCATAGAGGTAGTCCGGATCTTCGAGGAAAAGAACCCCGGCATACCCATGCGTGTAGACCACGCCGAACTCATGCTCGGCGATGAAAAGATGGGCTACAACGCCGGCTACTCATTCCACGGACGTATGCTCGCCCTCGGACAGATAGACGGCGTAATGGCAACACTCCGCAACAAATAGAACAATCCATCCTCAACAACACCCATATATTTATCCCACAAGATCATGAATGAGCTTTTCTCAGTAAAAGACCAGGTCGTAGTCATCACCGGAGGCACCGGTGTGCTCGGCCGCTGCATAGCTGAATACCTCGCCACACAAGGCGCAAAGGTGGTTCTTCTCGGCCGCCGCAAGGACGAGGGAGACGCCATCGTCGACGAAATAAAAGCACAGGGAGGCGAAGCAATGTTCCTCGTCACCGACGTCATGAACGAAGCTAAAGTCCAGGAGAACTGCGACGAAATCATCGCCCGCTACGGACGCGTCGACGCCCTCCTCAACGCCGCCGGAGGCAATATGGCAGGAGCAGTGATCGCGCCCGAAGGAAACTTCTTCGACCTCAAGGTCGACGCATTCCGCACAGTGCTCGACCTCAACCTCACAGGCACAGTAATCCCCACACAGGTATTCCTGCGCCCCATGGTAGAGGCCGGAAAGGGATCCATCATCAACTTCTCGTCGATGGCAGCATTCCGCCCCATCACCCGAGTATGTGGCTACGCAGCCGCAAAGGCCGGAATATCCAACTTCACAGCCTTCATGGCCAACGAGGTAGCAACCAAATTCACACCCGGAATACGCGTCAACGCCATCGCACCCGGATTCTTCGTCACCAACCAGAACCGGGCACTCCTCACCAACCCCGACGGCTCCCTCACAGCACGCGGAGAATCAGTGATACGCCAGACACCGTTCAAGCGCTTTGGAAAACCCGAAGAGCTTTGCGGCACCATCCAGTATCTCATCTCCGATGCATCATCGTTCGTCACCGGCACAGTAGCCGTTGTCGACGGCGGATTCAACGCATTCGCAATGTAAAAGACACTCCATCCTGGGGGGCAACGGCACACACATAGAGGGTCGTTGCCCCCTCTCATAAATCATCACCCCGCGGCAAGCCGCTAAGCACATCAAACGCAATGAAAAAGATTATCGCACTACTCCTCACACTCATCATCACGACATCGACATCCGCCTACGCACAGTCGGCCGGCGGACTCGGCGACCTGCTCAGAGGGCTCTCAAAAAACACATCAACCTCCAACTCGGGCGACGACTCCGCAAACTCAGGCTCAGGAGGTCTCGGCGACCTCATCTCGGGAGTGGCGGGCGCACTCGGATTCGGCAACTCCGGAGCATCCATCGAGAAACTGTCCGGAACATGGGCCTACAAATCGCCCGCCGTATCATTCAAGAGCGACAACCTCCTTCTGAAAGCCGGAGGCGCAGCAGCCGCCACCAACATAGAGAGCAAACTCGCACCCTACTACAAGACAGCAGGTCTCGACAAACTCATCCTCACCATCAACGCCGACTCCACATTCACATTCAAGACACGCGCCACACTCAACGGCACCATAACCCACGACAAGGAGTCGGGCCTATACATCTTCAACTTCCAGGCCTTCAAGACAATCAGCCTCGGCTCAATGAACGCCTACATACAGCTCAACGGCTCCAACGCGATGGAACTCACATTCGACGTATCGCGTCTCATGTCCATCATCCAGAAAGTCAGCGCCCTCTCGAGCAGCACCACAGTCAAGGGAGCGTCAACACTCCTCAACCAGTATGACGGCCTCACAGCAGGCTTCGAACTCAAACGCACAGCCGACGCCACAACCGGAGCCACCGGAAAGAAATGATATCCGTAATAATTCCGGCCTACAACGCCGCCACATTCATAGCCGACTGCCTCGACAGCCTCATAGCCCAGGACTTCACCGACTGGGAAGCAGTGGTAGTGGACGACGGTTCCACCGACTCCACGCCACTGCTGGCAGAAAGCTATGCCGCCCGCGACCGACGCATCCGCCTGGCCAGACGACCAAACGGCGGACTATCGGCCGCCCGCAACTTCGGCCTCGACCGGGCAAACGGACACTACATCACCTTTCTTGATGCCGACGACCGCCTCTTCCCCAACGCCCTGTCCATACTCCTGTCGAATCTCGGCAACGACACCGACGTTGTCACCGCACAGCTCTCGGCCTCACCCGCCCCGCCCGCGGCCACACATAAAGCCGCCACAAGAGTGATGTCGGGCCTCGAAGCCCTTGCCGACGGCCTCTATCAGAACAGAGTCAACACCTCGGCCTGCGGCAAACTATACACACGGGAGATTCTTCACAAAGTGCGCTTCCGCGAGGGAATATGGTATGAGGATCTGGAATTCTTCAGCCGTCTGTGTCTCGCGTCGCGCCACATAGCCGTCACAGACACCCCCGTATACTACTACCGTCCCAACCCCTCAAGCTTCATCCACACATTCTCCCCGGCACGCCTCGACGTGCTCCGCGTCACAGCCGACATCCAACAGCTGGTCCACTCAGCCTGCCCCGAACTCCTGCCAGCAGCCCGCGACCGCCATCTCAGCGCCTCCTTCAATATGTTCGCGCTCATGTCCATCCACGACCCCTCGGGCCACACCTACTCAGACCTGCAAGACGAATGCTGGAAAACAGTGAGATCCCTGAGGCGCGCCTCGCTATTCAACCCCCGCGTCAGGCTCAAAAACCGCCTCGGCATCCTCCTCAGCTATCTCGGACGCCGGGCCTTCATACTTGTAGCCCGAAGACTCTACAGTTAGACAGGCCTTATACCCCTGTTGAACTCATCTCTCTCATCATCCCTCAGCCACCCCCACTTATTGAAATACTTCACCATGTTCCACGCATGGATGCGCATCATCTTCAGCGACTTATACGACTCAGCCCTGTGGGCATGGACAATGCTTGCCCCGGGCCACATCACAGTGAGAAAATGGCGGTGAATCCTGCGTGTCAGGTCAATATCCTCGGGATACATGAAAAAACGCTCATCAAAAAGCCCCGCCACCTTCAGAGCGCTCACTCTCAGAAACATGAAACTCCCCTGGTGATAGGGCACATTCCACGTCAGCGAAGGGTCAAGATACTTCAGCAGATACGCGTCACGGCTCTCGGCAAACCATCCTCGGGGAAGAAACCGGCGCGCAAACACATCGGCCGGACGAGGAAGAGCACGACACGTATACTGCCTCTCACCACCGGGCGAATACACCAGCGGCTGCAAAGCACCCACATCACGTCGACCGTCCATATACTCCGCTATCTTACCCAGGATATCGCTGTCAAACTCTATATCCGAATTCATCACCAGGTGATAATCCGCCTCCCCCTCATCCATCACACGGCGGAGAGCCTGATTATGGCCCGCGCCATAACCCACATTGTCCGACGGGATATACACCCCCTTGCCGACACCCTCGACAATATCACGAGTGCTCCGGCTACGAGAATTATCCACCACATACACCCGCTTCACCAGGTCGCTCTCAAGGCATCTAAGACATCCCGACAGTTCATCGTCCGGCGTATGGTATGTCACGATAGATACTGTAATCATACACAAAAATAGCAATAAAACGCGAATTTTTCATTATCTTTGCGCGGGATATTTTTTCCTTTCTGCCACTTATGAAAATATTCACTACCGAAAATATACGAAATATCGACCGCTTCACCATCGAGCAGGAAGGTGTCAGCTCAATAGAGTTGATACACAGAGTTGCCGAAGGTGTTGTGAGCGAAATACTCTCACGATGGACCCCGACAACACCCACCGTAATATTCGCCGGCTCAGGCAACAACGGAGCCGACGCACTTATTGTGGGAAAGCTCCTCATCGAGGCCGGGTTCAAACCACTGATACTCCTCTTCAACTTCAACGGCAACTCACTCTCGCGCGACTGTCGCACAGCAAAGCGGGAATTGCTCGAACACCACGACGTAAACCTCGTCGAAATCATCGACCGCGCCGAGCTGCCGGTTCTCACACCACGCCATCTTGTAATCGACGGACTCTTCGGAACAGGACTGCGCGATCCCCTCGAAGGAGGATTCAAGACACTCGCGCGAAACATATCCGAAAGCGGTGCCGACGTAGTATCAATCGACATACCATCCGGAATGTTCGGCGACTGGAACGCACGTGTAATCGGACGAGACGTAGTCCACGCGACAGTCACAATGACAGTCCAGTTCCCAAGACTCGCATTCTTCATCGCCGACAACGCCGACCTCGTCGGAGAATGGAAACTAATCGACATCGGGCTCAGCAAACGAGCAGCCGAGGAGACACTCACAAAATTCTACCTCGTCGAGCGCGACGACATACGGGCAGTACTCCAGCCGCGCAAACCATTCTCATCAAAAGCCGACTACGGACACGCACTCATCATAGCCGGATGCTACGGAATGATGGGAGCAGCAGTCATGGCCGCCCGGGGAGCACTCCGTAGCGGAGCCGGAAAAGTCTCAGTCCACTCACCAAGATGCGGATTCTCGATCATACAGAGCCAGGTCCCCGAAGCACTCTTCTCACCCGACCCGAACGAAATCGTTATATCCGACATGACACCACGGTTTGGATGGACAGCCATCGGAGCCGGACCCGGAATAGGAGTCAACGACGCCACACGAGGAGCACTCGAGACACTCATCAAGACCGTCAAGAAACCGATGGTACTCGATGCCGACGCACTCAACATAATATCACGCACACCGGGACTCATCGACCACATAGCACCCGGGAGCATACTCACACCCCACCCCGGCGAATTCGACCGACTCTTCGGAACACAGACATCAGCCGAAGCACGCCTCCTCAAAGCAATCGAGGTAGCCCACAAATACCGCGTAATAATAGTCCTGAAAGGACACTACACAGCCACAATACGCCCCGACGGAAAAGTATTCTTCAACTCCACCGGAACAGCAGCCATGGCCACAGCCGGAAGCGGAGACGTACTCACAGGAATAATAACATCACTCCTCGCCCAAGGCTACAAACCCGAGGCAGCATCAGTGGCGGGAGTATACATCCACGGACTCGCCGGAGAGATTGCCGCCGAGACCGAGGGAGAATACGGACTCTCAGCGCTCGACATCGCCGCAGCAACAGGCAAAGCCATAAAATCAATCATGAAATAAAACACATCATCCCCTCTCTACGACGATGAAAAAACATCTCATTATTCTATCCCTCGCGGCACTCGCCGTCATCTCGGCGACAGCCCAGAAGACTACGAAACTCACAGCCACAAAGGACAACGAATACGGACTGATATACACCCTCCCGCTCACCGAATTCAAAGTCACCGTGGCAGCACGTAAGACCGTCAAGACACCCGGAGAATTCGCACGCTACGCCGAGAAATACCTCGCCGACGCCCCGGTGCTCAACCCATCAGTATCCTACACGATAACAGACGTCGTGGTCAACCCCTCGGCCTATGCCGACGAAGACCAGCGATACCTCGTCACACTCAAGGGATCAGGCTCGCCATCCATCACAATCACAGGCTCAGAATTCCCCGTAGCAGTCAACGACGAAGAATACACCCCCGAAACACAGCTTGCAGCACTCCCCGCAGCAGTCGCGCCACAGCCAACGATACTCGAACGCCCCGAAGCAAAAAGAGCCGTGACACCCGACATGATCCAGAGCAAATCCTCGGCAAAACGCGCACAACTCGCCGCAGCAAAAATCTACGAACTCCGCAACGTCCGCAACGACATAATATCGGGACAAGCCGACGGAATGCCATCCGACGGAGCAGCAATGAAACTCGCACTCGACCAGATAAACTCACAGGAAGAAGCACTCACCGCAATGTTCCTCGGAACAGAGCAGACATCAGTCGAAGTACGCACATTCACAGTCCCGGTACCACTTGAAGGACAGCCCACACGCTCCATATTCGCCCGTCTGTCACAGACAGCCGGACTCGTCAGCCCCGACGACCTCTCAGGAGCACCCATCTACGTCTCAGTCACACCGCTCACCACAGGCGAGCTCCCGCTCACCGACAAGGGCACCCCCAGGACATTCCCCAAAGGAGGACTCGCCTACCGCATACCCGGAACAGCACAGGTCACCGTCAGCTACGACAACGCCACACTATTCGACTCCACATTCGAAGTAGCACAATACGGCGTAGTCTTCGGCCTCGACCCATCACTGTTCACATCCAAGAAATCACCCTCCTACCTCCACTTCAACCCCCTCACAGGCTCCATACGCGAACTCGGCACCATCGAAGAATAAAAACACCGCCGACACACCCCCACACACATACATATATACAAGAGTATACAAGAGCGCCGGGACAGCATCAGCAGCCCGGCGCTCTCGTCATATCAATATACATCCACGCACATCAGTTCGAGACCTCCTCCCACAGATACATCCTGTCGGAAGGCCTGATCTTGCGCGGCACCTTGAGCGAGAAAGCCTCACCCTTCTTCACCACATCCACGGGGTCATACTCCAGGCGCAGCTCATCCACCTTCATGATGATAGCGCCGGTGTCCGGACCGGTGATCACCACCTCGTCGCCCGGATGCAGCTCACCGGCCTCCATGCGGAACTCGCCCACACCCAGCTTCGGATAATACCTCACACCCTTGGCGATATACCTCTTGACCCTCGTAGCAGACGACCCATACTTCGACGACCACTCACCCAGGCGCTGGCCCAGATAATAGCCATCCCAGAACCCACGGTTGAACACCTTGGCCAGACTCTCGTCCCACCCGGCAATCTTCTCCTCCGTATAAGTCCCCTCGCATATAGCCTCGACAGCACGCGAATAAGCCTCGACTGTCAGCTTGACATACTCCGGACCGCGCGCACGGCCCTCGATCTTGAACACCCTCACCCCGGCATCTATCATCTTGTTCAGGAAGTGAATCGTCTTCAAGTCCTTGGGCGACATGATATACTTGTTTTCTACCGCCAGTTCATCCTGGGTCTCCATATCGGTCAGCATATAGCCACGGCGGCATATCTGGGTGCAGGCACCCCTGTTGGCGCTCGAATTCATCTCGTGAAGACTCAGATAGCACTTCCCCGACACAGCCATACACAGAGCGCCGTGGCAGAACATCTCAAGCTTCACCCTCTCTCCGCGGGGGCCTCTGATATCCTCGCGCTCTATCGCGCCGTAAATCTCTGCCACCTGCTCCAGCGAAAGCTCGCGGGCCAGCACCATCACGTCGGCCCACTGAGAATAAAACCTCACAGCCTCCGTATTGCTCACATTCACCTGCGTGGAGATATGCACCTCCACACCTATCTCGCGCGCATAGAGAATTGCAGCCATGTCGCTCGCTATGATAGCCGAGATACCGCTGTCCTTCACAGCGCGTATCACCTCGCGACACTTCTCCATCTCCCCGTCATAGATGATCGTGTTCACCGTCAGATAGGTCTTCACACCGGCCTCGTCACATATCGAAGCGATATGTCTCAGATCCTCAAGAGTGAAGTTGACCGAAGAGCGCGAACGCATATTCAGCCCCTCCACACCGAAATATATAGCATCGGCTCCAGCCTCGATAGCGGCATGGAGCGACTCATAGCTCCCCACGGGAGCCATTATCTCAAAATCTCCTCTTTTCATATATACACCTGTTGATACTGCAATCACCACCTCTCATGGCGATTACCAGACAGTTTATTCCAGCTTCCTTCCGGGATAAGCCTTCAGAGCCGCGTCAAGCACCTTCATAGCCCTCGCGAGATCCTCCTTATTGAGCACATAGGCCATTCTCACCTCATTCCGGCCCATACCGGGAGTGGTATAGAACCCCGAGGCCGGAGCCATGAAGATAGTCTCGCCGTCAAGATCGAAATCGCTCAGACACCACTCGCAGAACTTATCGGCATCATCCACCGGAAGCTTCACGACAGTATAGAACGCACCCATGGGAATAGGAGTATAGCACCCCGGAATCTTATTGAGCTGGTCAATCAGGAACTTCCTGCGCTCAACATACTCATTATAGGTAGCCAGCATATACTCGGGCGACGCATCGATACTCGCCTCGGCCACAATCTGGCCCAGAAGAGGCGGACTCAGACGAGCCTGGCAGAACTTCATCACATTCTTCTTCAGCTGAGGATGCTTCGTGATAAGCGCCCCGACACGGATACCACACTCATTGTAACGCTTCGACACCGAGTCGACAAGCACCACCTGCTCCTCGATACCCGGCAGATGGAAAGCCGAGATATACGGAGCGCCCGTGTAGCAGAACTCGCGATACACCTCGTCCGAGAACAGGAACAGATCATACTTCTTCACAAGGTCCCTGATCTGGAGCATCTCCTTCATCGTATAGAGATAACCCGTCGGATTATTGGGATTACAGATAAGGATTCCCTTGGTGCGCGGCGTGATAAGCTCCTCGAACTTCTCGACATTCGGCAGAGCAAAACCCTCGTCTATCGTCGACGGCACAGTCACAATCTTCGCGCCGGCAGAGATAGCGAAAGCCATATAGTTGGCATAGGCAGGCTCAGGCACGATAATCTCGTCGCCCGGATCCAGGCAGGCCATAAAAGCAAACAGCACAGCCTCCGATCCGCCCGAAGTCACTATGATATCATCGACATCGACATCAATGTTGAACCGCTTGTAATACTCCTTAAGCTTCTTCCTCAGCGACAGAAGACCGTCCGAAGGGCTATACTCCAGCACCTTCCGGTCTATATGCTTGAGCGCTTCAAGACCCTCGGGAGGAGTAGGCACATCAGGCTGGCCTATATTCAGATGATAGACCGTCTTCCCCTTTGCCTTGGCGGCATTGGCGAGAGGCGCCAGGCGGCGTATGGGCGACGCAGGCATCAGCGTGCCGCGTTCTGATACTTTTGGCATAGTATTTCAGTATTCTTTTGTGTGAGGGCTGGGCGGGACACAGAAAGTCCCACGGACACATCAGCGGCCGTCTCTCCCCTCCCTGATAGTTGTCAGTATTTCTTTGTCGACGGGAGTCAGCTCCATATGGCGCCGTCCCATCATGCGTGTGGCAGTATCGAAGAAGCGGTCCATATCCGCCTCAGTCATACCGTGGGTCGTACCCTCGTTGAACGAAGGGATAAACGTACGGGGGAAACCGGAGCCATAGAAGTTAACACCCACGCCGACAACGGTGGCGGTATTGAACATCGTATTGATACCGGCCTTCGAATGATCGCCCATGATGAGTCCGCAGAACTGCAGATTGGTCTTCACAAAACGTCCCTGCGCTATGCTCCACACCCTCACAGGACCGTAGGTATTCTTAAGGTTCGAAGCCGTACAGCCCGCACCGAGATTACACCACTCTCCTATCACGGCATTGCCGAGGAAACCATCGTGAGCCTTGTTGGAATAACCCGTCATCACCACATTGTTCAGCTCGCCGCCCACCTTGCAGTAAGGCCCGAGGGTAGTGGCTCCGTAGATTTTACCGCCCATATTCACAACCGAGTGCTCACACATCGCCACAGGGCCGCGAAGACACGCACCCTCCATCACCTCGGCGTCACGGCCTATATAGACCGGACCCTTCTTGACATTGATTATCGCACCCTCCACAGTGGCACCCTCCTCGATAAAGAGGTCACAGGCCTCGCCTATCAGACGGCAGGTATCGCTCAGAGGCTGCGACTTGCGACCTGCAGTCAGACGGGCAAAATCGCGACGAACAGCCTCGTCATTCAGCATGAAGAGGTCCCACAGACGGTCCACCTTCAGCACATCGCCGGCATAGACCTTGCGCGACACATCGCCTGAACCACGGCGCGCAAGAAGCTCGCCACTCTCAGTCACAAGACTCTCGCCAGGCTCAAGGCCATCCACAGCGGCCACAAGACAGGAATCCGGATGAAGATTGCCGGCTATATAAAGGTCGTCGCCATCACCCGAAAGCAATGTCGGATACTTCTCCGACAGATAATCCTGCGTTTCGAATGAATAATTGCCGGGCAAAACAGATTGCCATTTCTCTGCAAAAGTAGTCACACCATGGCGCAGAAGAGCCACCGGACGGGTATACGTCAGCGGCAGCAGCTCCGCACGGACCTCCACCGGATCAAAAAGAACAATATTCTTCATCTTAGTATTCAAATTTTCGCAAATATAAGCAAAATTCCCCAATCCACCAATTCCCCGACACTCAACCGCAGACCTCGGATATATCTGCGGCACGCACTCTTAAAAAACTTTAAAATAACACACTCTCTTTGGCCTACCACTCTATTTTTCTTAATTTTGCACTTGGAAAGAAACACACCATTAGTTGTAAAACCCTTGGACTGATAAAAAAATTTACGCATTAATTTTTCTTTTTTTTGGACTAAGGACAAAGGCAACTTTCTCTTCAGGCGGCCGCGACGGCATCCTTCCGAGAAGACAATTTGGTGTTGTGTAAGTATGATATAATCTCTACATTTATTTGGATGATAGATAGCAGTCAATGCTATCAGTCACAAATGCCTTTTGGCTTTAGTCCGATTGCTCCTTGTCGATAAGGCGCGACGGACATTTTTTTGTCCACAAAAAAACATTCGCTTGCTTATCTCATACATTTTCACTACCTTTGCGCCGAAATTCGCAATCTCTGGCAGGGACGTGCAGCCCGCGTATATTGCGAGTATTGTTAACATTTTAATATACGTATAGAAAAATGGACTTAATCAAGGTTGTAGAGGAAGCTTTTGCTACCGGCAAAAAGCACCCTGACTTTAACCCCGGCGACACCATCACAGTAGCCTACCGCATCAAGGAAGGCAACAAGGAGCGTATCCAGCAGTATCGCGGTGTCGTGATCCGCATCTCCGGCGAAGGCGACAAGAAACGCTTCACTGTTCGCAAGATCTCCGACAACATCGGCGTTGAGCGTATCTTCCCCATCGAGTCACCCTTCATCGACTCAATCACCGTAAACAAATACGGTAAAGTGCGCCGCGCCAAGCTTTACTACCTCCGTGGCCTCACAGGCAAGAAGGCTCGCATCAAAGAGCGTCGCGTAGTAAAGAAGGACTAATTCCAGCGAGACAGAAAGTCCTCAAGAAAAGCGAGGGACGGCCCGGATGGGTCGTCCCTCTCGTTTTTCATGTTGCGATAAATAAATCATTTTAATGCATCTCGCCTCGCGGCGGCCCGCATCACATTCTCTTATATTTTTATATCTTCGTTTCTTTTTTTGAAAAGGAAAGAAGCGGCGGGGAGATGCTCCCTCGGGCGGGTGGGGATGAGGTGGTTGGCGCACACTCCCCTCGACACCGCTCCTTTCCGGATACGGTAAAAAAATGGTTGCGGAGACCGCTATCTACGGTTGCGCCAGAGATTGGTCATATCCTCGAGAGTCTTACCCTTGGTCTCAGGAACGAGCGAGTAGACAAACCATGCCGCCACGACACATATCACTCCGTAGAGAGCATAGGCAAACATATGTCCGAAATTCTCACCCATGCCGAAACCGCTCATATTGTACATGGGCACAAACGTCGACGACACAATGAAATTGAATATCCACTGGAAAGCAACAGCAATAGCCACAGCAGCCGAGCGGATAGTGTTGGGGAATATCTCGGCAATGAGAACCCAGCATATCGGGCCCCACGAGAACATGAACGAAGCCGAGTAGACCATAATGGAAATCACCGGAATGAGGGGATCGACATCACCGGCCCAGTTGCTCAGAGCCACGCCCATAGCGCCTACGGCCATACCGATAGAACCCCAGATGAGAAGAGGCTTGCGGCCAAGCTTCTCCACAGTGAAGACAGCCACCAGAGTGAAAGCGATATTGACGATACCCATATACACGGTGTTCATCATCGGATCGCTCATACCCATCGACTCGAATATGCGGGGAGCATAATAGAGAACCGCGTTAATACCCACAGCCTGCTGGAACACAGAAAGCATGACGCCCACGAAAATCACAAGCACGCCAAATGAGAAAAGCTTCTCGCTCTTCACCTCAACAGTGCTCTTGATCTGCGAGAGAATCTCCTTGGCCTTGTCATAACCGTTGATATGCGACAGCACACCAAGAGCCTTCTCATCCTTGCCGATAAGAGCAAGATAACGGGGCGACTCAGGCACAAGACACACAAGGATAGTGAAGATACCGGCCACAAAAGCCTCCGAGCCAAACATATATCTCCAGCCCAGGGTGATAGTCCAGGGATCGCTCGAACCATGCACCTGGTAGATAGTCTCGGAGATACGCTCTATGACAGGCTGCGTGTGTTCTCCGAGTATGAGGAAATTCACGAAATAGACCACCAGCTGGCCGAAGATGATGGCAAACTGGTTCCACGACACAAGAGTGCCGCGCATATTGGAGGGTGCCACCTCGGCGATATACATGGGGCAGATGGCCGAAGCAAGACCAACGCCTATGCCGCCGAGCACACGATAGAGATTGAAGGCAACCAGAAGCGACGCGGAAGGCTCGCCATGGTTGAAGAAAAGGAATTCCGGACAGTAACTGCCGAGAGCCGACAGGAAGAAACACACGCCGGCGAGAGCCAGCGAACGTTTACGGCCGAAATTTGATGCGAAAAAGCCCGAAAGAGCCGAGCCTATGATACACCCGAGCAGAGCGCTCGACGAGGTGATGCCGTGGATTGTATCGGTGTACACGAAGTCCTTCGCGCCAAGGAAGAAGGCCTGAAGACCCTTTTCCGCACCCGAAATGACGGCGGTATCATAGCCGAAAAGAAGGCCGCCGAGCACCGCCACGAGCACGATGCTGAACAGATAGACCCTGCTTCCGTTCTGAGGATAATTCATGGTTTTATTTTGGTAAGCTTGAAAAGTAGAAATGTGTTGACAGCGGGATTGGGATTACCTGTGACACCCGCGACCGGCACAGACCACGCCTGCGGTGGCGTGGCTGTGCCGTCGGTGTGTCGGGAAAAGACTGCATCCAGACGAGCCCTCGGGTCAACGGCCGTAAAGCCGCCTGAGTGCCGCCGTAATTAGCAATACATATTCACGATTGCCTCATAGAGCTCCTGCTTGCCGGAGGTCTGCTTGGGCTCGGGCTGGGTCTTGGCATAAGCGACAACCTCCTCAAGAGTCATGTTGCCATCCTCGAACTTCTTGCCCTCGCCGTTGTCGAACGAAGAGTAACGCTCGGCCACCATAGCCTTGATGGGCGACTCCTCGAGGATAGCGGCTGCACTCTCAAGAGCGCGGGCCATTGCGTCCATACCGGCGATGTGGGCAATGAAGATGTCCTCAAGGTCGGTGGAGTTGCGACGGGTCTTGGCATCGAAGTTGGTACCGCCGTTGCCGAGGCCGCCGTTGCGGATAATCTGCATCATAGCCTGGGTGAGCTCATAGTTGTCAACGGGGAACTGGTCAGTATCCCAGCCGTTCTGATAGTCACCGCGGTTGGCATCGATGCTGCCGAGCATTCCGTTGTCGACAGCCACTGCGAGCTCATGCTCGAAAGTATGGCCGGCAAGAGTAGCGTGGTTCACCTCGATGTTGAGCTTGAAGTCCTTGTCAAGTCCGTGAGCCTTCAGGAAGCCGATAACGGTCTCCGAATCCACGTCATACTGGTGCTTGCTGGGCTCCATGGGCTTAGGCTCGATCAGGAAGGTGCCGGTGAAGCCCTTCGAACGTGCATAGTCGCGGGCGATGGTGAGCATCTGGGCCAGGTGCTCTTTCTCACGCTTCTGGTCAGTGTTGAGAAGGCTCATATAACCTTCGCGACCACCCCAGAAAACATAGTTCTGACCGCCGAGGGCGATAGTGGCGTCGATAGCGTTCTTGATCTGCACGGCGGCACGGGCCACAACGTCAAAGTCGGGGTTGGTGGCGGCACCGTTCATATAGCGGGCATTGCCAAACACATTGGCGGTACCCCAAAGGTTCTTGATACCGGTCTCAGCCTCTTTCTCCTTGAGATAGGCCACGATTTCCTTCATGCGGGCTTCATAGGTGTCGATATCCTCGAGGTCACCGATGAGGTCGGTGTCGTGGAAGCAGAAATATTCGATACCCATCTTCTGCATGAACTCAAAGCCTGCGTCGGCCTTCTGCTTGGCAACGGTCATAGCGTCAGCACCCTCGTTCCAGGGGAACTTCTTGGTGGTGGTGCCAAACTGGTCGCCGCCCTCTGCGCAGAGAGTGTGCCACCAGGCCATGGCAAACTTGAGCCACTCCTTCATGGGCTTGCCAAGCACAATCTTTTCAGCGTCATAGTAACGGTAAGCCATAGGATTCTTGGAATCCTTGCCTTCAAACTTGATCTTCCCGATACTGGGGAAGTATTCCTTTACTGCCATAGTCAATTGGTTTTTTTAGGGTTGTTTTTTGTTTTGGTATATGCTGGTTGTTATTCTCTTAGTCTTATTTATTGGCCATCACCATGTTCAGGCGCTCCTTCCACAGCTCGTAGGCCTCGCGATAGGCCTGGCGGTCAGCCTCAACAGGCTCTATCACCTCTATCTTCTCAAGCGACGCGAAAGCCTCGTTGTTGTCCTTGTAGATACCGGCACCCATACCGGCACCCTTGGCCGCGCCCACCGAGCCGTCGGTATTGTACAGCTCTATTGTAGCGCCGCTCACCCCGGCAAGAGTGTTGCGGAAGAGGGGCGAGAGGAACATATTCGCATGACCGGCGTGTATCTTGCTCAGCTTCATACCCATCTGCTCCATCACCTCCATACCATACATGAAGGAGAACACTATACCCTCCTGCTCGGCACGCAGCAGATGAGAACGGTTGTGAGTGAGGAAGTTGATGCCGTGAATCGACGCACCCACCTCACGGTTGCGGAGCACACGCTCAGCCCCGTTGCCAAAGGGTATCACCGACACACCGGCAGCACCGATGGGAGCCTCGGCAGCGAGATCGTTGATGCCGGGATAGCTGATGCCGTCCGGAGCCATACAACGCTTGGACCACGAGTTGAGAATACCGGTGCCGTTAATGCAGAGAAGCACGCCGAGACGTGTCTGCTCGGGAGTGTGGTTGACGTGGGCAAAAGTATTGACACGGCTCTGGCGGTCGTAATTCACATCGCCGAGCACACCGTAGACCACGCCCGATGTACCTGCGGTCGAGGCCACCTCGCCAGGATTGAACACATTGAGCGAGAGGGCGTTATTGGGCTGGTCGCCTGCACGGTAGGCCACAGGGACACCCTCGGCCAGGCCAAGCTCTGCGGCAGCCTCGGCTGTCACCGTGCCCTGGATAGAGAATGTCGGCACAATCTCGGGAAGAATATCGGAGTCATAACCGAAATAATCCATCAGGAAGCGGGCCGGACATCCGTCCTTGAAGTCCCACAGCATCATCTCGCTCAGACCCGATATGGTGGTGCAAGCCTTTCCGGTGAGACGCATAGCCGCATAGTCGCCCGGAAGCATTATCTTGTGTATCTTGGCAAATGTCTCGGGCTCATTCTCCTTAACCCACGCCAGCTTGGTGGCAGTGAAGTTGCCCGGAGAATTCAGCAGACGGGAAAGGCACACATCCGAGCCAAGGCTCTCGAAAGCCTTGTCGCCATAGGGCACTCCGCGGGAATCACACCAGATGATGGCCGGACGGATGGGCTGCATATCCTTGTCGACCATCACGAGGCCGTGCATCTGATAAGAGATACCTATGGCCTTGATATCACCGGGGGCAACCTTCGAAGCCGAAAGGACACTCTCGGTGGCGTGCTTCATACAGTCCCACCACTGGTCGGGACGCTGCTCAGCCCAGCCCGGACGCAGAGCGATAATCTCAGCCTCCGTCTTGGGATAAAAGTCACTTGCCACAATCTTGCCGCTTTCCGCGTCGACCAGGCTCGCCTTGACCGACGAGCTGCCTATATCATAGCCTAAAAGATACATAAAGTCAGTTTATATGGTTTTATATTTATGATGGTCTATTTTCTATAGCTCCTATACTTATAGCTTAATAATGTATAGCCTTATCTCACGTTGTTGTAAGCCTTCTTGTCAAACCTGTAGAACCTTGCCGCGCGATGGGCCACGCCCTTCTGCTTCTCCTCCAGAGCCACCACATAGGGCAGCTGCGAGAGCTTCTTGTGAAAGTTTCTCACGTCAAGCTTCTTGCCGAACACTATCTCGTTGAGCACTCTCAGCTGGGCGGCCGTGAACTTCTTTGGCAAAAGGTCAAACAGCAGCGCCCTGTTGTTGTCGGCTTCCCGGCGGATGGCCTTCAGAGCCTCCTCTATTATGAGGTTGTGGTCAAAGGCAAGGGTGCCCACCTCTTCCACACACACCCACTCGGCGTTCTCGCGTCTCAGAGTCCTGAGCTGAGGAGCATCCATTTTGACTATCGCGAAATAGGCGATGGTGACGATACGCTCCACCCTGACGCTCTGAGCCCGCTCGAGCCACACGACATCTCGCTCGTTGCTCGTTCTGTCCTTCGACCCGAAAGCCTTGAACTGCACCAGGGGAACCTCCTTGATGCCTGTCAGCTCCGACAGTACTCGCCCGGCCGCCTCGTCGAGATTCTCATCCTGGTAGATGAGGCTTCCGGGAAGCTTCCGGTCGTTATACTTTCCTTCTGCATCCTCCCCTTTGCGCTTCACAAGCAGCACCTTCAGGTGTTGCCCGTCAAAGCCGAAGACAACGCAGTCTATCGATATATGGTTATTTGCAAGCGGCGTCATGATATAACAA
Source organism: uncultured Duncaniella sp. (assembly GCA_910586305.1). Lineage (GTDB taxonomy): Bacteria > Bacteroidota > Bacteroidia > Bacteroidales > Muribaculaceae > Duncaniella. The sequence goes on from CAJUGS010000002.1 coordinate 74,830, forward strand.
GGTAAGTCGTTCGGAAATGCCGACACCTTTTTGCATTTTTGACAATAAGTATCGACACCGCAAAATTACGAATCTTCAACCCATTTCTCCAAATATTTTTATATGTTGTAAAACATTAAATTCTATCTTATTAGTTATCATATTATTAACAATATCCCTTTTTGTATTTTTAACATTTACCCCCGCCTTTTCACCATCCCCCGCCCCTCACGCTTCGGAAAAATTAACGATTGGATTCTAAAACCATTCACAACCCGGCGTTGTTAAAATTACGGACGGCAAAACGACCCCCGCATCTCCGGGAAACAACACGTCTCAACATCATCAAACGCAATTAAAGCTTAAAAACATGAAGAAAGTTCTAATCGCAGCCGCATTGACAGGCTGTCTCTTCACGGCTAACGCCCAGGACGTAATCGAACGTCCGACATTTGGCGACAACTGGCAGATCGGCATCGACGCAGGTGCCACGACCCCCATCACAGGCCACGGTGCCCTCAAGCACACCAGATTCATAGGCGGCCTACACCTCCAGAAACAGATCTCACCTCTCTTCGGAGCAGGAGTCGAGGGAACATGGGATGTCAACACAACCCGCTCGGCCAATGTTTTTGACCGCCAGTATGTAGGCGCCTACGGTATGCTCAACCTCACCAACGCCTTCTGCGGCTTCACCTGCGAGCCCCGCGCGTTCTCCGTCGACCTCGTCGGCGGTGCAGGCTGGATACACCACTATATCGCCCATGCCCCCGACCGAAACGACCTCGGACTCAAGGCAGGACTCAACTTCAACTTCGGCGTCACCGAGAATTTCAGTATCTCTCTGAAACCCGCCGTCCTCTTCAACGTGACCTCGAAGAACCGTGTATCCTTCGCCCGCAAAACCACCGATGTGCAGGTGCTCGTAGGTTTCAACTACAACATCAACCCCGGCTTCAAGTGCTACACCTGCCCGGATGAGTCAGGCAAAATCGCCGACCTCAACTCCCGCATCAACCAGCTCCGTGGCGATCTCGACGCCTCAGCCGTAGCGCTCGCAGCTTCCCAGACCGACAATGCGGCCCTCGCAGCAGCTCTCGCCCAGTGCCAGAACCAGCCCAGAGAGAAGGAAGTGGTCAACAACCTCAACTCCGTCCGCTACGTCTTCTTCAAGATCGGCTCACACGTCATCACCGCCGACCAGATGCCCAATGTAGAAATGATCGCCGCCTACCTCAAGAACCATCCCAAGGCCAAGGTACAGATTCGCGGTTATGCATCTCCCGACGGTCCCGAGGAAGTCAACATCCGCCTTGCCAACCAGCGTGCCGAGGCCGTGAAGAACGCCCTCATCAAGAAATACAAGATTTCCGCCGACCGCATCTCAGCCGAGGGACAGGGTATCGGACATATGTTCTCCGAGGAATCCTGGAACCGAGTATCTATCTGCACTCTCGAAGAATAACACTCTCATAAAAATCTGAAAAACCAGGCGCGTCCCCTGTGGGGCGCGCCTTTTTCACATCCACCCCCGCGGGTGCCTACCGTTTTTCAAGGAAATTGCTTATCTTTGCACCCGTTTTCAATTTCAACAAAAACAAGCAGAAATGTCAACCTACACAGTAGAAGACCCCCGCAAGGTCACGACACGCCGACTGGCCGAGATGAAGGCCAAAGGTGAAAAAATAGCTATGCTCACCGCCTATGACTACTCTATGGCGCGCCTCGTCGACGAGGCCGGTATGGAGGTGATACTCGTGGGCGACTCTGCCTCCAACGTCATGGCCGGCAACGCCACCACCCTCCCCATAACGCTCGACCAGATGATCGACTATGCCCGCAGCGTCACCAACGGTGCCAAGCGCGCCCTCGTGGTGTGCGATATGCCGTTCGGTTCCTACCAGGGCAATCCGCTGGAGGCTCTTGCCTCGGCCATACGCATCATGAAGGAGAGCAATGCCGAGGCTGTCAAGCTCGAAGGCGGAGCCGAGATCATTGACTCCATACGCCGCATCATCAGCGCCGGAATCCCCGTGATGGGCCATCTGGGCCTGACCCCCCAGTCCATCAATAAGTTTGGCACCTATGCCGTCCGTGCCCGCGAGGAGGCCGAGGCCGAGAAGCTCATCTCCGACGCCCTCCTGCTCGAAGAGGCCGGTTGCTTCGCCGTGGTGCTCGAGAAGATTCCCGCCGATCTTGCCACACGTGTCTCCAAGGCCCTCTCCATCCCCACCATAGGTATCGGAGCCGGCGGCGGCTGCGACGGCCAGGTGCTTGTGCTCCAGGATATGCTCGGCATCAACCAGGGCTTTTCACCCCGCTTCCTGCGCCGCTATGCCGACCTTGCCACAACCATCAAGGATGCAATCGGCTCCTACATCACCGATGTCAAGTCGTCCGACTTCCCCAACGAATCCGAGCAATACTAAGAATCTCACACAATAAGAAATGGTGTGACCCAACATTGTGGAGTCACACCATTTCTTTTTTTCTTATTCCGAACTGACGGTATTAGCTACTTTGTTGCGGCGATAGAGTCCTTGCGGAACTGCTTGAGGAGCTTTTCAAGTTCAAGAGATGTCTTACGGGCACGGGCACCGGCTGCCTTGTTGCCTGTTTCCACCTGTGCGGCGGCGTCTTTTGCGAAAGACTCAAAACCAGCCGAGATCTGTTCAACGAGATTTTTCATTTGTGTGTTGGGGGAGTTTTTGATATGGAATTAATGTTGGTTGTAGGGCTGATGGCATATGTGCAAATACCCTCTTGCTGCAAATTTACTCATATTTTCATGAGATTAACAAATTTTTCATACTAATTTTTCACCCATAGCCCTCATTTTTAGGCTTATTCCTGCATTTCTCCACATTTTGTCGTAACTTTGGCCTTCCAAAGCCTGAAATCCGTAATGATAAACTACTCAACATTCTCGCTCGACAACGGTCTGCGTGTCATCCACAACCATGATTCCTCCACCGCGATGGTGTGTGTCAACATACTATATAATGTGGGTTCGCGCGACGAAGACAGCTCTCTGACAGGGCTTGCCCATCTCTTCGAGCACCTCATGTTCGGTGGATCGCTTCATATTTCCGATTTCGACGCGGAGATGGAGCGCGCCGGCGGAATGAACAACGCCTGGACCTCCGATGACTTCACCAATTTCTATGATATAGCCCCTGCCGTCAATCTCGACACTCTTCTGTGGCTCGAAAGCGACCGTATGCTTTCGCTGGCCTTCTCGCCCGAATCGCTCGAAGTGCAGCGCTCGGTGGTGAGCGAGGAGTTCAAGCAGACCCACCTCAACCGTCCCTACGGCGATCTGATGCACCACCTTCGCCGGCTGCTCTACAGCGTACACCCCTACCGCATCCCCACCATAGGCGCTGACCTCTCGCACATAGAGAAGGTGAGCATGGAGGATGTGCGCGAGTTCTTCTTCAACCACTACGCCCCCAACAATGCCGTGCTTGCCATCTCGGGCAACGTGAGCGAGGAGGAAGTGCGCGAGAAGGTGTCCTACTGGTTTGGCGACATCCCGAGACGCGACATCAAGCCACGTCTCTATCCGTCGGAACCGCCCCAGACATCTCCGCGCTCGGCCACAGTGTGTGGCGACGTGCCACGCGCCTTGGTGGTGGTGGCTTTCCCCATGCCGGCCTACGGCGAGGAGGGGTATGTGGAGTGTGACCTCATCACCGACATTCTGTCGTCGGGGCGCGCGGCCCGCTATTACCGCCGTCTCACCATGGGCGACCCGCTTATAGCCGAGGCCGATGCCTCTATCTCGGGAAGTGAAGAGGCAGGTTTCCTGATGCTCAAGGCAAGTCTCAACGAGGACACTCCTGAGGCTCTCGAATCTGTGCGCTCACGTCTCATATCGGAGGCCTCAGCCCTCCATATGGAAGAGTCGTCCACCCACCCCGACGGCGTGAGCGAAGGGGAAGTGAGACGAGCAGTCAACCGCTATCTGACGCAGAACGAATTCCGCTCGCAGAGCTTCACAGGCCGTGCCCAGGCCCTTGCCATGGCCGAGATGCATGGCGAGGATATCAACTCCATCGCGACACTGTATGAGGCTGTCACCGTGGCCGACATAGCCTCGACAGCGCGACGTGTCATAGACCCCAACCGCGCCTGCACACTCTTCTACCGCACCAAGGGCACCTCTGAGTGACCACGTCACATGGAGCGGTAGAGATCGGAGAGGGAGAGGTCCGGCGGGACAGCCACAGGCGCGTCAGACACATGAATCCACAATGCTATGGCCCTTGACATAAGGATGTCGTCGTGGCAGTCTCTGCGTGCGGCATATGAACCATCGGCCCTCACCTCATACTGCATCAGCTCGTCGCAAGCTTCGGAGGAATGCTCCAGATATCCGCCGTCGCGCACGAGGGCTATCAGATTGGCAATGACCGAAGGCTTGGTGCGCACATTGGTGTGGAATCCCGGCTTGCGTGCCGGCACACCCGGAGTGTCCGTCTCCATATCGTCGCTGCGATAGTAGAGGTTAGGATAGCTGTCGGCAAGCATATTGAGTATATACCTCCCGCGCCCCTCCGAGGATGTCTCCCACGTGTTGCTCTCCACCACGAGCAGAGCCTCGTTGTACCAGGCCGCCAGGGCCGCCGCCTTCCAGGCCAGCAGGTCGTGGTCGATGTGACCGCGCCACTGCGCCACCACCTCAGGCCTGCGGTCGGACGCCGCCTGCGCGTCGGTGTGCCTGTCGAGCACCGATATCACCGACCAGTCGGCCCGGCGGGAACGTCCACCTATATCCACCGCCGCAATATACTCGCCCCCCCTGCGCGGACGAGCCCACACAGTGCAGCAGCCTCTGTCGGAGACCACGAACTCCGGTGATGATATGTCGGATGGCCTCCCGCCACGACATCCAGTCACCTCGCCGCGCTCGGCCTTCAGGCCACATCCCTCAGCCCGAAGCCTCTCCACATCGCCGGATGCAAACACGTTGAAGCTTGTGGAGCAAAACGCCTCCTCGGGCGTGGTGGGATACTCGGCCAGCATGGCGCGGTGTTCCACACCCTCCCGCCGTTTTCCATGATACCACGCTATCGACTCCAGAGTGCAGCCGTGGCGATACCAGAGGTCTCGCTCATAGTCGTCGAGGTCGTTCCACAGCGCCGCAGGGTCGGCCACAGGCTCGGAATAGATCTCTATCTCATACCACGGGACGAAGAACGGCCTCTTGTCAGACTTCCCCTCCACCGCCCTCAGCCACTCGCGATGGAAGAAGTTTCCCACACCGTTGGCCGTGCTCTCCATCACCACCATAGACAGCTCCTTGCGGGCCACGCCCGACACTACGGAGCGGATGAGGTCTTCGGGACGATGGAGCAGAGTGTCCTTCCAGTAGGCCACCTCGCTCAAATGCACCAGCGAGCAGTCGAGTCCGCGCGCACTCTCCTGGCTCTCGCTCGAGCACACCGTCACTTTGCAGTCACGGCCCGGGATGAAGCGCGTGTTGTTCATGCGCTCATAGGGCCGCAGACCCGGTTTCCCCTCCTCCACCCAGTAGTCGGCGGGATAGGAGTCGAGCAGGCGGGTGTACATCCCCCTTATCGTAGCCGCTATATCCTTGATGTGGGCGCAGATGAGCGAGTTCCAGTTGCGACGATGCACCATCTGTATCCAGGCGAAATATACCTGGACCACCGTGGATCCGCCCCACTGCCTGGCCTTCAGCATTATGAAGCGTATGGGAGCTGCTGAGAGACGCACTCTCTCCACCTCGCCTACAAATCTCCGCTGGGGGGCGTTGAGTCTGAAGGGTATCACTTCTCCGCTGTCCTTGTCGGTGATACGCACACACTTCACGGCCCAGTACTCGAAGTCGTGGCGGAAGCGGAGCATATCGAAGTCATGACGCGTGTAGGCCGACGAATATTCAGGGTCGCGCAACATCGTTTCGGGCAGATGGAGGGTGACTCCGTCCCTGACCACCGGACGGCGCAGAGGCGAACGCGGATCGCCCACGGCAGGGTCGTAGGCTCCGAGTCGGAGAGACTCGCTCCTGCGACGCGCGTTCTCGATGATGATTTCTTCCATGTTCATTTCAGCATCAGTTTTGAGGGTGACAGCGCGATACCTTCGACGCGGAGCGACATATAGTGGCAGTGTATGGCACGGACGGCCAGCAGACACGGATGCACGAAGGTCCCGTCGAGGCTGAATGTGGCCAGCGGAGCCACATCCTCATCCGGAGTTCCGCAGTCGGTCACAAGCGAGGCCTCTCCTGCCACGACGGTGCCCGACAGGCCGAGGCGGACCATACGGCGGGAGCCCGGGTGGAAAGACACGGGAATGCGCGAACAGTGGACAAACCGGTCGTTCGAACCGGTCTCGGCCGATGCGTCGAGCACTGCTCCCGAGGCCGAGAGCAGCCTAAGTCCCGAGGGGGTGGACAGGAGCGACACGATGCGCTCCACACTGCGGGTATAGGCATAGCCCTTGGACGGGTTCACCACCGTGGCCTCAAGCGAGTTGGCACGGAGCAGCCACAGCTCTCCCCGAGGGGTATTCCATCCGGCCATCTCGCCCGAAAGTCTCTCGCGAACGGGCCTGACTCTGTTGCCCGCGAGGAGCACAGGCTCACCTCCGGCCAGGGCCACGACACCGGCCGGGGTCTCGGTGACAGCCATTGCGGCCTCCACCCCGCGACGATCTATGAGGAGCGCGGCCCCTATGGCTCCCGGACGGCACACCACCATGGATATCCCTCCCGGGCCGAAAGCATAGAACTTCACTCTCGACATATCAAGCGAACTCCCGGCCCGCGCCACAGGAGCGACGGCCTTCACTGCGCCCACGTCGGAGAAAGCCACGTCAAGAGCCGAGAGCGGGACGGCCACGTCGGCCAGAACCACCAGCTCGGGCCATCCGCATGGGCGCGGACGGGCCACAGGGACGGCAAAGCCATCGGCTGTGCCCTGCCCAAGAGCCACAGGCGCAAGCGCGGGGTCGAGATAGAAGCTCCACTTTCCGCCGGCTGCCGGAGAGAGGGGAAACTCGGCCTGCACTCCCGGGGTGAGCAGTGTGAGTTTCCCGGCCTCGGCCGAGGGATAGACCAGCAGCGGCGACACCGCCACCGGACGCAGCGAGTGGAACACCGACTCCCTTACCATTCTCGCCCCGCCGGACATATCCACCACCGCAGCAGCCGGAGTGGCTCCTCCCGGAACTACGGAAGCCGAGACACAGAGCTGTTCGAGGGGATAACCGTCAAACGGACGCGATGTGATTCCGCCCCAGAGCACGGCATCGCCGTTGCGTGCCGAGGCTGACGCGACAAACGAGTGTGGCGGCATGATGAGACTGCGGACAACGTCTCTCGGCGCGGGGTGTTCCACCCTACGGGCCACCAGGCGGTTCATCACGAGCATCTCACCGGAAGCCGACGTGAGGCCGGGGCGATAGGGATTCAGATGCAGACAACCGTCAGAACCTTCGGACGGCAGAGGCGACGAAGCAACCACGCGCATACTCTCGTCGAGCGATGCGAGGACGGCATTGACGCGATCGTACATCATACCTCCTCTCTCGCCCGGCCGCCGCCACCGGCTCACGCCCGGCAGCAACGTGTGCATCACCATGGTATTGTCGGCACTTGCCACGGGCCGTCCCGTACACGGAGCCGCAACCACGAGTGGATGAAACTGTGGCGAGACGAGTATCTCAACAGATGCCAAGGCCTCCCGCCATGCATCCGAGATACCGCGCGCCAGTCTCAGCCCCAGAGTGAAGCCGCGGGCCGACACGCGCACCGGCCCAAACTGTCTGAATCCCTCGCCCGACATGGGTATGTCCACCTCGGTGAGCTGTAGTCCGCCCTCGGGGCTCACCATCACCGGCGGCGAGGTATAGACCACGTCGCCCGAACGTGAGCGCAGGCGGTAGCGGGCCATGACCGGCTGGATGAACTGCCTCGATGCAGCCGCCTGGTCGGCTACATTGAGATAGGCTCGACTCATGCGTGACGCAAGAGCCTCGGCATCGGCCGTGTCGAGCACCGCCGACCGAGAGTCGTATTGGCCCGTGGCGGTGTAGCGTCCGGTGTCGGCAAAGAAGGTGGTGCCGTCGAGACGCTCGAACATCATGGAGGGAAGCCCGTCGGTAGCCGGGCCGGGCAGAATACCCCACACTCCGTCGCGCCACGCCACCCCAACGGCTCCCTCGGCGGTCATCACCGTCCAGCCCTCACCTGTGGCCACGGCGGTCAAGGGCTGTGATGCGATGGTGCCGAGCAGGCCGGTCTCCGCTCCCTTGCACACAATGAGCTGAAAGTCTCGGACGAGCAGGGTGGAGACCACACCGTCGGGATGGGTGAACACTCCTCCCGGCACAAATAGCGCGCCGGGCAGACGGTCGGACAGAAGTTCGGCCGGGCGTCCCACTCCCTCAAGACCGCCCTCGGGCAAAGGCCTGAGATTATGGCATCGCGTCACCGTGTCGCCTCCTGCGGAAATCCCTTCGGCAGGAAAGCTGACGGTCGCGGTAGCGCGGCCCTGAAGCTGGGAGCGGCGGCAAGCGGGTGCCGGTGTGAAGAGTGAAGTGTCCATATGCCTGTGATGTTTTTTCTGCAAAATTACGGCGCTGAAAAGCCCGAAGAGTGCGATAACGCCGCATAGTGGGCAGAGGGACTACTCTTTTTTGCCCGAATCGCAAAAAACCGTTATTTTTGCAGATAAAAACAGATGGAATGGCCAATATCACCGTCAAATTCGTGAATTTCTGGAATGGCTTCAACGAGTCGGACAACCGCTTCGTGGAGCTGCTCCGCACACGCCACAATGTCACAATCATCCCATCGACGGACCCCGCCGAGCCCGACCTGCTCTTCTTCTCGATATTCGGCACTCCCCGCCACTTCGGCTCCCGAAGCATCAGAATCTACTATACCGGCGAGAACGATGTGCCCGACTTCAACGTGTGTGACTATGCCATATCCTTTCATCCCATCACGTTCAGCGACAGGCATTTCCGCTACCCTCTATATATGCTCTACAATCCCTACGGTGTCGAGGGCGCTTCATGCGCGCTATCTGACGACATGGCCACCGCCCGGGGATTCTGCACGGCTCTGCTGCGCAACACACAGTCGTGTGACCCGATGCGCATCAGCATCATAGACACCGTCGAGAGCTATAAGCCCATAACCTACGGCGGTCCTTTCCGCAACAACACCGGAGGCCCCGTGGCCGACAAGATAGAATTCATCTCGGGCTATAAGTTCAACCTCGCCCTGGAGAATTCCTGTGTACCCGGCTATGTCACCGAGAAGATTGTCGAGCCGTTTGCCGCCGGCACCGTGCCTGTCTACTGGGGAAGCGAGTGGGTCAACAACGACTTCAACCCATCGGCCTTCATCAACGCGTCGAACCACGCCTCGCCGGTCGACCTGGTCAAAGCCATCAGCGACATCGACAACGATTCCTCACGGTATCTCGAGATGCTCAATGCTCCCAAGTTCCGTCCCGGAGTGCCCGGGAAGTACGACGAGGGACTGCTGGAATTTCTCGACAACATAGTGGTGAACGGCCGTCGCCACGTGAGCCCCTACGGAATGTCGGGCACCATCTATGCCATCGACTCGCTCACCCGCCCGGCCTATCACTCGGTGTGGACCAGGCGTGCTCTGAAGTTACTGAAAAAGCTCTCCGTGATATGACCTCTCTGCAATAAACACCACCCAGCCGACGTTATTATATAGATATGCAGGAATTAGTATTTGCCACCAACAACGCTCATAAGCTCGAAGAGCTGCGCCGCATCACAGGCGACAAGTTCACCATCCTCTCGCTCAGCGACATCGGATGTCACGAAGATATACCCGAAACCGCCGACACCCTGGAGGGTAACGCCCGCCAGAAGGCGCGCTTCGTCAAGGAGAAATATGGCTACGACTGCTTTGCCGACGACACCGGCCTCATGGTCGACGCGCTCGGAGGCGCCCCCGGGATCTACTCGGCCCGTTATGCCGGCCCGGGCCACGACAGCCGTGCCAACATGGCCCTTCTGCTGGCCAACCTCGAGGGTGAGACACACCGCTCGGCTCGTTTCGTGACCTGTATCTGCCTCATCAAGGACGGCGAGGAACACATCTTCGAGGGGCGTGTGGAAGGCGAGATACTCACCGCCCCCCAGGGGGATGCCGGATTTGGCTACGACCCCGTGTTCCGCCCCGACGAATCGGACCGCAGCTTCGCCCTAATGAGCGCCGACGAGAAGAACACCATCAGCCACCGTGGCCGCGCCACAGCCGCACTCCTTGATTATCTCCTTAACCGCTGACACCATGCCCAGACCACTCTCCATCCTTATAGCACTTCTGTTCACCACACTGGCCTCGGCCGGAGCCGGCCTCTCCACCGGGAGCTGGAGGCAGTTTCCGGCGTTCGGAAAATTCTCCGACATGGCCGACACCCCGACGAGCATCTACTACGTCACAGCCGGGTCTCTGTATTCCTATGACAAGGACTCCGACGAGACCCGCCACTATGAGGCCGGACGCGATCTCTCGGACTATGCCGTGGAGAAGATATTCTACAACTATGACGACAGGTATCTGCTCGTGGTGTTCGACAACGGCAATCTCGACGTGATCTATCCCGACGGACACAAGGTGAACCTCCCCGACATCAAGGATGCCTCGGTGGGAATGACCAAGAAGGTCAACGATGTGAAATTTCACGACGGGGCCATCTACATAGCCACCTCCTTCGGACTCGTGATCTACAACGGCACCACCCACGAGGTGAGGGAGTCGGGAGTGTACAACCGCCCGGTGAAGTGTCTGGCCGTCGACTCGAAGCGCATACTCTTCTATATGGGCGACACCGAGGACGACCTCTACAAGGCCTATACCATAGGCCATGGCGAGCGCATCAACAAGCTCGACAATTTCACTCCCGTCGGGAAAGGAGAGAGAGGAATGGTCACGGCCATACACTCGCTCCCTGAAACCGACCCCAATTTCGGAATCTACTATCCCGTGATACAGTGGAACACCGTGCGCCGCCTCGACATCGGCAACGGCATGATCTTCAACTCGGATATCAGCGCCTCGCGCATCTGTCGCGGAGCCGACGGGCTGTATTTCTTCTCCAACACCACCCCGTCCAGCTACTGTACTTTCAACGAGTATGCCATGGGACGGCGCGACACCGAGATGCCGGCCATATTCGACGGCAATCTGCTGGCGGCCTGGGAGGGTCTGCAGTCAGTCTGGGCCGGCGACCCCTCCGGACTGGGCAACTACTCGGTGGGGACGGACGGCACCGTCACCGTGAAGCGCGATAAGTCGCTCTCGTCCGACGCCATATCCATGACCAACATCTGCCGCATCTATCCCACCGCCGACGGTGCCGGATTCTATACGGCCAACATCGGCCAGTCTCACACCCACCCCCTCGGCACAAACGACCGCCAGACCACACCGATGGAGGGATGTCTCTACCGCGACGGCGAGTTCACACCGTTCAACCCCGAGGACGGGGACGGGAAGACCATAATCGCGCCCACGGGAATAGCCGAGGACCCGGCCAATCCGGCCAACGTCTATATAGCCTCCACCGCGAGGGGCATCTACGTGTTCCGCGACGGGGCACAGGTGGCTCTGGTGGATGGTTCCAACTCGCCCATGACGATGATGAAGAACCAGTTCTACTCCCCTTCGTCGCTTGTATTCGACCGTTTCGGCAACCTCTGGGCGGGCTATGTGACCTCCGAAGCCTCCATCCCGTCGGTGATGATGCTTCCGGCCGACAAGTGCCGCGACATAGCCTCGGCACAGAAGGCCGACTGGCTGCAGCCCGACTTCGGGTCACACCTCCGCTTCAAGGATGTCACCGTCTTTCCGTGCAGGAAGACCGACATCGTGATAGCCTTCGACGGCAAGGACTATTCGGGCTTCATGGCCTACTATCATGCCGGACGGCCCACCGACCTCTCGGCCTCGGCAAGTATGTCGTGGACCACCATGACCGACCAGGACGGAAAGACATTCTCGCCTGAGTTCATACTCTCGGTGGCCGAGGACCACGACGGTCGCCTGTGGTTCGGCACCACGCAGGGAGTGTTCTCAGTCCCCAACCCGCTGCGCACCATGGACTCGGGCTTCACCATCAACCGCGTCAAGGTGCCCCGCAACGACGGCACCAACCTGGCCGACTATCTGCTGGAGAGCGACAAGGTGTGTGCGATAGCCGTGGACCACTCCAACCGCAAATGGCTTGGCACCGTTGGCTCGGGCCTGTTCCTCGTGAGTGAGAACGGCGACGAAATCCTGGCCAACTACAACACCTCCAACTCGCCGCTTCCCACCAACTGCATCACAGCCATATACCCCGACCCCAACTCCAGCTCGGTCTTCATAGGCTCCATGGCCGGACTCCTTGAATTCTCCTCGACCTCCGGACCGGCCCGCCCCGACTATTCCGACGTGAATATCTATCCCAACCCTGTCGCTCCGGATTTCACCGGATTCGTCACCATCGAGGGTCTCATGGGCGACTCCATGCTGAAGATTGTCGATGCCGGTTTCAACACCGTCAGCCAGATACAATCGGAGGGCGGCAAGGCCATGTGGGATGTCACCAACTTAGGCGGCGAGCGCGTCCGCTCGGGTGTCTACTACGTCCTGGCCTCGGTGTCCGACGAGTCCTCGTCGGCAGGCGATGTGGTGGGGAAAATTCTTGTAATCAATTAGACCGCTTCGTGTGTTAATACGATATGGAAAAACTGAAATACACTTCTGAATCCGACCGCGCCTATGGCGCTACAGGTATGGCCATAGGCCTCGTCATATATGACGGCGACGAGATGCTCGCCTCAGTCGACATCGATGCCGACCCCAACGACATGGTGGCTCTCTCGCCCGAGTTCTATTTCGCCGGCAATCCCGGCGTGTCGGCCAAGACTGCCTGGAACCAGATACTCAAGAACTACAACCTCGGCATATCGATGCTCATAGCCAATGTGATGTGCCGCCACCTGGTGGGACAGCGCCACACCGTGCCCGACGATATTGTGGAGCTGCTCCGATCGCTGGCCTCGGGTGAGGGACGCGACTCGTGTGAGCTGGACGACGACGAGACCGAACGTCTTTTCAACAAGAACTACACATATCTTCAGCGGGTATTCTCCCACCGCGGAGTGCAGTCGGTGGCCCACGACTTCGCCGCCACCCTCCTCTCGCGCCGCTCTCTCTCGCGCCACGAGGTGCTCGAGCAGCTGTCGGCCCTGAATATGCTGTGACAAATACTTCCCCCTATCATATTTAATGAAAAGCAATTCAGTTATGCTCAATCGTCCCTTTCACTTTGCGCCCTTCCTCAAATCTGTAATCTGGGGAGGCGAACGCATCGCACCATTCAAAGGCATCAAGACATCCCAGACTTCGATAGGCGAGAGCTGGGAACTGTCGGCTGTCCCGGGCCATGTGTCCGTGGTAGACCGCGGCCCATGCGAGGGAATGACCCTCACCGAACTCATCGAGAAATACGGACCCGAGCTAATGGGTGTGGCCAACTATGAGCGCTATGCTCCGTCGTTCCCGCTGCTCATCAAGCTCATCGACGCCAAGGCCGACCTGTCGGTGCAGGTACACCCCGACGACGAGCTGGCCGGCAAGCGCCACAACTGTCCGGGAAAGACCGAGATGTGGAATGTGATAGAGACCGCTCCCGGCGCCAAGATCTATGCCGGACTCAAGGAGCAGATCACTCCTGACGAATATGAGCGCCGTGTGGCCGACAATTCGATAATGGATGTGATTGCCGCCTACGACTCGGCTCCCGGCGACACATTCTTCCTGCCTGCCGGACGCATCCACGCCATCGGTGCCGGAAACCTCCTGGCCGAAATACAGCAGACATCCGACATCACCTACCGCATCTATGACTACGACCGTCGCGACAAGGACGGAAATCCCCGCGAACTCCACACCGCACAGGCACGCGATGCAATAGACTATACCGTCTATCCCGACTACCGCGCCACTCCGCAGGGCACGGTGCTGGCCTCGTGTGAGTACTTCGACGTGCGTCGTCTCGACGTGCCCGCCGGAAAGACCGTCTCCATCGACCATCCGCGCGATTCGTTCACCATCATCATCTGTCTCGAGGGCGAGGGAGCCATCCTCGACGCCGAGGCCATGACATCGTTCCCCATACGCCGCGGCGAGACACTCCTCTTCCCCGCCACAATGACTGCCCTCCGCACCATAGGACCCGTATCGATTCTGTCGGTACAGTCGTAGGGACGCGCGCATCAGATATATATACACACAAGAACAGCGGAATCCGCTCATCCCCACCCGGTTGTGGAGGCGCGGAATCCGCTGTTCTTGTGTGTGCGTATGCGTGTATTCGCCGGTTACCCTATTTCAGCAGGTCGGGACGGAGGGCGCGTGTGCGGGCCAGGGCCTGCTCATGGCGCCACTCGTCGATCTTTGCAGCGTGGCCCGAGAGAAGGATGTCGGGCACACGCCAGCCCTTGTACTCGGCCGGACGCGTATATACCGGCGGAGCCAGCAGATTGTCCTGGAACGAGTCGCTGAGCGCGCTCTGCTCGTCGCCCAGCACTCCGGGCACGAGGCGCACTACCGCGTCGGCTATCACCACGGCGGGAATCTCGCCACCGGTGAGCACATAGTCGCCTATGGATATCTCCTTGGTTATAAGGTGTTCGCGTATGCGCCAGTCCACACCCTTGTAGTGTCCGCAGAGTATGATGAGGTTGCGGGCGAGCGAGAGGGTATTGGCCATCGGCTGGTCCAGGCGCTCGCCGTCGGGCGACGTGAATATCACCTCGTCATACTCGCGCTCGGCCTTGAGGTGCTCTATGGCACGGTCCACCGGACCTATCTGCATCACCATGCCGGCCTCTCCGCCAAAGGGATAGTCGTCGACCTTGCGGTATTTGTTGTCACTGTAGTCGCGGAGGTTGTGCACCACCAGCTCACACAGGCCCTTGTCCTGTGCGCGTTTCAATATCGAGCAGTTGAGTGGCGACTCCAGCATCTCGGGGAGCACCGTCAGGATATCTATTCTCATATTTGTCTTTTCAGGTCATTCTATATTCAAGCGTATGCGCCACGACTGGGGATAGAGCGAGTTGCATCTGCGTCCGAGATTCTTCACCCAGCCCAGCGGCAGGTCGAGGAAAGTGAGGAGCACATATCCCCGCAGAGTCTCCTCGGGGAGCGTGGGCGCGTCGCCGTGGAGATAGCGCAGGGAGTCCTCACGGCTCAGCTCCACCTCCGGAAACACCCCGCGCTTCAGCAGGGCCGACATGGCCAGGGAGTGGGCCGGGACGATGTCGCGCCCCTTCAGGGTGGCGAGGGTGACACCCTCGTGTATCACGTCGGTCTCGGCCTCCAGGGCCTTGAGCAGCGCGGCATGGGCCTCGGGAAAGGCGGTGACGCGGTCGCCCGACAGGGTGACACGCATCCCGGCCGACGCGTCGATCCATCCTGTTGCCTCGGCTATGGCTGCGGCCGCGGCCGGGGGGACGGGCTTCTGTTTCTTCTTGTCGCGACCCCGTGAGCGGTCCTTGCGCGCCGACGGCTCTCCGTCCTTGCGTATCACGCTCACAAACAGTCCCTCGCCGCGTGTGCGTCCCGGCAGGAAGCGATAGCAGGCGGCTGTGGTGAAGAGTCCCGGCGATATGTTCCACAACTCCTCCACGGGTATCTCCACGCTCTCGCCTCCAAGCTCTGAGATGATATATTCCACCATCTCCTCGTTTTCGCGGCGGTTGAAGGTGCAGGTGCTGTAGACCATATACCCTCCCGGGGCAAGGGCGCGCCAGAGGTTGTCGACTATCTCCCTCTGCCGACCGGCACACTCTTCGACAAGGCCCTCGCTCCACTGCGAGACAGCCTCGGCATCCTTGCGCATCATCCCCTCGCCCGAGCAGGGGACGTCGGCTATGACGATGTCAAACGCCTCTTTCAGCCGCGAGAGGGCCGCGGTGTCGCCACGGGTCACTATGACGCCCGGGGCACCCCACTTGACAATGTTCTCGCGCAACACGGCCGCGCGGGCGGGCACATACTCGTTGGCCACTGTCAGCGAGCCTTCGGGCAGCTCGTCAATGACAGCCGTGGTCTTCCCGCCGGGGGCAGCGCAGGCATCGAGTACCCTCAGAGGAAGCCCTCCCGACAGTGTGCAGAGATGTCGCGCCACACGGGCGTGGAACATCGAGGCGGCCTCCTGCACATAGTAGCGGCCCTGGTGGAAACAGGGGTCGAGAGTGAACGACGGGCGCGAGGGGAGATACAGGCCTCGCCCGCACCAGGCCACAGGCTCCGCGCCTTCGAAATCAGGCGCAGGCTTGCCACGGCTGAGCCTGACCGACACCTCGGGGAGCCCGGCGGATATCGCCGAGGCCACGTCGGAGAGCCCGAGGCTCTCCATCTGCTGTTCGAACAGTGGGGGAAGCTGCTGCATGATGCGGGATATCAGAACTTCTTTCCCTCATACTCCTCCAGAGCCTGTCGCCACTCGTCGGTGATGGGGGCCGAGGCCATGGTCTTGGCATCGAAGCCCGACATCACTGTGCGGCATCGGCACTTCACCTCGCCGGTCGAGGGCATCACGATGCGCTGCTCCAGGGTAAGGCTCTTCTCGCCTATGGCCACCACGGCGGTCTCACACTCGATGTCGTCATCGTAGAATGTGGGCACGCAGAAGTCACAGTTGATATTCACTATCACCACTCCGAAGCGTCCGAAGTTGAGCTTGTCGCCCAGCACCGCCTGGAAGTAGCGGGTCTTGGCGAGATCCATGAAGGTGAGGTATACGCTGTTGTTGAGATGTCCCAGCATATCGATGTCGTTGAATCGTATCTGCAGAGGCAGGCGGTGGCGGAAATGCGCCGTGGGTATGTCGCAACGGTTTGCCATTGTATATATATATTGTATTCTTTACTTTGATTCTATTTCTTGCCCGGGGATAGCCGGCGGGTTGTGGCCTAATGAAACGCTATATCCTTCACCACGTCGGCACCGGTAATCCTGTTGATTTCCCCTATGAGGTGTGACTTGTTGAAACTCAGCTCGTTTTTCAGCGGGGCGGAGGTGAGGTAGACATGGAGCACCCCGTGGTCCACGTATCGCCGCGAGGTGTAGCGGTTGATCACCGGTCCCACCACGTCGGCCCAGGCCGCCGAGGCCCTCTGCTCGTTGAGGGTATCGGTGAGTCCGGCCCGCTCCATGGCCTCGTTGATTATGGCTGCTATATGTTTCGGATAGGTGCGTTTCATATTCTGGTGAAAGAGCCGTTCTCCACCTCCCAGAGGCGGTAGTCCCCACCTGTGCGGCTCATGATTTCGTCCAGGTGTGTACGGTTGGTGTCGGTCACGAAAATCTGTCCGAACTCCTCGGCGGTGACCAGCGCCATGATGCGCTCCACCCGGGTGGCGTCGAGCTTGTCGAAGATATCGTCGAGCAGGAGCATCGGCTTCATCCCCGTGGTGCGGCGCAGGAAGTCATACTGGGCCAGGCGCAGGGCTATGGTGAACGTCTTACACTGTCCCTGGCTGCCGGTGCGCCTCATAGGCATCCCGTCGAGCGTCATCTCTATGTCGTCGCGGTGCGGGCCCACCGATGTGTGCTTCACGGCCTCGTCGTGGCGGCGGGCACGGTCGAGCAGGAGGCCCAGAGTCGAGCCGGGCTCGTTGAGATGGCTCTCGTAGGAGAGCGCGACACTCTCCTCGCTGCCGGCCACGGCGCGGTAGTAGCCGGCAAACAGGCCTGTCAGCTCGGCCACCCATCCGGCCCTGGCGGCGTGGATGTATTCGGCCGAGGCATCCATCATCAGCTCGACGGCGGCATAGAGGTTGTGGTCCACCGTCCCCTCGCGCAGCAGCCTGTTGCGCTGCTCCACCGCCTTTCCATAGCGTATGAGGTTGTCGAGATACACGGGGTCGCTCTGCGATATCACCATATCCATCCACCGGCGGCGCTCCTCTCCGCTGTCGCGTATGAGGTCTATGTCCTGGGGGGCCACCATGACGAGCGGGAAGCTGCCTATGTGGGCGCTCAGACGGCCATATTCCTTGCCTCCGCGCTTGAGGCTCTTGCGCCGGCCGGGGACAAGCCCCATCAGCAGCTCCTCGTCCACCCCCTTGCGCTCATAGTGGCCGCGGAGTATGGCGAAGTCCTCCCCACGGCGCATGAGCAGGCGGTCGCCCACTCCCGAGAAGCTCTTGCAGAAGCTCAGGAAGTAGATCGCGTCGAGAAGATTGCTCTTCCCCATGCCGTTGTTGCCCAGCAGACAGTTCACCTTGCCTGAGAATTCCAGACGGCACTCGGGAATGTTCTTGAAATTGGTGACGGACAGTTCTCTCAGTATCATATCTAACCCGCAAATGTACGAAAAAAATGCGAAAATCTCGCCAACGACATGAAACAAAGATACCCCCACCGAAAGCCAATGGATATTGTGGCGGATCACAGACTTTTATGGAAAGAGGTAAAACCGGAAAGACGGGATGCAAAACAGGTTAACGAATGTTAAATAATGGGGGGGTAATTTTTTTACACTATCTTTGTAAACCCATCGGGCGCAAATTGTTACATCACATTTACAAGAATACGACCTATCTTTTTACGCCTGCGGTAGAAAATAAACCTAAAAAGCTAACCACAAACTAATAACCTACTTAACCTTATGCGAATCGCACATTTGCTTAGTGGCGTTGTGCTCACCTCTGCTTTAGGCCTACAGTCTTGCCAACAGGAGCCTCTCAAGATGCCGGCCAAGGAGGAGTACGCCCGCGAATTCTACAAGAATTTCAAGAATGTTGACCCTGACCACGACTGGAATCAGGCACAAAAATCGTCAGTAACCGTAAAAACCTCCCGTCCCTCGTCCATCAAGGTCATGGCTGACATAAAGGGAAAACGATACCTGCTTGCCGACTACCGCGAGGCCTCCGGCTCTAACGAGATACCTCTGACTCTTCCAAAGAGTGTCACTGACATTATCGTAAAGGTAAACGGTCAGAACTTCCCGGCTAAACTCGGCGCAACCGTCGACGCATCATCAGCATCGTCACGAATAATAAATGGAAATGAGGATGATTTTACTGAAAGCGATGGTTTTGAGTGGAAGATTGTACCTGAAAGGATTTTTGCCACAATCGTTATCCAGGATTTTCTGACAAGATATGCCGAAAATGACCCTCAGAATCTATCGAAAGGCACCAATTCTTTTTACTTCCTTGCCGACGGCAAGGAACACACTTTCTTTCCTTTCTATTGGTGGACAAACAGAAAACACTGCCTCGGAATATATGTAGTCGACGACCATGACGTAGACAAAATAACACTTCACGACCTTTACTTCTCCAAATCTGGAGAGCTATACGTATCGAACGATTACAAACCGGAGCTCAAGGAATTCACTCATTATGAAGGTGTTGAAGTTAGATTTAATGACTTTGGTTATTGGGATAATATAACAGGGGTAAAGTTCTGTGGCTCATATAATGAAAACAATTGGAAAGAAACAGAATTCCCGGAAATTGCAGATGGAAAGAACTTTGATAAACCATATACAAGGAAATACACGCAGAACAATGCTGTTTTCAAAACCGAACATGGCTACATATCCCGCATCGACCATATGAACTCAAACTACATCAGGTTCTTCCGTTTCTATGAAACTCCGACAGAAACCTATGTTGAAGAATTGAACCAGGAATTTAATGAAGGTAAATGGGAAAAAGTGAGCGAACAACCTGCATATGTTGCCGGACCTGACACATATGTCCGCACAAGGGGTATAACATACAAACTCCCCGAAGGTAAACGATACGGCTTCTACCTCAAGATGTTGTCAAACGCAGACTACGACACCTTCGACCCGGAAAACTATGAATATGACTTTATTGTATTCTCCAATGCAGACAGAAACAAGAAACAGTTCATAGATCCAAAAACAAACAAAGACATGAATAAGAGTATTCGTGAACACTCTTGGGCAACACAGACATGGTGGGAAGATTCAGGAGCAGACGAAAGTGACGAATATTCCTATGCATCCTGGGGCAAAGCTCAGATGTATGGCTCTCAATACACACTCTTTGGATTTGAAGACTGGCAAGCTGAAACAAACAATGTAGGAGCAGACATGAACGACATTATGTTCCTATTTGCGGCCGGAGAAGAACCTACAGGCATTCACGACACGAATGACCCCGACCCCGATCCCGAACCCGAGCCTTATCAGTGGATTATTGCTGCTGAGGACCTTGGAGGTTCGTATGACTGGGACTTCAATGACGTAGTGGCCGGCGTAAGCATCCAGGCCATGAAAGAAGGCGAAAAAGAGTTCAGCAAAGTCACTGTCACTCCCCTCGCCTCCGGAGGCACACTGCCTGTCTACTTCATGTACACAGGCGAAATTGTCAATCCCAACACCGGTGAAACCATCGCCAATTCAGACGGCGACTACGTGATAGGCGGAGAGTTCCACTCGCTGTTCGGCAACAACTTCGGCACCTATATCAACGCCTCCAAAGGCAAACACATCAAGGCCGACCCCATCACATTCTACACCCCTGCCGACCACTCCCTGGCCAGCTCGGGCCACGTCCATTACGACGAAAAGAATATGGGCGGATTCTGGGTTCTCGCCGCCGAAATAAACTCCCCGTTAGATCTTAATCCTGCCAACAACTATGGATTGATTTCCATTGACCCCGGCACCACCAACGGATTTAACAAAATCAAGAATTCCAAGCCCATCGCCAGCGAAGATCTCACTGCTCCGCAGATAATCTGCGTCGAGGCGGAGTGGGCATGGCCTCTTGAAGAGAAAAACATCAAGAAAGCCTATCCAGAATTCGAGACGTGGGTAGGTGATGAAAGCCACAGAACGTGGATTAATAATAAGAATGGCGAACTGACCGTCGACCGATAGAAATATCACACACATATATCACCGCGGACCGCAGCACCCCCTCCCCGGGGAATGCTGCGGTCTCCGTCTGTCACAGGCCTGTCAACTCAACACTTATCATTTTCCAATATATTTGGTGATTTTGAGAAAAAACGCTAACTTTGTACTTTGATAACCCACACACAAGACAAGCTACCACTCCTCTAACTAACCCATGAAGGTCAAGATCCACAGCGAAGGCACCAACATACTCATAGTCCTGCTGATAATTCTGGTGGTCATCAACCTGTCGGCATGGATGTTTATCCGGCCGGCCGGCATACCCACAGCGTTCTCAGTGATTTCGGGTATATTCTATCTTCTCGTGGTCAACTTTTTCCGCTCTCCCCGGCGCACCTTCAAGGGCGACCGCGACAGAGTGGTCGTATCGTCGGTCGACGGAACCGTGGTGGCACTCGAAGAGGTGTTCGAACCCGAGGTGCTCAAACGCAAGGTGAGGATGCTCTCGGTGTTCATGTCGGTGGTCAACGTCCACGCCAACTGGTTTCCGGTAGACGGCGAGGTGCTTCTTGTCCGCCACCACCGCGGCCGCTTTCTGAGCGCCTATCTCCCCAAGGCAAGCATTGAGAACGAGCGTTCCACAGTGCTCATCCGGGCCGACAACGGCCAGGAGATACTGATGAGACAGATAGCCGGCGCCGTGGCGCGTCGTATCGTGACCTATGCCGAGCCTCGCGAAAGAGCCAACATCGAAGACCACATGGGTTTCATAAAATTCGGCTCGCGAGTCGACCTCTACCTTCCGCTCGACTGCGAGATATTCGTCAAGATCGGCGACACGACCGTCGGAGGTGTCTCAGTGGTGGGCCGTCTGCGGTAGGAGCGACGCCTCCCCCGGTCACAACGTCAATTCTTTCAATACCCCCTGACTTTGAAGAGCATCAAGACTTACATACCCAACACGATCACCTGCCTCAACCTCCTCTGCGGAGCTGCGGCGTGTGTGGCGTCTTTCCATCAGTCCGACTTCGTGACTGTCGGCTCGACCACCCTGAGCGGTCTGCACTTAGCTTTCATTCTCATCGCCGCCGCCGCGGTGTTTGACTTCTGCGACGGCCTTTCGGCCCGCGCCCTCAAGGCCTATTCGCCCATGGGCAAGGAGCTCGACTCGCTCAGCGACCTCGTGTCGTTTGGCCTCGCGCCCTCGTTTCTGGTGCTCAACACCATGCTCGCCCACGGCGGCCACGCATGGTTGGCGTTTCTGAGCCTCATGATAGCCCTGTGCGGCGCACTCCGACTGGCCAAATTCAACATCGACACACGCCAGACCACCTCGTTCATAGGCCTTCCGATTCCGGCCAACGCCATCTTCTGGATAGGCGCCCTGGGATGGGCCGAATGTCACGGCTACCCTGGCGACTGGGTGATGGCCGCCCTCATCATAGTCATGTCGCTGCTGATGGTGAGCGAGCTGAGGATGTTCTCACTCAAATTCTCGAGCCTCGCCGTGCGCGACAACGTGCGCCGCTACGTGGTGCTCGCCGCCGCCGTGCTGTTCATCTTCACCGACGGGCTGGCCGGCCTGGCGTGGACCATAGTGCTCTACATCCTCATCTCCCTGCTGGGAAAACGCACCGACCCCGACAAACTTAAAGAAGAGTGACGGCCATGCGTCAGGTGAAGCAGTTGAGAATGCTTTTGGCGGTAGTGGCCGCCGCTGTCACAGCCGCGTGTGCCAACATGGGCCGCCCCGAGGGCGGACCGCGCGACGAGACCCCTCCGGTATATACCGGATCGAACCCGGCCATAGGCCAGCTCAATGTGAAGCAGCAGAAGATATCGGTGTCATTTGACGAAAACATCTCGCTCGACGACCCGACCAACAAGATAGTGGTGTCGCCCGCCCAGAAGACCCAGCCGGCCATATCGTCGAACGGCCGCAATGTCACCGTGGAGCTGCGCGACTCCCTGCTCCCCAACACCACCTATATAATAGACTTCTCCGACGCCGTGAAGGACCTCAACGAGGGCAATGTGCTCGACGGCCTGGCCCTCGACTTCTCCACAGGCGAGAGCATCGACTCGATGCGCATCTCGGGCATGGTGTTCGAGGCCCGCAACCTCGAGCCTGCGCAAGGAATGATAGTGGGTGCCTATTCCAATCTCTCGGACACCGCCATCACCACCCTCCCCGTGGAGAGAATCACCAAGACCAACCAGCTGGGCCAGTTTGTGCTCCGCGGACTCAAACCCGACACCCCCTACCGCATCTTCGCCATCAACGACGTGAACCGCGACTATCACTGGGACCGCTCGGAGGATATCGCGTTCTACCCGGTGCCTGTCACCCCCACCTGCGAACAGGTGACCGTGAACGACACTCTGCGCACCCACGACGACAGCGCCGACTCCATAGTGAGCCGCCTGGCCACACACTTTATGCCCGACGACCTGCTGCTGACATGGTTCAACGAGGGGTATGCCTCGCAGTATCTCAAGGACTACAAGCGCGAGGTGAACAACAAGATCACCATGCAGTTTGGCACGAAGGCCGACTCGCTTCCCATCATGAGGCTTCTCAACACCCACCGCAAGGGCGACGAGATATCCACCTGGAGCGTGCTCGACGCGTCGGCCACGCTCGACACCCTCACCTACTGGATCACCGACACGGCCCTCGCCTCGCTCGACTCCATACTCATCGAGGCGCGATACTACCGCACCGACACGCTCGACAACCTCACCCAGACATCGGACACGCTGAAGTTCTTCATGCGCGGCCTGAAGCTCAAGAAGAAGGAGGAGGCCAGGAAAAAGAAGAAGGAGGGCGAGGAGGCCGACACACTGCCCCCGGTGATTCCCCCGATGGATATCAAGGTCAGCTCGGGCACCACGGTAGACCTCAACAAGCCGCTCTACATCAGGGCCGGAGTGCCTGTGGCCCGATTCGACTCCACGGCCCTGCACATGGAAATGCAGGTCGACACCCTGTGGTATCCCGTGGCTCCGCCAAAGGTGGTGAGACCCCAGGAACTGCGCCCGATGGACTATGTGCTCCCCTACACCTGGGAGGAGGGCACGAAGTACAGGCTGAAAATCGACTCGGCCGCCGTGGAGGACATCTACGGACTGGTGAACAAGGAGATAACACATGAGTTCACCACCAAGACCCGCGGCGACTACTCGACACTGTCGTTCAACATCTCGGGCCTCGACGGACGGCCCGCGGTGGTGGAGGTGCTCGGAAGCGGCGACAAGCTCATAGCCACCGCCCCGGTGCAGGGCTCGTATGTGAAGGTGGAATATCTCAATCCCGGCACCTACTACGCCCGCCTCTACATCGACTCGGACAGCAGCGGCGAATGGACCACCGGCAACCTCCTGGACTCCATCCAGCCCGAGGAGGTCTACTACTATCCCAAGAAAATCACTCTCAAGAAGAACTGGAACATCGACCAGTCGTGGAATATCAACGAACTCCCTGTCGACCAGCAGAAACCGCGTGAGCTCGTGAAGAACAAACCCAAGCGCCGCAAGGGCGAGCGCGACGACCGTCCAGAAGGCGAAGAGGAGGAGGAAGACGAATTCTTTGACGACCCCTTCATGAACAACGCCAACCGCAACAACGGATTCGGCAACACGGGCGGCGGACGATTCAACCGCAATCCGGGCAACGGCAACCTGAGAGCCCATTGACACGCAGCAGGAGTGGAAACCAACGGACATGACATAGAGAAGGCGCACTCGCGCGCCTCGTGGGCCGGCAAGCTGCTGAAATACGGCGTGCCCCCGGTGATTACAGCCGGACTGTGTCTGCTGCTGTTCAAAGACATCGACCCGGCCGAGATGTGGCACACGATACGCACAGAGTGTGACTTCAGGTGGATATGGCTCAACATCCTGCTCAATATCGCCGCCCACGTGGCCCGCGCGGCCCGCTGGCAGATACAGCTCCGCGCCCTCGACATACGCCCGTCGCTGTGGCAGCTCACCCTCAGCATCTTCGGCACATATGCCGTGAACCTGGTGTTTCCCCGCCTGGGAGAGGTGTGGCGCACAGGCTACATAGCCGAACGCCAGAGGGCTCCGTTCTCGAAGGTTTTCGGCTCGATGGTGGCCGAGCGCCTGAGCGACACCATCGTGGTTGGCACGGTGTCGCTGCTGACGTTCCTCGTGGCCGGGAGCCAGTTTCGCGCCTATCTCGACCAGTTTCCCTCGGCTGCCGAGCGCATAGCCGGATTTGCCACCTCGCCCGTGCTGTGGGGTGTATTCATAGCGGTGGCTTTCACCGTGGTGTGGATGGTGTTCCGCCACCCCGACAACAGGTTTGTCGCCGCCGGCCGCAGGCTGTGGCGCGGACTCTGGGAGGGCTTCTCGGTCATAGCCGGAATGCCCGGCAAGGGTCGCTGGCTCTTCTACACGGGCTGTCTGTGGTGTTGCTATTTCACGGCCCTGTGGTGTGCCTTCGAGTCGTTTCCGCTCACCGCCGAGACTCTCTCGGCCCACGGCCTCACGGCCCTGCTGGTGTGCTTCGTGCTGACGAGCCTCTCGATGGGCGTGCCTTCCAACGGCGGTATCGGGCCCTACCAGTGGGCCATGGTGTTCGGGCTCGGACTCTACTCGGTGCCCGGCCTGACGAAGGAGTATGCCACCACGTTTGCCAACCTCGTGATGGGGGTCTCCACAGCCATGCTCATAGCCCTGGGCATCTTCACATTCATCTGCATAGCATTCTCCAGACGTAACGCCAAATGAAACTGTTAAACGACGAAGAGGACCTCTTCCTCCATGATTTCAGCAAGCAGCCATCTGAGGAAACCGAACGCGCCCCCTCGCTGGAGTTTTCGTTCGGGCCGACCGACCACCCCGACAGCCCCGAGGCCGCTCCCGGCCGCAAGAGACGCGGGTGTGCCATTCTGTGGTGGCTGGCCGTGATAGCCGCGGCCGCCCTCGGCGTGGCCTTCTACATAAGATATTACATTCCCCACACCGCCGAGTCGAAAGCGAGGGGCTATATCACGCTCGTAGAGAAAAGAGGCATCGTGTTCCGCACCTTCGAGGGCGAGATGGTGTCGGAGACCCAGCTCTCCGACACGGCGCGCGTCTATCAGCGCGACCTCCGATTCTCCATCCCCGACGACTCTCTGGGCCGTCTGCTCCAAGGCTATCAGACGGCCGGACGGCCCGTGGTGATCACCACCAAGAAATATTACGGGACGCTGCCCTGGCGCGGCGCCACCAACACTATCCTCACCGATATATCACCGCTATGAATCTCCGACTCCTTCCTCCCGAAGACTTTCTGCAGACACGCCTCATGCTCCCGCTGAGCAAGAGCATGAGCGCGCGCGCCCTCATAATCAACGCCCTCACCCCCGGGGCCGCGCCTCTCGAGAGAGTGGCCGAGTGTGACGACACCGACGCAATGCGCCACGCACTCTCCGACCCGGCAAGAAAAGAGGTGAATGTCGGTGCCGCCGGCACCACCATGCGTTTCCTTACGGCCTTCTATGCCTGCCAGCCTGGACTCGAGGTGACTCTCGACGGCTCGGAGCGTATGCGCCAGCGCCCCATCGGGGTGCTCGTGGAGGCCCTGCGCTCTCTCGGAGCCGACATAGAGTATGCGGGCGAGGAGGGATTTCCCCCGCTGCATATACGCGGACGCGCACTGAAGGGGGGCGACCTCACGCTCGAAGCCTCGGTGAGCTCCCAGTTTATCTCGGCCCTGCTCATGGCTGCCCCCACGATGGCCGACGGCCTGAGGCTGCACCTGGAGGGGGAGATAGTGTCGCGCCCCTACATACTCATGACCCTCAAGATGATGGCCGACGCGGGTATAGACTGCGAGCTCTACCGCGAGACGGCCACAGTGAAGCCGGGCACCTACCGCCCCTTGCCACACCCCGTGGAGATCGAGGGCGACTGGAGCGCGGCGGCCGTGTGGTATGAGATCACAGCCATCTCGGGCGGCGTGGTGACCATAGACAATCTCGCCGAAGATTCCTGCCAGGGCGACCGTGTGCTGGCACGCATATACTCGCGCATGGGTGTCGACACCGAGTGGGAGGGTGAGGACGGCGGAACCGACCTCTGTGCCAATCCCGACGCCGACGCCCGCGCCGACATAGACTTCTCGGAATGTCCCGACCTGGCCCAGTGTGTCACCGTCACCTGCGCCATGCTCGGATATCCCTTCCGATTCACAGGCCTGCAGACTCTCTCCATCAAGGAGACCGACCGCATCGAGGCCCTGCGCCGCGAGCTGTCGAAGGTGGGCGTGGAAATCGAGGTGGAGGGCCCCGGCATCATCTCGTGGGACGGACGGCGCAGACCTGTGACGGAACTGCCCGTGTTTGACACCTACGACGACCACCGCATGGCCATGTGCCTTGCCCCTGTGGCGCTCTTCATGCCCGGCGTGATCATACGCGACGCGCAGGTGGTGAGCAAGTCCTATCCGGAATTCTGGGATCATATGCGCGACGCCGGTTTCACACTGCTCGACGGCGACGCCCCACTCCCCACACCCGAGACCGAGCCATGACAGGAGCTCTCGTCATACTGGCTGTCACGCTGCTGGCCGGAGTGGTGCTCTATCTCACCCGCGACCGCAATCCCGGGCCACAGGCCGAGCCAGAGCTTCCGGAGACGGAGGCCGAGGAGGAATGCTGTGGCCGACACCTGGTGTGTGACAAGCGCGAACCCCTCTCGGAACCTCTCTACTTTGACGACGAGGAGCTCGACCGATTCTCGGGCCGCGAACCTTCCGACTATTCTCCCGAGGAGGTCGAGGAGTTCCGCCAGGTGCTCTATACTCTGCTCCCGGCCGATGTCTATCCCTGGGGGGCCTCGCTCACAGTGCGCGACATCGCGCTGCCAGCCGAACTGAGAGACGAGTGGATAATGCTCTGCAACGACACTACGACCCACTGACCTCCCCCATCCAGACACAACAACACACGACGCATGATGGATATACTTGCCTATGACTTCTTCCGCAACGCACTGGCCGGAGTGGTGCTCCTGAGCATCGCCTCGGCCATGATAGGCACCTACATAGTGGCGCGCCGCCTCGTGGCTATCTCGGGCGGTGTCACCCACGCGTGCTTCGGCGGCCTGGGACTGGGCTACTTTCTCGGTGTCAGCCCGGTGGCCACGGCTGCAGTATTCGCCGTGGGCTCCTCGCTGGGAGTGCAGTGGATGTCGGAACGCCACAGTGTGCGCGAGGACTCGGCCATAGCTGTCATATGGGCCCTGGGCATGGCTGTGGGCACCATCTTCATCTTTCTCACACCGGGCTATGTGCCCGAGCTCAACTCGTTTCTCTTCGGCAACGTCATCACCATCTCCCGTGCCGACCTTCTGGCCTTCGGAGTGTTCACCCTCGTGCTCGGGGCGTTCATGGCCGTGAAGTTCAACGAAATCGTGGTGTGTGCGTTCGACCCCGACTTCGCCCGTGTCCGCCATCTCCCCGTGGGCCTCGTGACGACGGTCATGACCGTGCTTGTAGCCGTGTGCATAGTGCTCACCATCAGGCTCGTGGGCGTGATGCTGCTGATGTCGATGCTCGCCCTGCCCCAGATGTCGGCCGAGTGCTTCACCCATCGTTTCGGACGCATCATGCTCCTCTCGGCGGCCATCTCGCTGGCCTGCTCGGTGGGAGGGCTCTTTCTGTCGACAGTGGTCGACGTGCCCTGCTCGGCACTGATAGTGGTGCTCATGGCCGCGGCCTACACGGCAAGCAAAGGGATGTCTGCTCTCAGGCAACGCCGTTGAAAATCTGTGAAGAGGTGGAATAATTATTTTGAAATCAAGCGGAATAGTTGTATCTTTGTGCATTAATTCCGCGCCATAGCCCGGCAGCGGCAGAAAAACCATGACATTACCACAGAAAAAAATCAAAAATTCCTAAAACATAGAATGGCAACACTCGAAAAAATCCGCAGCAAGTCAGTGCTCTTGCTCATCATCGTAGGAGCCGCACTGCTGGCTTTTATCATCGGTGACTTCTTTACCTCGGGCCGCACCCTCTTCGGCACCGGCACGACCATCGCCAAGGTAGGCGACCAGAAAATCGACGTACAGGAATATCAGCGCCGCGTCCAGCAGGCCCAGCAGCAGATGCAGCAGAGCGGCCAGAAGATGGACAACGCCATGCTCCAGCAGCAGGTGCTCGACGGCATGATTGCCGAGAAACTCTTCGACAAGGAGATTGAAAACCTCGGCCTCACCGTCACCGACGCAGAACTTTCGGAAGTCATGGTGGGCAAGAACTCGGCTATGGTTGACCGCATGATTCAGCAGCAGCTCCAGCTCCCCGACGCAGTGACCGCCCATGATATGGCCTTCAACCCCACAAAATACGGTATTCCCCAGGAGCAGGCCGTGCAGCTCCAGCAGTACTGGGTGGACCTCGAGAAGAACGTGGAGAAGATGCTCCTCCAGCAGAAGTTCAACAACCTCTTCTCGGGCGTGCTCGCAGCCAACGACCTCGACGCTAAGGCTATCTATGACGAAAACGCCGCTACCGCACACGTGGTCTATACCAAGCAGGAGCTCTCGAGCCTCAAGGACGACGAATATCCCGTGGAGAAGTCGGACATAGAGCGCCTCTACAACTCTGAGAAGAACCGCTATGCCATCGACGAGGAGCAGCGTCTCGCCAACTATATCTCTGTCAGCATCATACCCTCGTCGGATGACATCCTCAACGGACAGAAGAAGGTGGAAGAGGCCATTCTCGCCCTCAACAACCAGCCCGAGACCCAGGGTATCGCCGAGATGACCGAGTTTGTGGTGAACCGCGAGAAGCTGTCGCAGACCGCCGTAGACAAGCAGTCGCGCCTCAAGGCCGCCCTCGACTCCCTCTCTGTGGGCCGTGCAACCCTTGTCAGCAAAATCGGTAACGATTACACCATCGCCAAGCTCCTCGGCAAGACCACCGAGAGCGAGAACGTGAAGCTCGACTTCATGGCCGTGCAGGGCACCCGCGCTCAGATAGACTCGCTCACCGCGCTCCTCAACGCAGGAACTCCCTTTGACTCCATCGCAGCCTCTCCCCTCGTGGCCGGCTCGCAGAAAGCTTCTGAAGTGTCTCTCATCGACGCAAACTCCCATATGGTGAAGGAACTCATCGCAGGCCGTGAGACCGGAGTGTACTTCGCTCCCGACACAGCAGCTCAGGGCGGTCGCATCATCCGCATCGCCGAGCGTCCCGCTCCCGTAACCATCTATGAGGTTGCCAACGTCACCTTCACCACCGAGCCTTCCAACGCTACCATCAACAATCTCGAGAGCCGTCTCCAGACTTATGTGAGCAACCACAAGACCGCGCAGGCCTTCGTGGACAGCGCTCAGGCTGCCGGCTTCACCACATTCCCCGCATATGTCACCGGCTCAAGCCCGATGCTCGGCAACCTCAACGACTCGCACAACGCAGTGGCCTGGGTGATGGAAGCCAAGAAGGGAGAGGTATCGCCCGTATTCGGCGACATCCAGACCGGCCGTTTCCTGGCCGTGGCCCTCGACGATATCTATGAGGACTACACTCCCGCCCGCGATCCCCAGCTCAACGCCATGCTCACCGTGCGCGCTCGCAACGACAAGAAGGCTGCCAAGCTCATCTCCGACTATGAAGGAAAGGCCAAGGATGTGGCAGGCTACGCAGCCCTCATGAAGGCTTCGGTAGACACCACCACCGTAAACTTCGGCCAGTATTTCGTGCCCGGTATCGGTGCCAACGAGTCTGCACTCCAGGGCAAGGTGGCTGCCGCAAAGCCCGGCCAGCTCGTAGGCCCCATGCAGAGCGGCAACGCAGTGGTTGTGCTCACAGTCACAAACGTGGACAACGAAGGCCGTCCCTACAACTACGAGGAGAGCGCCGTGCGCTTCAACCAGCAGCGCGGAGCTGCCCGCCTGGGCAACTCGCTTGACCGCATCCTCCTTGGAAACCAGAAGGTCAAGAACAATATGACCACATTCTACAAGTAAAGACTCTCACATCACAGATATGAAAAAAGGTGCGTCCGGTCGGACGCACCTTTTTTTGTGCTTTTTTTTGCAAAATATCATGAAATCCATAAAAAAATTTGTATTTTTACGACAAACCATAATAAACCAGTCACATTTTGAAAACTATCACACATCTATTTCTTGCATTCGCAAGTTCACTGCTGACAGTCGGAACGACCGTTGCCGCTCCGACAAAAATCCCGGCAAAGCTTCCCGGAATACCGATGGAAGAATCTCCGGTCTACAACCCTACGGGCAACGACGAACACTACATGATGAGCGTGGTCGAAGACCAGGGAATATTCGGAACCTCCGCACAGGATGGCTATAAAATGACCATCAGACGCGAGGCCGACGGAGAGACCATATGGTTCAGAGACCTCACTCCGGGTTTTAACCACCACAGCGACGACGAAGAGTACACGTGGATCAAAGGTACCATCAGTGGCTCGGACATCACCGTAAAGGCCGGACAGGTGGTCTACGACAATGAATTCTACGGCCAGAAGCTTTATCTTGAGGCTGTCACCGTCAACGAGGCAGGAGCCGTGGACAAGTTCCTTGACGAATTCCACTTCACTATCGACGGCGACCGCATCATACAGTCCGACAACTCCACCTATCTCGCAGTGTATGAGGACGGGGAGACCATGGATGAGGCCGGCTTCTTCATATTCATGAACGATTTCGTCATCGAGCCCGTCGGCGAAATCACCGCATTCACCCCTCCCGCATCGGCCGGGATAGAAGACTGGCTCATGACGTGGGAAGGCGGCTCACGAAGCATCAAAGTGGCCCGCGACGGAGATAACTGCTATATAGCCGGTCTGTCCAATATGGCTCCGGACGACTATGTCTGCGGCACCGTCAGTGACAACGTGCTCACCATCAAGTCGGGCTATATCCTCACCTCCAACCCCATGCGCTACATCCGCCT
This sequence comes from uncultured Duncaniella sp., assembly GCA_910586305.1. Taxonomy (GTDB): domain Bacteria; phylum Bacteroidota; class Bacteroidia; order Bacteroidales; family Muribaculaceae; genus Duncaniella. Next base: position 106,687 of record CAJUGS010000002.1, read on the forward strand.
CATCGGTGCAGAACAGGGAGAACCCGATGAATTCGGATTCCCCACACTTGCCATGACAATGTCGTATTCCTTTGACATCACCGACGACGGAAATATGCTCACCATGAATCCTGCGGACAACTACATCGTGGAGTCGAGCTACAACTTCAGCAGTTTCTACAATGGATTTAAAGGAGTCAAGCTGTTTCCGTATGCCGGCGACAAACCTGCCGTTCCCGCCGCCCCGGAAGTAGAACACGACCCCCTCAACGACATTCTGTCGATCACCATACCGTCGGCCGACATTAACGGCAATTACATCAACCCCAATCTGATTAGCTACAGAGTGGAATTTGACGGAACCCCCTACGAGTTCTCGCCCGAATACTATTTTGCCATATCCGAGCCCATGGTGGAGATTCCATACTCCTTCACCGACTACTATGACATATATGTCAACGGCGCACTCCACACCATCTTCCTTCACAACACTCCCGAGTGGAACAGCGTGCAGGTAGTTGTAACATACACTGTGGACGGTGTGGCCAATTCAAACTCATCGGATTCAAACTCGGCAATCAGCGACATCGCCGCTGAAGACCGACAGATTGTGAGCGAGACCTACACCGATCTCACCGGACGACGCATCGCCACACCCGCCCGCGGTTCTATAGTAATAGTCACCACCATATATGACGACGGCTCGGTGGTCAACAGCAAACGCATCGTGCGCTGACACCCACCGCCATCATTCAATACACAAAAAGTCAACGAGAGGTGCCCTACGATACCGGACACCTCTCGTTGGCTTTTCCGTCACACGGGGTGACATAAACAAACAACCTCCGCGAAATCACTTCGCGGAGGCTATTTGCGCTTCAGGATGGGCTTGAACCAACGACCCCCTGATTAACAGTCAGGTGCTC
>CAJUGS010000003.1 GCA_910586305.1 uncultured Duncaniella sp.
ATCTTCCGTCTATGCAACATCTACGCTTAAACACAGCTTTTTTACCATGCGCCCTTTTTTACCATGCGCCCTGAAGACGCTGTTGGTGGCTTTATATGTGTGGATATAATAAAAAAGAGATTGCAAAAATTGCAATCTCTTCTGTGGTCCTTCAAGGGCTTGAACCTTGGACTCCCTGATTATGAGTCAGGTGCTCTAACCAACTGAGCTAAAGGACCTAACGAGCCTTTATAAAGCGTTGTCGTTATTTTTACAGTGCAAAGGTAGTAACTTATTTTCTGACTTGCAAATTTAAGACGGAAAAAATGCGCTCATTTTTGCATTTTGTTAGATTTTCTCCACATCCATGGCGTTTATCCATGCTCGGTGGGTATTGTCGACCTGCACATCATACCAGACTGACTGTACTGAGTCGGTGGTGCTTTTCACTGAATCGAGGATGCTGACACGTGTGCCCTCATGGAGAAGCATTGCTTCTTGTGAGCGGTCACGCGGTGTTCGTGGGGCCGTGCTGAGTATTGTTGATGGCGCTGTGACAATTGCTGCGTCATCGGAGATAGCATTGGCCGCCGAGCGTATGGCAAAGAAGATGGAGACGGCACAGAGTATGAATGTGACTATGCCGCCGAAAAATCCGATTTTTCTCAGACCAATTGCTCCGGCAAACAGATAGGTTAGCACTCCGGCTACGGTCAGCAGAAATGTGCCGAAAGCAATCCAGGCCCAGGTGTCTGATTTCATTGCAGATGCAGTAGCATCGAGCGAATTGCCGAGAAATGTTCCACGTTCACCGGGACGGTCGGTGATACGTGCATTGACAAATGCGAGATTGTCGCGTGTATCTTGATCGGTAGGGTCAAGTCGCAGTGATCTCTCATAGGCAAGTATGGACTTTCCAAGCTCTCCCATGCGGTAGTAGCTGTTGCCGAGGTTGTAGTATAGCTTCGACGAAGGTCCTTCTTCACTGATCGCCTTAAGATACAGCTCGGCCGCGCGATTGTATTCATCGGCCATATAGGCAGAGTCAGCTGTGGCGATGACTTGAGACTCAGCCTTTATGGTGAGGCATAGCAGATTGAGCAGGAAGACTATGAGTGATATGCGTTTCATTTTCCGGAATTTCTTTCAAGATTATTTATTGCATTTGCTCCACGGCTGTATACCTCGTCCATTCTTGAGGAACTGTCGGGGGTGTAACGGGCCATTTCGCAATCGTCGAGCACGCTCACCAGTTCGTCAATGACCGAAGTGCTGTAACCCTTGTGCTCGAGGGTCGAAGCAATGTTTTCGCGTGACAACTGTGACACAGGTATGTTGAGTTTGTCGGATAGGTATCCCCAGATTGCCCTCAACATTTCTTCATAGAAATGGTCTGCGTCAGAAGCACGCAGATACTTTTCGGCAGCTTTGAGGCGTTTACGGGCTACTTTGCTGGCCTTTGCTGTTCGTCGTCCCACAATGTCAGCATTTCGTTGTGCATTCTTCCGGTTGATGAAGATGAGTGCTCCTGCAGCACTTGTCACAAGAATATAGAGAATCCAATAATACGTCTTGGTGATCACAGGGGTATGGTCAAACGACGGATTCTTATCTCCGAGATAAATGTGGCGTATGTCAGAGTTTTTATTCTCGATGTCTTTCTGGTCGGCGGTAGATACGGGGGTGGACAGACCTTTAGAGACCTTGATGGGATAGGACTTTGTGGTGAGGGTCTGATATGATTTTGTTGTCGGGTCAAAATATACAAACTTGTCGGCTCCGATTGTGAAATCACCCACGCTCTGCGGCACAAATGTGTATTCGATTTCCATTGTTCCGCTCACTTCATTGCCGTTTACACTTGTCTGGATATCGCTTTTTGGAGTGTACTGTTCGAATTCGGATGGGAAGTCGATTTGTGGTTCTTTGAGATATTTGATATTGCCGGTACCCTTGATTGTATATATCAGAGTGGCGGGATCATTTGTGCGGAATGTGTTTCCCACGAGGCGTGAGTCAATGCTGAAACGTCCTACAGCTCCGTTGAATCCATCGGGACGGGGGGAGGGTAGGGGCATGATGTCGATTGAACCGGTGTTTGAGCTAACTTTGATCTTTGACTCTCTGGGTTGGCGAACTTGGAACATTCCCATATTTACGTTGTCATACTGGATGACGGAGATGTCGTAGTTGCCCGAGTTTATTGTGAGTTTTCCGCTTTTCTGAGGGAATATTATGCATCGTTTGAGTATCGCGGTCATATAGTCCTGCCCGCGATAGTTCTCCACTTCGTTTAGAGCCGGCTGTACGTCAAGATCCTGTATTAGGAAACCGTCAAAGGATGGCTGTCTTGTCGGCAGGAACGATGAGATGGAGTATTTGGTATAAAGTTTTATGGTACATCCGATAGCTTCCTGCTCGTAGGCAGAGGATTTGGAGAGGATAATGCGGACAAAAACATCATCGGCATTTACTTTTCGCCCTGCAGCCTGTGTGTCAGGGTCGTCTACAGCTACTGGCCTTTGCGATGCTGGCTTGTCTTTGTCGGCTCGTGGATGTATGGTGAACTCAGTGGCTTTGGTAGACCGTTTTTTACCATCGGCCATGATGGTTGCCGATGGAATTGTGAAATGACCTGCTTTGTCGGCGCGGTAATAGTAGGTGTATTCTACTGCTGACGACGACTCGGCGCGTCCGTTGACCACCGAATAGCTCTGTGACGTGGAAGTGCTTGGACCATATAGGAGTGAGCACCCGTCGATAGGTGCGACACGAAGGTCCGAGCCCGAGGCATTTGTGAGACGGAAAGTCACCGGGAAACGGTCGCCCTCGTATACTCTTCCGGGTGTTTTGACGGAAAATGTCACCTCGGCTCCTCTCGCGCCTGCCGACACGAGAATGATGAAAAGGAGTAGTATGAGTGAATTCTTTTTCATTTTCAGGTTTGTTACCAGGGGTTCACAACAGTCCTGCGCGATGGTGCGCCGTTCTTTTTCCTCTCTGCCTCCACACGCTGGCGGGTGGCGTTTTCTTCGTTTTCCATCGCCTTAAGTATCTTCTCGGCATTTTCGGGACTTATGCCGCCCTGTTGTTGCTGAGGCTGCTGGGGCTTTTGATCCTGCTTGTCGGGTTGCTGCTGGTCTTTGTTTTGATTCTGATCTTTGTTCTGGTCCTTATTCTGGTCCTGGTCCTTGTTTTGATCCTTGTTCTGATCTTTATCTTGCTGCTGGTCCTTATTCTGCTGCTGGTCTTTGTTTTGATCCTGGTTCTGATCCTGGTTCTGTTGCTCTTCGAGCTTTTTCTGAGCCAGGCGCAGGTTCTCTCGGGCCTTGTCATTGTCCGGATTGCGACGGAGTGCATTCTTATACAGGTCTATGCTCTTCGCATAGTCCTTCGAATTGAATGCGATGTTTCCAAGGTTGTAGAATGAGTTTTCAGCGATAGAGATGTTCTCGGCGTTTTTCGCAAGATTGGATAATATCGTGGTCGCTTCCTTTTCGGATTCGCCCGAGGCCGAACCTTGACGCAACAGTGAGGCTGCGAGATTGAACATTGCAACCTCGTTCATGGCGTTTTCCTGCAAGGCTTTGCGATAGGCAACTTCCGCGTCGGCATAGCGCTCCTGGCGGTAGAGCTTATTGCCCTCCACTATGTAATTGCGTTCGTGGCGGCTTGAATTATCCTTGTCGTTTCCGGCAGCTGCAGGTAGCGAGATGATGGCTGCGATTGCCAGTATGATGAGTCTGTTCATTTTTTGCCTCCTTCCTCTTCTTTTGAAAAGAAACGATACTTTTTGAGCCATGATATCTTGCGTGTTACTGTTATGGTGTCAATCACCAGCAGTAGCAGGGCTATCCATGCGAATATCGGGAACTGTTCACTCTGCGGAGAGAAAGTCTTGCGTGAGAATTCTCCCTGTTCGAGCTCGTCCATTTTTGTATCGATGTCGCTCACAGCCGATGAAGTGGCTCCGTTGACATATATTCCCTTTCCGGCCTTGGCAATTTCCATTGCTGTGCTTTCGTCGAGCTTGGTGAGCACTTCCTCGCCGGTCATGGGATTAATCATATAGCTGTTGCGTCCCACCGGTATTCTCACTCCTCTACCTGAACCGAGGCCGACCACATCGACCTGTATGCCTGCGTTGGCAGCACGCTTGGCTTCGTCAACAGCATTGTCTTCGAAATTCTCTCCGTCGGTTATTACAATGATGGCTTTGCCCATCTTGTCATCAGGAGTAAAGGAGTTCATGGCCATGTCAATGGCGGCTCCAATGGCAGTACCCTGGGTGGGCACCATGCCTGTGGAGATGTTGTTGAGGAACATTTTTGCCGAAATATAGTCGGAGGTAATCGGGAGCTGTGTATACGCATCACCGGCAAATACGATAAGGCCGACCTTGTCGTTTTGCATCTTATCAATCATTTTTTCGAGGATGAACTTGGCTCGTTGCAGACGACTCACTCCGGCCTCGTCATCGGTAGAGGACGCAAGCATGGAGTTGGATACGTCGAGGCATATCATCACTTCAATGCCACGGCGGGTCTCCGTCTCAGCTGAGTCTTCGTCAATACCGCCGGTGGCTCGCGGACGGGCGAGCATAAGCACAAGTGTGGCTATGACGAAAAGGGCAAGCGTAATCTTTACCCATGGCATATAGCGTGACACTTCGGGCATCAGCGGTGCGAGTGTCTCGGGGTTTCCGAAACGGCGCAGCTTTCTCATCCGGGAGATACGCGCCCAGATGAAAAGCCCCAGTGCTGCCGGGATTAGCAGCAGGAGATATAGCAGATGAGGGTATGCGAAGGTAATCATAACTTTTCAGCTTAAGGGGTAGAGCGGAGCAGAGTGTAGCGCAGTATCACAATGGTTCCGAACAGAGCGAGCGCGGCGATGGCCCAAGGCATATAGTCGTCCTCTGTCGACGTGAAGTTGCGCAGGTCCATCTTGGTCTTTTCAAGACGGTCTATTTCTGAGAATATCTCTTTCAGCACATTGTTGCCTGTAGCGCGGAAATATTTACCGCCGGTAGACTCGGCTATATTGCGAAGGGTGGCCTCGTCAATCACCACGGGAAGATTGACGTATTCGATGCGGCCAAACATATTTTCCTGCGGATAGGGGGCTGTACCGTTGGTTCCGATACCGATTGTGTAGACTTTGATGCCGTGTTGCTTGGCTATTTCGGCAGCGGTCAAAGGCGCTACATTGCCGGTGTTGTTGGAGCCGTCAGTGAGCAGGATAATGCTTTTCGACTTGGCTTTGCCATCCTTGATGCGGTTGATGGATGTCGCAAGTCCGTCTCCGATCGCGGTACCGTCCTGCAACATACCCATCTTTATGTCGTTGATATAGTTGGCCACCATGGAACGGTCGGTGGTCATTGGCAGTGACGTGAAACTCTCGGCTGCAAATATCACGAGGCCAATGTTGTCGCCTTCTCTGCCTGCTACGAATTTTGATGCTACTTCCTTTGCAGCCTCGAAACGGTCTGGTTTAAAGTCTCGGGCAAGCATCGAGGTGGAAATGTCAAGAGCAAGGACTATATCTGTGCCTTCAACAGACGATGTGTTCCATGAGTCGCGTGTCTGAGGACGGGCGAGAATCACGATGACACAGGCCAGAACACACATCTGGAGCAGGAACAGCAGGTGACGCAGCCACGCACGAAACGGACGTCCGAGCTTGGCAAAAGGCACTGTCGTCGACATCTCCATAGCGGGATGCAGTGAGCGGTGCTTCCAGATGTACCATGCTGTGAGTGGCACAATGAGAAGCAAAAGCCATAGATATTGCGGATGAGCCAGCTGCATAGAGGGTTATTTGTTGGTTTTCTTTTCGGTTTCTGAATTAGTTGCCTCGTCACCTTCCTCTTTGTCCGGTACAGGTGCAGGTTTGGTGTCTTCGACAAACTGTATGGCTGCGTTGAACGCACGTGTATTGTCGTCGGGAAGCGGACGCATCTTGGCGAATTTTACGAAATCGGCCATTTCCAGCACGGCATCCATATTGCGTCTGGTCATACGGGTTTCTTCGTTAGACTGCAGAGAATGACGAATCTGAGTAGAGGTCATCTCCATGGCGTTTATGCCGAATCGTCCGTTAAGATAAATACGGAGAATGTCCGTGAGACGTGTGTAGAATTCCTTTTCGCGTCCCTGTTCGCATAGTTTGTCGGAGCGCAGACGGTTGAGGGAATCCATGGCCTTTTCATATGGCGGGACAGGTTTCTCTTTGACTTTTTCTTCGGGGGACTTTTTGCCGAGCATACGGGATATTACAAAGTATGCCACCACTCCTGCCGCGATGAGTGCGAGAATCCATAGACCGTAATCGGCAAGAAAATCGGGAAGGTAGTCGACTATATGTCGGTTTACATCGACAACATCGGAATAGTCGTGTATTGTGACCATTGAATCGACCATTGCCGGAACGACTTTAAGTACAAGCCGGTTGGACAGTACAGTATCGCTGCCTTGTACGTATTTCAAGGGGTTTAGACGGTAGGTGCCTGAGTCGAACGACTGTAGCAATATGTCCTGTTTTATTTCTCTGCGTCCACTTCCTATGACAGAGGTGTCGGCCGGAAGGACTTTGAGTATTTCCACTTTGCCACAAATAGAGTCGGCTGGGATGAGCAGTGTTCCCTTGGAGTCCTCGTTGTCTACAAGCTCGATGTGTAGTGTGGTGGCTTTTCCCATGAGGAGAAAAGCGGAATCCAGACTCACTTTGAGCGAAGCCGGGTTAGTGGCTGACGATGCGAATGGACTCGTCGTGAAGAGGAGTGTCAGCAGTAACAGAATATGTCGGAATCTCGTCATTTTCACATAGAATTAAGTTGTCCTTGCCGGTCAGCGTGTGCCTCGACCTTGAAGCAGAGTCATCAATGCTCGAGAGAAGTCTTCGTCGGTAGCGATCGATGTGTGGTCGATACGCAGGCGACGGAGGTTGTCCATCAACATTTGCTGGCGTTCATACCACCATTTTCCGTATATGCGTCGGGTGTTTTTCGAAGATGTGTCAATCCATCTTGTAGCTCCGGTCTCGAGGTCCTGCACACGCATCAGGCCGATATCCGGCAGAGATGTATCTCGTTTGTCGTAGACCTGTATTGCCATGATGTCGTGCTTGTTTGTGGCAAGCGACAACTGCTTGTAATAGTCGTGTGAGTCGATGAAGTCGGAGATGACAAATGTGGTGCAACGTTTCTTCAAAGCATCCGTGAAGTAGCGAAGTGCCACTCCGATGTCAGTTCCGGGACTTTCCGGCGTGAAGTCAAGGAGTTCGCGTATGATGAGAAGTATGTGTTTCTTTCCCTTCTTTGGTGGAATGAACTTCTCGATTTTGTCGGAGAAGAATATCACACCGATTTTGTCATTGTTGGTAATAGCCGAGTAAGCTAAAGTTGCTGCTATTTCGGCTATCATCTCGCGTTTCTCCTCTCCGACAGCGCCAAACAGGCGACTTCTCGACACATCTATGAGGAGCATCACCGTGAGTTCTCGTTCTTCCTCGTACACCTTGATATACGGGCGGTTGTGGCGAGCGGTGACGTTCCAGTCAATGTCGCGCACATCGTCGCCATACTGGTACTCCCTGACCTCGGCAAAGGTCATGCCACGCCCCTTGAAGGCCGTGTGATACTCTCCCGCGAAGATGTTCTGGGAGAGACCTCTGGTCTTGATGTCGATTTTGCGTACTTTCTTAAGGAGTTCGTTGGCTTCCATATTCGGGTGTTAAGATTCTGGTGTTATGCTACAAGGGGTTGATTAGGGCACTTCTACCTTGTCGAGAATCTCGGAGATAATCTGGTCTGTAGTGATGTTGTTGGCCTCGGCCTCGTAGGTGAGTCCGATACGGTGGCGGAGTACGTCGTGGCACACGGCGCGTACATCTTCAGGAATCACGTAGCCGCGACCTCTGAGGAATGCATATGCTCTCGATGCTCTTGCCAGGCCGATGGAGGCACGCGGAGATGCGCCGAAGCTTATCATGCTTGCCAGTTCCTTAAGTCCGAATTCTGCCGGAGTACGTGTGGCAAACACGATGTCTACGATGTAGCGTTCGATTTTTTCGTCGAGGTATATTTTTTCTACAATCTTCTGCACCTCGGTTACTTCCTCCGGGCGGAGGAGCGGGCGTATGTCAGAACGGTTGCCCATGATGTTCTGACGGATGATAATCTTTTCCTCTTCCTTTGTAGGATAGCCTATTACGACCTTGAGAAGGAAACGGTCCACCTGTGCCTCGGGGAGGGGATATGTACCTTCCTGCTCAATGGGGTTCTGGGTAGCCATTACAAGGAATGGTTCGTCAAGCTGGAATGTGTCATCGCCGATGGTTACCTGGCGTTCCTGCATCGCCTCAAGCAGCGCACTCTGCACCTTGGCCGGTGCACGGTTGATTTCGTCGGCAAGAACGAAGTTGGCGAATATGGGGCCCTTCTTTATCTGGAATTGCTCTTTCTGGATAGAGTAGATCATTGTACCTGTCACGTCGGCCGGAAGGAGGTCGGGAGTAAACTGGATACGGCTGTATTTGGCATCGATAATCTGCGCGAGGGTTTTGATGGCGAGAGTCTTTGCCAGGCCTGGTACACCTTCGAGAAGAACGTGGCCGTTGCTGAGAAGAGCGATGAGCAGCGAGTCGACGAGGTGTTTCTGTCCCACGATACGCTGATCCATCCCTTTGGTGACGAGGTTTATAAAGTCGCTCTTGCCTGCTACGAGGTCATTGAGTTCTCTGATATTTACCGATTCGCTCATAATTTGAGATATATGTGTATGTTTTTTATTGTATGCTTTTTGAAACGGAATACAAAATTACAATAACAACAAATAAAGGGGGAAAAAGGTGTGTTAAAATTCCCTTTATTTTTACACCGTTCAATAATTTTAACTGAACGTGATGGTTAAATTAACAAAATGTTAAAAGCCTGATTTGGCTATGTTAGAATCAAACTTTGCTTGTAGTGAAACAGAGGCCCTGCAATTAGCACATTGCAGGGCCTCTGTTGTCATTATTCCTTGAAGACCGTTTTCAGCGGTGGTACTTGGCAAGAATTTTTCCAGCTTTGTCATTTGCGGCTTTCACGCTGGCCGGATCGGATGGATTAATGCCATATTTTTCGGCCGGTGGGATAACAAGTTCAAGTCCGGATTTGAGCTTGTTGGGATTACCGATCTTTGCTGAGTTTGCTTCATAGATGTATACCCAAAACGCCTTGTTGCCATAGTGTTTCTTTGCCATCTCGTGAAGAAGATATCCGGGACGAATCTTATCTTTTACGATAGCCGGTTTTTTCGTTTCAACTTTAGGCTCGGGTATTGTCGGAGCAGGTGCCGGGGCAGGAGCCGGCTGTTCGATTGCTTTCACAGTGTCGACAGGTGTAGCCATCGTGTCAGCGGGAAGCTGGGAGGCAATTGTGTCAGCAACGATTGTGTCAACCGGTACGACCGGAGTTACTTCCTCCGCTACCTGCTCTTGCTGGAGTGGCATTGTCGGCATGGGGAAGAGGTAATTTATGGTGAGGTAAACACCGCAGGCACCGAGGGCAAGGCCTACTATGAGTCCGATGGCGAGTCCCCAGCCAAATCCAAGTCCTCCTGATTGTTTCGTCCCGTCTTGCACGTGCTCTTCGGGCTCTTCTTCAATAAAGACAGGAGGTGTGAGTACTTGTGGTTTGGACGGTTCCTGGTGTTGTATCGAGGAAACAGGAGTGGCAGGAGGTGTTGGCTTCTGCTCTTCCTCAAGCTCCGGTTCAGAATCGGAGACCTTTTCCTCTACGGGATCGGGTTGAGGTGTTTCCTCTGCTACTGAAATCTGGGGAACTTCTTCCTGGGTGGTGACTGTTGGTGTTGGCGTGGTTGGTTCGAGTGGCGTTACTTCGTCTTGTGCTTCCTCGATAACCTCCTCGACAATATCGTGACAAGGCTCGGCCTCAGATTCATCTTCAGCTTCTGTCCCTGCTTCGGTCTCCGGTTCTGACTCTGACTCTGACTCTGGCTCTGGCTCTACTGGGGCAATCGATTCCTCAAAAACTTCATTGGAGGTCTCGGTTTCCTGCAACGCCTCGTCCTTTGTCTCGACTTCGGCTATCGTCTCATCTTCTGTGTCGGGCAATATCGCTATCTGCTCTTCGGTCGAATCGATTTGGTCAGGAGTTGGTTCAGTGCTTGTTTCAGTACTTGCGATTGTCATCGCCTCCTCTTCCAGACGGTCTATTTCAGCGAGGGCTTCCGGTGTCACCGACGGTGAGAGCGGTTCAGGCTCGAACAGAGCAAAGGGCGCGTTGATTGTATCGGCAAGAGTCTTGTCGGGAACGAATTCAACAGGGTTCTCCGAGTTGCTACAGGCCGAGAATGTTCCAATTCCCTTCACTTTCACAATCTCTCCGGAGGTCACTCCTTCGGCTACGAGGTCGAAAAAGTTACGTATGAAGCTTTCCGCTGCCTCGTTGCTTATAGAGAGGTTTTTTGCCAAAAGGTCTGCCAGTTCGTGGACGGGTATCTTACGGCTCATTTAGCGAGTTTTTTTCTAAGTACGACACTAGTCTGGAATCCAAGGGTAATCGACGGAGGAGTTAGTACCCTCTCGCCGGTGGCCGGGTCGACCACGATGTCTTCGTCTTTTTTAGATGTTACGAATGTGCCGAACCCCGGGATAGCCACGGAATTGAGTTCGGTTGCTTCGCGAGCAAAAACGCTCCCAAGGCCCTCGATGAGCTGTGCCGCTTCGGCAGGGTCGCATCCAAGGGCTTTGGAGAGTCGGGAGTTGAAGGTCTTTGCGTCCATATCAATAGTTGCGGGCGAAAATGACACGTTGTGCGGAGGGTTTGCCTGTCACCATGCAGACTCCCGGAGTCTTGTCGCCATCGAAAGGAATACAGCGTATTGTAGCTTTTGTCTCTTCCTTTATTTTTTCCTCTGTTTCCGGGGTGCCGTCCCAGTGGGCGAGAATGAAACCACCCTTTTCAATTTCCTTTTTGAACTCGTCGTAGCTGTCGACTGTGCGTGTGAGGCTTTCACGATGATCAAGGGCTTTCTTGAAGATGTTAGCCTGGATTTCCTCAAGAAGGTTCTTGCAATATTCGGCAATTCCTTCGAGGGGAGCAACGTGTTTCTCGAGTGTGTCACGACGCATCACTTCGACAGTGCCGTTTTCGATATCTCGGGCGCCGATGGCAAGGCGGACGGGCACGCCCTTGAGCTCGTAGTCTGCAAACTTGAATCCGGGACGCTTGTTGTCGGCATCGTCAAACTTGACGCTTACTCCGAGTGCGCGCAGGCGGTCGACAATGGGATTGACTGCTGCTGCAATTTCCTCTTTCTGGCTGTCGTTTTTATAGATGGGTACGATGACAACCTGGATGGGTGCAAGGTGGGGAGGCAGAACAAGACCGTTGTCGTCGGAATGTGTCATGATGAGTGCACCCATGAGGCGGGTTGATACACCCCACGATGTGGCCCATACATATTCCGGCTGGTTTTCTTTGTTAACATAGGTGACATCGAAAGCCTTGGCGAAGTTCTGTCCGAGGAAGTGGGAGGTGCCGGCCTGAAGGGCTTTTCCATCCTGCATCATGGCTTCGATGCAGAGAGTTTCGAGAGCTCCTGCAAAGCGTTCGTTGGCACTCTTCACGCCTTTTATTACGGGTACGGCCATGAAATTCTCGGCGAAATCGGCATAAACATCAAGCATTTTGCGAGCTTCTGTCCAGGCCTCTTCTTCAGTTGCGTGGGCTGTGTGTCCTTCCTGCCAGAGGAACTCGGCAGTGCGGAGGAACATTCGGGTGCGCATCTCCCAGCGCATCACATTGGCCCACTGGTTGATGAGTATGGGTAGATCGCGATATGAATGAATCCAGTTGCGATATGTATTCCAGATTATTGTCTCAGAGGTGGGACGTATGATGAGTTCCTCTTCCAGCTTGGCTGCGGGGTCGACTACGACTCCGCTTCCGTCAGGTGCGTTCTTGAGACGGTAGTGAGTCACAACAGCACACTCCTTGGCGAAGCCCTCGACATGGTCTGCCTCGCGCGAGAGGAACGACTTGGGTATGAGCAGGGGAAAGTATGCGTTCTGATGTCCGGTCTCCTTGAACATACGGTCAAGTTCGTGCTGCATTTTCTCCCAGATTGCATAGCCGTAGGGCTTGATTACCATGCATCCTCTGACTGCCGACTGCTCGGCAAGGTCAGCTTTTACTACAAGATCGTTGTACCACTGCGAGTAATTCTCGCTGCGCTTGGTGAGGTCTTTAAGTTCTTTAGCCATTGCTTTATGATGATGTTAAATATTCGTTATTTAAGAAGGCCTTTATGGGCCTGTGTAATCATTTTGGGGCCGGGTATGAGATAGAATTCTACTCGGCGGTTGGCTGCTCGTCCCTTGCGGGAGTTGTTTTGCTCTACAGGTTGTGTGTCGCCCATTTCGTAGGGGATGACTATGAGGTCTTCGCTCACGTGGCCCAGGAGCCAGTCGTATATGGAGTTGTTGCGCTCGTGGGAGAGCCAAAGGTTATATTGCTGTGAGCCGGTATTGTCGGTGTTGACCGTGTAGACCAGTTTGAACATTTCTGGATCCCTAAGAAGGTCGATTATAGGTGTCATCTTTGGAATTCCCGATGGGGAGAGGAGTGTGTCGTTGGGCAGAAATAGGTCGTCGGTTGGCAGAGTCACCACGACTACTTCGTCATTGCGTGTGAGGTCGACTATGTAGCCTTTTTTTGCCAGGCTGTCGCCTATTCGACGCATATGCTTTACGATTGGCTGGTGTTCACCTTCGCCTACTACCGGTGTCTGGATATTGTTTTCAATATCCATGTCCATAAAAGCCGACTCCTCATATCCTTTGTAAGGGTCAACGTATTTCCCTTTGGCCAGTAGCGGGAATGAGAAAAGCAGAAGCAGGATTGCGGAGAGAATTATGTGGTTCATGTTTAATCTGTTAACGGGTCAAGGCTTTGCTCGTAGGCGAGTTCGGCTGCTACGAGTGGTTCAATATCTTCGGCGCGGATGGGTGAAAGTTTGTCCTTGGAGAGCATTCGGCGCACATGGGCTGTGAGTTCTCCGACGTTTACGTCTTCATCGTCTGCCTCGGCGTCGATATCAAGAAGTCCGTTGTCGTCATACCAGTCCCATATTATGTCTATGATATTGATGAGTTCGTCATCGGGATAAGATGATGCCGTGTCTGTACCTATTGCGGCGCGCATTGCCTTTACGGCTGCTTTTTCATCGTATTCTGCCATGATGGATCAGTTGTTAAGTTCGATGATTTCAGTAGGATATGATGTTTCTACGATTCTTTCCGTTGTGTCAATGCCAAGTATGAATTCATCGGCTACGGGCAGAAGTATTTCGCGCTTTTCCGGGGTGGTTATTATGAAAAGCACATTGTCGGTCATATCGTTGATGTCTGTGATTTCACCAAGTGTCCCCGAGCAATTGTCGCGGATTGTGAAGCCTATCAGGTCTGAGGCGTAGAGGCCTCCCTCGGGGTCGAGCTCTATCTCCGGGATGTCTGAGTTGAGCAGATAGAAGGGCCGAGTGGAGAATTTGCGTGCTTTCTCCTCGGAATCAATGCCGTCGAGGGTTACAAGGTCTGTGTCGGCTGTCTTTGGCCTGACAGAGCTGACAAAGAACGGCACGAAAATACCGTCGACATCTATTATGACACACTTCACCTCTTCGAGATCGGCGTCAATGTCGAGCGTAGCGGATATCTCACCCTTGATTCCATGGGGTTTGTTGAAATGTCCGGCAAGTGTTATCTCTTCCTTTCGGATCATCAGTGTTTCTTCTTTTTCTTCTTCCCTTGGGCCGGAGGGGCGATTATCTGGAAATCATGCAACCTTACATTGTCGGATGAGAGACGTATTTCCCCGTGAGAGAGTTCGGCAAGGTCTTTGAAGATTTTAGTGTCGTCTACTCCGTCTTTTGACACTGCGAGGAGCAGTTTTTTCATGTGGTTGGCTGCAAGCAATGATAGTTCATCACGCTCAGGTCCGTCGGGCATCTCTGTTATTCGGGCAATGAGTTTCTCGATGTCCTTTCCGTAGTGACGGTATCGAATGTGATGTCCTGAGTATGGAACGCGTTCGGGCGGAGTGTCGAGTGGATTGCAACTGATCATTTCGACAGGGGAGTCGATGTCGAGACGGAAGTCGCTTATTATGGCGAGGTGGTCCCAGAGTTTCTGCTGATAGTTCTCCTGCTCCTTGATTTTAGGGAACAGTTTGAGCATGGCCGCGACAATTGTGTGTGCGCATCGGGTGCGCTCGTCGCGGTCTTGGATGGTGAGGCAATGGTCTACCATCTGCTGTATGTTGCGCCCGTATTCCGGGAGGACAAGACGGGGTTTGCCGGTGTTGTAAGTGAGCACTTAGTGGCTTGTCTGTTAAGATTAATCATTGGCAACCGCCCTCCTGTGAGGAAGGACCGGCTGCCAATGGATGGGGGAAATTGATTTTTTACATATTCATTCCGCCGTCGACCTGGATTACCTGGCCGCTGACGTATGACGACATATCTGAGGCGAGGAATGTTGCCACGTTGGCAATGTCCTCAACCTGGCCGGCACGACGGAGGGGTATCTTAAGAGCCCATTCCTTGCGAACGTCTTCGGGAAGAGCAGCTGTCATGGCAGTCTCGATGAAGCCCGGTGCGATGGCGTTGGCGCGGATGCCGCGTGATCCCACTTCCTGGGCGATTGACTTGGCGAGGGCGATGAGACCTGCCTTGGATGCGGCGTAGTTGGACTGGCCGGCGTTGCCGTGAACACCTACAACAGAGGCCATATTGATGATAGAGCCGCTGCGCTGGCGCATCATGATGGGAAGAACAGCGTGGATAAAGTTAAACGCGCTCTTGAGATTTACGGCGATAACTGCGTCCCACTGGGCCTCGGTCATACGCATCATGAGACCGTCCTTTGTGATACCTGCGTTGTTTACAAGGATATCGATGTGGCCGAAGTCTTCCTTAACCTTGGCAACAACCTCTTCTGTTTGAGCGAAGTCGGCTGCATTGGATGCGTAACCGATGGCTTTAACGCCGAGAGCTTCGAGCTCTTTTTCGGTGGCTTCCATGTTTTCGTCGCGGTTGAGGTCGGTGAATGCTATGTCGGCACCCTCAGAGGCGAATTTCATCGCGATGCTCTTGCCGATGCCACGGGCGGCGCCGGTGATAAGGGCTACTTTTCCTTCGAGTAATTTCATATTTGTGGTTTAAAATTATTGAGTTGAAATATGATTCTGTCTGTTTGAAATAAGACGAGAGAGAATGAATTCCGTGACTTCTCCACAGATTTTGCGAGGGTCTACGCCGACGGCCTCATAGGAGTTGCGCAGGCGGCAGAGGTCGACTCCTTGGAATATCATTTGGTATACAGACGGGAGGCTGGCGGCAACTTTCTCGTCAAACGAGCCTTCGGCCACGCCGGTTTCAAGCATCATGCCGAATAGCTCTCGCTCTTTCTGAACGGCCATATGGCGTATGCGTTCCAAGCGTTTGTAGTCAAAAGTGATGTAGGATATGAGCTGACTTGTTGCAGAAGATGAGGATATGGTGTCGTCGACAATCTCAAATCTCGCCTTGATGAATTTGCGTAGTTTTTCTTCCGGGCCAAGATCGCTCTCCACCACGTCCTTCAGACGGCTCACGATGGTGTCGGCTTCCCTCTCTACGACAGCATCGTAGATTTCCTTCTTGTTTTTGAAATAGGTGTAGATAGTGCGCCGCCCCTTGTCGGAAGCAGTTGCAATATCATTCATTGTGGTGCGCTCAACTCCGTTGCTTACAAAGAGTTGCCGGGCCACGTCAAGAAGCCTCTCACGAGTTTTTGCTGCTATTGAGGTCATCGGCCTGTATAGTTTAGACTGCAAAGTTACGAAAAATCCGTCAAGATTAAATCTCTATGCCTTGATTTTTTAGAAATTCCTTATAGACTCGTGAGAACTGTTCGTTGGCTGCTTTCGGGTAGCGAACTTCGGCAAAGACTGCGGCGAGACTGTCTTTGTTGTTTTCTTCGACGAAACGACGGTTGGATTCAAGTGCCTCTTCTTCAGCGTAGATATCACGTATGCCTTCGTCGTCGGGGTTGTTGTAGGTGTCGTGGTGCACGATGGCGTGGAGTGGCAGGCGTGGCTGCACTCCGGGATTTTCGGCCGGGTATCCTACTGTGACTGTGACCACGGGGACAACACCCTTGGGCAGACGGAGCGACTTGGCTATCTGCTCGGCGTTGTATGTGGTTGTGCCGAGGTAGCAGGTCCCGAGACCTTCGAGTTCGGCGAGTGTGCAGAATTGCTGGGCAAATATCGACGTGTCTATGACAGCCCAGGTGAAACCTTGGAGATTGTCGAGGCCGGGTTCGGTGTGATTGATTCTGCACCAGGTATTGAAGCGGTTGAAGTCAAGGCAGAATGTCAGCACAGCTTTAGCGCTACGTATGGCCGGTTGGTTGAAGTGAGCCGGCGCGAGATCGGCTATTCTGGCCGGATCGCGAGTGACGACTACACTGTAGGTCTGCATATTCCCGGTGTTGGGTGCGTGTGTGGCTGTGGCAAGAAGGGTGTCGATAAGCTCGGCCGGAACTTCTTTTGTCTGGTCGTAGGCCCTGACGGAATATCTGTTTTTGAAGTAATTCTTGTCCATAATTTAATTAAGGTGAATTGATGTGCAAATTTAACGATTTTATCGGAATAATTCAAAATCACACATTTTGCAGAACTATTTTAACGAAAGATGTGTTATGTAAGGTGAAGAAAAAATTACTCACTTTAACATACTATTTCGTTTATGAAAAAGCTACTTCTCATTTTGTGTGCCGTGGTCGGCATAGCTTTTGGAGCCAGCGCTCAGCGTGCCCAGTTGCAGATTGGTTATGGCGGTTATACCCAGATGGACTGTACCGATATGCATGACGGCGGTTCGATCAACAACGCGTGGGGTGCTCTTACAGCGGGAGTCAACTTCAAGGTCATGCCGAAGTTCTCAATCGGTTTTACCTATACATTTTCTTCGGCGTCCTACAAGCATAGTGATGATGCCAATGCATACTATCATGTCATCATGTTCAACGGCAAGTATGACTATTGGCGTAATTCAATAGTGAGACTTTATGCCCACGGTGCACTTGGTGTCGATGTGACCCATATCTCGTGGGACGACGGAAGCAAGAATAAGAGCTATTTCGCGTTCCAGGCATCGCCGCTTGGTGCAGAGGTGGACCTATCGAGGGCAGCCACAATGTTTGGCGAGTTTGGTTTCGGTGCTCAAGGCCTTATCCAGGTCGGTTTTCGTCTGAACCTCTAAAAGGTGTATCAATATGAATGACCGAATTTCTAATGGCGAACGCAAAGATTTGCCCGACAGCGTGTTTGGGCTGCCGGAGCGAAGGGAGTATCCTATGCCCGATGCCGCACACGTAAGAGCGGCTGAAGCTTACTTCCGCTACTGCCCCGAAGATCTCAAACCCCGGCTTGCCAAGGCCATACTCGAAAGAGCAGGCGAGTATGGAGTGGATATAGAGAGTCCGACGGTGCTCAAATATGCTTCGAAATAGAAGGCGATAATATTCTTTAAGCGTTTTTTCTTGTGTCGACAGGAAAAAACGCTTAACTTTGTGATATGGCAAAATTTCAGGTAATCATACTCGGATGCGGATCGGCCACTCCTTCGGCCCGTCACCAGCCATCATGTCAAGTCGTGGACTTTCGCGACAAGCTTTTCATGATTGATTGTGGAGAGGGTGCTCAGTCGCAGTTTCGCCGTCAAGGCCTGAAGTTCTCCCGCCTCAGCCATATATTTATATCTCATCTCCACGGTGACCATCTGTTTGGCTTGCCGGGACTTCTGTCGACCATGTCGCTCCATGAAGTGGGTGGCAAGGTGACAATCCACATATTCCGGGAGGGTGCTGAATTGCTCAAGAGTTGGATGGATTTTTTCAACCGCGACTCGTCTTTCGAAATAGTGTATGATATTATTGAGCCTGGTGAGCGAAGGGTGGTGTATGAGGACTCGTCGCTCACGGTGGAGACATTTCCGCTATATCATCGCACGGCTTGCACCGGCTATATATTCCGCGAAAAACCGAAGCTTCGCCATCTGAAGGGAGATATGGTCCGGTTTCACAACGTTCCTGTGAGCAGGTATCAGAGCATAAAGGAAGGCGCTGACTATGAGAAGGAGGATGGCACCGTAGTGCCTAATGCGGCGTTGACAACGGAGGCCGATCCTTCTTGCAGTTATGCATATTGCAGTGACACGCTATATTCACAGAGGGTGGCCAATGACATTAAGGGTGTTGACACTGTCTATCATGAGGCTACCTATGACAGTTCGCTTGCAGCGCAGGCCAAGGATCGCGGACATTCAACAGCAGCCCAGGCTGCCGATGTGGCAAAAAAAGCCGGGGCAAAACAGCTCATAATAGGCCATTTCTCCAAGCGTTATGTGAATGGTGAAAAGATATTGCTTGACGAAGCTTGCGGAGTTTTTGGCAACAGTGTTGTTCTCGCGAACGAGGGACTTCGTGTGAACCTCGAGTAGTGAGAGGCGTAATCAAGCTATTCCAAGGAGTTCTATTTCAAAAATGAGTGTGGAGCCTCCCGGTATTCCGGGCTGGTTTGACTTTCCGTAGGCCATTTCTGCGGGAATGTATACTTCCCATTTGTCTCCGATATGCATCTGCTGGAGCGCGATAATCCAGCCGGGGATGAGTTCGCGCAGGCGGAAGGCCGGGGCTACGCCTCCTCGACTGCTGTCAAAGGTTTTGCCGTTGATTGTTTTTCCGGTATAATGGGCTGTGACCACGCTTCCGCGGTTGGGTGTGGCGGAAGACTGGTCTCCTTTCTTGATTACCTTGTAAAATACTCCCTTGTCGAGAGGTTTTACTTCGGGCTCTTGAGCTTTTGCTTCGAGCCACTGTCGGTTCTTCAATATATAATCCTGTTTAGCCATAGGGAAATAAAAGGCACAAAAAAAAGACCACATCAGAGCAAGATGATGAAACTCCGAGTGACAGGATTTGAGTGCTTGCCGACCGCTGTAATCCTCCGGGCTAAAAGCCGCTCTCCGAAGAGAGATGAGGCCCGCCATTGGGCGACGAAGCTTGTCTCGGTATTTCAGAATAAATTGAAGAGTTTCCCAATCGTCTCTGATGTGATCCGGTATTTTTATAACGCAAAGTTACATCTTTTCGTTTAATGATGCAAGAGGGAGATGCATTTTTTTGAGGTGGAAAAAAGTGAACGGTGTCTACGAACCAATCGCCGACACCGCTCTATCAACCTATCATATTTATATAAAACAGTAACCTATCTTCTTGGTGGACGTCCCGGGCCGCCAAAACCTCCGTTTCTGTGCATGAAGTCTCCACCGGCTCCTTCGGGTTGCTTGTTCTTGCCGAATGAGTTGAAACGGTAGCTCACAGTGACCATGAAATAGCGGGAAAGAGAGTTGTAGTCGATGTCCTCGATGTAGTTGGCGGTGACGGTGCGATTGATAGTCTTGCGCTGGTTGAGGAGATCGTAGGCTCGCAATGAGAGTGTGAGCGATTTATCGCGGAGGAACTGCTGTGATATAGTGGCGTTCCACATGAATGTCTTTGTGTCATATCCGGCAGAATAGCCCGATGTGGCAGAGTAGTTGATATCGCTTTGGAGGGTGAGTCCCCAGGGAGTGTAGTAGGTGGCGTCGAAGCGACCCCCATAGCGGTGTACGGTCATGTCGTTGTTGTTCTGAAGAGAGTTGTGTGTGAGCTGTATGCCGTATTGCGGACGCAGCTCAAATTCGAAGTGGTCGGGGCGGAACGATATGCCTGGACTCTCGAAAATGTTGAACGAGAGGGACGCGTTTCGCTCGCCGTTATTGAAACCTATGTTGTGGTTGGCATTACCGAATATGTGGTTGGATATCATCCATTTCTTATTTCGGAGGGGCATTGACATCATATTCATAAGTCTGGCAGACCATACACCGTTGACATTGACATATGTGGTGAGTCGACCTGATGTCTCCTTGTCAAATGTGGTCTTGGAAATAATGGCGTTCTGGGTGAAGCTGAAATCGCCCATGAGCATTATAGACCTTTGAGCATCCGCGTTGAAGTCCTGAAAGCGTATGTTGAGGTTGTGGCTGAAGGACGGGTCGAGATTGGGATTGCCTCGCTTGATGTTGAGGGGGTCCGATATGTCGTCGACAGGCTGGAGCTGGGTCATGGAGGGCTGGGAAGAGCGTCCGCGATAGTTGGCCTGGAGCGAACGGTGTTTTGAGAATTTGTAGCGCATACGCATATAGGGCGCGAAGTTCCACACCCAGCGCGTGGGGATGTTGCGGGATGAGTTGATTAGATCGGTTGACTCGGACATTGACGGTACGAGCGACAGGCCGGCATTGAAATTGAATGTCTTGGAGCTTTTACGATAGCCTAAACTTATGTCCTGGTTGAAAAAGTTATTGCGGAATGAGTTTGAGTATTCGGGGTCAGGCTCCACACCGGGAGGGGGGAGGATGTCGAGGTCATAACCATCGGGGATGTTGTAGGTGAACTTGTCGGCATTGTTCCAGCGATAGCTCATCCGGTAGCTGAATTCCATGGAGTGACCGTTTTCGGGATTGCCGATTGGTTCTGTCCATGTGGCACGTGCACGCACGGAATTGCTCCAGGTTCTGTTGTCGTCATATTGATCGAGTATTTCTTCTGTCTCCATGAGGTGGTAGAAGATATCGGAGAGGGAGTTGGCTTTTTCGCGAACATTGGAGAACTGGTAGTTCACCATGGCAGAGACTGATCTTCCTTTACGTGCACGGAATCGGTGTGAGTATATGAGGCGTCCGGCGAATTCGTAGGAATCGCCACGGCTGTCATCCATGTTTTTGACATCACTCACAGGCTGCATGAGTCCGGAGATGTTTGCAGTGGTCTGTGAGGATGAGGAGTTATTGTGATTGTATGAGAAGTTCGGACGGAATTCCAGGGTGTTGAATGAGTCGGGTTTCCATACCATTCGGAAGTCTGCACGAAGGTTGTTGCCACGGTCGCGGGCAATACGTTTGATATTCTCGAAACTGGTTGAGTCGGTGAACAGCCACTGCTTATCCTGGCGGTTACGGGTGTCACGGTCTGTGTTGGAGTACATTACGTCGCCTCCCACACGAAATATCTCTTCGTTTCCTATGTTGAAGTTTATACCAAGGGCACGTGATGTAGTGATGCCACGATTGCCTCCAAAACGACGGAAACGGTTGCCGTTGCTGTCGGTGAAGCCTATCTGATTGGTGTTGTTGAAATTGCCGAGAAATGTGATCTGGTTGCCGTTCCAGAAACGGTTGACGTTGAATGACGCGGCATAGCGGTCGTCTGTGCCATATCCTACTTCCGCATTTCCAAACCATCCCTGATTCATGCCTTTCTTCACGGTAAGATTGATGACAGTTTCGTCTTCGCCGTCGTCTACACCGGTCAGACGAGCTTCGTCGCTTTTGCGATCAACGACCTGGAGTTTGTCAATCATGTTGGCAGGCAGGTTCTTGGATGCAACCTGGGGGTCGTCGCTGAAGAATTCTTTTCCGTCTATGAGTATTTTGGAAATGGATTTGCCGTTTGCTGTGATTTTTCCATCACTGTCAACTTCCACACCGGGAAGTCGTTTGAGAAGGTCTTCAACAACGGCGTTTGGTTGGGTGTGATAGGAGTCGGCGTTGTATTCCACGGTATCCTCCATGACTTTTATAGGAGTTTTTGTAGCTACCACGCTTACTTCGCCGAGAAGATGTGAGGATTCTTTCATGAGGATGGCTCCAAGGCGAAGGGCTGATGCACCAACGGTGACTTTCTGTCTGTGTTCGGCATATCCGATGTAGGATATCTCAAGCAGATAATCGCCTTTCTTTATTCCTGGAAGCCGAAACTTGCCGTCGAGATCAGTGGTAACTCCGGCTACAAAGGCTGAGTCTTTGGCTGCAAGAAGCTTTACTGAAGCTTCCATCAGAGGCTCTCCGGTGTTTTTGTCTTTGATAAGTCCGGAGATATTGGCTGAATATGCGATGCAAGCAGACAGTATGAAATAGATGAAGGTGGTTATGCGCTTGGATTGGAATATCATTTGGATAGTTGATTAACGTTTGTGCTATCCGTATGACTTGTCAAATATAAAAAGGTTTAGAGTTAGTTTGGTGAAAAAATGTAAAAATTACACTTTTCTTTTTTTACGATAAATCAAAGACAGCGTTAGCCCTCTGCATAGCAGATAGGCTATAAATGCCGCCCATAGGCCATGATTGCCTATGGCTGGAAAAAGTGCTTTATAAACAATGAAATAGATGGCTGTTGATATGGCGATAGACACAAGCATGGCCCGTGTGGCGGTGAGGCCTATAAAAATTCCGTCCCATGTGAAGGCGAGAAATCCGGCTGCTGGAATTACTATTGCCCATCCGCCAAACTCTCTGGCCTTGAATATAACTTCCGAGTCGTTACTCAAGAGTTTGATGATCTCACTTCCGAAAGCGGCATATAGGACTGTGAATATTAATGCTGTAATTGCTCCTGTTTTAAGAAGTGACTTTATGGCATCGCTCATTCCGTTGTGGTCTCCGGCCCCGTGACGATTGCCTGTTATTGATTCTCCTGCGAATGCGAATCCGTCCATAAAGTAGGAGAAAAAAATGAAAAACTGCATCAACAGAGTGTTGACAGCGAGAGTCACTGTGCCCTGTGATGCTCCAGCACGTGTAAACCACACTGTGACGGCTATCAGGCACAGTGTGCGCAGGAAAATGTCGGCGTTGATCGAGAAAAAACGCTTCAGTTCATGCAGGTCGACTATTTCAGTGAAGAGAGGGATTGATGGAGAGTGGCGACGGATGGCAATGATGATGCAAGATAGTGCTCCAAGCCACTGGGCTATAAGGGTGCCGGTGGCTACTCCTTCGATTTTCATGCCAAAACCGAGGACAAGCATGAGGCTTATGACGATGTTGGAGATGTTGATGATGAGCGATACCCACATTGGAGCTGAGGGATTCTTCAGTCCGAGAAACCACCCGGAGAATGTGTATGTCACGAGTACTGCCGGTGCGCCCCAGATTAATATCCGGAAATATTCTGAGGCCATCGCTCTTACCTCGCCACTGACATTCATAAGAGAAAATGACAGTGGCCCAATAATTCCGGAAAGAAGTATGAGAATGATCGAGGCTGAGGCTGCTACGGCGAGGCCTCGTGAGAGGACGAGGTTTTCCTCCAGGCTGTCGGCTTTTCCGTGGGCTTGTGCCGAGAGACCGCTTGTTCCCATTCTGAGAAATCCGAAAAGCCAGTATATCATATTGAACACAGTCCCCCCTACCGATATGGCGGCAATATAGGCGGGATGTCCCATGTGTCCAACTATTGCCACATCCATCATGGCAAGTAACGGTGTGGTTATATTTGTGATTATAGATGGTATCGCAAATGAAAGAATCTCGCGGTCGATCGGCTTCATTGTTCAGTAAATACGAGAGCCATAGGGTAACATCCTATGGCTCTCGAGATTGTTTATGTGTTGATGTTTCAGTTGGTCTTGGCCCTCATTGAATCCCACACGAGGTAAATTATGAGCAGGGCGTATACTACAAGGCCGGCCCATTGGGTGGCGATTACGCTCATCGGGTTGACATATTCAAATCCGAGGAAGCGTGTGAGAGCTGCAAATACACCAAACAGAGCGCCTCCGGCAATCAGACCTGACGAAATGAGGGTGCCGCGGTCGGAACGTGCGGAGTTGAGCTTCTTGTCTTTCGAACGGCTGCCTACAAACCATGCTATGGCACCTCCTACGAGGAGCGGGGTGTTGAGCTGGAGTGGGATGAACATACCGAGACAGAAGGCAAGAGCGGGTACGCCGAGCCAGTTGAGAAGAAGTGCCAATATTGCTCCGGTCATGTATAGAATCCACGGAGTGTCGCCTCCTGTCATCAGAGGTTCAATAACCTTGGCCATAGCGTTGGCCTGTGGCGCTACGAGAGCATTTTCGCCGGTAAATCCATATACCTGGTTAAGAAGAAGTATGACACCTCCGACAGTGGCTGCTGACACGAGGGTGCCAAGGAACTTCCATGTTTCCTGTTTTTTTGGAGTGGATCCGAGCCAATAGCCAACCTTGAGGTCAGTCACGAAGCCTCCGGCCATTGATAGTGCTGTGCAGACCACACCTCCGATTACCATAGAGGCTACAATGCCTGAGGTGCCGTTGAGACCGATGGCCACAAATATTGCTGAGGCTACTATAAGTGTCATCAGAGTCATGCCTGATACGGGGTTAGAACCAACTATGGCGATAGCGTTGGCTGCTACTGTGGTGAAAAGGAAGGCAATGATGGTCACCACTATCCAGGCTACGAGGGCCTGCCAGAATGTGTTGATTACTCCTGCCCAGAAGAAGATGAACACAGCTACAAGGGCTATGGCGATGAAGAACACGATATGCTTCATTGAGATATCGGTCTGCCAGCGCACCGTGCCGGTTTTTTCAGTGTTCCCTTTGAGCTCGCGTGATGCAAGTCCAACAGCGTCACGGATAATGCCCCACGACTTGACGATTCCAATTAGTCCGGCCATGGCAATGCCTCCGATGCCGATGAGACGGGCGTAATCTGCAAAGATTGCGTTAGGGGTTGCAGCCTGTATTTCGGCCGAACCGTATGTGCCCATGAGAGGTATGAGAACCCACCATACAAATGCAGAGCCGGCAAAAATGATGAAGGCATAGCGGAGTCCAATAATGTAGCCGAGGCCAAGAAGGGCAGCTCCCGTGTTGCAGCTGAGCACGAGTTTTGTTTTGGCTGCGAGAGACTCTCCCCATCCGGTTAGCATGGTGTTGAGGTTTCCGGCCCACCAGCCGAATGTCTCGACGAGATAGTCGTAAATACCTCCGATGAGAGATGCTGTCACCAGTGTTTTGGCTTGTCCTTCATTTGATTTGCTCTTGGCTATGCTGCTGGCGAGCACCTGGGTTGTAGCAGTAGCTTCAGGAAAGGGATATTTTCCGTGCATATCCTGGACGAAGTATTTTCGGAACGGGATGAAGAAGAGGATTCCGAGTATGCCTCCGAGAAGCGAGCTGAAAAATATCTGAATAAAGTTTACTGAAATTTCGGGATATTTATCCTGCAGGATGTAGAGTGCCGGAAGGGTGAAGATGGCACCTGCGACGATAACGCCTGAGCAGGCTCCAATACTCTGAATAATCACATTCTGGCCAAGCGGGTTGTTTTTTTTCAATGCTCCAGACAGGCCGACCGCTATGATGGCGATGGGAATGGCAGCCTCAAACACTTGGCCTACTTTAAGGCCGAGATAAGCTGCTGCAGCACTGAATATAACTGCGAGGATCAGTCCGGTAATGACGGAGTAGGGAGTAACTTCGGCATAATCACGCGCCGGATGCATTATGGGCCGGTAAGATTCGTCGTTGCCCAGCTCACGAAATGCGTTTTCAGGAAGCTCGACAGGGTCGGCATCCTGATAAAACTCTTGGTTTGATGATTTGATTGACATGAATTAGATATAAGGATTATTTCTCTGAGAAATAGGAGGGTGGGAGAGGACGGCAGTTGTATTGACTTGCCATAATTTCTCCGTAGGCTCCTGCTGAACGTAGGGCAATGAAGTCTCCACGACGTATGGCCGGGAGAAGTTCTTCTTTGCCGAAACAGTCGGACGACTCACAGATGGGTCCTACAACATCATAATGATGGCGTTCGCCGTTAGGGGAGGACAGATTCTCTATTTTGTGATGTGCGCTGTAGAGGGCAGGACGGATAAGTTCGGTCATGCCTGCATCCACGATGGCAAAGCGTTTTGTGATACCTTCCTTGACATAGAGTACGCGTGTGATCAGTGAGCCGCACTGTGCCACAACCGAGCGTCCAAGCTCAAAATGAAGTTCCTGTCCTTCCCGCAGTTTGAGGTGGTTGCGGAACGTGTTGAAATAAGTCTCGAAATCGGGGATCGGGTGACGGTCAGGGTCGGCATAGTCTATGCCAAGTCCTCCGCCTACATTAATGGTGGAGAATGTGTGGCAAAGCGCCTCCATTTCCTCTACGAGGTTGTTTATGGTTTCGCAGAGGAGGACGAACGGTTCGTTGTCGGTAATTTGTGACCCGATGTGGAAGTGAAGCCCCTTCACTCGGATGTTGTCAAGCGAAGCAGCCTTGTCGAGAATGTCGGGAAGCTGTTTGAGATTGATGCCGAATTTGTTTTCAGCAAGTCCTGTGGTGATGTATGCATGGGTGTGGGCATCTATGTCGGGATTGACACGGAAAGCCACTGATGCAGTCTTCCCCATCTGTCCTGCGATCTCATCGATAATCTCAAGCTCGGGGAACGACTCTACATTGAAGCATTCTATGCCTGTCTCAAGAGCGAGGGCGATTTCACGGTCGCTCTTGCCGACACCTGCATATACGATTCTGTCGCTTTCGAAACCGGCTTCGATCGCTGCTGAAATCTCGCCTCCACTCACAGCGTCAACTCCGAGTCCGGCGGCCTGGATGCGACGCAGTATTACCGGGTTGGCGTTGGCCTTTACGGCATAGTGGACTTTGAACCGCGGGTCGCGTGCTGTGCGTTGTATTTCAGCGAGTGTGCGGTCGAGCAGTGACAAATCGTAGAAATAGAATGGAGTGGATAACTCCTTGAATTCTGATATCGGAAATCTTGCCATATTAATCAGAAGTTATTTGTGAGGATGGCTTGATTCAAATTTCGGAAAACAGTCGCTCGCTCAGACGATTGAGGGCCTTTATCTTGTCCTCTTTGCGGATGAGGAATGAGATGTTGTAGTTGGAGCCACCGTAGGATATCATACGTACGGGAATGTCGGCAAGGGCTTCCACGGCGCGGGCTTCATAACCGGTATTTGTCCAGTCCATATTTCCAACAACGCAGATAATCACCATGTCCTTGTCAACGGTGACAGTACCGAATTTCTTAAGCTCGTCGACAATCTCGGGCAGGAAACGTGCCGAATCGATAGTGAGGGATACGCCTACCTCACTTGTGGCAATCATGTCGATCGGGGTGCGGTAGTTCTCAAATGTTTCAAATACCTTGGTGAGGAATCCGTAGGCAAGAAGCATTCGTGAGCTCTTGATTTTGATAGCAACGACATCGTCCTTGGCTGCTACGGCTTTAATGCAGGGATCGGAGATGTTGTTGTATATAAGTGTTCCATGGGCTTCTGGCTCCATGGTGTTGAGCAGTCGGACAGGGATATTGTTGACTTTCGCGGGAAGCACACAGGTGGGATGGAGAATCTTGGCTCCGAAATAGGCCAGTTCGGCAGCCTCTTCGTAGTGGAGCTCACCGACGGGCTTAGTGTTTTCCACAAATCGGGGATCGTTGTTGTGCATACCGTCGATATCGGTCCAGATTTCAATCTCGTCAGCCTCGATGGCAGCACCGATGAGCGAAGCTGTGTAGTCGCTGCCACCACGCTGGAGGTTGTCGATTTCTCCTGTTGAGTTTCGGCAGATGAATCCCTGGGTGACAAAGATTTCGGCATCCATGTATTTGTCAAGGAGTGCCTGGAGGTGCATCTGTATATGCTGTGTGTCTGGCTCGGCATTGAGTCCGGTCTTCATGAAATCAAGAGCCGGAAGTTGCTCGGCATAAATACCGCGCTCGTTGAGTAGGATGGTCATCATTGCAACACTCATCATCTCGCCCTGTGCAAGGATGATTTTTTCTTCAGTCTCGCTGAAAGTGTCGCGTGCGGTGAAGGATCTGATGTAGTTGAAGCAAGCCTTTATTTCCTTAAGAGCTCTTTCGCGACTCTCGTGCTTGTCGTATAGCTGGGCTATGGTTTTGAGATATTTTGATTCCAGCATATTGATGGTCTCCTTGGCGCCGTTGATGTTGCGCTTGTAGAGATAGCCTGAGATTTCGACAAGGGTGTTGGTCGTACCTGACATAGCCGATAGTACGATGATGTTGCGGCCTCTTGTGGCCACGAGGTCTGCTACGTGGCGGATTCTTTCAGCCGAACCTACCGAAGTGCCGCCAAATTTTAATACTTTCATCCTGAATATTGCAAACTTATTGGTGATTTGTCGCCAAAGTTACGAAAAATATCTCAAAAAGCCACTATTTTGCCGACATTCGTTTCAAAAGATTATAAGAAGGGACTATTCCCAGCGATCCTGCACGCGACAAGTCGCCAAATGCGGCATCTTTGTTTCCGAGATAAAGGAATACATATCCGCGGTTGAAGTAGGCCTCGCCGAAGTCGGGTCTCAGTTCGATGGCTCGGTTGAAGTTTTGCAGGGCTGTGGTGTAGTCTCCCTCTTCGGCAAGCATCACGCCCTTGTTATAATAGGCTATCGGCATAGATGGAGAAAGTTTGATCACTGAGTCAATATCGGATATGGCAAGTCTGACGGGACGTGCGTCGAGGTGGGCTGACCCGTTTTTGTCTTCTGCCTTTATTTTGCTGGCATAGTAACGGGCGTTGGCTCTGACAAGGTAACCGAGAGTGAAGTCAGGCGATATTGAGAGTGCCTTGTCAAGGTCGGCTATGGCATTATCATAGTCTCGAAGAGTCATGAAGTCCATGGCACGTCCAAAGTAGTCTATTGCTCGCGGAGAGTGGCTGGCGAGATAGGAGTTGTAGTAGTCGATGGAGCTGAAGTGGGCCGATGCAGTTTCCTCATCGGTCATTCCGGGCTCATGGTTTGTGACCTGGAGAATCATGCGAAGTATGCGTGTGGAGTTGATATCGTCCACCTCGCGCACATAGTCGCCACTGAGTTTCAGCTCGGTGGGAGAAGTGTAGTAGGTGATATTGAATATCGGCTCCATCGAGATGCTTATGTTTCGGTCCTGCACTTTGCCACGTATATCCTTGTTGTTGAATATTTGTTCGGGTGTGGAGTTGTCGGCTATCGTGGTGAGTGAAGTGAAACGTCTTTTTACCTCTTCCTGGCTTTCTGTATGCACAAACGATTCGGTGTCGGTCTGTGTGGTGTCAGCCTCAGCCTCAGCCTGTGCTACGTCGGTTGAAGCCGATGTGGCGAATGGGTTGTTCTCGTTGATTTTCACTCTGGTCTGGGCTAAAGAGAGCGATTTGTTGTAGTCCTTTTCGGCTGAGCGCAGATCGCCTTTGCGTCGCTTTACGTCGAATCTCACGAAGTATGCTGCTGCAAAGTCGGGGAAGGCTTCTATTACACGGTCGAGGTCGCGAATGGCGTTGTCGTAGTCCTCTATGTCGGCCAATAGGATGGCGCGGTTGTAGAGGGTCTTGTAATCGTCGGGATTAAGGTTGAGAACCGATGTGAAGTCATCGATGGCACGGTTGGTGTCATGCACTTCTGCGCGCAGGACTCCGCGATTGAAAAGCGCCATGGAGTTCTGTGGTTCAAGCTGCAGAGCATAGTCATAGTCAGCGAATGCTCCCTGGAAGTCGTCGGTCATATAGCGCAGGAAGGCGCGGTTGATGAAAAATCCGGCATACTGGGGCTGGAGCTTTATGGCCTGGTCCATGTCCTGGAGGGCAGAGGAGTAGTCTTTATGCGAGGATATTGCGATGTCTGCTCTCATTACATATCCGTTGACTGCATTTTTGTTGATGGCCAGGGCTTTGTCGATATCCCCGATGGCTCCGGTAGTGTCCTTCTCAGCAAGGCGCAGGCGTGCCCGGCCGAGATAGCCTCCTTCAAAGTTTGGGAATCGTTTAAGCAATCGGTCGTATGTGTCGTGTGCTCCCTTGAAGTCTTTTATGTCTTGCTGGGCCATCGCTTTATTGTAAAGTAGGCCACGGTTTTCGGGGAGCATTTCGAGTGCTTGATTGTAGTCTTCTATTGCGTCTCTGTTTTTTCCGAGGTTTTGTCTGGCCACACCACGCACTTCCCATGCATCGGTGATGAATGGGTTGCGCTCAATGGCAAGAGAGGCATCGTTTTCGGCTCCCTGGAAGTCGTCAAGATTGAGCTTGGCTATGGCCCTGAGAAAATAGGGTTGCGCGAGATGTGGCTTGACGTTAATTACTTGATTGAAATACTGTATAGAGAGTACGTAGTCCTCGAAATACAAATTGTTCCGTCCGATGCGTAACACCTGGTCGGTGTTGATCTGCGCAACGGCCGGGAAGGAGGAGAGTAATAATATGGCGATCAGTATTCTGCGTGTGATTTTTGACATAACGATTGCAAAGTTAATCATAATCGCGGGATTTTCTACACGTGTACTATAAAAAGAGTGTCGAGTGTCCCGGTTTTAATTCTGTAAATCGTGCCGGGATGCATTCTTTTTCTTGCGGTCGTCTCTGAATTCGTCCCATTGCCGATTCAGATGCCTGTTCATTTTTGCCCGGCTTATGCCTGTGGCTGTCTTGAAAAGTTGTAGCAGACGCTGTCCGATGTGTTGTCTCACGACCTTCCTTCCGGCTAACCTTTGGTCGGGGGACAATGACAGACGAGCCTGTTCTTTGTCTACATTGTTGACGCGTTCCACAAGATGTCGGATGGCCGGTGGCAATTCTGGTGCATTCGCGGGTTCATGTATCGTAAATTGATCGGGCGAGGGAATAATCTTTCCCCATTTGCGAGCTTCTTTAGCGGTTATATGTTCTTTGTCGAGGATGTATACTTCTGCATATGTGCTGACAAAGAAGCTTTCGTCGGGATGGTTGAACCTGAACAACCCGCGGCCTCGACCGTTGGATTCGATGCTGAATGAGTAGCCTGTGAGGTCGGAAGGCGATATTGTCTTTTGAACAACGTCGGTATAGTTGAACTGTAAGCGGAGTTGTTCGAAATCTATATTGTCGCGAAAGAACCGGAGAATGCCAGGGACCCATCTGCGACTCATGGTATCGGCAAGTACATTGACCTCAATGGACAGGCGGTCGCTATTTTTTACCCATACTTCTGTGGGGCTGTATTGTCCGCGTATGATATGTGTGGAATTATCATTGTTGATCAGTTTGTCAGGAATTTTGGAGGCTGGAGGGAGGCCTACCCAGTCTGCCCACGAAAAATGGTGGTTGCAACAGTCGCTGACGCTATCGAGGCCTTGGTGATTTGTGAAGTGGTAATATGACTGTGAGTTTAATATTCTTGGAATCTGCCAGCCCTTGAAGTGATGTGGTTTGTCTTCTGGAGGAAGCATGAAGTCTACCATTTTCTCTCGGAAAAGAAATATAGTGTCGGTGAACGTTGAGAGAGTTGAGTATTCTCTGACATAGGCCAGTGTGTGCAGAAGTTTGTGGCTGTGTGATTCAATGACTACTTCCGGCAATTGGTTGATTACTTCTTGCATAAATATAGTGTCTCCGTATGCCGGGAGTTTAAGGGTCGTTTCTTCGTATCCCATACAGCGTATCGTGACCGGCTTGTCGGGGCGTAATGTTCCGGGGATTCTGCCATTGTGGTCGCAGATACCAAGAAGATGGCCTTTGCGGTCGAATAATGAGGCACCTGAGAGAGGTGTGAGAGAATTTTTGTCGGCTACCACGATGTCGTGGGTGTGCCCGGTGACTGTTATAGTCGATATTAAAAGCGGGCAGAATGTGAGGAGTGGACGCAGCTTGTGATTCATTTAGGCGACGGTTAAGGCTGGTTGATAAGTGGTTGGTGCAAAGATATGACATTTTGCTGCGTGTTGAGAAGGCTTTAATACACTTTAGCTGATGTTTTATAATTATGGTTAACCGGAGCCGTCGTTTTGTAATGAGTGTTAAAATCAGAATGTGTGGAGAAAATGATGTTGGCTTGGATGTGGGGAATTTGTTATTTTTGTGAAATATGAAACAATTGTTTGTGCTTATGCTTATGGCAAGCTGCCTTGTCGTGTCCGGGGCTACCCTTGATGAGCGACTGGAGAGTTTTGGTTATGTGGATGTGTCGACCCTTGGTGTGTCGGTCAGTCTGATGTATGCTCAAGAAGATAATTTCACGGGCAAGGTGCTATATACGGATATGGATAACGCATGGCTTCATCCAAATGCGGCTTCGGCCCTTGCAAAGGCTGCCAAAGCGCTTTTCCGCGAAGCTCCGACGCTCAGGCTCCTTGTGAAGGATGCCGCTCGTCCGATGAGTGTTCAAAGACGGATGTTCAATGCCGTGAAGGGCACCTCGAAAGCTAATTATGTGGCAAATCCGGCAAGAGGCGGTGGATTGCACAATTATGGTCTTGCGGTAGATGTGACACTGGTTGATGCTGAAGGCCGGGAGCTTCCTATGGGGACTCCGGTGGACCATCTCGGGAAGGAGGCCCATATTGATTCAGAGGAGGCGATGGTGAAATCCGGTATCCTTTCGGCACAGGAAATGAAAAACCGCCGGCTCCTTCGAAAGGTGATGAAGGAGGGCGGTTTTAAGACTATCCGCAATGAGTGGTGGCATTTCCAGATGGTAGGACGTGCCACTGCGCGACGGATGTATAAGCGACTTGATTTCTAACCTTGGTTTATTGGACAGGCTTTATGGGCTTGACCTTTCGGGCTGGATCGCAAGAGAGGCCGACACCAAGCTTTTTGAAAATTTTATGGTCGACTTCGCCGAGCATTACCGTGGAGTGGACCTGGCATCCTTTTAATTCAGGGAGTTTCTCGAGGGCTTTGCGACAGTTCTCGTCGTGGGGGCTGAGCACTGAGAGGGCCACGAGGACCTCATCGGTGTGGAGGCGAGGGTTGTGGGAGTTCAGATAGTTGGTTTTTGTCTTCTGTATAGGCTCAATGAGTTTCTGTGGAATGAGCTTTATGGAGTGGTCAATCCCTGCGAGATGCTTTATGGCATTGAGAATGAGTGCGGCGCTTGGACCGAGTAGTGAGCTGGTCTCGGCAGTTATGATTGTGCCGTCGGCCAGTTCGATAGCCGAGCACGGCACTCCGCTTTTTTCTGCTCTTTCACGTGCGGCAACAACCGGTTTGCGATAGGCCACGTTGATTTTTGCTTGGTTGAACAGTAGAGCTATCTTGTTGATTTCCGAATCGTTTGTGTCGCCCTGGGCCAGACGGTTTAGCGCGGTAAAATATCGGAGTATTATTTCGTTCTTGGAGGCCTCGCAGCATACATCGTCATCGCTTATGCAAAATCCTACCATGTTGACGCCCATGTCGGTGGGTGACTTGTAGGGATTGTGTCCGTATATTCCTTCAAAAAGAGCGTTGAGCACAGGGAATATCTCGATGTCGCGGTTGTAGTTGATTGCGGTTTTCCCGTAGGCTTCAAGATGGAAGGGGTCAATCATGTTAACGTCGTTGAGGTCGGCTGTTGCGGCCTCATAGGCTATATTGACCGGGTGTTTGAGCGGGAGATTCCACACCGGGAATGTTTCGAACTTGGCATATCCGGCTTCAATGCCTCTCTTGTGCTCATTGTATAGCTGGCTTAGACACACTGCCATTTTGCCACTGCCTGGACCGGGTGCGGTGACAATGACGAGTGGACGTGACGTTTCGATATAGTCGTTTTTTCCAAATCCTTCGTCGGAGTCTATCAGGCTTACGTTGGTGGGATAGCCTTCAATAGTATAATGGCAGTAGGTCTTTATGCCAAGTCGTTCGAGACGGAGGCGGAAAGCATCGGCACTGCTTTGTCTGTTATAGTGTGTGATGACTACTGATCCAACAAGAAATCCGCGGTTTTGGAATTCAGTGCGTAATCTCAGCACGTCCATATCGTAGGTAATGCCGAGGTCATTGCGGATTTTGTTTTTCTCAATGTCGCGTGCGCTGATGACTATGACGATTTCGGCATGGTCGACGAGCTGATGTAGCATTCGTAGTTTGCTGTCGGGTTGGAACCCCGGTAACACACGACTGGCATGGTGGTCGTCGAAAAGCTTTCCACCGAGTTCGAGATAGAGCTTGTTGCCAAAGTGGGCTATGCGCTCCTTAATGTGTTCAGATTGTATCCGTAGATACTTGTCGTTGTCAAATCCGTATTTCATAACGGGTTGCAAAGTTAAGTTTTTTTTACGTCCCTCACAACAAAAAAATGAAGAAACAATCAAATTGCCCCATTGTAAGTCAAAAGTGCAGAGAGAAGTCGACAGATGCTCTATTGCTAAACTTTTTGGTTGTGTTGAAAAATTTGAATTGTCTTGAAGTTTTCCAAAACAGAATGTTAACTATGTGATTAGTAGTACTATGTGATTTTTAAGATTGTAAAAAGTTTTCCAAAAATGAAATTTTGTAGTCTGAAAACCCGCTGTCGGTATTTGCTATATTGACTTTTCTGACTAACTTTGCAGTGTCATTGCGACAGCACAATTGAGTCGCAATGCAATCTAATGAACGAGTAAATCCCCCTGCAACAATGATACAGACAGTGATAAAGCGCGACGGACGTGTCGTGGGTTATAATGAGGAAAAAATTAAGGCCGCCATACGCAAGGCTATGCTCACGACCGAGATGGGCGAGGACGAGGCTCTTATATCGCGTATTGCCGACATAATAAGTATGACCGGTGATGATAAAATGTCGGTTGAAGAAATCCAGGACCGCGTGGAGCTTGAACTGATGAACTCCCCACGAAAGGAAGTGGCAAAGCGCTACATTGCTTACCGCGACCAGCGTTCCATAGCGCGTCGTGCCAAAACCCGAGATATGTTCCTTGAGATTATCGAGGCAAAGAGCAACGACATCACACGAGAGAATGCCAACATGAACACGGACTCGCCTGCAGGAATGATGATGAAATTTGCAAGTGAGACCACCAAGCCGTTTGTTGACGACTATCTGTTGTCGGCAGAAGTGCGCGAAGCTGTCAATTCGGGTTATATACACATTCACGACAAGGATTATTATCCAACAAAGAGTCTCACGTGTGTGCAGCATCCTCTTGACAGAATACTTCGAAACGGATTTATTGCCGGACACGGAGAGTCTCGTCCGGCCAAGCGAATAGAGACTGCAAGTATCATAGGGTGTATATCTCTTGAAACTGCTCAGAATGAAATGCACGGTGGTCAAGCCATTCCTGCCTTTGACTTTTATCTTGCACCATTTGTGCGCTATTCGTATATAGAAGAGGTAAAGAATCTCGAGCGTCTCACTGGAAGTGATCTCTCGCACCTGTATAATGTTGAAATAAAGGACTATCTGAAGAAAGAACTTGATGGTCTGAGCGGGGAACAACGCTACCTGCAGCACGCAATCAATCAGACTGTGGCACGAGTGCATCAGTCGATGGAGGCGTTCATACACAATATGAACACCATACATTCGCGTGGCGGAAACCAGGTGGTTTTCAGCTCGATTAATTATGGCACAGACACTTCGGCCGAGGGGCGGTGTGTGATTCGAGAACTTCTGCATACCACTTACGAGGGTGTCGGTAATGGTGCGACTGCTATTTTCCCCATACAGATATGGAAGAAGAAGCGTGGCGTGAGCTATCTGCTCGAAGATCCAAACTACGATCTTTATCAGCTTGCCTGCAAGGTGACGGCAAGACGTTTTTTCCCTAATTTCCTTAATCTTGATGCCTCATTCAACCAACACGAGAAATGGACTCCGAATGACCCGGAACGCTATAAGTATGAGGTGGCGACAATGGGTTGCAGAACACGTGTTTTTGAAAACCGTTTTGGCGACAAGACCTCTATCGGGCGTGGTAATCTTAGCTTCACCACAATAAATATAGTTCGCATAGCCATAGAGTGTATGAGCATTAAGGATCGAGAGGAACGTCTGCACAACTTCTTCAAGAAACTTGATGATGTGCTTGATATCACAGCTCGTCAGCTTAACGAGCGTTTCGATTTCCAGAAGACCGCACTCGCAAAACAGTTCCCGCTTCTCATGTCGCGACTTTGGAACGGTGCTGAAAAACTTGGACCGAATGACACGATAGAGTCTGTTATAAACCAGGGTACTCTCGGTATAGGTTTTATCGGATTGGCAGAATGTCTCATCGCGCTCACAGGAGAACATCATGGAGAGAGCGAGGAGTCACAGAAACTTGGTCTGCGCATTGTGTCGCATATGCGTTCGAGGGTGAATGATTACAGTGAGAAGTATCAGCACAATTTTTCTGTGCTTGCTACTCCGGCAGAGGGGCTGTCGGGCAAGTTTACATCACGCGATCGCAAGTCGTTTGGTATCATACCAGGAGTCACAGACAAAGCCTATTATACAAATTCTAATCATGTGCCCGTATACTATAAGTGTTCGCCTACCCATAAGGCCAAGATTGAGGCCCCGTATCATGAACTTACCGGAGGAGGTCATATTTTCTATGTAGAGATTGACGGTGACGCAACACACAACCCCAAGGCGATAAGCGACATCGTGGATCTGATGGACAGATACAACATTGGCTACGGGTCGGTGAACCACAATCGCAACAGGTGTATGGACTGTGGGTATGAAGACGCGACAGAAGGTCTGAAGGAATGTCCTGTGTGTCACAGCAGCCATATAGATAATATTCAGCGTATCACGGGATATCTTGTAGGTACAACTGACCGATGGAACAATGCAAAGCTTGCTGAGCTTAAGGATCGAGTGGTTCATAAGTAATCCTTAGGGCATCAGTTCATGAGAGTCATAGATATAGTCCCCGGCACCACAGTGGATGGGCCGGGGTTAAGGACTGCAATCTATTTCGCGGGATGTCGACACAGATGTCCCGGATGTCATAATCCGCAGTCATGGTCGGAAGAGGCCGGTCATGAAATGGAAATAGATGATATTCTCGCCGTGGTGGATGAGAATGGTTTTGACGTGACTTTTTCAGGGGGAGATCCGATGTTTCAGGCTGAAGAACTCTACAAACTCGCCCGTAGAATAAAAGAGAGCGGTAGGAACATATGGTGTTATACAGGCTACCTATATGAGGATGTGATGGCACACGAGTTTATGCGCAGGGTGCTTGACTACGTTGATGTGCTTGTTGACGGTCCCTTCGTAGAGGCGAGGAAAGACCGAAGTGTGCTGTTCAGAGGGTCTTCAAACCAACGTCTCATAGATGTTGCCCGTTCAACATCGGCTGTTGCTCCGGTGTTGTGGGACGGAGAGTCTTTCACAGCAGTGTTCTGAGAGGCACACATTCATTGTGGTCGTTGAGATATACCGGCTCTTTCTCCAGGTATTCGGTTGATAGAAGTGACTGTGTACCGTCTATTTTTTGGGAAATGATGCCGGCCATCTGTATAAGGGTAGGCGCATAGCTGCGTGACGGCGACACACGTTTTGACATATTGACTTTCATTCGCTCGAAGGCTGATGGCTCGAGCCTATTGAGAGAATCTGTAATCCACACAAGAAAAGGAACATGGACTTGGTGTATGGTCGGGATGGGAGAGGCGTGAAGAAAATTCCGTTTGCCATCATCGAAGATGTCCTCTCCGTGATCGGAGGTATATATTATTCCTCCGAGCAGGTGTTGTATGGTGTCGAGGCGGATGATGCATTCTGATATGAGTCTGTCGGTTATTCTGATTGTATTGTCGTAGGCATTTATCAGTTTTTCGCGGTTTGACTCGGATGCTTCGTCATAATCGTCAGGGAGGAATTCTCCTTTGATACCTGAATATCTGTCACGATAGTTAAAGTGAGATCCGTAGGTATGCAGTACGATTAGTTGTTTTGTATTTTCGCGGGCGATGATATTGTCAATTACCGAAAGAAGTCGTAGGTCTTCGGGCGTATTATTGTCAAGTTCTAATTCCTGCTCTTTTAGGAACAGAGTGGTATCGGCTTCCTGAGCAAAAAAATCGATAAAGGAATGGTTGTAACGCTGATTGGATATGAAGGCGGTGTTAAAGCCTGCTTCCCGAAAGGCTGTTACAAGACTTTTTGTAGTGTAAATGTTCTTGTCGAAGTCACAGGCTGAAACTGTGCTGAGAAGCATCGGAACGCTTTTGTGAGTGGTGTTGCTTTCGCTCAGTGCGTTTACTGATGTCATGATGTCATTACGGGACAACAGTTGCGGGGTTGTCGGACGTGTATAGCCCAGAATCTGCCAGTTTTCAGCACGGGATGTCTCGCCGACAATCGCAATATATATTTCTCTTGCAGAGGCCGGATGGGATGGGACGGCAGAATAGGTGAAGTCCTTGGATGTGGTGTGGTAGGATGCTGTCTTTTCAGTGCGGTCAATGGCAAGATATACATTATAGCACACATTGAGCGGAAATACATTATCTATTGTCCGAAAGGAGGATTCTGTAACGCTGAGAGAAAGAAATCCGGCGATGGATGTTACAAGTGCCAAACGGCGCCCGGCAGCCACAGTGTGGTTGTCAAGCAGATGTCTCTTTCCCCACATCCATGATGCCAGAATAAGAACGGGCAGGTAGAGAATTATTACCAGTCCCACGACCGGAAGAAGATTGCCCAATAGCTCGGCCACCTCTCCGGGATTGGTGGTGACAATGTTGAGAAACATATCAACGGCAATAATACTGCGTCCATAGAGTTTCAAGAGAACAATCTGGAACGCAGAGAAAAAGAAGTATGGGAAAAGAAGCCAGATGTTAATCCCTATTCTACGTGATATCGTCAGAATGAAGAGTATGAAGGAGGCCGGAATGAGAATATTGCATAAACTTCCCAAATATGACATCTGTTCAGTGAAACACAGAATGAAATTCGGGATGAGGAGCACTAAAAGTGTGTAGATAATCGTGATAATACAGTATGTTCTTCTCATTGTAATGTCAGAATGATTCGTTGAGGCTGAAAACAAATCCGGAAGAGTTTCGGCCTATGCCATAGTCGATGCGAACGTTAGAATTGCGCTTGAACTCCCAGCGGTAGCCCATGCCACATTCAGGTAAAATGTTGCGGTATCTGATGTCTTTGAATTTCGGGAAGACTGTTCCGGCTCCAACCCAGAGGACTATGCCACTTCTCCGGATGAGTTTCTGACGGATTTCAATAACAGCATCAATGCAGTCTTTATCGCGATATCTGCCTTCATAATAGCTGCGCATGGTACCGTCGCCAAGTGTCGGCAGTTTGCCCCATGGAGTGTGGCCATATGTGAATGCCCCGTGCAGGCGTGTGGCAAGTGTAGCTCCGGTCCAGAGGGGAATAAAGAAATTGGCACTAAGTTCAGTCGATGAAAATGAGTATCGACCATTGCCGATGAATCTTGGCGCGAAAAGCTGGATTAGCTCCAGATGTAGGCCTTGTTTTGTAGCCGTGTGGTTGTCACGGGAATCATAGCTTATTTTCCCACCTGCCGAGACGCTTATGTGTGTGAGTGGTTCATTTTGCCAGTTGACTTTGGATTGCGGGTTGTGAGCACTGAACATCATGCCGTCAAAAACCGGGCCGACGAAAAACCGGTTGAAGACACGGTATTCAAATGAGCACTTAAGAGCAACATCAAGGGCACGATATTTCACTTTGTTGCCGTCATATAGACCCCAATAGTAGCCGATGCCCCAGAAATAACTTGACTGTGATTTTACAGACAGGGAGTAGTTGATGCGTCGGTTTAGGTCGGAAAAGAAGTGCTCTCCTCTGATTCCGGCCAGATAGAGATTCTTTGTTGCGATGTCTCCGACCACAGAGATGTTTGATAGTGGTACGAGTGAATCTTGAGGAGCGGTTGAATAGCTTCCTCCAAGGACAAGGCCAAGTCCAAAGCCGGACTCCTTGGAGTAGTGTGGACCGGCAATAAATGTGAAGTGTGGGCGATTGGTAATTTCGTGTTTATTGGATTTTTCGAAATATCTGATGAGCTTGTTTATTATTCCGCCTTTTTCGGAATTCAAGTTTATTGAGTCTCTTTCGGCACATGAAATTGAAGGCCCTCCTTGAAGCAGGCTTGAGACAAGCAGTATTGCAGTGATGAGATTCCTGAGATTCATATTGTCGAACGTGATAGAATTTAGGAGTTGGAAGTGAGTGCAAGGGAGAAGACGCTCAATGTGACAGTAGGGACTGCGGTTTTGAGGGTTTCCATGGCATCAAGCATAGTAGCGCCGGTGGTAATCACATCGTCGACAATCAATATGTGAAGCCCTTCGATTTCTTCTTTGCGTGTCACCTTGAAAGAGCCGGATGCATTGATTTTTCTTTCCGCAGCCGATTTGCGGGTCTGTGTTGCGTGGTAACGGGCTGCTTTAAGATTGTCGATAATCGGGAGTCCTGTAACATCTGATATACCTCGTGCGATTTCTTCAGACTGATTGTAGGTGCGTCTTAAATGTTTGATAAAATGGAGTGGGATGGGGGCAATGGCGTCTATCCCATCAAAAAAACCATCAGCAAGCAGCTTTGTGGAGTGCTCACGGGCAAGGACTCTGCCAATACGAGGACGTCCGTGGTACTTGGCGTCATGTATGAGCTTGGCATATTGGTTTTCTTTGTGATAATAGAAATATGAAGTACAGCGACAAAGTGGGGCTTTGAGGGAGATGAGGCGGTATTGGATGTCGTTTGACTGTTTCAAGTGTATGTTGGTGACCGGGAGTGTGGCCCGACACCCGAGGCACATAACATCTTCACCTTCAATAAGTGTTGTACCACATACCGCACAGAGACGCGGCACTATGAGGTCAAGCAGTCCGCGTGTGGCTGTTATGACTATTTTTGCCAGACTATTCTTCATCACGTTTTCTCTTGATAGATGTTATGATGGATGCTATAAGTTTCATCTCAAATCCCCGCCCGACTCCAAACCTCAGAAGTTTAGTGCGGTTTTCGTATGTGTCAAGAAGTTCGGGATTTGATCTTACGCGTGAAGATATGACTTTGATTGCTATCCGGACGTATTCTTCTTTGTCAAGACTTTCCAATGCGACATCTATAATATGGCGTGGTAGTCGTTTAGCCCATAAGCCTTGTGCTATTTTCATGCGACCCCATCCGGAGAATGCGAGTTTGTCATGAGCATATGCTTTGGCAAATCTGGAATCGTCGATAAAACGGGTCTGTTCGAGACGTTCTATGATGCGTGATGCATCAGAGGCCGAGAGCCCCCATCCCGACAGTTTTTTTCGAATGTCGGGAGAGCACTGTTCGCATTTCGAACATAGTGCGGCTGCTCGTTGAAGCGCGTTCTCATAGGTCAGAGGGTGTCGCTGAATCATTTGCCTTTTATTGCTTTGGCAAATCTACGTTTGCCATACATATCGGTGATGATTGTGACGTCTTCCCATCCGGCTTCGGCCAGGGTGCATTTGATGGAGTCTGAATATAGAGGATTGATCTCGAGGTAGATTCGTCCGCCAGAAGCCGCTACTCGAAATCCATTGTGTGCGATTGGTCTGTAGAATTGCATAGGATCGTCGTCGGGGACGAACAGTGCGAGTCCTGGTTCGTATTCAAGGACGTTTGCTTTCATGTCGTGTTTCTCCCGCTCGCATATGTACGGGGGATTGGACACGATTATATTGAAATCATTGTCGGAGAAAGGAAGTGGGCTAA
The DNA here is from genome assembly GCA_910586305.1 of uncultured Duncaniella sp. Lineage (GTDB taxonomy): Bacteria > Bacteroidota > Bacteroidia > Bacteroidales > Muribaculaceae > Duncaniella. The sequence goes on from CAJUGS010000003.1 coordinate 41,361, forward strand.
GAGCGTTGGCTTTAATAAACTCTACAGATGTATTAAGGCGTGTGTTATTTTCGTTTGCTATTTCAAGTGCAGTCTCAGATATGTCAACTCCTGTGATGTCGGCAAATTTGAGAGAGCGGGATAGCGCGAGTGCGATGGCGCCGGAACCGGTGCAAAGATCCAGTACGCGAAGGTCTGTCTGTTTGTTTTCATCGACAATGAGATCTACCAGCTGTGATGTCTCGGGACGCGGAATAAGGACTCCGGGGCCGACCTTGAGTGTCAGTCCGTGCCAATAAGTTTCGCCCAATATGTATTGTATTGGTTCGTGGCAAAGGAGACGCGATATGATTCTGTTGAGTTTTTCTGTGAAAAACTCTGTCATTTCTTTGTCAGAGTTAATGATTACATCCACACGTGTCCAGCCTTTGATGTTTTCAATTGCCAGCTCTATGATATTGCGTGCTTCGCGTGTGTCATAGACTTGTGCGAGGCGCTTGACTGAGTCGGCTATGATGTCGTGAAGCGTCATTTGCATAGCGGGATTTCAATTGTGAAAGTTGTACCTCTGTCAATTTCCGAGTTTTTTACATAGATGCGACCGCCGTGGTACTCTTCGATGATGCGCTTGGCAAGCGTAAGCCCAAGGCCCCATCCTCGTTTTTTTGTGGTGTAGCCGGGGCTGAATATGTTTTTCTGATTCTTGCGAGATATGCCTTTACCTGTATCGGTTATATCAATCTCGGCGTGATCTGTTTCGCGGCAGGTCTTGACTACTATAGAGCCGTCTCCTTCCATTGCATCCACAGCGTTCTTGATAAGATTCTCCATCACCCATTCAGTGAGTGGTGCGGAAAGGCGTACTTCGAGTGGCTGTGGACAGCAATCTACTGTGAGACTGATGCGAGGGGATATCCGTGTGCTCATATAGTCTGTGGAGCGTCTTATTACAGTGTTGAGATCCTCAACCTCCATTGATGGAATCGAGCCGATTTTGGAAAACCGGGAGGCTATGGTGGATAGACGTCGGACATCCTTGTCCATCTCCTTGACAATGTCTTTGTCAACACCCATTCCTTCAAGAAGTTCCATCCACGCCATCAGAGATGAGATAGGAGTCCCAAGTTGGTGTGCTGTCTCTTTGGATAATCCGACCCATACCTTGTTCTGCTCGGCCTGTTTTGTGGAAGAAACGGCATAGTAGACTATCAGTATGAAGGCGAGTAATACAAGAATCTGAATGTAGGGATAGAGATTAAGTGATTTCAACAGGCGAGAGTCTTCGTAGTATAAATATTGTTTGCCCTCGGTCTGAATGTCTATCTCGATACAGTTTGGTGTCTCGCGCAGTGTCTCGAGTTTTTTTTGCAAAAAAGTTTTGTTTGACTCCGACAGTTCGAACGGAGCGAGAGAGTCTATTTCTTCCGGAAGCCTGAAGTTGCGATGCATCAGTATGTTGCCATCGGCATCGGTTAGCAAAACAGGGATGTTGGTGTTGTCCTCAATTATGGATAGGAGAAAGTTCATCAGAGCCGGGTCGGTGTCTTCGTCGACAGATGTGTCCACAATCTCTCGTGTTGCGTCGGCCCATATCTGCATACGTGACCGTTCTTGTGCCGATAGGTCTCGGACAAGGGAGTCGGAGTAGAATAGAAACAAAGCGACTACGACGATCGACATCACCAGAAATCCGATGATGCCGTATCGTCGTATGTCGTAGATATTGCTCAATACGCAATTATTATTTTGTCAGACCGCAGCCCTTGCACATTTCGGATATCTGTGTGAAGAAGTCGTTGCCTTTGTCATCAACAAGGATGAATGCAGGGAAATCTTCAACTTCGATTTTCCAAATGGCCTCCATGCCCAGTTCGGGGTATTCAAGAAGTTCGACTTTCTTGATGGAGTTCTGGGCAAGAATAGCGGCTGGGCCACCAATAGAGCCGAGGTAGAATCCGCCATGTTTGTGGCAGGCATCGGTGACCTGTTTGCTGCGATTGCCTTTGGCGATCATCACCATTGAACCTCCGGCAGCCTGGAACTGGTCAACGTATGAGTCCATTCGGCCTGCTGTGGTCGGTCCGAACGAGCCTGACGGCATTCCTTCGGGAGTCTTGGCTGGGCCGGCATAGTAAATAGGATGGTCTTTGAGGTATTGTGGCATTGGTTCGCCCTTGTCGAGACGCTCTTTGATCTTGGCGTGAGCTATGTCGCGGCCAACGATGATGGTGCCATTGAGTGAGAGGCGAGTGGCAACAGGATATTTTGTGAGTTCGGCGAGAATCTCTGACATGGGGCGGTTGAGGTCGATCTTTACAGCGTTACCTTCGCCTTGGTTGCGATATTCCTCGGGGATAAGTTCACCGGGATTGGTGTCAAGCTTTTCAACCCAAAGGCCTTCGCGATTGATTTTGGCCTTTATGTTGCGGTCGGCCGAGCAAGACACACCGATACCAACAGGGCATGAAGCTCCGTGGCGTGGCATACGGATGACGCGTATGTCGTGGGCGAAGTATTTTCCTCCGAACTGTGCACCGAGGCCAAGATTTTCGGCCTCTTTTTTGAGCTGTTTTTCGAGTTCGCGGTCGCGGAACGCATGACCGAGCTCGTTGCCATGGTCGGGAAGTGCATCATAGTATTTCACAGAGGCTTTCTTCACCACCTCAAGGTTTTTCTCTGCAGAGGTGCCTCCAACGACAATTGCTATGTGGTAGGGGGGGCAGGCTGCAGTTCCGAGGCTCTTCATCTTCTCAACGAGGAAGGGTATGAGTGTCTTGGGGTTGAGGATGGCTTTTGTCTCTTGATAGAGATAGGTCTTGTTGGCCGATCCGCCACCTTTGGCTACGAACAGGAACTTGTATTCATCGCCTTCTGTAGCATGAATATCAATCTGTGCAGGGAGATTGCATCCTGTGTTTACCTCATCATACATTGTGAGGGGTGCGTTCTGTGAGTAACGGAGGTTGTCAGTGGTATAGGTGAGGTATACACCTTCGGATATGCGCTCCTCGTCATTGCATCCGGTGAAGACGTTCTGCCCTTTTTCTCCATGGCAGATGGCTGTTCCGGTGTCCTGGCAGAATGGAAGCTGTCCCTTGGCTGAGACTTCGGCGTTGCGGAGCATGGTGAGGGCAACAAACTTGTCGTTCTCAGAAGCTTCAGGGTCGGAGAGAATGCTTGCGACCATGGCGTTGTGCTCGCGACGGAGGAAGAATGCGTTGTCATGGGTACAAGCGCGAGCAAGAACAGTGAGTGCCTGAGGATCAATCACGAGAAATTCGTGGCCACCCCAGTTCTCAACTTTGACGTAGTCGGAAGTGAGCTTGTAGTACTCTGTCGTGTCAGGTCCCAGGGGGAACATTTCCTGATACTTAAATGGTTTTGTCGCCATAGCGGAACGTATTTTGTGTTAAGATGATTGAGTAGAATTGATTTACAAAATTAATGAATTTTTCGGGAGGAACAATCTGTCGGACCCAAATATTCTACTTTGGGGACAATATCGTTCCTTAAAGTGCTCAATCGATGTTGACCACTGTAATTCCGGCACCGCCAAACCTCACGTCTTCGTCGTGAAAGTTGGCCACTCCGTGTATGGTGGACAGATAGCTTCTGATGGCTTGTCGGAGAGCCCCGGTGCCTGTGCCGTGAAGGATTCTTACGCGGGCTGTGTTGAAGCGTATGGCATCGTCAATGAAGTATGTGACAGCCTGGATGGCTTCGTCGGCCCTCATGCCACGCACGTCAATCTCCTGTTTGAAATTAAGCTGTCGTTGATAGTCTGAGTCTATAGTCGACATACTTATGCCGGATTTTTTTTCCTCTTTGGGCTTTGCGTCTGTGGCTGTAAGGCGGGAGATGCTGACATTGGTCTTAAGATTGCCGAAGATGACTATGGCATTTTTGCCATTGACTTCGAGCACAGTGCCGACAGTGCCTTGTCCGTCAAGGCGGACGTTAGCTCCAGGGGTAATTTCTCTGTCCTTGGGATGGATTGGTTTCTCCTTGGTTTTCTTCTTTTTCGGAGCTCGGGCAAGGAGTGAGTGGTCTTTGGCTTTTTCAGCAGATTGCTTTTCGAGAAGTGAGCGTTCTTCACGAAGACGCCGTCTGGCTTCAAGAGTGGCTTCGCGCTCGGCATTTGCTGTCTTGATTTCTGCAATGGTACGTTCAATTGCAGCATTTGACGAGTCGATTATTCGTTTTGCCTCGGCTTTTGCCTCTTCCAGGATTTCGCGTCGTTTTGTACGGAGTTTGTCGGCGTCCTCGGCATATTTGGAGATGCTTTCTTCGAGGTGCTTTTCTTTCTTGCGTATTTCAGCGCGTTTGTTTTCCCAATATCGTTTGTCACGGGTGATATCGAGAAGGTATTTGTCGAGATTTACATAGTCGCTGCCCACAATCTGCTCGGCAGCGTCAATGATTTCCTTTGGCAAACCTGTTTTGCGAGCAATTTCCACCGCGAACGAACTTCCGGGATTACCGATTGATAACCGGAACAGTGGCTGCATCAGATGGCGGTCGTAAAGCATTGAGCCGTTTACCAGACCGGGGGCGTCGTCGGCAAAGAGTTTCAAGTTCTGGTAGTGTGTGGTGACTATGCCCCACATCCCCTGTCGGTTCATCTCGGCAAGGATTGACTGTGCAAGCGCTCCTCCAATCTGCGGCTCGGTGCCCGAACCCATTTCGTCGATGAGGAAAAGAGAACCTTTGCGTCCTCTGGCAAGCATGAATTTCATGCTGCGAAGATGGCTGGAGTATGTGGAGAGGTCGTCCTCCAGTGACTGATCGTCGCCGATGTCAACGAACATATCTTTGAAAATTCCAAAGTGGGAGTTTTCGTAAACGGGAGGAAGCAGACCACACTGAGCCATATATTGCAGGGTGCCGACTGTTTTGAGGCAAACTGATTTACCACCGGCGTTAGGACCGGATATGACGAGTATGCGGTTGGCCGAGTCGAGAGTGATGTCGATAGGTACAATTTCGCGTCCCTGGCGTTCGAGAGACATTTTGAGTCCCGGATGACAGGCGTGGTACCATTCGAGTTCCTCGCGGTCGTGTAGTGTTGGCATTATTCCGCCTACGGCTCCTGCATATAGGGCCTTGGCATTTATGAAGTCGAGACGGTACACTATAGATGCGGCTTCAAGAAGCTGCGGAATGTATGGTCGGATTGAGTCGGCGATCTCTGTGAGGATTCGGATTGTCTCACGGTGTTCCTCCATTTCAAGTTCGCGTGTGAGGTTGTTGGCCTCCACTACTTCTGCTGGTTCGATGAAGACGGTCTTTCCGGATGCTGACTCGTCATGTACGATGCCCTGTATCTGTCTCTTGTGCATAGGGTGTACAGGGATGACGAGTCTGCCGTCGCGTACAGACGGAACGGTGTCAGAGTCGAGCAGTCCCTGGGCGATGGCCTTGGAGAGGACGTTGCGTAATATGGAGTTGACGCGTCCGGACATACTCCTTAGCCGGCGACGGATGTCTGCGAGTGCCGGCGACGCGGTGTCCTTGACGGTTGCTGTGCTGTCGTCTATCGATCGGTCGATGGTTGAGGCAAGTGTCGGAGGAACAAGCTCTAACGGGCTGCTGATTGAGTCGAGAGTCGGGTAGGGGGTGGTGCCGTTTTCGTTGCGGTTGCGATGGAAATATGAGGAGATGTCGTTGAAACATCCAAGCATTCGACGGACTTTGACAAGTTCGCGCACTTCCATAAATGTACCAGGAATTCTCACAAGAGAGAGGGAGGAGTCGATGTCGTTTAGTCCTGAAAACGGAATCGCTTCCTCGCTGTGATTGGCTGAGTACATTTCGGCTGTTTCTGAAAGGGCCGCTTTGACAGCGGTATAATCTGAGAGGAATGACATCTCTTCGCAGAAAGATTTTGCTCCTGCGCAACGGCATCGGGCTGAAACTTGCTCGCGGACACCGTCAAAACCTATTTTGCTTTCAATCTTTTCGGGGAAAATCATAGTGCAAAAGTACAAATATCTTACGAGATGGCAAAGTGGGGGGAGACGCTCTCAGCGTCTGATGCTGTCGGAAAACAATGTGCGGTTGAGGAGCGAGCGTCCAAGGGTGATCTCATCGGTGTATTCAATCTCATTGCCTACCGACACACCACGCGCAAGCTGTGTGATTTTAAGGTCGGTATATGGGGCAAGGCGGCGATATATGTAGAAATTTGTGGTTTCTCCTTCCATGGTGGCGCTCAAGGCGAGAATTACCTCGTCGATGTCTCCGGTGGTCACTCGTTCTACAAGTGAATCGATTTCAAGCTGTTCCGGCCCGATTCCGTCCATTGGGGATATAATGCCTCCAAGCACGTGGTAGAGTCCGGAGTACTGTCCGGTGTTTTCGAAGCTCATGACATCTTTGACAGTCTCTACCACGCATACCGTGTGATGGTCGCGTCGTGAATCGGCGCATAGGGGACAGAGCTCTGTCTCGGAAATGTTGTGGCACTCGCGACAATATGTCACTCCGCGACGCATATTTATGATGGCTTCGCCAAGAGCAGTCGCAGTCGCTTGGTCAGAACGCAAGAGGTGTAGCGCAAGCCGCAGGGCAGTCTTGCGCCCGATGCCCGGGAGGCGTGAAAGTTCGGTTACGGCTCCTTCGAGAAGCCTGGATGCGAATTCTTGTTGCATCTGGTCAGGGGTGTTTCTTTACATCAAAATTACGCGAATTTCTCCACATGGCCAAATAAATTTGCTTTTGGTTTAGGAAATATGTAATTTTGCACACTGAAAATTTTGACAGAAGAATGAAAATTATTCGCACTGTTTCAGAGCTAAAGTCTGCCCTTGCCGAGGCCCGTAGCCACGGGACGGTGGGACTTGTACCTACAATGGGAGCGCTTCATGATGGGCATCTATCGCTTGTCGCTAAAGCTCGCGCTGCCAATGACACTGTTGTCGTCAGTGTCTTTGTCAATCCGACACAGTTCAACAATCCTGCTGACCTTGCCACTTATCCCCGCACTGAGGAAGCTGACTGCCGTCTGCTTGAGGGCGCGGGTGCTGATATAGCCTTTATCCCTACAGTGGATGAGATGTATCCACAAGAGGATACCCGAGTGTTCGACCTCGGTCCTGTGGCCGATGTGATGGAAGGGCCCATGCGCCCGGGCCATTTTAACGGGGTGGCCCAGGTAGTGAGCAAGCTTTTTGACTTTACACGTCCTACTCGCGCTTATTTCGGCGAAAAAGATTTCCAGCAGATAGCTGTGATACGCCGTATGGTGGAGCTTCAGGGCGGATATGACGGTCTGGAGATTGTGTCCTGTCCTATCAAGCGTCACTCTGACGGTCTTGCCATGAGTTCGCGCAACGTCCGTCTGTCCTCCGAACAGCGTGAGGTGGCTCCGTGTATATCGCTCACCCTAAAGGCGAGTGTGAATATGGCTCGCGAGAGAAGTCTTGAGGAGACGCGCAGATGGGTGACGGATACTATCGACCGTTTCCCGTTCATGAAGGTAGAGTACTACGAGATAGTAGACGGCCTCACTATGCAGCCTGTGAAAAACTGGGAAGATACCGAGTATTGTGTAGGATGCATCACAGCCTACTGTGGCGAGGTGCGCCTAATAGATAATATTACTTATTTCAACCACACAACATCTGACGCGAAATGATGCTCCAGATACTTAAATCAAAGATTCACCGTGTGAGCGTCACCGAGGCGCGCCTTGACTATATCGGAAGTATCACCATAGATCGCGATCTGCTGGATGCAGCCGGGATATTTCCCGGAGAGAGGGTGTACATAGTCGACAACAACAATGGAGAGCGATTTGACACCTATGCCATTGAGGGACCTCGAGGCTCGGGTGTCATATGTCTTAACGGGGCTGCCGCCCGCAAAGTACAGGTGGGTGATGTCGTGATAATCATGGCCTATGCATTCATGACCTGTGAGGAAGCAGCCGGATTTACACCGAAAGTAATTTTCCCCGATACCGCGACCAACAGACTGGTCATCGGTTAATCCCCCCACATATTATTATAATACCTACAACGAATGTTTGAAAATCTAAGCGAAAGACTTGAGAGAAGCTTCAAGATACTGAAAGGTGAGGGTAAAATCACCGAGATCAACGTGGCGGAGACGCTCAAGGATGTGCGTCGCGCTCTTCTGGAGGCCGACGTCAACTATAAAGTGGCAAAACAGTTCACCGACGAGGTGAAGGCCAAGGCGATGGGCCAGAATGTGATAAACGCTCTGAAGCCCGGCGAGCTCATGGTCAAGATCGTACACGATGAGCTTGCACGCTTGATGGGTGGAGATACTGCTACTGTCAACCTGTCCGGAAATCCTGCTGTAATCCTTATGTCGGGTTTGCAGGGTTCGGGTAAAACGACTTTCTCTGGCAAGATAGCCCGTAAGTTCAAGAGTGAGCAGGGCAAGCGTCCCCTCCTCGTGGCTTGCGACGTGTACCGTCCGGCGGCTATTGATCAGCTTAAGGTTATTGCCGGGCAGATTGATGTTCCCGTGTATACTGAGGAGGGTAGTAAAAAACCTGTTGAAATTGCCGAGAATGCTATAAAATATGCAAAGCAGAATCATCATGACCTCGTGATTATCGACACTGCCGGACGTCTGGCTGTGGATGAGGAGATGATGCAGGAGATTGCGGCTATCAAGAAAGCTGTGAAGCCTCAGGAGATTCTCTTTGTGGTCGACTCCATGACCGGCCAGGATGCTGTGAATACAGCCAAGGAGTTTAACGAGCGTCTTGATTTTGACGGCGTTGTTCTCACCAAGCTTGACGGTGACACCCGTGGCGGAGCCGCGCTTTCGATACGCACTGTGGTCAACAAGCCCATCAAATTTGTCGGAACTGGAGAGAAGCTTGATGCTGTCGATCTCTTCCATCCTTCCCGTATGGCTGACCGTATCCTCGGCATGGGTGATATCGTGTCGCTCGTTGAGAAGGCTCAGAATGCATATGACGAGAAACAGGCTCGTGAGCTGCAGCGCAAGATAGCTAAAAACCAGTTCAACTTCAATGATTTCCTTCAGCAGATTCAGCAGATTCAGAAGATGGGTAATCTCAAAGAGCTTGCCTCGATGATTCCCGGCCTTGGAAAGGCTGTGAAGGATATCGATATAGACGACAATGCGTTTAAGGGCATTGAGGCCATTATCCAGTCGATGACAGCCGAGGAGCGTCTGCATCCCGAGATACTCAACGGTTCTCGCCGTAAGAGAATAGCCCGCGGTTCGGGTTCGAACATCCAGGATGTCAACAGACTTATCAAGCAGTTTGAGGATGCGCGTAAGATGATGAAGGCGGTGACCGGTATCAAGAATCCCATGTCGCTTATGAGAGGCATGAGGGGAATGCGCAGATAAAACATACAGATATATCAATTATTTCCTATACAGACACACTTGTATCTATGACACTTATAGACGGAAAAAAAGTAGCCGACGACATCAAGCGTGAAATTGCCGCTGAGGTTGCTGAAATGGTGGCTTCCGGTTTGCGCCGTCCCCATCTTGCAGCCATTCTCGTGGGGCATGACGGAGGCAGTGAGACCTATGTGGCCAACAAGGTAAAGGCCTGTGAGGCCTGTGGATTCACTTCGACTCTCATACGGTTTGAGGATGAGGTAAGTGAGGAAGAACTGCTCAAGACAATCGACAGGCTTAACAATGACTCAGAAGTGGACGGTTTCATTGTCCAGCTTCCATTGCCCCGCCATATCTCAGAGCAGCGAGTGATTGAGGCTATCGACTACCGCAAGGATGTCGACGGTTTCCATCCGGTCAATGTCGGAAGAATGTCTATAGGGCTTCCCTGTTTCGTGTCTGCTACCCCGTCGGGTATCATAGAGCTGCTTCGTCGCTACAATGTGGAGACAAAGGGTGCAAAGTGTGTTGTGCTTGGACGCAGCAATATCGTTGGTAAGCCGGTGGCTTCTCTGATGATGCAGAAAGCCAAGCCGGGCAATGCTACAGTGACTGTGCTCCACAGTGCGTCGAAGAATATTGAGGAGACCTGTCGTGAGGCCGATATTATTATAGCCGCTCTTGGTTCACCGGGATTCGTGACCGCTGATATGGTCAAGGATGGTGCCACTGTGATTGATGTTGGAACAACTCGCGTACCGGATGCTTTGCGTAAGAGCGGTTTCCGTCTTCGTGGTGACGTGGATTTTGAAAATGTTGCCGAGAAATGCTCTTACATTACTCCTGTGCCGGGAGGCGTGGGTCCCATGACCATATGTTCGCTTATGCGTAACACTCTGCTTGCTGCCAAGAAGGAGGTATACAGCTAAGCATTCATCGGAACCGATACAGAATCAGCACCGACAGTGACACCTATGTGGCCTGTCGGTGCTTTTTGCATCTGCCATTTTTGCAGTGGTTTTAACTATTTTTGTCAGTCGGTCGGTCTGGCATTTCTTTTGCAGGAGTGTTGTAACATAAGATACAGACTAAAACAAGTATTCAAATAACTGACACAATCATGCAAAAAGGACATATTGGCGTAACTACCGAGAATATTTTCCCGGTGATAAAGAAATTCCTCTATTCCGACAACGAAATCTTCCTGCGCGAGTTGGTGGCTAATGCCATTGACGCGACATCGAAACTCAAGACCCTCTCTTCTTTCGGCGAGTTCAAGGGTGAGCTCGGAGATATGAAGGTGGAGGTGAAAGTGGACAAAGAGGCCGGAACTCTCACTGTATCAGACCACGGCATAGGCATGACTGCCGAGGATATCGAGAAGTACATCAATCAGATTGCATTCTCGGGTGCAGAGGAGTTTGTGAACAAGTATAAGGATACTGCTACAAGCATTATAGGCCATTTCGGTCTTGGCTTCTATTCGGCTTTCATGGTTTCGAGCCGTGTTGAAATACGCTCGCTCTCTTACAAGGAGGGCGCAGAGGCTGTCCACTGGTCGTGTGACGGGTCTCCTGAGTATACGATGGAGCCTTGTGACAAGACTACCCGAGGCACCGACATTGTGCTCCACATCGATGATGACAACAAGGAGTATCTCGAACAGGCTCGTATAGATACTCTTCTTAAGAAATACTGCCGTTTCCTCCCCGTTCCTGTCGTGAGTGGCAAGGAGCAGGAGTGGAAGGACGGAAAGTATGTGGACACCGACCGTGACAAGGTGGTGAATTCCACAGAGCCTGCGTGGACCCGCAAGCCTGCCGAGCTGACTGACGAGGATTACCGCAAATTCTATCGTGAGCTTTATCCCGGTCAGGAAGACCCCCTGTTCTGGATTCATCTCAATGTTGACTATCCCTTCAATCTCACAGGTATTCTTTACTTCCCGAAGATAAAGAGCAATCTCGATATTCGCAAGGATCGCATCCAGCTCTATTGTAATCAGGTATTTGTCACTGACTCAGTGGAGGGGGTAGTGCCTGAGTTCATGATGCTTCTCCAGGGCGTTATCGATTCTCCGGACATTCCTCTGAATGTGTCGCGCTCATATCTTCAGAGCGATACGGCCGTGAAGAAGATTTCGGGTTATATAACCAAGAAGGTGGCTTCGCGTCTTGAGGAGCTGTTCAAGAACAATCGCGAGGATTTCGAATCAAAGTGGGACGATATAAAGATTTTCATAGAGTATGGAATGCTCACTGATGAGAAGTTCTGCGACGCAGCACTCAAGTTTACGCTTTTGCGTGACACTGATGGAAAGTATTTCACTCTTGAAGAGTACCGCACACTTGTTGAGTCAGCACAGACTGACAAGGATGGCAACGTGGTGTACATATACACTACCGATCCGGTTGGTCAGTATAGCTTTGTGGAGGCCGCCAACTCCAAGGGTTACAATGTGCTTGTGATGGACGGTCAGTTGGACGGTCATTTTATTTCGCTTCTTGAGAGCAAGCTCGAAAAGACACGTTTTGTGCGTGTTGACAGCGACTCTGCTTCCAATCTTGTTCCGAAGGACGATAAAAAAACTTCCGATCTGACACCCGATCAGGCTTCGCTTCTCACCTCGATGTTCAAGTCTCGTTTGCCCGAAATGGAGAAGGCTGAGTTTCTTGTGACATTTGAGTCACTTGATCCTGCCGCTGATCCGGTGCTTATCACCCGCAATGAGTATATGCGCCGTATGAAGGATATGGCTTCGACTCAGCCCGGGATGAGTTTCTACGCTGAACTGCCTGACAACTACAACCTTATTGTCAATACGTCTCAGCCTGTTGTGGCCAAGGTGCTTGAAGAGGCCGAGAAGGCACTTGGCGATCGTCTCGCCCCTCTACGTGCTACCGTCAGCTCAGATAATGAGCGGATTACCGCATTGCGGGCTGAAATTAAGGACAATAAGCCTACTCATGAGCAGGAGGCTGAAGAGAAGAAGCTCATGGAGAGCGTGGAAAAGGCCCGCTCAGAGCAGGAGGCGATAGTGAAGGCTTATGCCGAAGACAAACCCGTGATCAAGCAGGCGATTGATCTTGCCCTTCTTGCCAACGGACTTCTGCGTGGTCGTGAGCTAAGTGAGTTCATCAAGCGCTCGGTATCGCTTCTCTAACGAACTGTTTACAGTAGAATAAAGCCCTCTCCGTAGGAATTATAGCGGAGAGGGCTTTATTTGTTGAAAATTTTCAGTACCTTTGCGGAGGAAATTCCTAATCTTTTGATCACAATCAACTATTAAAAGGCATGAAATCTATCAAACTTCTTCTTGCTGTAGTGGCCATTATGTTTGGCTCAGCAGCTGCACAGGCCGGTGGTCCCATCAAATTTGGTCCCAAAGTGGGACTCACTGTTAACAAACTGCATTTCAATCAGGACGTATTGAACTCCGACAACCAGACTGGCTGGACTGCCGGTGCGATGCTTGAGGCCACAGTGCCCATTATCGGTATTGGAGCAGACCTCTCTGTGATGTATGTGCGTCGTAACGCCGAGTTCATGGTTGCCAACAATATCAAGGATGACAATCGTGACTACATCGAGATTCCTCTTAACCTCAAGTATAAGTTCAATCTTCCTGTAGTGAGCAAGTTCCTGGTTCCTTATATTGGCGTTGGTCCGAGTGTTTCATTCCTCACAAGCCGTAAGAACATCGAGAACGCTTACAAGAACAAGAGCGTTGACTGGGCTATGAACTTTGGCGTCGGTGTACAGCTTATGAGCCATCTCGACATCAATGCACGTTACGGCCTTGGTCTGACAAAGGCTGTGAATACCTTCAGCAGCGCCACTGAGTCGGCCGGAATCGAGGGTAAGAATCGTTATTGGACCATCACTCTCGGCTATCTTTTCTAATTAAAGAGAATACATAGTCTGCATTATATCGGCAGGGCTGCTCGGACTTGTAAGTCCGGGTAGCCCTGCCTGACTTTATCCCATTTGCGTTATTTTAAGTATGTGAGAAAGGCTAAACATCGAAAAGTGCTAAAGCTTGTAAAAAGGATTGTCGCTGTCATGTATTATTAGTAACTTTGTATGTTATGACCGGCAAAAAAACTGATAAAGAACAGAACATATATATCCGCGGGGCTAAGGTGAACAACCTCAGAAATGTTGACGTCGAGATTCCCCGAGGGAAACTTGTGGTGGTTACCGGTGTGTCCGGCTCGGGCAAATCTTCGCTTGCTTTCGACACCCTCTATGCTGAGGGACAGCGCAGATATGTAGAGAGTCTGAGCAGTTATGCTCGACAGTTTATGGGCAAAATGCCCAAGCCCGAGTGCGAGGCTATTCTCGGTCTGCCTCCTGCAATCGCGATAGAGCAGAAGGTGAATACGCGCAATCCAAGAAGTACAGTGGGTACTTCGACCGAGATTTACGACTATCTTCGTCTGCTTTTCGGGCGTGTAGGACATACTGTTTCGCCTGTGAGCGGTGAGGAGGTCAGAAAGCATACTGTTGATGATGTCGTGGCCGCCGCCACTTCGTATGATGAGGGTACCCGTGTGGCTATTCTTGCCCCGATAGTGTTGCCTGAGGGTCGAACTCTGGCTGCTCAACTTGATGTTTATCTTAAAGCCGGATATGCCCGCGTGATTGACGACGAGGGTAGATTTGAGGAGCTTGAGGACGTGATTGCATCCATGAAAGCCAGTGCAGATCTACAACAGCGCTCGCCAGATAACCTTAGACTCGTTATCGACCGTCTGTCCATAAGCAGTGAGAGTGATGAGTTGAGCCGTCTGGCCGACTCCGTAGAGACCGCCTTCTTTGAGGGACATGACAGGCTTGTGCTTATGGTATGGCGTTCTGACGGATGTGTTGAGGAGCGGGAGTTTTCCCGCATATTCGAGGCCGACGGTATGCGCTTCGATGAGCCGAGCGACATGATGTTCAATTTTAATAATCCTGTAGGTGCTTGTCCTACGTGTGAGGGTTTCGGCAAAGTGCTCGGAATTGATGAGCGACTTGTTGTGCCTGTCAACACGGCTTCGGTATATGATGACGCCGTGGCCTGCTGGCGCGGTGAGAAGATGGGGGAGTGGAAGCAAGTGTTCATTCGTGACAGTGCCCAATTCGGATTCCCTATCCATAAGCCGTATATGGATCTCACCGACGATGAGAAGGCTCTGTTGTGGCATGGCCCGGCTGATGAGGACAAATACCGGTCACGTCTCACCTATGGTGAATTCCCGTCTATTGACCGTTTTTTCAAGATGGTGGACGAGAATCAATATAAGATACAATATCGTGTGATGAAGGCCCGTTTTCAGGGCAGGACTGTCTGTCCTGCTTGTCGCGGATCCCGTCTGCGCCCCGAGGCGTCATATGTCAAAGTCGGTGGAAAGTCGATTGGAGAGCTTGTGACGATGCCTGTGTCTGAACTTGCCGGTTTTTTCGCCACTCTATCTCTTGACGACCGCGACGCGACAATCGCGCGCCGTCTCCTCACGGAGATACGCAATCGTCTCGGATATCTCGTGGAGGTTGGTCTCGGATATCTTACTCTTGACCGTCTGAGCAACTCTCTGTCCGGTGGAGAGAGCCAGCGTATAAACCTCGCTACCTCGCTTGGCAGCAGTCTTGTTGGATCGTTGTATATTCTTGACGAACCGTCAATAGGCTTGCACTCACGCGACACCGGCCGGCTGATAGGTGTGCTTAAAAAGCTGCGTGATCTTGGCAATACGGTGGTTGTTGTGGAGCATGACGAGGAAATAATGCATGAGGCCGACTGGTTGATAGATGTTGGTCCGGATGCCGGAAGACTTGGTGGTGAAATAATATTCTGCGGAGCGCCGTCCGATATAGACTGCTCCCTTTCCACTCCCGAGGCGCGTCAGAGCTATACGGCCCGCTATCTTGCTGGAGAACTGTCTATACCTGTGCCACGATACAGAAGAAAATGGCGTGACTCCATAACAATCCATGGTGCACGCGAACACAATCTCAAGGATATTGACGCAGAATTTCCGCTTGGTGTCATGACGGTTGTGACAGGCGTCTCGGGCTCGGGAAAGTCCACTCTTGTGCGCGACATTCTGTTTCGTGCTCTCAATCGTCGTCTTGGCAATACGGGCGATGCTCCGGCAATGTTCCGTTCGATGTCAGGCGATATCTCAAGGTTGAAAAATGTCGAGTTTGTCGACCAGAATCCGATAGGCAAGTCTACGCGTTCCAATCCGGCTACCTATCTTAAGGCATTTGACGAGATAAGACGTCTGTTTGCCTCCACACAAGCTGCAAAGCAGATGGGATTCACGCATTCCCATTTCTCTTTCAACTCTGACGGCGGTCGCTGTGATGCCTGTAAGGGAGAGGGGGTAATAAATATTGAAATGCAGTTCATGGCCGATATCACTATACCGTGTGAGGAATGTCATGGGCAGAGGTATAAGAAGGAGGTTCTTGAGGTAAAGTATCGTGGTAAGAATATTTATGATGTTCTTGAAATGACCATAAACCAGGCGATAGATTTCTTTGGAGAGGAAGCCGGAACTCAGGAGAAACGCATCATACGTCGTCTGAAACCTCTTCAGGATGTCGGACTCGGCTATGTCAAGATCGGTCAGAATTCCTCGTCGCTTTCTGGTGGCGAGAATCAGCGTGTGAAGCTTGCGTCGTTCTTTGCCGATGAAGCCAAGGAACCGACGATGTATATATTTGACGAGCCTACCACCGGTCTGCACTTCAATGACATTGCTACTCTCATGAAATCGTTTGACCGTCTCATCTCCATGGGGCATACTGTGGTAATAATCGAACATAATATGGACGTGGTGAAATGTGCCGACCACGTGATTGACATAGGACCCGAAGGCGGAGATGCCGGAGGCTATATTGTAGCCACCGGAACGCCCGAGGAGATTGCCTCATGTGAGCAGTCACACACAGGAAGGTATCTCAGGGATAAATTACAACATTAAGAAAATAACCATCAATTCCAGCAATAAAATCATGGCAAAAATAGGAGATAGAGTGCGCTTCCTCAATTCAATTGGCGGAGGTGTCATAACAAGGATAGAGGGCAATATAGCATATGTGGACGATGACGGATTCGAGACCCCTACGCTGCTGCGCGAATGTGTTGTGGTGGCTCCGGCCGAGGATACACGCCGTAAGGTGGCCGACAGTGAGGAATCGCTCCGGGCTGCTGTGGAAGCCCCCAAGACGGCTGCTTCTGCCGGTGTTCGCCAGCCTGAGACCAAGGAGACTGTAGAAGAGACTCCCAAGGGTGAGAAGCTAAATGTGGTGCTTGCCTTTGAACCTGCCGATATCAAGCATCTCAACACCACGACGTTTGATACATATCTTGTCAACGATTCCAATTACTATCTGTATTTCACTTATCTCTCTCGTGCGGACGAGGCTGATGGATGGACAACACGATATGCAGGGGTTGTTGAACCCGGTATACAGGTGCTTCTCGAGGAGATTACTGCGGCTTCACTTCCTGCCATGGACCGTATAGCGGTCCAGTTGCTTGCTTTCAAGAATGGCAAGGAATTCAAGCTCAAAAATCCTGTGCTGGTAGAGTTGCCTCTCGATACCACCAAGTTCTTCAAGCTTCACTGCTTCCGTGAGAGTGTGTATTTCGACAAGGATGTGATTGCTATTGACATTGTCACTAACGATCGTCCGCGTTCGCGCACGATGATTGATTCGGGACGTATTGAGGAGGGTATCCGACAGAAAAAGGCTGTGGACCGCCCTGTGAGGAAGCCGGTGAAGAAGCAGCGTAAGCCGGGGGCTGTGATTGAGGTGGATCTCCACATCAATGAGTTGATTGACTCTACCGCCGGTCTGTCTCCTGCGGATATGCTCAATCTTCAGGTCGATGAGTTCCGTCGCGTCATGGACGATAATCTAAAGCACCATGGTCAGAAGATAGTCTTCATTCATGGCAAGGGAGAGGGTGTGTTGCGTTCCGCTCTTATGAAGGAACTCAACCACCGTTACAAAGGGCATGATGTCCAGGATGCCTCGTTTCGTGAATATGGGTTTGGTGCTACACAGGTGACAATACGATGATATTCTATTTTTCGGGCACAGGCAACAGTCGTGCTGTAGCCGAGATGTTGGCCGGGCTCCGTGGCGATAACATCGTGTGTATAAATCCAAAGATGATTGCTGAAGAGGCTCCGGAGATTGAACTTGGGTTGCATGACAGCAATTTCATCTGGGTCTTTCCAGTTCATTCGTGGGGGCTTCCGTCGCCTGTGATAAAAGTGATTCGCTCACTTGTGATTAAGTCGAAGGCGATGGTTGCTCACCATATGGTGGCGACCTGTGGCGACGACTGCGGACTGACTGACAGGATGTGGGAAACGGAGATACGGAATAGAGGCTGGGAGCCTGTCGGATTCTATACTGTGAGAATGCCTAACACTTATGTGGGGCTGCCGTTTTTTGACGTTGACTCTCCGAAGTGTCGGGATTCGAAACTTGCGGCAATGAAAGCGCGTGTGGAGGAAATAAGCGACAAGATAGGACGTGGAATGATGTGCCGAGACATACAGCCGGGTCATTTTGCGTGGATAAAGACCAAGGTGGTCTATCCCTACTTTATGAAAAAGATGATAGCCCCCTCGCGTTTTCGTTTTGAAAGGGATCTGTGTGTGGAATGTGGCAGATGCATGGACATATGTCCGACAGGTAATCTCATACTAAATCCTAAACCGGAGTGGGGTGACAATTGTTGCGGTTGCTTGGCCTGTTATCATGCTTGCCCTGCGAAGGCTATCGAATATGGTTTTTGGACCACAGGCAAGGGACAATACTATTTTAAGGCTATAGAGAGGAAAGCATAGCGCACACCCGATCGCGGGTCGGTCTCGGTGAACTCTGTCTCAGGAAGTTCGATGTAGGGGAATCTCACCTCAGCCTCGGGGTGCTCTGCGTCAATAAGGGTAAGTTCCACTGAGTCGGCCATTGGGAGTGCACAGCGATAAATCTCGCCTCCACCGATGATATAGGCCTTTTCACAGTCCGCACACATGGCTATTGCCTCTTCGAGTGAAGACGCGGTCTCGATACCCTCATGGGTGTAGGAGGGATTGTGTGTTATCACTATGTTCCTGCGTCCGGGTAGAGGGCCGTTTGGAAATGATTCGAATGTCTTGCGCCCCATAATGATGGGGTGACCCATGGTGATGGCCTTGAACCGGCGCAAATCAGCCGAAATGTGATATAGTAAGTCACCGTTGTGTCCTATGGCCAGGTCGCGGGTAGCGGCTACGATTATTGCAAGTTTCATACTGCCACCTCCGCTTTTATGTGGGGTTGTGCATCATAATCTTCCAGCGTGAAATCCTCGTATTTGAAGTCAAAAATATCTTTGACCTCCGGATTAATTTTCATTGTTGGGAGTTTGCCGGGAGTGCGTGCCAGCTGGGTGGCAACTTGGTCGAAATGGTTATGGTAGATGTGTGTGTCTCCGAGAGTGTGGATGAACTCTCCCGGTTTCAGACCTGTGACCTGTGCCACCATCATAAGCAGGAGTGCGTAGGAGGCGATGTTGAACGGTACACCGAGGAAGCAATCGGCACTGCGCTGGTAAAGCTGTAGAGACAGTTTGCCGTCGGCCACGTAGAACTGGAACAACAGATGACATGGCGGGAGTGCCATATCAGGTAGGTCTGCCACATTCCATGCGCTCACTATGATGCGACGCGATTCCGGGTTGCGGCGTATTGTCTCCACTACTTCTTTTATCTGGTCGATGTGCCCTCCAGAATAGTCAGGCCATGATCTCCACTGGTATCCGTAGACGTGGCCAAGATCACCGTCAGGACGGGCCCATTCGTTCCATATTCTCACTCCGTGTTCCTGAAGGTATTTCACGTTGGTGTCACCCTTGAGAAACCACAGCAGTTCGTAGATAATGGACTTGAGATGGAGCTTTTTGGTGGTAAGGAGGGGGAAGCCCTCGCTGAGGTCAAAACGCATCTGGTAGCCGAAGATGCTTCTTGTGCCGGTGCCCGTGCGGTCTCCCCGGTCTGTACCTTCGGTCATTATCTTGGATAGTAGTTCGAGATATTGCTTCATGTATGGGTGGATTTATGTGAGGCCACTCACTATGATGGCCTTTGATGGAAGTGACGGACACACAAATTGGCAGGATCCGCATCCGATGCAGCGCGAGGGGTCAATTACCGGAGCAAGTCCGCGCGAGGCTATGTGACGGTTGGACATTGTGATTGCTTCGGGCTTGCAGGCTTCGGCACATTTGCCACAGGTCTCGTTTTTGGTGAACGAGGTGCACAGTGTGAGGTCAACTCTGGCAAGTCCGACCGGTGAGTGTAACTTTTCCTCTTTGGTGAGAGGGTGGAGCGCTCCGGTGGGGCAGAGGTTGGTGCAGCGGGTACAACCTAAGGCACACCGTGCGCGGTCGTAGTCCTTGACGGGATGGAGTAATCTGAGAAGTCCATATTCCGTAGTGGACGGGCGAAGGACACCTGTCATGCAGTGGGATATGCAAAGCCCGCATCCTGTGCAGCGGTCGAGAAACTCCTTGCGGTCAAATACACCGGGAGGAGTTACGGCTACAGGTACTTCGGATGGTTGTTGTCCGTTAAATATTCCTCCGGCCAGGCGGGACATTTTCTTTGTCTTGGCCACAAGAGGAGAAGCTGCCACAACGAGTCCTGTGGCAAGGAAGGCTCTACGGTCGAGCACGAGTTTACTGCCGGGTGATGCATCGACACGTCCTCCTCCATATCCAGCTGTGGTGCTCCCGGCGAGCGAGTCGCTGTCTGTCCTCATCATCATTGGGATGGATAGCTGATGGCGGTTGGTCGTGTAGTGGATTGCATCGTTGGGGCACACTGTAAGGCAGTCGAAGCACACCACGCAGCGCGACATATCCACGACGTGGGAAGTGAGGTCGATACACTGTGACTTACATACGTGCTCGCAGTCGCGACACTGGATGCACTTGTCGGTGTTTATGTCGATATGGAATACCGAGTATTTCGATACATAGCCGAGTGTAGTCCCGACCGGACAGATTGTATTGCAAAATAAGCGCCCGCTGCGACTTGCTGTAAAAGCTATCAGTCCGAGTGTGACAACTGAGGTGGCTATGCCTGTGATAGATGCTGCGGCTATCTGTACAGGCTTGGATGAAAAAAAGTTAGAGATCCATAGCCAGGCCGGCTGGAGTATGTACACGCATCCGCGCGAATATATGCTGTAAGGGTCGAGGAATGTGACAACGACCGATATACCCAGTAGGATAGAGAGCAGTGTGACTGTGAGGAAGAGGTTCCGCAGTCTTTGCGACGGCTCTCTGTAGTGGTAGAAACTCGATGGACGGCGACGGTGTCTCTTGCCTATACGTGGAAGACGCGCAAATATGTCCTGAAACGCACCAAGGGGGCATATGGTGGAGCAATAGATACGCCCGTATATGAGTGTCGCTATCAGTGTCACCACTACTGTGCCAACCGAGAAGGCCATTGCAGCAGGCAGAAACTGCACTTTGGCCAAGAAGCCTGCAAGACGTGGAATAGTCATTGCATGACTGACGATGACAGCCGTGAGGAGTGCTGTCACGACTGTTGCGACCGCTATACGGCTCCAGCGCAGTATGTGTGTTGAGTTCTTTGCCATTTATGCCGCAAAGTTAGCAATTTTTTTAGAGAAAAACGTGAGTCTCGAATCTCTATTATTCTATTGTAGCGATGGCCTCGGCTGCTATTCCTTCGCCTCGTCCGGTAAATCCGAGTTTTTCGGTCGTGGTAGCCTTGACAGACACGCATCCTGCATCGACTCCCAGGTCGGAAGCCACATTGTCAATCATCTGAGGTATATAGGCCAGGAGTTTGGGCCTTTGGGCTATTATGGTTATGTCGACGTTACCGACTTTGAATCCCTTCTCGGCAATGATTTCCACCACTCTGCGAAGAAGTCGGCGAGAGTCGGCTCCTTTGTAGGCTGGGTCTGTATCAGGAAAATGGTAGCCTATGTCGCGCATTGCGGCAGCACCGAGCAACGCGTCGGATAGGGCGTGAAGTGCCACATCGGCATCGCTGTGTCCGAGCAGCCCGAGTTCATAGGGTATTTTTACTCCGCAGAGCACAAGGTCGCGTCCCTCTGCAAGACGGTGTACGTCATATCCGATTCCGCATCTCATATCAAAAATATGTTGTTTTATTTTTTGCCGAAGATTTCTTTGAGTCCGTCCATGTCGAAAGTGAGGGTGAAGCGCAGTGTTTGGTCGAGAGGGGAGGTCTGTGCTGTAGCGAGCATATAGGAGGCGTCCAGGCGCAGCACGTTGAGAGCAAATCCGGCTCCAAGTCCGAAGTACTGAAGGTTGCCCTTTGATGGGTGCTGGTAGTAGTAGCCAGCGCGTAGGAAGAACTGTTGGTTGTAGTTGTACTCAGCTCCGAGCGAGAATGAGATCTCCTTGAATTCTTCCGACATACCTCCGGGCGCGTCGCCGAATGACTTGAATATACCCTTGATGGACGACATATTCTGCCAGTCCTCGTAGGCTTTGACGTAGGCTATCTCTCCGTCGGTGCCGTCTTCGAAGTCATCGCGACGTGGCATGGTGGGCACGAGGAGCTTGTTGAGGTCAAGGTTGAGCGAGAGGTTGTGGTAATCGGCGAGGGGAAAGGTGAACGATGTACCAAGACGAAGGTTAGTTGGTAGGAATGCCGGATTATCGCCGTGGTTGAAGTTGACTTTAGATCCTATATTGGAGATGTCAAATCCCCACGACCACTGGCATTCGTTGCGACCGATGATGGGGTAAGTTGTGTAGTAGCCTGAAATATCAGCCGAGAAAGCTGATGCTCCTGTAGACTGGTCGCCGGCGTAGCTCTCTGAAAAACCGAGGTCCGAGTATATGTAGCGGAATACCACGCCCATGGAGAATTTTTCGGACAGTTTGCGCGAGTAGCCCACGTCAAACGACATTTCGTAGGGGTTGAGCGAGGTGCCTCCTTCGCCTGAGCTCTGATTGTCCATGCTAACTTCGCCGAGAGAGAAGTAGCGTAGTGAGGCCGAGACGGCTTGATTGTCGTCTTGGCCGAGTTTCCAGTATCCGGAAAGATTGGCAAGGAAAATGTCATTGACGAGTTTGCGGAGCCACGGGGTGTAGCTAATACCTACGCCTCCGCTGCTATAGGCGAACGCGTACTTTGACGGATTCCAGAACTGGCTGTTTACGTCGGGGTCGGTGGCTGCGCCGAGGTCGCCCATAGATGCGCCACGCGCGTCGGGAGCTATGCCGAGCGATGTGACACCGGTCTGAATGGGGTTGAAGTCGTTTTTTCCATCGGCGAGGGCTGCAGGTGCGGCACACACTCCGGATATAGCGACGGGGAGCAGTATCTTGGCTGAAAGATTCATCTGTAGGACTGGATAATGTGGTTTTACACATTATTATAACTCAACTTTCCCTCATTTATTGCCCGAATAGGGCGAAAATGAGGGAAAGCTGTGTTTTCGGGTGTTATCTTCTGGTGAGGAGCACCACGTTTTCCACGTGTTGTGTGTGGGGGAACATATCCACCGGCTGGACGGCGCGGATGTCATATTTCTCATGAAGGAGAGCAAGATCGCGCGCCTGTGTGGCGGGATTGCAGCTCACGTAGACTATTCTGCCGGGGGCTGCTTCGAGTATTACCTTTACCACATCCTCGTGCATTCCTGCTCTCGGAGGGTCTACAATCATCACATCGGGTCGACCGTGGCAGGCTATAAACTCGGCGTTGAGCACGTCTTTCATATCACCGGCATAGAAATCGGTGTTGTCCAGTCCGTTGGCTGCGGCGTTGACCTTCGCGTCCTCGATTGCTTCGGGGACATATTCGATGCCCACCACCTTGCGTGCTCCGCGAGCTATGAAGCAGGCTATGGTGCCAGTGCCGGTGTAGAGGTCATAGACTAACTCGTCGCCCTTAAGCGATGCAAAGTCACGCGCCACGCTGTAAAGGCGGTAGGCCTGGCGGGAGTTGGTCTGATAGAATGATTTCGGGCCCACGCGGAAGCGGAGTCCCTCCATCTCTTCCTCTATGTATGGTTTGCCACGGTAGAGCACGGGGTCAAGGTCGTTCATGGAGTCGTTGAGCTTGGTGTTGACCACGTAGAAGAGCGAGGTGATCTGTGGGAATTCAGCCGCTATTGCACTCATGAGGCTCTCGATTTTGTCGGGGTCGTTTTCGCCTACTGACATAACCACCATGACCTCTCCTGTATCGGCAATACGTATCATGAGTGTGCGCAGGAATCCGTGGTTGGCACGGATGTCGTAAAACTCATAGTTGAGCTCTTTGCCAAGATTTTTGATGAAAGTGCGTATGCGGTTGCCAAGATCGTTTTGGAGGTGGCATTTGTTAATGTCGAGCACTTTGTCGAAGCCTCCGGGTATATGGAAACCTGCCGCACGGCGGTCGGGGAACTCTTCTCCGCTGCGCAGCTGGTCAAATGTGAGCCACATTTTGGAGGAGAAGGTATATTCCATCTTGTTACGGTATTCCCACACATTTTCCGAACCGATTATTGGGGTCAGTTCAGGGAATGGGACTTTTGCTATTCTCTCGAGTGCGTCCTGCACCTGTTTTTGTTTGCATTGCAGCTGGAAATCGTAGGGGAGGTGCTGCCAGCGGCATCCGCCACACACTGTGAAGTGCTCGCAGCGAGGTGTCTCTCTGTGGGGCGATGGGACGACGAGTCTTTCGATGTGCCCCTCGGCATAGTTGCGTTTCTTTTTATCTAGTTTTACGTCGGCCACGTCTCCTGGCGCACCGAAGGGGATGAACACTACCATCTCGTCGACTCGTGCAAGGGCGTTGCCCTCGGCAGCCACGTCGGTTATCTCCACGTTTTCCAGCACCGGAAGTTCTTTCTTCTTTCTACCCATTGTTAAGTGTCATTGCAAGTGTAATACCAGACCGTTCACACAAAAATTTCGCCGGCTGTGACCGTTTGAGCCAAGAGCCGACGAGATGGATTCTATATGATAGGTCAGGTTATTTTTATATTTTGACAGCAAAAATATTGAAATTCTGAAGAACCGCAACGTGGCGTTAATGTTTTTTTAGAATTATTGACATTATTATGCGATTGTTTGCATTCTCGAATATCTCTTTTATCCGAGACGTGGGAAAACGCGAAAACCATGTTCGCCTCTGTCTATCGTGCAAGTGAGAGATTGATGTTGAAGCCAAAGGCTGTACTGGTGGTGGGATATGATGTCGATGAGACTATCGGGGTATTGATCTGATGGTCGAAGAATGCCCCGAGTGTGAGACGGCGCGACATGATGTAGCTGGCCGAAAGATTTAGATTGAATGTGCGTGTGCCTGATGTGGCCTGTGTGTATGCAGTCTCGATGCGACGGATGAGTGCCTGTGTCTCAGCAAAAGAGAAGTCGCCGTTGACAGTGAGGTCGTTGGATATCCCACGTCCCGAACCTTTCATCTTGAGCACGGTGTTGAAGCCCGTAATCTTATAGCCAAGTCCCACCGTTATGCCGCGCTGGTTGGCCTCTACGACCTGTCCGGCCGAGGTGTTTAGGGTGAGGGTGCGCGAATCGCGGTATTCTGCTGAGAGTGTCATGTCGTTTTTAAGTGTGACGGCAGCACCGATGAGGGGAGCGAATTTCTCGGTAATGGCAACGGATGATATGTTGAAGGGGGAGGAGGGTACAGGATTGCCGGTGAGCTCGTCGATGGTGAATCCCATATCGGCCCCGGTAGCTCCCGGAGCAGCGGTCCATCCGAGGAATGAGGAGTAGGAACCCACGCTGTAGGTGCATTGGTAGGCGTGGTTTAGGGTGAAAGTTTTGAAAATATTGCGCAGGTTGCCAAGATATATGAGGCCGTCGTAGGTGACGCGCCAGTTGGGGAGCGCGGCAGAGAAGGATGGGAAGGGGGTGAGATACTGGCTGTGTGGATCGGTGCCGGTATAGGCGGCAATAAAAGCCGGTATGAGTACGTCAGACGATGTGGGGCTGACGGTGCCAACTTCCGGATTGAACGGGTGTCCTGCGTTTATGTTGCCGCTCATCATGCCGCCTTCGGGGTAGGTGGTGGAGGCGTATGAGTTTTCGATTCGTGATGCAATGACGGGAATGTTGGACAGGAATGTGTTGAACGCTTCTGAGCGGTAGCCGTTGTCGGCCTTAAAGTGTTTTAGCGCTGTTTTGAGAGCCACGTGGGTCTTGGTGTACGAGCCGGCCAGGGTGGTGGGCATATTCTCATACATGAACTGCGTGGAGCGTGTACGGTTGTCTGTGCGGTTGGTTGTGAGTACGATCTTCAGTCCTTTTACAGGCTCGACAGTAAGTTCGAGATTAAGTTCGCGTGTACGGGCAAATACGGCGGGCGATGTCTGTCCGTCGTCGGTAATGAGCCATCCGCGTTTTAGAGCCTTGTCTACATAATCTTCCCCTGCGAATCCGAAAGCGAAGTCAAGGCCGGGCGACATAGGGCCTCCGTCGCCGGTGCTTTGGCCAAAGATGTCGCCGATACCCGGTCGGAAGAGCGGCAGTGAGAGTGAGCGTGTGTCGCGGAAGCGGGCAGATGCACTGCGTGGCGACATGAGCAGGCGTGCGCCGTATTCGGCCACTTCCCGCCAGAAGCCTTTGTGCTCCTTGAGTATCTCCTCGATGGTGAATTTGAGGTTCTCGGTGCCCTTGGTTGTGATTTCGACGCTGTTGGGGTCGATGACACGGTGTGTCACCCTGAATGGTTTGTTGTCTGCGGCGGTGACAGCCACGACACGCACTTTCTTGTTGCGTAGATTGTGCTTTATTGTGATAGTGGTGTCTGGTTTGAGGGAGAATGTTCGCTCATATTTCTTTGCTTTGCGCTCGGTGAGACGCGCCTTCTTGGCCTGGAAGCGCTGGTTGACAGCTTTGGTGAACGACCATTTGTTGTAGAGTGTCTCGAAGTTAATGCGCCCGTCGGCATTTACAGCGGCCTGGTTCGCTATCGAGTTGCCCATGGATATGCCGTCGACTTCAGCTCCGCGGTCCCAACGATAGGTGGAGTTGTATGAGAAGTTGGCTGTGAGCCAGTCAAGGACGGGAATGCGGCTGAAGGGTGCGCGATAGTTGACCACAAAGCTCTGATTGTAGCTCCACGGTGTGCCGAGGCTGAGGATACTCTGCATCACGGTATCCTTCCATTCTTTGTATTTGTCGGGGAAGAGTTTTCGGTTGACAGCTCCCATGGTCTCCTCTATACGGGCGGAGGTGTTGGAGTTGAAGGTCATGGAGAGTGTCTTTGTGAAGTTCCATGAGAGGGAGAACTGTCGGTCCCAGATGAAGTTTTTGCTTACCGACACGGGAAGTTTAAAGTCTACGTCTGTCTCCGAGCGGGTCTGCATCTCGTAGTAGTAGCGTGAGATGGTGGTGAGAAACGATATGTTGGTCGGCATATAGTTGAACTGCCACTCTTTGAGGAAACGGGCGTTTTTCGACTTGCTTTTGAGCGAGGCGAAAGGTTTCCATCCCTTGTTGTAGGGTGTATATGAGTATTGGAACGAGCCTCGGTAGTCATCGGTATTCTCATACTCGGTGGTGGGGTCGCTCTTTGACTGCTTGTTGAATGAGAAATTAAGCGTGAAGTTGGCGGGATCCCAAGGTTTTGGGGTCTTGGATTTCACATCAAACTTCAGCCCTGAAATGGAGAAACTGCGTACGGTAGAGTGTTCGACAGCATAGTTGAGGATGGAGTCTTTCTGTGCCTTGGTGACACAGGCATCGATAGCATCTTTCAGCTCCACGTCCTGGTCGAGCGGGTTGTACTTGGGTGTGGTTTTTCCCTTGGATACTGAATAGTAGATGGGAGCACGCAGTTTGGCCCCCTCGGGCAGGAAACGGCCGGCATCTACTTGCATCGCAAAGTTATATTGCTCATAGTCGTCCATACGGCGGGCATTGAGAGGCTGGTCCACTGATCCGAATCCGGCAGTCTCGATATGGGCTCCGAGATTGAGTGTGGCGATGTCAGATACCCCCATATTGAGGTTGCCTTTGGCAGCCCATCCGCCCTCGTTGTTGAAATCGGTCACTTTCAGTTCGTTGAGCCATACTGTACCGTCTTTAACGGTTGGGGCGTTGTTGCGCACTCCGATGAGCATGACGCGGATGTCGCCGAGCGACGGATTTCCTTTGACTGTGATGCGGTTTCGCTCATTCTCGGGGTCGCGCGAAGTGTAGGGAGTGGCAAATCCCACTCCTGGTTCGTTCTCGTTCTTAGCGCGGTTGCGTTCTTTCTTCAGATTGACAAGTGTCTGTAGGTCGAAGTTGAGGTAGTTGTCTTCTGGCCACACAATGCGACGGTCGGCCGGGCTGTCGTCGTAATGGTCGGCGGGAGTCAGCTGGAGCGGTACCTCGTATTCGTAGTAGTTGTTTTTTACATCTGAACCAAGGCGGATGAACACAGCCAGCTCTCCGCTCTTTAGACCGGTGAGATCATCTATGAGTTTCTCGGCGTGCACCCACATCTGCATCCTCTTGTAGTTGCGCAGGTCAAGAAGTGTGTTTTTATACACACCGCGTCCGTCGCCTGGCTGCAGGCCTGTGAGTTTGAGCGACATCGACTGCTCGTTGAGTTGTACAATCTGGCTTTGTCCAGGGTCGCTGATACGGTTTACTCCCGGGGGCAGTACGTAGTTGACGGGCTGGCGGTTGGAGTTCTCTTCAATATTTACCACCGAGATGTCGAGTTTGCCCTCGGCAGGTGAGTCTCCGCGCGAGTTGAGATTGAATTCATAGGGACGCCATTCGCCTTTGACGAGTTCCAAGGTGGCAAAACGCAGGTGTGTTGTTGCTTTGAATCCGGTCATGAACATTCTGGCAAAGCGAATGGTGGAGAAGTCGGTGATATTGCCCACCACCTTCTCATAGTCGCTCAAGGGTATCTTGAACTGATACCACACCACTTCCTGTGTTGTGCCGTCAGTGTTGGGTACTATACTTACCTGCTTGTCGGTTATATAGTTTTTGCCAACTTCGAGGTCTTCGGGGCGTATGGATATGCGATACTGGAAGTAGCGTTCATACTCGTTGAGAGTGTTGTCCTGGTTGATGTCCTCCACATCAGGAAGAGATCGTGATGACTGGTAAAGCGCATCGGGAGCGTCTTCGGGCGAAAGCGAATTGCCTTCCACTCCATTGTAGCGTTTGTAGCGCTCCAACACTCCGAGTTTCTCCTCGTCATAGTCATATCCGCGGAAGAAGTGGTAGTTGTCACCTGCCGGGTCGTTGAACGGGGAGAAGCGGTCGGACTGCATACGTTCGATGGCCGAGGGGGAGAGTTTGGCACGCAGGCGGTCAAGATAATCACGGTAGGAATGAAAGTTGAACTCGTCGTCGTTGGGCAGTCCGTCGAGTCCCACATCCTGGAGGATACGCGCACCAGAATTGTTGTCAAATGCGTAGGTGAGTGAGTTCTGTTTCGACACGCGTCCCCACACGGTTTCCTCGAGAAAGCTGGTGTCACCGTCAACCGGCATTCCGTTTTCGTAGCTCTTCAGTCCGTCCTTCAGAATGTCCTCCGATACTTCCCCGAAGTTGAGGTACAGGTCACCACCCGATAAATTGTCATTGTCGGGGTCAAGGAAGGGCGAAAGCATCCAGAACTGCACATACTCGATGTTGGATGCATCGAAGTTGGTATTGTCCATCTTCCTCATAATTCCGCCCCATCGTCTTTCGGGATTCAGGAGGTTGCCCTGGTCGTCGATATCGGTGGCATCGAGATTGTAGGGACCTCGTTCGGTGGGATAGAAGGATAGATTGAGTGTCTGTATGATGTTGCTCTCACCATAGTTCTGCTGGCGTCCGGGAAATACCTCGCGAAGTGTTATTTCTCGTACATATGGGTTGTTGAGCTGCTTGACATCGCTTTTGATGTAGCCCGGACACATGGAAGAGTTGCGGGCTGTGAACATTCGGTCGATGGTGTACCAGTTGAGTAACGCTCTGTTTTTTCCGTAGTCTACGTTGTTGCTTAAGGCTGCCTCGGGAAACAGCGCGGAGCCTGAAGGATCGTAGGGGGTGGATGCGAGAAACCATGCATAGGGTGAGCGTAGGTCTATGCCGGTTTGTGCCGATTCGAAGTCGTCGATGTAGCTCGAGCCTTTGTTGGACCCGCTTTTCTGGGCGTGGGGTATGAGCTGGGCAAACTCGGCCTGTAGGCTCAGTGTAGATGGGGCGGTGGCGTTGACCGTAGGTATCTTGTTGAGAAGATTGGTAAGCCACATGAACTGGGTGTTGTACTGAGCGTTGAGACCCCAGATGGTGTTGTTGACCACCTCGTCGCCTATATTGACCTTTTCGGTGAGGGCCTTTTCTGAGAAATGCATCACAGTCGCTCCGATGTTGAAGTCCTTGTTGAAACGGTAGCTCAGGTCGAGTCCGAGAAGGGTCTTGCGCTGTGTGGAGAAGAGCGACTGATTCTCAAGACTGACATTAATGCTCTGACCTGAGTCGATGATGCTCTGGTTGGTGATAGTGACTATGCCCATTGCATAGTCTACGGTATAGTCTGAGTTCTCGGTGAGTACGACTCCTCCAGCTGTAACAACCACCGAGCCACGGGGTACATTCATGGCGTTGAGGCGAATCTGTGAGCCATTGGAGGCCTGGTACTGGCCCGTAAGCATGAATTTGTTCTTGTCGGCAAATTGTCGGGCCACGATGAGCGTCGAGTCATATAGCTCCTGGTAGACATATTGCGATGCAAGTGCCGGATCGCCAATCTTTTCGGCCAGGTGGGTACCGAATGGCTCGACAACGGGGAATATCACTTTGCCCTGTGAGGATATAATCGTATATCCTTCAATGAAGTCAAAGAAGCCGTCGGGGTTTGACGCCTCGTTGGAATCGATGCGGTCGAGATTCATCACCTGGAGCAGCGGCTGGTTGGATATGGCCGGAACTGGCAGATAGTTGATTTCAGTACCAGTGGTGTCGCTCAGGTATTTTATGTTGAGCCGGAAATTTTGTTTCTGTACCTGGTAGGCGCCGAGCGAGTAGACGTTTTTCATCATAAGGTCCCACATCGGCATCTTCGGGTCGATGGTGGTGGCCTTGAGCATCTTGAGGTAGATAGACTGGTCTGTGGTGGTGATGTCGGCCGAGAATTCGCCTACCTGATAAACCTGGCCGTTATGGGTGTACTCGTAGGCTACGCCGAGCACCTCGTCGGCACTGAGCGCACTCTTGAGCGAAATGTATCCGAGGGTGGAGTTGAGGGTGTACTCGCTCGACGTCAGTAATCGGGCCGATTCCACTTTCTCATAGTCCATGCCGCCGTCTATCCCATAATCGGCAAGTGGGGCGAGCGTTTGTGTGACGGTGTTGATGTTTCTGGCCCCGGGGAATTCAGCCTTTATGACAGAGAGGAGATTGTTGGAGTTGTTTGAGGGTAGGGTCTGAGCCATATTCGGCTGCCAGTAGTTGTTTGCCAGGCGGGTGGTCTCTCCAAGATCGGTGAATGCCACGAAGTTACGGCTCTGGTCGAAACGGCTGTTTTTGTTGGTCACCCACACCTCTATGCGCGTAATTTTGATCCCGGAGCTGACAAAAGGCAGCTTGGAGGCAAAACGGTCGTAGTTGTCGCGGAAATAGTGGGCCAGAAAGAAATGTCGGTTCTGGTCGTAGTCGTCTACACGGACTGAGAAATCTGTTGTCTGTGCTCCGCCTTTGGAACTTACGGATGTGGATTGTGAATTCTGTTGCGACACAAGCGCCGTGGCAGTGAGCTTGCCAAACTGTAGCTTTGTCTTCATACCGAAAAGAGCTGTGCTTCCGCGTATGAGGCTCGAGCCGGTGGTCATTGATACATTGCCGGCCTCGATAGACTTCACAATGTCATCCTCCTTCCCCTCGTAGGCCAGCTTGATGTTCTTTGAGTCAAAGTCAAAGGTGGCATCAGTGTTATAAGTCATATTGAACTTCATGCGGTCGCCCACAGATGCCTGTACAGTGGCTTGTATCTTCTGATCGAAGTCGAAGTAGGTCTTGCGTCTGGAGTCAAGGTTGAGAGCCGGATTGTCGGTTTTGTTTGATTTGATACCCATCGACATGGTCACCGATCCCTGAGTCTTAAGGCTCACGCCTCCGGGTCCAAAGATTTTTTCCAATGGGCCGAGGGCGAAATTCATGTCAAGAATGTTGAACGGCTCTTTGTCTGCGGCTCCTCTCGCATTCTCAGCATTGCGTTCACGGAAATAATCGCGCATAGACTGGCGGTTTTGCCACTCGTTGAACTGTTCCGGCGTGAGATAGAACGGTGTCGTTATTTCCTGCTCGCCCAGGCGAGTGCGTATCACATAGCATCCCAGCTCGGGGTCGTATTCATATATAGTGTGTATGTTTGACGGGGTTGTTAGATCGGCCGCAAACTCATCTCTTACAATGTCATTGTAGGTCTGCGGTATCGCCTGGCCTACGGGATAGGTGGTCATTATGGTGTCGGCTGCCTGAGTGAGAGGCGAAGCCGGCATTACTGGTGCGGGAGGTGTGAAGCCTGGTGTGACGAATTGCGCTCCGACGCGCAATGACAACGCCGTAAGCCCCGCAAGGAGGCTCACAGCCAGGATTGCAAGATATGTGGTGTTTTGTCGTCTCACTTACATCATGCCCAGCGCCTGCTTGATGGCGGCCTCGACCTTCACGGTCGGGTCGGCGTCGAAAATGCGTCGTAGCACCTTCTGCGACTGCGGACGTGGAAATCCCAGGGCAGTGAGGGCTGCAAGTGCTTCCTCGTAAACCTCTCCTCCTATTGCTGGCAGTCCGGGCTGTAATGATAACGTAATGTCCGACGGTTTTATTTTATCTTTGAGGTCAACAATTATTCTTTGAGCTGTCTTTGTGCCGATTCCCTTGACATTTTTGAGCCGAGCATGGTCCCCCGATACGATTACAGCCTCGAGGTCGGCAGGAGCAATGGCCGAGAGAATGAGGCTGGCTGTGTTCGGTCCAACCCCTGACACGCCTATGAGAAGTTTGAACAGTTCGCGCTCATGTGAGGTCATGAATCCGAAAAGAGTCCAGGCGTCCTCGCGTATTACTTCGTGAACGAGTAGCTTCACTTCCCCCTTGCAGTTCTGAAGAGACTCGAAGGTGTTGAGAGATACGTTGAGCATATATCCCACCCCTCCGGTTGTCTCTACGACAACGTATGTCGGGGTGTTTTCAGTGACAATACCTTTAATATAATCGAACATTTTTCTTAATTTTGCAGCAAAGTTAAGAAATATCCACCAAATATGTCGCAGGAAACCGAAAGAATAGGGCAGTTGCGTGACGAGCTCAACCGTCACAATCATGCCTACTATGTTAACAACGCTCCAACAGTGAGCGACCGAGAATACGACCTTTTGATGAAGGAACTGGAGGCCCTCGAAGCCGCGCACCCGGAGATGGACGATCCATTGTCGCCGACACGTCGCGTGGGGTCGGACTTGACCAAAGGTTTCACACAGGTCACCCATCGTCGTCCGATGCTTTCACTGGGCAACACATATTCTGTCGGAGAGGTCGACGAATGGCTGACACGTTGCAACGATATGCTTGGCAACTCTGGAGGTATTGCATCGGTACCCATTGTGGGTGAACTGAAGTTTGATGGAACCAGCATATCGCTTACATACCGGAACGGACGCCTTGTCAGGGCGGTGACACGAGGTGATGGCGAAAAAGGCGACGATGTGACCGAGAATGTGAAGACCATACGCAGCATCCCCCTTGTGCTTGCCACTGGAGACTGGCCGGAGGAATTTGAGATACGAGGGGAGATTGTGCTTCCATGGAAGGCTTTTGACCGTCTTAATGAGGAGCGCGCATTCAATGAGGAGCCGCTTTTTGCCAACCCTCGAAATGCGGCTGCCGGCACACTGAAGACTCTTAACCCGGCTGTCGTGGCAGGCAGAGGACTGGATGCCTATTTCTATTATATCCTTGCCAACTCGATGCCTGCCGATAATCATTACGACAATATGCTCCGGGCTCGCTCATGGGGATTCAAAGTGAGCGAGGCCATGATGTTGCTTGATTCGGAAGAAGACGTCAACAGTTTTATTGACAGGTGGGATAAGGAGAGGCGCACACTACCGGTGGCCACAGACGGTCTCGTGTTTAAAGTCAACTCCCTTCATAGCCAGCTTAACCTTGGATACACATCCAAGTCTCCTCGCTGGGCTATAGCTTACAAGTTCCCAGCCGAGAGGGCACTCACCAAACTCAGATTTGTCTCATTTGAGGTGGGTCGTACAGGTGTGGTGACACCGGTGGCCAACCTTGAGCCGGTACTTCTGTCAGGCACCATCGTCAAGAGGGCGTCGCTTCACAACGAGGATATTGTACGCTCGCTTGACATACATGACAATGATATGCTCTATGTGGAGAAGGGTGGCGAGATCATACCAAAAATCACAGGCGTAGATACTGATGCCCGTGAAGCCGGATCCGGCCCGGTGAAGTTCGTCACACATTGCCCAGATTGCGGCACTGAGCTTGTGCGTGTTGCCGGCGAGGCTGCCTGGATGTGTCCCAACAAATATGGCTGTCGTCCGCAAATCATCGGACGGCTCGAGCATTTTGTCGGACGTCATATGATGGATATCGATGGAGTGGGTGAGGAGAACTGTGTGCAGCTCTTCGACGCAGGGCTTGTGAGGACCATAGCCGACTTCTATAATCTCCGCCCAGGTCAGCTTGAAAGACTGTCTGGAATGGGACCTCGCACAGCACAACGAATCGTGGATGGGGTAGAAGCTTCCAAGAATGTGCCCTTTGAAAGAGTACTTTTTGCCTTATCCATTCCCTATGTGGGGGAGACTGTGTCACGGAGAGTTGCCCGGCAGGTGAAGTCGCTCGACAGACTCAGGGAGATGTCGCGGGAGCAACTTGTCGCTATTGACGATGTAGGCCCGAGAATTGCCGACAGTATAATAGAGTATTTTTCTTCCGAACATAATTGTGAGATTATAGACCGTCTCCGTCAGGCGGGAGTCCGTATGGAGATTGAAGAGGCTCCTCAGACTGGCACGTCTGATATTCTCGCAGGCAAAACCATAGTCATAAGCGGTGTGTTTGCCCTGCATTCACGCGAAGAATACAAGGCAATGATAGAGTTGAACGGAGGCAAGAACGCAGGTTCTATATCAAAGAAGACATCCTTTGTCCTTGCAGGAGAGAATATGGGACCTTCCAAGCTTGAAAAAGCTCGTTCGCTGGGGGTACCGCTTGTAAATGAGGACGAGTTTCTTTCTATGCTCGGATAAATGTACATCGGCATCGTCCGGTCAGACATAATACAACATAGCCCGACTGTTTCTCACGAAGCGGTCGGGCCATTTTCTTTTGCTCTGTTTTTCGTAATCTATTTACCTTAAAACCTATTACCAGTTAAAATCAAAATCCAATAACTGAGAAAAATTTACACAGTGCAAATTTATAGCATATTCTTGCTGATGTCAACAGAAATAATGGGTTGCATAAGTCGCAATTAAGTATGTTTTGTTATAATCGACTGATATCCAAGATGGTTCTGTGATGATGATATAGGGATTATATAAATGGTTCATGGAGTTTTTGTAGCGTTGGCATTTGTTACATATTGTAGTGTCACTGTGTGAAAGGTAAAGCCTGAAATACTACCACACCTCTATACTCTCATAACCATGACTAATCTCTACCGACACCTGCAAAAAAAAAGAGCCGCCTTCTCCCGAGGACCGCTCCGAACAGAATCTAACGTAGTATATGATTATCTTAAATATAACGGAAACCAATCTTTTTTTACCTTCTACCTATACTAAGTTGATAAGTGATATAATCTCTGAAATTTGGTGTCTGTCTAAATGCTTTTTGTATTTAGCCCTTTTGATTTGTGGCGCGATCGCCACTGTTGTTTTATCGTTACGACACAAAATTAGGGGCTATTTCTCGAAGAAACAACCCCTGGGGACAGGTATATAATATATATAAGCCTATTCTAAAATGTAAATAGCTGCAAACGAGTTTATTGGCATTTATGAAAACTAAAAACTATCTAAATCAGCATCACGGTATATAAGCACGAAATATAACATTTTATACCGCATCGATTCGTTTTACGTCCTCGTCGAAGGTGTTGCGGTTGACTGCTCGTGAACGCATCTTGTTACGATAGGTGTATATTGTATTTGTAGATATTCCGAGAAAGCGAGCTATTGTGGCTGAGTCGTCAATGCCAAGGCGAGACAGAGCAAGGAGTCTCAACTCAGTAGTCAGCACATTGTATGGCTCCGGGAAGCGCTTGTCGGGAATGATAAGTTCGTTAACCTGCTTCACAAAATCAGGGAAAAGAATAAGGAAGGCATCGTCAAAAACGTCATAGAATTTCTTGCGCTGTTGTTCAAGCATCACTCCGCTCTTAATGTATTCGAGAAGGGTGTCTGTCTGTCCGGCTGCAATCTTTCTCCGACACATACGGTTATATTCATCGAGACTTTCGATATAATTAGAACAAAGATTCATAAATTCCCAGATGTATGTATCTTTGGCAAGGTTTGAACGCGACAGCTGACGCTCGGTTTTGCGCAGCGATTCCAGTTCGCGACGCTTGTCGATTGTAATCTTTACTATTATGGCAAGGAATATGGCAAGTATCACAACGGCAATCACAAGTGCCACCTGGCGCTCGTACTTCTGTCGTTCCACTTGTTTAGCACACTCTACAAATGCATTTGACACTCTCATCAGATTGAACTTGGATCCTGAATTCAGTGTGTTCTCAAGAGCCACAGTGAGCAGTCTGTGTGCTCGCGAATAGTCGCCAGTATTGGTCAGCTCTTCTCCAAGTCTCATTATTGCCACTTCATAGAGCAGAGCTTTTCTCACTTCTGTCACAGCTCCGATGGCGTAATAGCGGATTGCTCTATCCAAATCTCCTATATTGTGGTAATACTCGCCCATGACGGTGTTTGCCACATGATATATGTCATGTGACTCGTCCATCAGTGCCAAGGCTTTATGCAGGGCGCTTTCCATCGCCTTGCCTTCTCCTCTGCCCATATGGGCAAGTGCTGCCGCAAAATGATAGTATGGATCTGTCTCAGACAGCAACGACATCTCCTCGAGGGCATGGCCAACTCCTTCTTTCATCAAATCGCCGTCAAATGGTTGGTAGTCATTGAAGGCGGCAATGGTGATAAAGATTATTTTACTCGTGTTGTGATATATGAACCAGTTGCGCGGGTGTATACCGTATAACTGGGCATACTCCAAATCCTGAAAGGCTTCATATATATGGCCGTGAAAGAAGTATTCCTTGGCACGGAGTATGACAAATCGTTCTGCAGATATGGAGTCATTGACAGATAGTGCCAGCTCAAATCCGCGGTTGATTGCCGCAATTGATGAATCGGTGGAAATATAACTTTCGGCCATTGCAAGATCAAAGCTCAGCCTTATCTTCTCGGCCGGAAGGGTGGAGGTATAGAACATTCTACGCAGCGAGTCTGCTTCACGTTCGCGTCTGTTGATGAAGACACGACGAATCTCCACAAGCTCGTCGAGCTCGCTTAGGATATCAGAGGTTGATCTTGTGTCGTAGGACGTGTCGTCGTTTGATCGAGCCAAGAGATAGAACCCTGTGATAATAGAGGTCATTATAAAAAGCAGTAAGCCCTTCATTTTGTGACGTTAAGATATGACAGTTCGTATGTTGGTAATAGAATGAGGATGTAGAGAAAGATCTGCTTGGATTGGATAGAAACTAATGCAAATATACGCAATTTTTTTAACATCATGGAATGTCTCCACAAACTTTTTGCTAAAAAACATTAAATCAAGGCTTTTTGTTATTTATGCCAAAAAACAAGAAACCGGGTGCTGACAGATTATGTCTGCACCCGGCTTGTATCACAGTGGGGAAAGAGGATGTGTCATAGTGTCATTTCACCATGACGCTCCGGCCTCCGGAATGGGCGGTGAACCTTGGTGCGTATTCGCTTTGCGCGGTTGCAATCCCCGAAGTGTATGTGCCTGCGTTATTGGCCCACATCTCATAGGAGAGTACATAAGTGCCCTTTGGCAGGTGGTCTATGAATATTCGCGTCGATGCATCGCGATTCTCACGGTAGAAACAGATTCCTTCTGAATAAACCGGTTGAGGTAGTTGCTCCACAGGTTCGAAGCAAGCCGGACGATCGTCTGTGATGACCACATAATCCATGTCGGCATTGACTTTGACTGTCAGTGTGACTCTTACTTTGGCACCGAGAGGTAGCGCTTCCCTGGCCGAAAGTAGTGAGGTTGCTTGTTCGCTGTCAGCGGTGTTCCCTGAGAGATACAGTGCTTTTTCGATGGAGAGCTCCGGGCATGATGCACTTTTCACATCGGTCATTTCTGCGCTGTACTGACTGAATAGTGTGCCCCATGAAGGGGTATCGCCTTTTCGGCTTATCTTTAGTTTGCCTCCATATTCTTTGGCCGGGATAACGGTTTTCAACTCACCGGTAATTTTCTCTGATTCGGACGGCTTGACGGTTTTGCCGTCTATGGATATTTTAGCTCCTTTGGCCGGGACAAACCATCGTCCGCTTGTTGAGAGAATTGCAGCCACTGCGGTTGTCGCTATTCTGCCACTGCCCCAGTTCTGGGCTCCCTTCTGGAGTATGAGCCACTGTCGGAGAAGATCTATGTCTGCACAATCGGGTTCTATGTTATGGAACACCATGAGTATCTCGGCAGTGATTCCTACCTTGTCAAGGCCGTTTAACCATGTGTCGTCAAGAGACGGGAACCACATTCCCTTGGTCTTGTCTATGGTGGCATACTCCCGGATTGAAGCAAGTATCTGTTTTGCCACACTTGGATAGTTGTGCTTGTAGAGTATGCTTGCTGCGGTGGCCTTTGACATCAGACTGTAGTTTTTCCAGTCCTTCAATATGGTCTGGATGGTCCGCTCCACAATCCTTATGTCCGGCTTGTCAGAGCCGAGTGAATTGAAGAGGTCGTGGAGTCTTACGTATTCTGTATAGTCCAGGTTGGGATATTTGGAGAACTCTTTCACTGTTTCGCGGGTGTCACGTCCGAGAGCCTTCTCTATCATGCTTTTGAGTTGGCGGTTGTCAGGAAGATATCCGAGCGTATTGAGTTGGCCCAGGAGTGAGAGCACACTCCGGGTTGACCAGTTTGAGGTGTGGGGATATTGCTTACACCAGTACCATCCGCCGTTGGGGTCCTCAAGAGATTTCAGTGTGGCGATGTTCTGTTGTAGTGTTGACTCCACAAGCTCCTTGTCAAACAGGAGAGCAAGACGGGTCATTCTTTCCGTGTCGTCGGAAGCCTC
This sequence comes from uncultured Duncaniella sp., assembly GCA_910586305.1. Taxonomy (GTDB): domain Bacteria; phylum Bacteroidota; class Bacteroidia; order Bacteroidales; family Muribaculaceae; genus Duncaniella. Next base: position 80,054 of record CAJUGS010000003.1, read on the forward strand.
TGTCATCCACGGTGTGGCATTGAGAAGAACCGTTTTGAGTTCGTTGTTACGGTTGAGCATTGAGGTTAGAGTCTCGCTTTTGCGGTCGCTGTTCTGCCATTCTTTCATGGCTTCTGCTATGGAGGGATTGTCTTTCACCAAACCTGCGGCAACGGCAGCTGAGTAGATTGACAGAGCTGCACTTGGAGCCGTGTCGGCTTTTTTGTCAATCAATCCGGGAAGAGCTGTCACAACATACCATGCCGGATTTTCGCAGAAAGATAGCGTGAGTGTGCTTCCTTCGGGAAGGTTTGGCAATAGTGTTTCATAGACGTTATCGTAAGGCGACATATAGAACGGGGCGGTCTCTATTACAGGAGATACTGTTGAGAGGATTGGGATGAGTGATTGCTCACCGTCAGCATTATCCCCTGCTTCACTCTTCACTCGGTATCCGATGAACGGCTTGTCTGAGGGCACGTTGACTTCCACAGTCACGATAGCCGATTTTCCGGATGGAATTGTATCTGGTTGTGAGAGTGCAAGAATATTTGCCCCGGAAACAGGGTCAAATATTTCAACGGTCGTGTTTACCGATTTCTCTGAACCGGAATTATTCATAACGGATGCCGATATCACAGCCTTATCACCGACACGTAGGAATCGTGGTAGGTTGGGCTGTACCATTAGAGGCTTTGAGGCAGTCACGTTTGCCGAGAATCCAGTGTTGAGAAGGGAGTCCGTGAAGGCGATAGCTCGGAATCCCCATGTGGTATTGGCGTTTGGCACAGTAAATGTCAAGGTGAGATGCCCGTCTTTATCTGTGACGAGACTGGGGCGGAAGAATGCTATAGGCACCTCGCTCTGACGGTACGTGAATTTGTCGCTATTGTCAGGCTCTTGATTTCTTGAATCCTCCACGCTGCCGGATGCATACATAGCTGCGCCACTGTCCGCCATATCATAATCAGCTGCAATTTCTTCAACAGATGCCTCTTCCTTGTGCTCTCTTACCAGATTGAGAGTATTTGTGGTTTTCTGTGCCATGGCTGAGACCCCTCTTATTCTGAGCCCTCCGCCATATTCGCTCGGAGTGAGCGACTTGCCATATGTGGCGAACTCTGCTCTCTTGGCCGATGGGCAACGCAGGTGTTTGGCGTTCTGATATAGTGAGGAGAAGCACTTTTGGGTCAGAGGCGTGGTCCCCCAGTTCCATGAAGGGGTGTAGACCGACGGGATGTTGAAGCCCCATTCAGATTTGGCCAGGGCGTCGAGAGCTGTGTTGTAGAGATCTGTGATAACAGCAGCTTCTTTGCCTGAGCCGTCGAGTGTCTCGATACGGAATGTCCATGTTTCGTTCTCTCCCGGCATCAATTTGTCGCGGAAAGTTTCGGTCACAAATCTTATCCCCTTTCGGCTGGCTGCGCGCACCACATTGAATGTCTGCGAGTGCTGGCGATAGTCACCAGTGCAAAGGATGTTTAGTTTGGCCTCGTCAAAGCCCTCGGGTAACTCTACATTTAGCTTGTTCATTCCGACCGGTGCCTTTACTATTCTTTTTGATAGAAGTGTATCCCCGGAGGTTGCAGCGACTATAAGGTGTGAGTCAGCATCGGTTGCATATAACAATTCTGCTGTATTGCCATTCTCTACTGTGATATTGGTTGTCGGAGACCAGAAAAGCGTGCCGCTGACAGGTGTTATTTTAGCCGATGGATCATAGAGTACACATTCACATCTTACACTGTCAGCAAGTTCTGGCTTGTCCAGAGAGTAAGCCAGAGTGTATTTCCCTGGTGTTAGCCCGGAAAGATCCACTGGATTTCTCAGAACCTCCGATCTTATCGTTTTGCCATCCTTGTAAATTGTAAGGTTTATTGGCAGGGTCACTGTCGAATCCATGTAGTCTGTCACCTTGGCATTGAGGTTGACAGGACCATTGGCGATGTTGATATTGTTTTCGTTCTGCACGTTAATGATATATCTTTCTCCGAGAGTAAACACCGTGCTGGAAGTCTGTGACTCTCCAGTGGCTGATATAGCGGTGTATTCTGCGGTGTAAAAGCCTCTCTTTATGGGAGACATATCTAATATATCCTTTGTCAAAGGGATAGAGAATTGTCCGTTAGCGTCCGTCTTGGTTGTGAGGGAATAGAAACAATATGGTGATGAGGCCCTCCACCAGATAGGTCGGTTTTCTACTGACAGTTTTAGTGTAATCTCTGTGTCTGCCATCGGGAATCCGGAATATGTGGCTACCTTTCCACGCAAGGTCACATCGCCGGCTGATGGCGTTCCTTGTTCTGCTTTTTCAGCGGTTATGCTAAATGTGGGAAGTTTGTAGTCAGAGACCTCAAATGAGATAGCGTTCCAGTCTCCGGCCACAGCTATGTTGAACCGTCCTGATAGTCCGTCGGAGGGTAGTACGAATTCTCCCGTCAGACGTCCGAAACGGTCTGTCACTCCTGTCACAGTGTCTATAGGCATGGAGTTGGCATCATGAAGCACGGCCTGTATCTCCTTTCCTGCGACTACACGACGTAGCCCTCCTTTATATTCATAGCACACGGCCACCCATTGCGCTGTATCACCAAGGTGATACAGCGGTAGTGAAGAGTATCCTTCTGTGCCCGGAGTCCATTTGTCGGGTCGTGTATAATTATAGTTGTATGTGTACACCGGTTCCGTATACTTGTCAGCACCAAGAGTTGCGATTACCATGCCATTTTTCTTCTCTTTAATTTTGAGATATCCTTCGGCATCAGTCTTTCCCAGGTCGACAGTGTGGGGGGTGGCGTTGTATGGGTCCTCTACAAGTGTGAGTCTCACGCCTTCGATAGGGGCTCCGTCTTCGGGATTCATAGCCTCGATCCCATGCATAATGAACCTCGACGGCACAAGAACGACTGACGAAGCATGAATTTTGGAGAATGTATTCATGCCCAATGACACACCTTCTATTTCCGGCACGGCGATATAGTTGCCCGTATGCGGAAAAATGTAGCTTAATTTCACCGTTTGGCTGAATGGTACGGATTCAGCTACCGAAAATGGTATGGTTGCAATCTTCTTCCCTGGTACACTTTGACGCGCTCTCACGTCCACCGCATCGTTATAGACAGGCAGCGACGAGACATCATAGATTGCCACTGCTCCGGCATTGACATTGTTGACAGTAATATCTATTTCTACTTCACGACCTATTGGTACAAGGGTCGGAGTAGAGACTGTCATGTTTTTTGCCTCAATACTTGCTACTATGTTCTTTACGCAATTTACCCTCCAATAATTTGGATACTTGGTCAGATATTCTTTTGCGTATCGATAGATTGCCGTATCCCTTGGGGCCTTGATAAGTACGTCAGCGGCATATTCTGTAATAGGAGCTCCGTCATTGTCACAGAGATTCTTGTATAGTCTAAGATATGGAGAGATGTGGTAGTCTGTGATTTCAGGTGTGTTGTTGAGCATGAAGCGCATACGTCCCAACATAGCGTTGACGCTCGGTGCAGAATATGGCGATGTTGGTGAAATGAGAGATGTATACAATGCGAGCACTTTCTCACCAAGCGGATCACCATATAGGGTAGGGGGCACATAACTGTTGCCTGGCGATAGCGCGTTAAGCAGGTACTTCAGGGGTATAAGTCCATTGACATTTCTGCCCATTGATTCTATGATGCTGATGGCCTTGTTTGCAGCAAAGTCATACAGCGTTGGATAATAAATTGCGGTGTGGATATCCTGTGATATAATCACTTTGTAGGTTTGGAGTCGTTCACTTTTAAGGGCAGAGACTGGGGTGAGGGCCGAGTCGAGAAGCGACTCGATCTTCATCCTGTACTGGGCTCCGCTCCATTCGTTGAAATCCTCGGGAAGTGGTGTCAGTGGAACGTCACGTTTGTCATATTTCCATCTGTTCGACGAATATATGCCATTATAAATAGATGCTTCCAGTAAATTGGTAAGCGAGGTGAGAATCTCGCTCTTTGACACAGATTTCACCGAGTCAATTCTCGAGAATACCATTGGTAGATTCACTCGGCCTATCATTTGTTCGGCCAGAGTGTAGTCAATCAATGCCCTCATCGCTTTTGGTGTGTTTCCCTCGTCAAGAGCTGTGTCAAGGTTCTTGAGCGAATTTGCACTGACAGTCTTTGGATATGAGAAATCAGGCTGTTTCACTCTCGTTTGCTGCGACTGCGCGGCCATTGTCAATGTCACGACCGACAGGAGTGTTAGGATTAGTCGCTTCATAATCTTACGTGATTAAATAGTACATGAAAGGGGAGCTTTGACGCTCCCCTTGTATATATAAGTGTGTCTTTTATTGCTTATTCCCGTTCTGCTTCTTTTCTCTTTTCATCTTTCGATGCTCTCTCATGAGCGTTTTCGTAAATTCTCGTTCTGCTCTTTTCAGAATGAAAAGTTGCTTTGGTGTCAGTATTTTTTTGAACTCTCGGTAGTATTTCAGCTCTATTTCTCCTTCCTTGGCTTTGCATTCGAAGAGAGCTTCTGCTGCTTTCTCATACTCTAAGTCTGTGGCATTGTCTCTCTTCTCCTTTACAAGATGAGCCATATGCTGAGCCTCTTCCACGCATTTGTTAACTTCTCGTTCCATCTTGTTATATAGAGGTAGGAAGCGGTTCTTCTGTTCGGCAGTAAGATTAAGCTTTCGGGAGATGTAGTCGTTCTTCACCTGTCTCATCTCTTTCATCCAGGCGTTTCGATCCTGTTTTGACGGCTGGCACTGTGAATGAGAGCTAAGAGCCGAACATATGGCTATTATAAGAACCGTGATTATAATCTTTGCTTTTTTCATAGTGTAAAGGGGATTTTCAGACGTTAGGATATTCTGTGTCGTCAGTATCATAATAGGTGTCAGGTGTATAGCCGGTTTCATACAGGTCCTCTATGAGCTCATACTCATGCATCTCTCCCTCGTTGATGATGTAGTCGTTGAAGAAATAGTCATTGCTGATGGCTGCGGTTATCACCGGATTGTTGTCCAAAGCCGGGCCTATTGATACAGGTCGCATTAGGTCGAACATCTTCATCATACACCATACACCCATAAACATTGCGGCGAGATAGATATATGGTCTGGATTTCTGCCACCATGAGCGTGGCATCACACGGCTTTCAGCCTTTTCCCATTCTTGTTCGGGAAGCATGGCTGTCATTTTCACGGCGAAATCCTCAAAGTAACCCGAAGGCACCGTCATACCGTCGTTATGATTGACCTGTTCAAGTATATCTTTCATATTACTTTTCTCTTCGTTTATTCTTTTTGACATTTTCTTAAGTCTGTGGTTTAATCGTGGTCCTCAAAAAATGTCTCAATTTTTTTTACGGCGAGATGATAGGATGCTTTGAGCGCACCGACAGATGTCCCGAGTATCTCCGACATTTTCTCGTATTTCATATCGTCGTAATATCTCATATTGAAAACGAGCCGTTGTTTTTCAGGAAGTGAGGCAACAGCCTGGCGGAGCTTAAGAGCAAGGGCGTCACCGTCTACATTGTTGTCTGAGGCTATGAGTTCTGCAAGGTGTATCTCTTCGTCATCAAGCGATATTCCGGCACGTTTGCGCTCTTTTTCAAGATGTGTTAGTGCTTCGTTGGATGCAATTTTATATAGCCAGGTAGACAGTTTGGCTTCTCCACGGAAGTTTTCGATGTTCTGCCATGCCTTCATGAAGGTGTTTTGTAGCAGGTCGTTTGCATCGTCATGGCTTTGTACCATACGGCGGATGTGTCGGTAGAGAGGCTCGGAATATTCGCGTATAAGGTCACCGAAAGCCATGCGACATGAAGCTGGGTCGCGCAGACGGGCTACGAGGTCTTTGTCGTCGAGTTGCTTTTCGTCGGCCATAATTCTTTTATTGTAATATCTTGCAAAGATAGAGTTTTGGCTTTGAGATATATAATTTAAAATATTAAGATGTGTTAATTGCGCAGCTCGGAGTATTTTCTGCGGGCTCGGATGTAATAGTCGAACACTATATTGACATCCACGTTAAGCAGGTTTGACTTCGGTTGAGATGAGTATGCTCCTCTCATTTTTCTGAAGTCGTTGTGTGCTTTTATGATTGCCTTGGCGTTTTCCCATTCTCCGGCTGCGACAAATTTCACCCAGGCAAGAGTGTCAAGAAGTCTTCTGCGTATTAGAAGGGCTTTTCCGGGATGCTTTGGAAGATTCTTGTAAAGCATGAGCAGGTTGTTCCGGAAGTTTAGGTATGTCTTTTTTGGCGAGGATGCCGGAAGGCTACCTCCTCCGAGATGGTATATCTTACCTGATGGTACAGCCCAGATTTCTTTACCGAGCAGCTGAATGCGCCAGCACAAATCAATCTCCTCCATATGAGCGAAAAAAACTTTGTCAAGGCCGCCGGCTCGCAGAAACAGGTCGGTCCTCACTATTAATGCCGCTCCACTGGCCCAGAATACCTTGATGGGTGTGTTGTACTGGCCTTTATCGTCTTCAACTGTGTCAAAGATTCTTCCTCGGCAGTAGGGGTAGCCATGGCGGTCCAGGAATCCTCCGCAGGCACCGGCGTATTCAAACTTGTCAGGCTCGCATAGCGAAAGAATTTTCGGCTGGGCTGCTCCGGCATCTGGATGAGACTCCATGAATCGATATAGAGGAGTAATGCAGTCGTCGGCCATTTTCACATCAGAGTTTAGCAGAACGACATACTTGTACTCATGCTCAAGTTCGGAGATGGCCCGGTTATACCCTTCGGCATATCCGAGGTTCTCAGAAAATGAGATTGTTCTTACTGATGGAAATTCGCTTCTGAGCATGGAAAGCGAATCGTCGGTCGAACCGTTGTCGGCCACCACTACATCAGCAAGACTGGATGGAGTATGATCTACGACTGATGGCAGATACTCTCTTAGCATTTTTACTCCATTCCAGTTCAGAATGACTACTCCGATCTCTTTCATCGTTGTACTTCTCCGTCAGAACGTTCATCTGCGGGATAAAACCCTGATATTTTTACCGGCATGAGGGTATTTGCTTCGCTTGCACAGGGGTTGGAAATTGCCACGCGAATATAATTGTCGGTAAATCCGGCCATAGATCCGTCAATCCGGGGGTGTTCTATCAGAACCGGGCGTACCGAACCCTCATATCTACTGGTGAAGGTGCGTAGCTTTTCCTCGGAAATATCAAGCATTATACGGGTGCGTCTGTGCTTCTCTTCCTGGTCCACTACCGGTTGTATGTCTAATGCTTTCGTGCCTGGGCGCTCACTGTATGTGAACACGTGAAGACGTGAGATATCGAGGCTCTCTACAAAAACGCGTGACTCCTCAAAAAGCTCCGGTGTCTCGCCCCTTGCACCTACGATTAGGTCGACCCCGATAAACGCATCAGGCATCACTGAGCGTATACGCTCCACCTTGTGACGGAATAGAGCTGTATCATAGCGTCTTCTCATCAGTTTCAAAACCTCGTCCGATCCGCTCTGCAACGGAATGTGAAAATGAGGCATGAACTTGTTTGAAGCCGCGGTAAACTCAATCAGCTCGTCGGTGAGGAGGTTGGGCTCTATGGAAGAAATTCGGTAGCGTTTAATTCCCTCCACCTTGTCAAGTGCATGACACAGGTCGGTGAAGTTGTATTCGCTCCCTTTTCCGAAGTCGCCGATGTTGACTCCGGTGATTACTATTTCCTTACCTCCCTCGGCTGCTACCATTTTAGCTTGTGCTACAATTTCCTCAATACTGTCAGAGCGACTGCGGCCGCGAGCCATGGGAATGGTGCAGTATGAGCAGTAGTAGTCACAACCATCTTGTACTTTCAAAAAATATCGAGTCCTGTCACCACGGGAGCATGAGGGGGTGAAATCTCTAATCTCCCGGGTGGCAGTATGGTAGCACAGGGCGGAATTATTACGTTGTTTCTCGGCTTCTGTCAGATATTCCAGCAACTTAAGCTTACGATCAGTTCCTGCCACAACTTTGACGCCTGGTAGTGAGGCCACTTCTTCCGGCTTAAGCTGAGCGTAGCAGCCAGTCACAAGTATGGCTGCGTTTGGATAGCGTCGGGCAAATGACCGGATGGCCTGGCGACATTTTTTGTCTGCGGTGTCTGTTACGCTACAGGTATTTATCACGATGTAGTCCGGGGTCTCAAGTTCTGAGGCTTTGGCTATTCCGTGTTCTGCGAACAGATTGGCAATCGTAGATGTCTCCGCAAAATTAAGCTTGCACCCGAACGTGTGATACAGGGCCGTTCGTTTGCTGAATATTTTCTGGTCTGTCAAGAGTGGAGGAATGATGTGTGTGATATGTTGCTAATCCACGTTTTCTGCGAGAATGGGAATTGGACGTTTGAACACTTCCTTGAATGAAATGAGTGTCTCTGTGCGTCCGGTACCAAGGCTCAGCTTGTTGTGGATTACCTGAAGAAGGTGCTCGTTGTTACGCGCGTAGATTTTTGCGAAAATATCGTATGTTCCGGTTGTGAAGTGGCAATCCACGACTTCGGGAATCTCGAGGAGTCGCTCAATGACCTGGTTGTATTTGGTGGGGTCGCTGAGTATAAACCCGATGTATGCGCAAGTCTGATAGCCTACGGCGTTTGGGTCAATCTCTGTTTTGAAACCTTTGATTACACCAGAAGCGGTCAGTTTCTGTATGCGCTGATGGATGGCGGCACCGGAGATGTTGGTTTCGCGCGCTATTTCGAGAAATGGCTTTCGGGCATTGTTGGAAAGCATCTCAAGGATTCTTAAATCCAAGGAATCAAAGTGTTGGCGTGACATTAGATTCGATAATACGTGATTGTTGCAATAAATGATATGTTTTCGGACTGCAAAAATAGTAAATCTTTTCAAAATTCTATACTTTTTTATCTTATTTTATAAGAATAATTCATTTTTTATTCTCCAGGGTCAGTTTTTAGCCTTTTAACCATCCCTTTTTGTCTCGGATGGTTAAAAAACAAGAATGCTTGTTGTCTTATTGAGGAGAATGTTATACCTTTGCACAGCCTTTTGGCCAACACCATTCTCAACTCTTCCTCGCAGACACATTATTTAATCGAATTTTGAGTAAGACTCATCCATATATTATATTGTTAGTGCTGATGAGTGCCCTCACGGTTGGGGCGCTCTCTCGTCCTGTTGTGCTGTCTGGCGGACAGCTTGTCGCTGATTCGACCGCAATGCACAACGAGTTGCCTGCCGATACGCCCGTGGCATCGACATCTCTGCTAAGCCTTATTATTAAAGGTGCTGATAGCTTACGGAGTGACGTGCTCCCGGACTCAGTCAGAACTATCCTCGCGGATTCTTTGCCTGTTGATTCCGGAATAGTGGCGGCAGTTGATACCACAAGGCGGGTTCGATTGAGCCGTCGTCGCATAAGTGGCGGAGTGGGAGACAGCGGGGATTCTGCACCGAAGATTATAAGAACCAAAGTCGATCTTGACAATGCAGTCGAGTTCTCTGCACAGGACTCAATGCTTCTGGTCGGGAGGAATCTTGCATATATGTACGGTCAGAGCAATGTTACTTATGGTGACATTAAGCTTGATGCTGCACATATAGAGATGGATTTGGACAGTTCTACCGTCTATGCTGTCGGTGTGCCTGATTCTGTTGGCGAAGTACAAGGCTCACCAGTGTTTGATGACAAGGGTACCTCTTATGAGGCCAAGACGATGAGGTATAATTTTAAAACAGAATATGGTTTTATCACCGATGTCATTACGCAGCAGGGAGAAGGTTATCTTACCGGAGGACGCTCAAAGAAAATAGATGAGAACACATTCTATATACAGGATGGAAAGTACACGACTTGCGATAATCATGAGCACCCTCACTTCTATATGCAGCTCACAAAGGCAAAGGTGCGTCCTGGTAAGGATGTGGTGATGGGGCCTGGTTATATGGTTCTCGAGGGAATGCCTCTGCCGCTCGCTGTGCCGTTTGGTTTTTTCCCATTTTCCGAAAAATACTCTTCTGGCGTGATCTTCCCGACTTTCGGTGATGATTACAACCGTGGTTATTATCTCAGCAATGGAGGTTACTATTTCGCTATTTCCGATAATATAGACCTTGCACTGACAGGAGAGGTCTACACACTTGGATCCTGGGGTTTGAGGGCACAGTCGTCATATGTGAAGCGGTACAAGTATTCAGGCAATTTCAATCTCTCGTATCTCAAGACTATTACAGGAGACAAGGGTATGCCGGACTACTCCAAGGCTACCAACTTTCAGATTTTGTGGAGCCATTCTCAGGATTCGAAGGCCAATCCTAACATGACTCTTTCAGCGAGTGTGAACTTCACCACGAGTGGATATACACGAAACGACCTTAATTCATATTATTCAAATGCCTTCACGGAGAACACCAAGAGTTCTACTGTGAATATGACCTATCGTTTCCCAAATTCGAAATGGTCACTTTCCACCACGGCCAGTGTCTCTCAGCGCACGCAGGACTCCACTCTTGCAGTCTCATTTCCAAATTTCACGCTTACCATGTCTCAGATTTACCCTTTCAAAAGAAAGCGTGCTGTTGGCGAGGAAAAATGGTATGAGAAGATAAAGATGTCTTATTCGGGACAGTTCAATAATTCTCTGACTGCTAAGCAGGATGAGTTTTTCAAGAAGAGCCTTATAAAGGACTGGAGAAATGGCATGAAGCACTCCATCCCCATTTCGGCGACGTTTAATGTCCTTAAATATATAAATATCACTCCGTCGATTAGTCTCACCGATCGAATGTATACAACAAAGGTGCGTCGTCAATGGGATCCCAATGCGTCGGCTGAGGTCTTGGATACAACATATAGCTTCTATAATGTGTGGGATTTCTCCGGATCAGTCTCGCTTGACACCAAGATTTACGGATTTTTCCAGCCGTTGCCTTTCCTTGGCGACAAGGTTAAGATGATTCGTCATGTCCTCACTCCTACGGTGTCATTCTCAGGTGCTCCTGATTTCGGGTCTCCGTTCTTTGGCTATTATGGCTCCTATAACTATACCGATGCCCAGGGACAACTTCAGAAGAGGGATTATTCCTATTTCCCAAATAGCCTGTTTGGAGTTCCCGGACGTGGTAAGACCGGGGCGGTTAGCTTCTCTCTTGCCAATAATGTTGAGATGAAGGTGAAGACTGACAATGATTCGATAGGGGAAAAGAAGGTGTCTCTAATTGAGAACTTCACATTGTCACAAAGCTACAACTTTGCCGCGGATTCGTTGAGATGGTCCAATCTGAACACCTCGTTGATGCTCCGTCTCACTAAAAACTTCAACTTGAACCTTTCTGCGACATGGGATGTCTACACCTATGCCTTGAATGCTGCCGGGAATCCTGTGAGAGTCAACAAGCTTCGTATTACCGAAGGCAAGGGTTGGGGTAAATTGTCAAGCACAGGTACATCGTTTAGCTATACACTAAACAATGAAACATTTAAGAAGCTCTTTGGTGGAGGTGAAAGCAAGGATGACAAGTCTTCAACATCCGAAGACCAAGAATTTGCCGATGATACGTCTGACTATCAAGGAGGATCGAGCCAGGGGTCCGGTGCCGGTTCCAAGAAGAATGGCATACAGATTGGAGACAACGGTTATATGAAGTGGAATGTGCCCTGGAATCTCACATTTAATTACTCTGTCAACTATGGCTATGGCGAGTTTGACAAAAAGAAACTCGAGTATAAGGGACGTATTACACAGAATCTCTCGTTTTCCGGAAACATACGGCCTACGACCAACTGGAACTTCGGCTTTTCAGCAAGCTATAATTTCGATACTCACAAGCTTGCATACATGAATTGCAATATATCACGCGATATGCACTGTTTCACCATGCGTGCAAGTTTTGTTCCGGTTGGTCCGTATAAGAGCTATAACTTCCACATTTCCGTGAAGTCGTCGCTTCTCGCCGACCTCAAGTACGACAAGCGTTCGTCATTGTCCAATGGCGTGAAATGGTATTGATTTTAGGTGGCGTGTAGCCCCCACAAAAAAAGCGCCCTCTGCGTCACGCAGCGAGCGCCCGAAATTATAATCATCAATTCTAATTATCGGTAATTCGTTTTCTCAAACTCGTCCCGACGGGAATTACGCCGTTGGGCATGATTTCAGATGATTAAGAAATGGATTTTCATTTAGACAGATTTTGGGGAAAAAGATTATGCGGTTTTCCAAATTCCTGTTTCTTGTTGCAATATATGCTGTATGGCCATTGCTTGAAGAAGTATAAACTATGAGCTGCTACTTGTTTCGGTGTGTTTGTGTTTTATGCTTTGTTTTAGGCTGTATTTTCTGGTTTTGCGCTACAAAGTTACGATTTATCAGCCTGTCTGCCAACAGCTTTAACTCTAATTGATAAAAATCCGGCCCGATTTAACTCTGTCGGGCCGGATTGTCTGTATAGGGTGAGGAAATTTGCTAAAAATCTGTTAACTTCAATGGCTTATAGAATTGAAGAAGTCGGCGCGTAGTTCGGGCTTGTCTGCAAACAATCCAAAAGTTTCGATTGTGGATGTCGCAGCCTGTTGCTTCTCAACGCCTCTCATCTTCATGCATAGATGGTCGGCTGTGCATACGACTATAACGCCGGTCGCGCCTAATTTTTCTGCTATAATGTCACAAACTTGTTTGGTGAGTCTCTCCTGTACTTGCAGTCGTCGTGCATAGAAATCTACGAGTCTTGCCAGCTTGCTGATGCCTATGGTTTTTCCGTTTGGAATATACCCGATTGATATGCGGCCGAAAAATGGAAGGATGTGGTGCTCGCAAAGAGAGTAGAACTCGATGTCTTTTACCACCACCATTTTCGAACCCTCGTGGGTGAAGATTGCGCCGTTGATTATTGTGTCGGCATCCTGTCTGTAGCCACGGGTGACATAAGCCATAGCCTTGGCTGCTCTCATAGGGGTTTTTGTCAGTCCTTCTCGTGAAGTGTCCTCGCCGAGTAGTCTGATGATTTCCGCATAGTGTCCGGCAATCTCCCTTAGTGTGTCTTCTGAAAGCTGTTTGGACATCTTTGTTTAGTCTGCTGATATGTTTACGCGGTCGCGTACCACGCGTATTTCCTTGCTGTAGGATGGGAATGCTTTTCGCAGTTCATCTGCTGCGGCTGTGGCTTCTTGCTGGGTTCGGAAATCTCCTACTTTAAGTCTCCAGTAAGGTGAAGTATACATCACGTATGTCTGATACTGCGGAAAACGCGACGAGATGAGCCTTTGCTTGGTGTTGGCCTCTGCCTTGGCTGTGCGGGCGTTGTTGTCGCTGAACACCTGAACGCGATATCCGGCCATTCTTCCGCTTGACGGGCGTGCCACATCCTCTTTTCCTTCAGCATGAGAGGCCTCCTCTTCAATCGGGAAAAGTCTTTGAAGCAGCGCGTCCGGCTGGGCTATTGAATGCTCCGTCCCGGTGGTGATGTGCTCCACTATTGTAGTGGTTGGTGCATCCGCTATGGCACAGGCCGGCATTAGTGACACTGTGAACAGTAATGCTGTGGATTTTCTCATCTCGATGGGTGTATGAACATGATTTAAAATGAGATAATGAAGGGAGTGCGGTTGGCACATCCCTTCATTATAATTCTTATGAAGTGACGTATCAGAATGCTGTTACGATACCCATGAAGGAGTCGGCCTGAAGAGCGGCACCGCCAATGAGGCCACCGTCAACATCGGGCTTGGCGAAGAGCTGAGCCGCATTGGAGGGCTTGCAGCTGCCACCATAGAGAATGGAGGTGTTTTCTGCCACTTCGTTGCCGTATTTGCCTGCGATAGTCTCGCGGATGAAATGGTGCATTTCCTGAGCCTGTTCGTCGGTTGCGGTCTTGCCTGTGCCGATAGCCCATACAGGCTCATAGGCGAGGATTATCTTGCCGAACTCTTCGGCGCTGAGGTTGAAAAGGCCTTCCTCGATCTGGCATTTCACAACGTCGAAGAAGCTGCCGTCCTCACGCTGTTCCAGTACTTCGCCGATGCAGAAGATGGGGGTCAGGCCGTTGTCGAGTGCGAGGCGCACCTTCTCGCGGAGGGTCTCGGAGGTCTCACCGTAGTATTGGCGACGCTCTGAGTGACCGAGAATCACGTATGTAGCGCCGGTTGAAGCTACCATTGGAGCGGACACCTCGCCGGTGTATGCGCCTGACTTGTGGTCGGCACAGTTCTCAGCGCCAAGACCGAGCTTATTCTTGTCGATTACGTTGTTGATGGATGCAAGATGAGTGAAGGGAACGCAGATCACAACGTCACACTTGGGTGTGATTGTGGCAAGTGCGGCGTTAACCTCTTCGGCAAGCTTGATGCCTTCGGGCAGGGTGGTGTTCATTTTCCAGTTGCCTGCAACAATATTTTTTCTCATTTTACCTATGAAAATTATTGATGAAAATTCTGAGGGCAAAATTAACAATTTCCTTCGACATTTTCAAATCAATTTTGGATGGTGTGAAATCGAAACTTTTTCACTAATTTTGCAGTGTGTTTTCGGACGTGGCCGTCCGGCCTTGTTCGACCACGTAATTTAGATAAACCAATCACATTAAAAACTATGTCAAAAATCGGTAGCAAATTTACTCCGAGTGGTCGTAAGGCCATGCTGCTTGGCAGCGGCGAGCTGGGGAAGGAAGTGGCAATGGAACTTCAGCGCATGGGCGTGGAGGTCGTGGCTTGTGATAAGTACGCCAACGCTCCGGCAATGCACGTGGCAGACAAGGCACACGTGTTCAGTATGCTTGATGGCGACAAATTGCGCGAGACAATCGTCGCTGAAAATCCCGACCATATAATACCCGAGGTTGAGGCTATCGCTACTCCTGTGCTTGTAGAGTTGGAAAAGGAGGGCTTTCATGTGACTCCCACCGCTAACGCGGCTTTCCTCACAATGAATCGTGAGGGTATTCGTCGCCTTGCTGCGGAAGACCTGGGTGTAAAGACCTCGCCCTATGTTTTTGCCTCCGACTTTGAAGAGTTTGTAAAGGCTGTGGAGACCGTGGGCATTCCCTGTGTTGTAAAGCCCATCATGTCATCCAGCGGTCATGGACAAAGCGTTGTAAAATCTCCCGAGGATATCGAACGGTCGTGGCAGATTGCCCAGGAGGGTGGTCGTGCGGGTGCCGGTCGTGTAATTGTAGAGGGTTTTGTTGATTTTGATTACGAAATAACCCTTCTCACCGTGCGCTCTGTGGCTGGCACTCGTTTCTGCGAGCCGATAGGCCATATCCAGGTAGACGGTGATTATCGCTATTCCTGGCAGCCCCAGGCAATGACTCCTGCTGCGAAAGCAAAGGCTCAGGAGATAGCAGCAAAGGTGACCGATGCTCTTGGCGGATATGGTATTTTCGGTGTTGAACTCTTTGTCAAAGGTGACGATGTGATCTTCAGCGAGGTGTCGCCTCGTCCTCACGACACAGGTATGGTCACTATGATTTCGCAGGACCAGAGCGAGTTCGCCCTTCATGCTCGTGCGCTTCTCGGACTCCCCGTCCCTGAAATCCGTTTCCTTGGACCGTCGGCTTCACGTGCCGTGGTGGTTGAAGGTGATACCTGTGAGATAGAGATGGAGAATCTCGACAAGGTTCTTGAAGAGCCCGGTGTGCAGATGCGCATATTTGGCAAGCCGGAGATCAAAGGACACCGTCGCATGGGCGTCATCCTTGCTACAGCTGATTCGGTCGAGGAGGCACGTGACAAGGCTGAGCGAGCTTGCAACAAACTTAAAGTAACAGTGAAATAAATAGAAATGTGCGATATTTAGGGCTTTTACTCTTTTGCCTTTCTATATTCATCGGCAACATCACCTCGGCTGCCATTTCGGTGACCGAGCGTGATGTTGACGCTGTTTTAAGGCGTCTTGACAAGGAGCTTTCACGCCGGGATGTTTACATTGACCGTCGAAAAGCCGAGGTTGACTCTCTGAAGCGTTTGCTGGAAAGAAATGATGCTCCGGACACGCTGAAATTGTCGGTTATATTAAAGATTGGCGACAACTACAGCGCTTTTAATGCCGATTCGGCAGTTTGTTTCTTTAAAGAAGGTTGCGAAAGAGCGCGGAGGATGCAGAATGATTCCGCCGAGATTCGTTTTGCATTACGCTGTGCCACCTACTTGCCATTGCTGACGCGGATATCGGGTGCTGATGCGCTGATGGACTCGATAGGCGCTGTGGGTGTACCGCAGGGGTTGGTGTGGGAATACTATGACGCTATGAGGCAGATGGCGTCGTTTTCCTCCAATTTTTTCACGGCCAATCCAGAGGTCTACGGAGTCTATGCACGCAAGCATCTCGAGGCACAGACCAACCTTCTTGAAGTCCTTGACGAGGGCTCAGACCGATACAAACTCAATCAGGGAGAGCTTTACCTCATGAAGGGGGAGTACTCCCGTGCTAAGGCTGTGCTTCTGGAGTTCATTGACGACATTGACGAGTCGCATCCTCTTTATGCGAGGGCTGCTCATATGCTTGCGGACATATCGAAGGCCAGGAATGATGATGCCGGATATGTCTACTATCTTGCCCTGTCTGCTATATCCGACACTCGTTGTGCCACTCTTGAGGTTACCTCGCTTCAGGAACTGGGACGCATTCTGTATAGCCGGAATGATATTGCAAGGGCTCATGAGTATCTTTCCGTAGCCCTTAGAAATGCTGTTGACTGCAATGTGTCCCTGCGTATCATACAGACTTCTCAGGCCATACCATTGATTGAACGTGCCCATCGCGCTGAGCTGGCCTCGTCGAAAAGGAGGATATATGTATTTATAGGCATAATGGCCTTTATGCTTGTCTTGCTTTGTGTGGTTGTTATGATTGTGAAAAACAAGAACACGCAACTGCGTTCAATGGCTGTGACGTTGGAGGATGCCAACAAGACAAAGGATCTTTACATCTCCCAGTTTTTGAATTTATGTTCCATATACATGGACAAGCTGACCCAGTTCAACAAGGTTGTCAACCGAAAGATTTCCGCGGGGAAGGTAGACGATCTTTATAAACTCACAAAGTCTGGAAAGTTTGTCGAGGAACAGTCAAAGGAATTCTACGATGTGTTTGATGATGCTTTCCTCCACATCTATCCTTCGTTTGTCGACGATGTGAACGCACTCCTTCTCCCTGACCGTCGGATTGTCTTGAAGGACGGCGAGAAACTCAACACCGATTTGAGAATTCTTGCCTTGATGAGGTTGGGCATAGAGGATTCCGCACGAATCGCGCAGATGCTCAATTACTCGGTATACACAATCTACACCTATCGCAACAAGTTCAAATCCCTAGCCGCTAATCGAGAGGAATTCGAGAAAAAGGTGATGGAGATACAGTCGATATCCTGATATAACTTTTTGCACCGTCCTCGTTAACATATTGCGCCTATAGCCAAAATGTTTCTTTGCGGGTTTTAGGGTATGGATTAGTTATATTTCAATTAGGTTACAACATATTTAACACTTTGTTAGACAAGTGTATAATATATGGATTAGTTTGGTGGGGACTATCTCTTTGGATACCTATGTTGCTTTATGGGAACAAGAGTGTGTAACTTTGTGTTGTGAAAGGCCCGCGACCGGGTATTTCCAAGAAGAAATTAGTTAGTGGAATTATACTTTTCGTATTATTTGATGCATGGATTACCGTAAACGAATTGCATAATAGTAAATGTGTTTTTTATGTTAGGTTTGTAGAGCCTTATTACTAAGACTGCATATAGGTTTCGCCGGGAGGCGAGACCTATAGTGTTTAATACACCTGCCAATCAAAGAATAGCCGGAATTTTGTCGATTAATATATTTTCACTAATTTTGCAGCACTCAATTTATTTGCAATCATGTAAAAAGCAATCTGAACTACCTAAACGCAGAACATCATTTGAGTTGGTCATTGTATGGTGGCCGAATGGATGTGTATTGTAAAGGTGTCGCTACGATTTATTTTAATTTCCAACCCTATTTCTTGACTGCAAATAATTATGAGCTTACAGGTTCAGAATCTGTCATATATTCTCCCCACGGGAGAAATATTATTCCAAAACTTATGCTTTTCAGTCCCTCCCGGGGGAAAGTATGCCATTATCGGAAATAACGGCATAGGCAAGTCTACACTTCTCAGAACAATATGCGGGCAACTTCCTTCATCTGAAGGACACGTGTATTGTGATGTCAGTCCATACTATGTACCGCAGCATTTCGGCCAATTCGACGGTTTATCCGTTGCCGAGGCCATCGGAATCAATCACAGACTCACGGCTCTCTCTAAAATATTGAGTGGTGAAGGCTCACCAGATGACTTTGAAACACTCAATGACGACTGGGATATTCAAGAGCGACTCACTGAGGCCTTTGTCAGATGGGGCATTGACTATGTGTCTCCATTTAGGAAAATGGGCGAGTTGAGCGGTGGAGAGAAGACCAGGGTGTTTCTGGCCGGAATGGATATAGTTCATGCCGACCTGGTATTTATGGATGAGCCGACCAACCATCTCGATTCGGCAGCCCGAGACATCCTTTACAAGTCAATCCGTTCCACAAAGCGCTCATTGTTGATAGTCAGCCATGACCGTGTTCTGCTCAATATGCTCTCGGGGATGTATGAAATGTCGGCCTCCGGATTGACCTTTTATCCCATGAATTATGATGCTTACAAGGAAGTGGCGGAAAGAGATCTGTCGGCCAAAACGTCTCGGCTGCACCATCAGCAGAAAGAAATAGACAAGGCCGAGAAGTCGGCGCATAAAGCCATGGAAAGGCAGCAGAAACACAGCGCAAGAGGGGAGAAGCGCAGTGCCGGAAAATGCCTGTCAAGAATTTTGATGGGCAACTTGAAAAACCGGGCTGAAAAATCAACCGCTGCGTTGAAAAAAATTCAACAGGAACGCATAGACTCCATGAAAACGGACTTGCGTGACCTAAAGTCATCGATCAACGAATCGCGGCTTTTGAAAATAGACATCTGCGATTCCGGGATTCATGGCGGAAAAATACTGGTTCACCTTGAAGGTGTGACACTGAGGTACCCCCAACGTCTATTGTGGGAGGATTGTCCGATATCTCTGACGGTCAAAAGCGGAGAACGCATCAGGATAAAAGGCAACAATGGCTGTGGTAAAAGTTCTCTTCTCCAGCTTATTGCCGGAAAATTACAACCTGAGGATGGCGGGTCGGTGTTCATGGACGAATCTCTGTCTACAATATATCTCGACCAGGACTACTCTTCTGTTTCTAATGATCTGACGGTCTACGGTCAGATGGAGGCGTGTGATTCTAAAAAGCCCGAACATGAAATCAAAATGCTGTTGACTCGGTTCTTGTTTCCGCCATCAGCCTGGGACAAGAGCTGTGCTAAACTTAGTGGTGGCGAAAAAATGAGACTCGCCCTGTGCAAAATGCTTGTCTGTGGCAATGCTCCCGACATGATTATCGCCGACGAACCAACAAACAACCTTGACATAAAGAGTATGGATATACTGGCTCACACGTTGAAATCCTACAACGGAACTCTGATTGTTGTCAGTCACGACGAACGATTTGTCCGGGATATAGGCATATGTCGGGAGGTTAGTCTCTGACATATGACGCTAATGCGGATTTCTACCCGTAATCTTCCATCTATTTTGTGAAAGTGGAAAGGTTTAGACGGTATTTTAAGAAAATCAATAGGAAATATTGTGTAAAACCTTTAACTTTGCTTCTGCAGATGCGTTTAAAATTTGGTTTTAATGAGCTTTGACTATTTAAGGGATTTCTTCGGACGATTCCGCAAGAATAACAAAACAAGATATACGTGTATTGAGATGCGCGCGGTAGCTCTCCTCCAGGACATCAACGCGAGACGGATAAGTATTGATGGTTTTGGAGAATCTATGAGGGCGATTGATGAAGAGTTTCACAATCTCATGTATGATGCTCAAAAAAACGCATATGTTTTTGACAACGATACTCCTGGATGGCTAAATATGTTTCTGGGTAATAAGTTTCGTCCGTGGTATCGTTTTCACAAGTCTTTCATTGCTGCCAGGAATAATCCTATGTTGACTTCTGATCCTCGTTGGCATGAAGTAGAACGCAGGGCAGCTTATGAAGAAAGGAGCCTAATGGATGCTGTTGAATATTGTCTTAACAAGTATGATAGGAAGTAGCCGTATTGTCTGACATACCGATATGCACTTATTCAATTCATATAAATAAAATGCTGACATGAAATACATAAACCAACATCACATATTTGCCATATTTCTTACGATTGCCATCACAAACTTGATTGTTGCTTGTCGTGGCAACTCAGAAGCACATCAACGTATGTGTGAAGCTGAAAATCTTATGACGCAGCACCCGGATTCGTCAATGGCAATTCTTAGTGATATAGATCGGGAGCAACTTAGATCTGACAAGGAGCGTGCCCGATATGCTCTGCTCACGTCGATGGCTCTTGACAAGAATTATATAGATACTACGACGTTCGATGTCATCCAGCCGGCTATTGATTACTTTTTAAGGAAGGGGACAGCTGACGAAAAGCTGAGGACCTATTATTATCAGGGACGCATATATCAGAATCAGAAAAACAATGATTTAGCCATGCAAAGCTTTATGCGTGGCAGAGAGTTTTGTGTACAGGCATCGGATACTATGACCATGGCTAATCTTTTGGTTGCACAAGGGACGATTTTATACACGACCTATAAGTTTGATGATTT
Organism: uncultured Duncaniella sp.; assembly: GCA_910586305.1. GTDB lineage: Bacteria > Bacteroidota > Bacteroidia > Bacteroidales > Muribaculaceae > Duncaniella. Next base: position 100,711 of record CAJUGS010000003.1, read on the forward strand.
TATTAAAGTAAATCTGGAAGCGGCTGAACTATACAGGGAATTTGGACGTCCAGATTATGAAATATTAAGCATAGCCAATGTTTTGGATGGCAGTATTCTGAATGGGGATCAGAATCTTGCTGACAGTATAATGTCAATCGCGCAGGACATGATCAGTAAAGATCCCAAATTAAGTTCTGCCATTACTCCATATATATTATCGTACGTAATCAAATTTGGAACTAAAGAGGATATCAGCAGTATTTTAGGCTATTACAATCCCGTTGATAGTATTGACGATGCTACTAAAATGAGTGTTGCCATGGCGTATTGTGAAATCGGAGATGTAGCTAATGCAAAACGTGTTTGGAATAAAATCTCTTATACACCTGAAGTATGCAGATCTTTGAAGTATTTATCTATCAAGCCTGTCATTTTGGAGCAAAGTCAAGATTTTGCCGAGGCATTGGAGGCATATCAACAATTTGCCACTACGGTTGATTCTATTCATCAAAATATATTTTCTCATGATTTGTTGTTTGCCAAAGAACGTCATGATATGGAAAAATCCAATCTCTTAAAACTCCAGAAGAGGGATCGATTAATCTGGTTTAGCTTGTGCATCACATTCGTGCTACTCATCATTGCAGGATATATATATTATCGTTATCGATTAAGTAAGGCAAAGAACTTATTGGAAGAACAAGAAAATAAAAGACTACAACTTGAACAGGAGAATCTAAAAAAAGAAAACGAGAATCTTGAACTGAGAAATCATCAGTCCGAGTTGGAAAAGAAGAATCTTCAGCAGACAAATGAGAAACTTGAATTGGAGAGGCATAATGCGGTTCTTGAAAAGCAAAAAGCCGAACTGGAATGTGAACGACAATCACTGGCTGCGGAGAATCTCCGTCTTAAGATTGAACAATTAGAGGATGAAAGCGCATCCCTTAAAGATATTTTGGAAAAGCGAAAGGATCTTGCCAAACCAATAGAGGAGGCCATCAAGATTAGGATGGAAATGTTAAATGGGCTGTTGGCCGCGCAGATTACTGATAACAGTGCTTATGCAAAATCCTATGGAGCCTGGAGAGACCAGCTTATTCAAGATAAGGACGAGTTTATGAATACGACTCGCCTTGCATTCAAAGCATCTCATCCAAGATTCATTGAATATTTAGAAGAGCACGGACTGACCGAATCGGAAATCAATTATGTCTGTCTTTACGCGATTGGTCTCCGGGGTAAAGAAGCAGGGGAATATATGCAGCTGAAAAGACATTATAATATCAGCAGTGATATTCGTAAGAAACTGGGTATTGACGAGCATCAGACCAACATCGGCATCTATGTCCGTAAACTGATGAAAAGCCTTTAGGCTCCATCCCAAAAAAATGTAAATGCAGGGGAATGAAGCCTTAGTTTTACCAGATATCAGTCCAGCGTTAAACTTTTGCACCGAGTGCGCTATACTCCACAACTTATGCTGACAATCAGCAAATTACAGGCACAACACCCAATTTCACACCCACTTCGGTTGAAATTGGGTGTTTTTATGTATCTTTAACGCCTCTCTGCTCCTCAACAGGCCGCCCCACACCGCCACCATCACAATTTCGGTGCCTCTCAACAAATCTATCCTCCCCAAGCCACACCCAACCTTACACCCAATAGCAAAATGGGTGCAGAGACTCCCGCACCCAATCCAGACTTTTTCTTTTGCTCAGTCTCCATATATAGGTTTAGGTTTATCCGGGCATATATATAGCCCGAACCAAACCTAACCAAAGTCACTTAAGAACCGGTCGGATATACTGAGGAAGTGCTATCCGTTGCTTGCAACCGGGAGTTGGGATGCCATAACGGTTGCAGATCTTGAAAAAGCCATAACCCAGACAAAAGGAGCTATCATCTATTATTTCAAAAATAAGAAAACTCTTTTTGCAAACGTTTTCGATGAGCTGTTCTTTCCTGTTTTCACCTTATCGCAGGAGGAACGGGAGTCTCTTGCCAAATCCTCTGTTTCTGATTTTTATAAACTCTACAAAACACCTTTTGAACGTGTCCGCGATGATTTAAGGGATAATTATGGTGTGGAGAATCCTTCTCAGGCAATATTTAATCTTTTCATTCAAGGCTCCAAACACTACGACAAATTCACATCAAGTATCAACGAATTGATGCGGTTGGAACAGGATTTCATGAGTGGGATTGTGGGAGGTCGTGTTAATACACTTATAGACCTTAATCGGGTATATGTGGAAAATATTGGGAATATCTTTATTGAATCAATGAATTTTGATTCTAATTAGGTTTAATAAATCAGTTGGTGATAAAAGACCCCGTTTGAGCGAGTCCGCGATGATTTGCGGGACAACTACGGTGTCGAAAACCCGTCACAGGCAATCTTCAATCTCTTTATCCAAGGCTCCAAGCACTACGACCAGTTCACATCAAACGTCGGTGAACTGATGCAACTGGAGCAGGACTTCATGAGCCACATGATCAGAGGTCGAGTAAACAACATTCCCGAACTAAATCTAAATTATGTTGAGAATATCGGAAATATATTTTTTGAATCAATGAATTGGGTTAACTTCTATTTTAGTAATTAATTAATTCAATTTTACTTGATAATACTGAGTCAGAGTAATAAACCTGTATATATTGAGGAACAACTACTGTATCTAATTCAAATAAACGTCCATCAGTTATTTTTAAACCCAATGTCGACAATTCCTTATTATTAATTTCTTTCGCCATTTTGTCTAACGAAAGAGGAGAATAAACGAACTCTTTTTTACCATTTATGGTGAAATATTGACCAAAATCAAAACCATAACCGCTTATTTTATCGGTTATATCTCTATTGTAGGTATCATATACTCGAATAGAATCAACTGGGCATAACATACCCTTTAGTCCGGGAGACACGGAACTGCCTCCCCATGTGTATGTTCTATTACAAAATTCTACATCGAATTTTAGGATATATAAATTTTTATTATGGTTATTATTTAATGAATCTGAGATAGATACCTGTTTGAATGAAACAGACTTTATAATATAGTTATCCTTTCTTGATTGACAACTACTTAGAGCAACGGCTATCAAAGCCCATAAAATGAATAAAATTATATTTTTCATCCTATCTAATATTGTTGTATGCGCATTGAGTAATTGTTGAATTCTCAATGCGCATACAAGTTTGATGCTATCTATTGATAATAAATATTTGGAAAATACCATGAGAATGACCTAAAATAGATGAAGACCTATCATTAGATTCTCCCCAGGTCCAATAAGACACTTTATTCCCAGTTATTCCTGTTAATTGGACATAATGGTTGGGAATAGCAAAAGGTGGATTTGTAATACTTTCACCTGCATGATGAACTAACCCGATGACAAAGAATTTAGAATAATTTGTCTGCCGAAGAGCATAATGCGTCGGATATGGACTTATCGTCCTTACCGTTGCACCAACATAATTCGTGAGGAAGTTTTCTACTTTTCCCGGCGTCATCAAAGTGTTTAATCCAGATTCGGATTTAAATGGATTAAATGAAAGCACACTGTTTGCTGAATTAATTATTGCTCCTTGAACAATTGCATCAACAGATGTCATACTAGCAGAAATAAGCTCATCCGTAGTTCCGGTCTTCATTTCATTAGTTACTGAAATCGTCACATCATTATTAGATGCAGAACCAGTAGTGTATAATGAAATTGCCGTCTGAACATATAATTCAGGTCTTTCCTCTGCCATATATTTAGATATAGCTGCGGCGCCACAACATCCATTTCTCCCTTGATTCACACTTCTTGGATTTTGAATATGATTTCTCAAAGACTTTACAAAGTCTTCCTTAGGTATATTCTGGAAAACAGAAGATGTGGATTGAAATTCAAAATTGTCAATTTCCGTAAGGGCTCTCTTTTGAGCTTCTTCATCCGCCATACCAGAAGGATCAATTAGGATAACAGGATTATTATGACAATAAATATATGAACTTATATTGGGATAATTCTCATGTAACGGATCCGTTGACATCCAAAGGCTGAGTCGCGGATCGTAGTAGCGGGCACCGTAGTAGTACATACCGGTCTCCTCGTCAAACTCTTTCGCGTTGAAGAGATAAGGCGTGTTCCATACGTTGTTGCGCTCCTCGATGAAGACCTCGCCGAAGGGTACATACTCTATGTGCTGCACCACTTCACCGTCAAGGTTGGTGATAAAGCTGGAGCTTCCGAGGTGGTCAGGGTGATAGAAGAACTGCAGGTTCTCGTAGTTGTCCGGATCTTTGAACGACCGCGAAACCGCGCGAGCCTGTGCCTTCCGAGCCTGAGCAACTGCCGCCTCAATAGAACCGTCGTTGCAGCAGAATCCTTCGCCATCGGCATAGTTGTCGTTGTCGGTGCCGTTGTAGGGAACATCGAAGAACTTGTAGTTGTCCTTGATGACCTGCTGCTGTGCGGCATACTTCGACTTGTAGTCAACCGAAAGACCGTCGGTGTTCGCACCGGCATACTCTATACGACGCGGGTCTGAGCCGTAGGAGGCAAAATCGCCGACCTTCGACACGATTCTCTGTGAACCTGCGTAGATATGCTTGGTGTAGCGGCCGCCCTGATTGGCCACGAGATACGGGCTGACATAGAGCGAGAATTTGGCGGTGTTGGTCGAGCCGCCGGAGAAAACCCCGTTGACATAGACCTGATCGCTTTCGCCCGAAGTCTTGACAGTGCGCTCTCCGTCTGCGTCGTACCAATAGTTGGAGACGAAACCGTTGTCGTCAACTGCAAGCAGACGATTCTCCTCATCCCAGATGAGCTTGCGCTCACCGACACTGTTGTCCCTATGTCCGTCAGTCATAACCCGGTTGGTGTTTACATAGACAAGATTGCCGTTCTTGTCATAGGTGTAACCATGACCGTTCTCGATTTGTTGACCTTCGGGAGTCTCCTCAGTGCGATAATTAACATCCTTTACACTTTCGAGCTGGAATTTCTTCCCTTCTTCCGAGCCGTAGGTATAAGTGAGGTCATAACCGACATTGAGGGTGCCGTTAAACTGCACATTGTCCTGAGTGAGATGCTGGCTCTTCGACTTGATGCGGTGCATATTGTCATAGCCCATAGCGAGGGTATAGGAGGCAGACTTGTTGTCGGCTCCGGTGTAAGTACCCGTCGCGGTGGTGAGACGATAGAGACCGTCATAAGTATAGGTGTGCGACATCTGGCCGCCGGCATTGCCGTTGGCGGGGAGCGATGTGTTGTTGGCAACCGAAAGAACATTGCTGACCGCGTCAAACGTATAGGCGTTGTCCATAATGGATGTGCCTCCGCTGTTAACCGCGAGATTGCTCAAACGGCGACGGTCGTCGTAGGTGTAGAATGTCTCTGCACCGTTGCAATACTTCAGATAGCTGCGCTGCTCGAACTTGTCGTAACCCAGTTTGGTAATGTAGTCGTAACCGTAGGACTTCTCACCGCGAACCTTTTCAAGAAGGCCTCCGAGATTGTAGGAGTAGGTGACTTTCTCCTCGTCGGGATAGATCATCTCGATGAGTCGGTTGTGGCTGTCGTAAGTCCACTGGGTGACGTAGGTTGCAATCGCCTGATTAGGCACGATGAGAGTGCGGCGTGTCTTGGTCTGATTTAAGGTCACACCATTATCAATAGATATGCTTATACATCGCGTCAGAATCATTACAGGAGTTGAGATTGCTATTCCATCTTAATTAACAAAATTACGGATAATATTTAAACCAACAATGCGATATGCTGAAAAACATATCAGTATTACTCCGATTAAAAGAGATTAAAAGAGAAATGCCACCGAAAGCTCATGTAGCTGCCGGTGGCATTGATATAGATTAGGGATTGGAGGGATAGTAGTTTACGAAAGTGGTGTCGGCTTGGGTTCTATGCTCATGATGTCGGATTAACGACCTCATGCTGTCAACTTCGTTGGGCTTGCCGTGGAGCATAAGGCGTTCACGGTGCATTACCACATTCATGTCGCGGTTAAGTCCACGCTCGTAACGGTAGAGCCATTCCACATTCTCCAGTTTGCAGTTTTTATCGAACAGGTAGAAGAATCCGTAGCCGAATCCTCCGGCGGCGATAAGTAGAACAGCAAAGATGGCATAGACCCAATGTGGGGTAGCACGCCACCATTGCCCCCAGATTATCGACTGGGCT
>CAJUGS010000004.1 GCA_910586305.1 uncultured Duncaniella sp.
GTTTGTTATGCCCTATAACATTTTTTCAATTCTAATTTTAAACAGTTTCTAAGAATTGTAAACTAAAAAAAGTTGCAAAAAGGCCCAATAAACACTATCTTTGCACTTTCAAAATCAAAAGATTATAATCAATTATCGGAATCATGAAACATCTTGATCTCATCCTTGCAGAAAAGTTGTTGAAAATCAGCGCAATCAAGCTCCAACCCGAAAATCCCTTCACTTGGGCGTCAGGCTGGAATTCCCCCATATATACCGATAACCGTAAGACCCTTTCCTATCCTGATGTTCGTTCATTCATCAAGGTAGAACTCAGCCGTATCATTCTCGAGAACTTCCCCGAAGCCGATGCAGTTGCCGGTGTTGCAACCGGAGCAATTGCCCAGGGCGCACTTGTATCCGACACCCTCGGTCTTCCCTATGTATATGTCCGCTCGACTCCCAAAGACCACGGTCTTGAGAACCTCATAGAAGGCGACCTTCGTCCCGGCAGCAAAGTCGTGGTAATCGAAGACCTCATCTCCACAGGCGGAAGCAGCCTCAAGGCTGTACAGGCCATTCGCAACGCCGGATGCGAAGTTGTGGGTATGGTAGCAATTTTCTCCTACGAATTCCCCGTGGCAACCAAGGCCTTCAAGGAAGCTGATGTAAAACTCATCACCCTTTCCAACTACTCGGCCCTTATCAATGCAGCCCTTGAGACAGGCTTCATTCGCGAATCGGACGTAGAGACCCTTCGCGAATGGCGTAAGGATCCCTCTATCTGGACCCCCAAGTCAATAGCCGACTAATCGGACCAGCCCGTGTCGATTCAAAGCCAGGGCAGACAACACTCAATAAAACAGAAGCAAATTCCCACTACGAACATCCCCAAATGTCAGTATATTCCGGCAAACCAGTGACGCTACAGCGTCCGATAAGCGAGATTTATGCCAAGGTGAGCGACCTCGGCCAGTATAAATCCATGGTCGAATCCATCCCCGAAGAGCACCGCGACAAGATTGCAGGTGTTGAGTTTAGAGACGACTGCGTGAAAATGGATGCTCCGGGTGTTGGCGAACTGGCTTTCAAAATCATCGAACGAGTGCCCGAAAAAAAGGTCGTACTCAACGCCGAGGGCTGCCCTATCCCACTCAAGCTCATGCTTGACCTTGTAGCCACCGGCGACACCTCAACTTCTATAACTCCCAGAATTGACATCCAGATACCGGCCATGCTCAAGCCTTTCATCGGCAATAAGATCCAGCAGGCAGCCGACCAGTTCGGCCAGGTATTCACCTCCCTTTTTGCATAATTCCACTGCGGCATGGTAGCCAGATTCATCCTGCTCCTTGCCGCAGTGTTGTCATTGGCCGGATGCTCTGACCCGGTCGATGACAACCGCATCCCCTACTGCGAAGTACATCTAACCTTTCGCACCGTAGGGGAGTGGCATCTTTATGGAGTAAAAGGCGATGCCGCGGCCTACGAAAGATACGTATCAACACCATCGCTCCGGCTTCCTGCCGACTTCCCATACACAGCACTTGACCGTACAGGATATGGCGGACTTCTCATCGTGGCCGACGTGCTCGGAGAGTTGCACGTCTACGACCTCGCCTGTCCATATGAATGCTCCCCACAAGTGAGAATCGAGGTTCCTGCAGGCGAACTATACGCCCGCTGCCCGTCGTGCGGGAGCACCTACGAAGTATTTTCAAACGGCGGGATGCCACGATCCGGCCCTGCCGCAGAAAGAGGATACGCCCTGCAACGCTACTCCATCACATCAGGAGGCGCGTTAAGCTACAAAGTCGTCACACGCTGACACTCTGCCCTACCCCAGAACTTTTGAATACTGACGGGTGTTTTAATCATATCTTCACCCCAAACAAATTCAAAAGTCATGGATACAAAATTTTTGGAAAAGCTCCGCAGTGAAAATGGAGTGACACTTGTGGAAATGTATGCAAGCTGGTGTCCACACTGCCACAATATGGCTCCGGTTATTGATGATGTCAAGGCCCTCATGGATGGCAAGGCAAACATCTACCAATTCGACATCGACGAATACAACGACTTAGCCGAGCAACTCGGGGCCAGGTCCATCCCCTCGTTCTATATATTCAAGGACGGCGAGCAGGTGTGGAAATACACCGGTGAAATCGACGGAAACACAATCGTCGGAAAGCTCCAGGAATACATCTGAAAAGAAAGGCAGAAATGGAAGGCACCACCATATTCTCGGATCTCCTGAAATCGCTCGGCGTACACCACACAGGAGAATACAGCGACAACCGATTTCGGGAGATGCCGTTCAAATCATTGTTTGGCTTCTCGAGATTACTCACCGAATATGGAATAGACAACGAGGCACTCTCGCTATCAACCGCGACAAACATAGCCACAATACCCACACCTTTCATAGCCCGTAAAGCCGATGGATTTGTTATTGTCAACAACATACACACCGACAGTAAAGGAAATCCGACAAAAGTAGACTATACACTCTACCACAACAAGGCGACAACCTCATATGCATCATTTGCGTCAGATATGTCCGGAATTGTGCTTCGTGCATATCCCGATGAATCGTCTATCGAGCCAGGCTATGCCAAACACAGGCTTCATGAGATTGCCGACCGATGCAAAGTGTGGTTGCTCGCAATCTTGATGCTATTCCTTGGCATTGCCGGATACATATATGCAGGTATCGGCAAACACATCTCTCTGACACTGCTGCTCGCCACCGACATTGCCGGACTTTACGTCACTTTCATGCTTATGCAAAAGACACTGAGCGTAAGCAATCACACAGCCGACAAAGTCTGCGGCATATTGCAAAACCACGGCTGTGACACCGTGCTCGCAAAGAAAGCCTCTACATTTTTCGGAATTGTCAGCTGGAGCGAAGTAGGAATGGCCTATTTCGCAACGAGCACAGCAATCCTTTTCTGTTTCCCGCAATGCATCCATTATCTCGCCTTGATCAATGGCTGCTGCCTGCCCTTCACGCTATGGAGTATCTGGTACCAGAGATTCCGCATCCACACATGGTGCACACTCTGCGTCATCACCCAAGCACTCCTGTGGCTGCAATTCCTTTGCTTCTTCCTTGGCGACTGGTGGACACGCATTTTTCCTCTCCGAGTCGAACTCCTGACCATGGTGACGGCCTACATCGTATTGCTTTTAGCAATCAACCGTCTCGACAACTTTATAAAAGCACGGTCGAAAATGCCACTCAACTAATTTCGTCGCCACAAATAAAGACCGATATGCCGATAAGAATAATCAAACGCACCACAATAGATGGCGCTACCCGACTGACTCCGTTGGAAATGAACAAAATAGCCTTTGAAACAGGCCATCACACCAATGTTGACACGCAGGACGACACGCCAGACAACAATTCAACAACAAAAACCCACAAGTCATGAAAAAGCTCATATTAATCCTCACCGCAGTTCTTCTGTCAGTCGGTGTGGCCTATGCCGACAAATACACGCTAAAGCGGGAAAACCTCCCACAGCAGGCAAGGGAAATGCTCGACGAGTACTTTCCAAAAGCAAAAGTGGCAATGATAAAAGTAGACAAACATCTCCTTAAGAAAACCGACTACGATGTAAAGCTCGTCAATGGCACCAAAATAAAATTCAACAACGCCGGACGATGGACAAGCATTGACTGCCGCGACCGCGCCGTCCCCGACGCAATCATACCAAGGGCAATCAGAGAATACGTGACAAAAAACTTCGAAGGAGTTAAAATCACCGAAATAGAACGCAAACTCAAAGGCTTCGAAATCGAACTTGACAACGGTCTTGAACTCACCTTCGACACATTCGGCAACTTCAAGAGCATGAATATGGACAAATAAATCCCCATTCAGAGCAAACAAGCTCTTTCACATCCACGAAAAGAACCTATCTCACCCCACAACAATTTTTTATTTCATTTTTGTCGCGGGGTGAGATATTTTTGTTAACTTTGCAAACTGATAGAGAAACACTCTGTCATAATAACAAGGTAAATCAGACAATTCTTTTCCCATAAATCCACACCTATGGCAAATCAGGAAGATGTTTTCAAGAAGATTGTAAGCCACGCCAAAGAGTATGGCTTCGTGTTTCAGTCCAGCGAAATCTATGACGGTCTTTCAGCTGTCTACGACTACGGCCAGAACGGCGTAGAGCTCAAAAACAACATCAAACGTTATTGGTGGGACTCCATGACTCTTCTTCATGAGAACATCGTCGGCATCGACTCCGCCATTTTCATGCACCCCACCATCTGGAAAGCTTCCGGCCATGTCGATGCGTTCAACGACCCGTTGATTGACAACAAAGACTCCAAAAAGCGCTATCGTGCCGACGTACTCATCGAGGACCATCTCGCCAAAATGGATGAGAAAATGGACAAGGAAGTAGCCAAGGCTGCCAAGCGTTTTGGAGAAAGCTTCGACGAGGCAATGTTCCGCCAAACCAATCCCCGTGTACTCGACATCGCATCCAAGCGCGACGCACTCCACGAGCGTTTTGCTAACGCAATGAACGACGGCAACCTCGAAGAGCTTCGCCAGATTATTGTGGACGAAGAAATTGTATGCCCCATTTCAGGGACAAAGAACTGGACAGAAGTGCGTCAGTTCAACCTCATGTTCAAGACCGAGATGGGTTCCACCGCCGATGGAGCCATGACCGTATACCTGCGTCCCGAGACAGCCCAGGGTATCTTTGTAAACTACCTCAATGTGCAGAAGACCGGACGTATGCGCATCCCGTTCGGTATCGCCCAGATTGGCAAAGCGTTCCGCAATGAAATCGTGGCTCGCCAGTTCATCTTCCGCATGAGAGAGTTCGAACAGATGGAGATGCAGTTCTTTGTACGCCCCGGCTCTGAGATGGAGTGGTTCAACAACTGGAAGGAATTCCGTCTACGCTGGCACAAGGCCCTCGGTCTCGGCGACGAAAAATACCGCTATCACGACCACGAGAAGCTGGCTCACTATGCCAACGCAGCCACCGACATCGAGTTCCAGATGCCGTTTGGATTCAAGGAAGTGGAAGGAATCCATTCAAGAACAAACTTCGACCTCTCTCAGCACGAAAAGTTCTCAGGCAAAAAGATACAGTACTTCGACCCTGAAATCAACGAAAGCTACACCCCCTACGTCATCGAGACCTCAATCGGTGTTGACCGTATGGTACTTAGCGTGCTGTGCTCAAGCTATGAGGAACAGGCCCTTGAGGGCGGTGACAAGCGCGTTGTGCTCCACCTTCCCGCTCCTCTCGCACCTGTAAAGTGTGCCGTACTACCTCTCGTGAAAAAAGACGGACTGCCCGAAAAGGCCCGCGAAATCGTCAACGACCTGAAGTTCGACTTCGCCACACACTATGAAGAAAAGGACACTATCGGCAAACGTTACCGTCGCCAGGATGCCATCGGCACACCTTTTTGTATCACCGTCGACCACCAGACACTGGAGGATAACACAGTCACCTTGCGTGAACGTGATTCCATGGAACAAACACGCGTGAATGTCGCTGACCTTCATTCTATAATCCACTCAAAAGTTTCTATAAACTCCCTTCTCCGCAAACTCGGCTAAGGGTACAATAAACTCTCCGACTCAACTTATGAAATACTTCAAGATTATCATTCTGTTGGCCGCCATGCTGCCGGCTCTCAGTTCCTGCAACTACAACTCTCTTGTCGAGCAGAAACAGGGCGTGGAACAGCAGTGGGCAGAGGTACAGAACCAATATCAGAGACGTTCCGACCTTATCCCTAATCTGGTCAACACCGTCAAAGGATATGCCACTCACGAAAGCTCCACACTTGAAAATGTGACCAAAGCACGTGCCGCAGCCACATCAATCAACATTGACCCCGCAAATCTTGACGAGGAAACAATGGCAAAATTCCAGGCTGCTCAGAACGAACTTACAGGTGCCCTCAAGTCGCTCCTCGCCGTCACAGAAGCATACCCCGACCTTAAGGCCAACGAAAACTTCCGTGACCTCCAGGTGCAACTCGAAGGAACCGAGAACCGTATAGCCACCGCGCGCGGACGCTACACCGAGGCCGTGGCCGGTTACAACACAGCCATCAAGAAATTCCCCACCGTCATTTATGCCGGATGGTTCGGATTCACACCTCAGCCACAGTTCAAGGCCGACGACTCCGCACAACGCGCTCCCGAAGTCAAGTTCTAACCACTGAGAAATGAACAATCTACAGAAACTATTCATATCGCTTCCTCTTGCAGCCCTCGGCATTATGGCCGGGAGCTGCAACAAGGATGACGACAATTGGGATACATATGAGGAGTGGCGCGACACCAACTCCGCATACTACGACGAGCAGAAATACACACTTACAGCTGAAGGCACTCCATTCTACGAGACACTCACCCCTGTGTGGAACAGTTCAGCCGAGATTCTGGTACGTTATCTCAACGACCGAAAACTCACTGAAGGCAACCTCTCGCCACTTCTCACATCGACAGTAGATGTGAAATACATCGGCCGCCTATACAACGGTGTAGCCTTTGATTCGTCCTATCTGCAAACAGCCAACGGAGACAGCATATTCCGCACCCGTCCCAACGAACTCATCCAAGGCTGGACCATTGCCCTCCTCAATATGAGAGTGGGCGACAGCGTCCGCATCGTCGTGCCATACACACTTGGATATGGCAACTCATCCCAGGGAGTCATCCCCCCCTACTCCACCCTTGTATTCGACATGAAACTCGTAGACATACCCTACTACGAGCTCAAGCCCTAAGTTGCAAGCAATGGATTTCCAACTCTTAGCCACCGCCGAGGGAAGCAATGCCCGCGCCGGACTCATCACGACCGACCATGGCGTAATCGAAACACCCATATTCATGCCGGTCGGCACTCTTGGAAGCGTCAAAGCCGTTCACCAACGCGAATTGCGTGACGATGTGAAGGCTCAGATCATACTCGGCAATACCTACCATCTATATTTACGTCCGGGAATAGAAATTCTCGAGAAAGCCGGTGGACTGCATAAATTCAACGGTTGGGAACGCCCCATACTCACCGACAGTGGAGGTTTCCAAGTGTTTTCCCTCTCAGCCAACAGAAAACTCACTGAAGAGGGAGCACATTTCCGTTCCCATATTGACGGTTCAAAACACCTTTTCACACCCGAGAGAGTCGTCGATATCCAGCGATCTATCGGAGCCGACATAATGATGGCTCTTGACGAGTGTCCTCCGGGTACCGCCGATTTCGACTATGCAAAAAAATCGCTTCGCCTCACACAGAGATGGCTTGAACGAGGATGGAAACACTTCAACGAGACTGAAGGCAAATATGGTTATCGCCAGGCCTTCTTCCCCATCGTACAAGGAGTGGTGTATCCCGAACTCAGGCGCGACGCAGCCCGTCATGTGGCCGATCTCGGTGCCGAGGGAAACGCCATCGGAGGTCTCGCCGTGGGCGAACCCGTGGAGAAAATGTATGAAATGATAGAGGTGGTCAACGAGATTCTTCCAGCCGATCGCCCCAGATATCTAATGGGGGTTGGTACTCCCGCCAACATACTTGAAGCAATCGACCGCGGAGTGGACATGATGGACTGTGTAATGCCGACACGCAACGGTAGAAACGGAATGCTTTTTACCCGCCACGGCATCATGAATATGCGCAACAAGAAATGGGCCGACGATTTTTCTCCGCTTCAGGAAGACGGCCCCGCCTACGTGGACCAAGTCTACACCAAAGCCTACCTGCGCCACCTATTCATTGCCGATGAGATTCTCGCGATGCAGATAGCCTCGATACACAACCTTGCGTTCTATCTTTGGCTCGTCGGAGAAGCGCGCCGTCACATCCTCGCAGGCGACTTCAAGAGCTGGAAAACAGAAATGACGGAGTGTGTGACACGCCGCCTCTGATTCTTCCCCCCACACACATCCTCTTCCATTACCAAATGAAGATTCTCGACTGGTACATAATACGAAAATTTCTCGGGACCTACCTATTCGCGATTGCCTTGATTCTGGCCATCACGATTATGTTTGACATCAATGAGAAACTCGATTCATTCCTCAAAGCTCCTCTCAGGGCCACGGTATTCGACTACTTTCTCAACTTCCTCCCCTACTTCGCCAACCAGTTCAGTCCTCTCTTTACCTTCATTGCCGTCATTTTCTTCACCTCCAAGCTTGCCGACAATTCGGAGATTATAGCCATGCTCTCCACCGGCATGAGCTATCGGCGTCTGTTAAGGCCATATCTCATAAGCGCCACTGTCATAGCCTGTGCCACATTTGTACTCAGTGCCTACATCATACCACCGGCCAACGTCAAACGCATTGACTACACTAACACTTATGTCAAGAACAAACGTGTTGATTATGGCACAAACATTCAGCTGCAGGTAGCCAAAGGCGAGATTGCCTATATGTCGCGCTACGACAACAACCAGAAGACAGGCTACAAATTCTCTCTTGAATCGTTCAAAGACAAGAAACTCGTGTCGCGTCTCACGGCGCAGACCATACGCTACGACACACTCCACAACTGGACCGTCCGCGACTACATGATACGCACATTCGACGGACGTAGCGAAAAAATCACACGCGGCTCCCGCCTTGACACCGTGATTCCAATCGAACCGCGCGACTTCCTCATATCCAAGAACGACTCGGAAACCATGACCACACCCGAGCTACGTGAGTATATAGCAAACCAGAAAAAACGCGGAGTAGCCAACATAAAGACATTTGAAATCGAGAACCACCGCAGATACGCAATGACAGCAGCAGCCTTCATCCTCACTGTCATCGGAATGTCACTCTCATCACGAAAAGTCAAGGGAGGCATGGGAGTAAATATCGGAATCGGACTCGTACTCTCGTTCAGCTACATCTTGTTCATGACCGTGACATCCACCTTCGCAGTATCAGGTATGACATCACCATTCGTGGCAATGTGGATCCCAAACTTCATCTACGCCATAATAGGCATAGTGCTTTACTATAAAGCATCACACAACTGACACCGAAACAAGCACCACAGAAAATCGCGGTTTTGCTCTGATATTCCCGACAAAAATTGTAACTTTGCAGTGGAACTCACCATTCATCTATCATTTCACTGCAATGAATACCAAAAGTCTTGTGTCAATCAGCGATATAGGCCGTGAGGAGATTATGCAGCTCCTTGAGACCGCGCGAAAATTCGAGCAGAACCCCAACCGCAGACTGCTCGAAGGGAAAGTAGTGGCGACACTCTTTTTCGAACCATCTACCCGCACCCGTCTAAGCTTTGAAACTGCCGTAAACCGCCTCGGTGGACGAGTCATCGGATTCTCGGATGCATCAAACACATCTACCTCAAAGGGAGAGACACTTAAAGACACCATAAAGATGGTGAGCAACTACGCCGATCTCATAGTGATGAGACACTATCTCGAAGGAGCAGCTCTCTATGCCACAGAAGTCACTGACATCCCCATCATAAACGCCGGCGACGGTGCCCATCAGCATCCATCGCAGACAATGCTTGACCTCTACTCCATTTTCAAGACCCAGGGCCGTATAGAAGGTCTCACAATCACACTTGTGGGCGACCTCAAATATGGTCGTACAGTCCACTCCCTCATCATGGCCATGAGATGGTTCAATCCCACATTCCGCTTCGTCGCCTGCAAGGAACTTGGAATGCCTGAAGAATACAAGGCATTCTGCAGGGAAAACAACATCCGGTTTACCGAGCACACCGACTTCTCACCCGAGGTGATCAACTCGTCGGACATCATATATATGACCCGTGTGCAGAGAGAGAGATTTGCCGACATCATGGAGTATGAACAAGTCAAAGACCTGTACAATCTCAATGCCTCAATGCTCGGAGACGCCAAAGAAAATATGCGCATCCTGCACCCTCTACCAAGAGTAAATGAAATCGCACAGGATGTCGACGATAATCCCCATGCCTACTACTTCGAACAGGCCCGCAACGGACTCTATGCACGCGAGGCTATAATCTGCCGCTCGCTCGGCATCGATTTAATCGATTAACACGCACCACAGCTATGACAAAGACAGTCTCAAAATCCGAACTCGCCGTGGCAGCGCTGCGCAACGGCACAGTAATAGACCACATACCATCACCTATGCTGTTCAAGGCTGTAAAGATCCTTGGAATCGAGAATCTTAAAACAGCTGTTACCATCGGAAACAATCTCGACTCCAAACGACTTGGCAACAAAGGCATAATCAAGGTAGCCGATGTATTCTTTCCCGAAAAGACTCTCAACCGCATCGCACTCATAGCCCCCACTGCGGTAATTAATATCATCCGTGACTACGAAGTAGTCGAAAAATTCCCCGTGACTCTGCCCGACACCATCGTGGGGCTCGTAAAGTGCGGCAATCCAAAGTGCATCACCAACAACGAGCCTATGCTGACACGTTTTCACGTAGTTGACTGGAAAGACATCACCATCTCCTGCCACTACTGCTCCCACACTGTCAAAAGCGCCGACGCAATCATCTGACCGAGAATATGGCTAAAGTATCCTGGAAACCCGGCACAATGATCTATCCGCTCCCGGCGGTACTGGTTACTTGTGGCACAATGGAGAGCTCAAATATGCTCACAGTAGCCTGGACAGGTACAATATGCACCAATCCGGCAATGTGCTATATATCGGTTCGTCCCGAACGTCATTCCTATCCCATCATTCGTGAGCGGATGGAGTTCACTATCAACCTCACCACATCCTCGATGGCCCGAGCCACCGACTGGGCCGGAGTAAGATCAGGGGCCGAATACGACAAATGGAAAGAGACCGGGCTCACACCATCGCCGGGTGTAAAAGTAGCCTGTCCCTGTATAGCCGAGTCTCCACTCAGTATAGAATGTCGGGTCAAGGAAATAGTCAAGCTTGGAAGCCACGATATGTTTATAGCCGAAGTGGTCAACGTGCTTGCCGACGAAAATCTCATTGATCCCGCCACCGGAGCATTCGACCTGGCTTCAGCCGGACTCATCAACTACTCCCACGGCCACTATTTCGAGCAGGGTCAAATGATTGGAAAATTCGGATGGTCAGTAAAAAAAGCTGACACATCGAAATAAATCACACTGAATCAGAAACCAAAACAATATAATATAAAACTATGCAGCAAGACAACATCGTCTTTGACATCATTTCACGCGAACACGCCCGTCAGAAAAAGGGTATCGAGCTTATTGCGTCAGAGAACTTCGTCAGCGACCAGGTGATGCAGGCAATGGGCTCGTGCCTCACCAACAAGTATGCCGAAGGCTATCCCGGCCATCGCTACTACGGAGGTTGCGAAGTGGTGGATGAGATGGAAACCCTCGCCATAGAGCGACTCAAGAAACTGTTCGGAGCCGAATGGGCCAATGTTCAGCCCCACTCAGGAGCACAGGCCAACATGGCTGTTTTCATGGCCTGCCTGCAGCCCGGCGACAAGTTCCTCGGACTCAACCTCAGCCACGGCGGACACCTTTCACACGGAAGCCCTGTCAACTTCTCGGGCCTCATGTACCAGGCTCTCGAATACAACGTCAGCGCCGAAACCGGACTTGTCGACTATGACCAGATGGAAGAAGTAGCCCGTCGCGAACGTCCACGCCTCATAGTGGGTGGAGCATCGGCCTACAGCCATGAATGGGACTATGCACGTATGCGTCGCCTGGCCGACGAAATCGGAGCCATCCTCATGATCGACATGGCACATCCCGCCGGACTCATCGCTGCCGGCCTGCTTGAGAACCCCGTAAAATATGCCCACATCGTCACTTCCACCACCCACAAGACCCTTCGCGGCCCGCGTGGCGGTGTAATAATGATGGGCAAGGACTTTGAAAACCCATGGGGCAAGAAAACTCCCAAGGGAGTGGTGCGCATGATGTCGTCATTGCTCGACTCAGCCGTATTCCCCGGCGTACAGGGAGGTCCGCTCGAGCACGTAATCGCAGGTAAGGCCGTAGCCTTCGGCGAGGCTCTGATGCCCGAGTTCAAGGAATACCAGACCCAGGTGAAGAAAAATGCCGCAGCTCTTGCAGACGCACTCATGTCCATGGGTTACAACATCGTATCGGGAGGAACCGAAAACCACTGCATACTTCTTGATCTTCGCACCAAGTTCCCCGACCTCACCGGTAAAGTTGCCGAAAAGGCACTTGTAGAGGCTGACATCACAGCCAACAAGAACATGGTGCCTTTCGACTCACGCTCACCCTTCCAGACCTCAGGGATCCGCCTCGGCACTCCCGCCATCACCACACGCGGTGCCAAAGAGCCTCTCATGGGCGAGATAGCCGAGATGATCGACACTGTACTCCGCAACCCAACTGATGCAGAGACCATTGCCGCTGTACGCGCCAAGGTCAATGCCACAATGGAATCATATCCCATGTTCGCATACTAAAAAAGATCATACATCTTATATCCTTTAGGGAGGATGAGTCGAAAAATGACTCATCCTCCTTTTTTCATTAAAATATTTTAGTTTTTGAGTGTTTTACAGAAATAATTATTAACTTTGCAGCTCAACACACTAATAATTCATTATGAGCGACAGATTATTCATATTTGACACGACTCTCCGCGACGGAGAACAGGTGCCGGGATGCCAGCTCAACACTGTCGAGAAAATCGAAGTGGCAAAAGCGCTCGAAGCACTCGGAGTCGACGTAATCGAAGCGGGCTTTCCCGTATCCAGTCCCGGCGACTTCAATTCGGTGGTAGAGATATCCAAAGCTGTCACCTGGCCTACAATCTGCGCACTGACGCGTGCTGTCGAAAACGACATACGTGTGGCAGCAGACGCTCTGAAGTATGCCAAACATCCGCGAATCCACACCGGTATAGGAACATCCGATTCACACATAAAATACAAATTCAACTCAAACCGCGAGGAAATACTCGAACGCGCAGTCCGTGCTGTAGCCTACGCTAAAAAATTCGTTGAGGATGTGCAGTTCTATGCCGAAGATGCCGGACGCACCGACAACGAATACCTGGCACGAGTGGTAGAAGCAGTCATCAAAGCCGGAGCCACTGTGATCAACATTCCCGATACTACCGGATACTGCCTGCCATGGCAGTTCGGAGAAAAAATCAAGTATCTCATGGACCATGTCGACGGTATAGACCGTGTGACCATAGCAACCCATTGTCACAACGACCTCGGCATGGCCACAGCAAACACCGTGGCCGGTATCGCCAACGGTGCCCGACAGGCCGAGGTGACCATAAACGGCATCGGAGAGCGTGCAGGAAACACAGCACTCGAAGAAGTAGTGATGACATTCCGCTCACATCGCGAACTTGGAATCGACACCAACATAAACGCCACAAAGATAACACACGTATCACGCATGGTGTCGAGCCTCATGAATATGCCTGTACAACCCAACAAGGCCATCGTGGGACGCAATGCATTTGCCCATTCTTCAGGCATTCATCAGGACGGAGTACTCAAAAACAGAGAGAGCTACGAGATCATTGACCCACGCGATGTCGGCATTGACGAAAACTCCATTGTGCTCACAGCCCGCTCAGGTCGCGCCGCACTCAAGCACCGTCTCCACGTGCTCGGAATCGATCTCTCTTCCGAGCAGCTTGACAAGGCCTATGAGGAATTCCTCCGTCTTGCCGACCGCAAGAAAGAAATCAACGACGACGACGTACTCATGCTGGCTGGACAACACCGAAAAGCCTCCAACCGCATCAAGCTCGACTTCCTCCAGGTCACTTCGGGCGTAGGAGTACATTCCGTTGCAAGCGTCGGGCTTGATATTGCTGGAGAAAAATTCGAAGCCTGCGCATCGGGCAATGGTCCGGTAGACGCAGCCATTTCGGCCATCAAACTCATCATTCACCGCAAAATGCTTGTCAAGGAATTCCTTATACAAGCCATCAATAAGGGTAGCAACGACATCGGAAAAGTCCACATGACAGTGGAACACGACGGAGCATCATTCTATGGATTCTCGGCAAACACCGATATCGTAGCAGCCAGT
Source organism: uncultured Duncaniella sp. (assembly GCA_910586305.1). Taxonomy (GTDB): domain Bacteria; phylum Bacteroidota; class Bacteroidia; order Bacteroidales; family Muribaculaceae; genus Duncaniella. The sequence continues at coordinate 14,025 of CAJUGS010000004.1, forward strand.
GCCGAAGCATTCATTGATGCTATAAACAAGTTTGTCCGCTGACCCCATACCCCCCTCCCAAAACTTTTATCAAACACTTCACGCAACCAAAACTTCCAAATAGAGTACAATTTCAATGTCAAAGACACTTTTCGATAAAATCTGGGATGCTCACGTTGTCAACCATATTACCGACGGTCCCGACCAGCTCTATATCGACCGCCACTACTGCCACGAGGTGACGAGTCCCCAGGCCTTTGCCGGGCTCAGAGAACGAGGACTGAAAGTGTTCCGTCCCGAGCGCACAGTATGTTCACCGGATCATAACATCCCCACACTCAACCAGGACAAACCAATTGAAGACCCCATATCCCGCAACCAGGTCGACACACTCAGTCGCAACGCCACAGACTTCGGAGTGACATATTTCGGAATAGGCCATCCAAAAAACGGCATAATCCATGTCATCGGTCCGGAAAACGGTCTCACACTCCCGGGTTCTACAATAGTATGTGGCGACTCACACACATCGACCCACGGCGCAGTAGGAGCAGTGGCCTTTGGCATCGGCACATCCGAGGTCGAAATGGTGCTTGCATCGCAATGCATCATCCAGAACAAGCCAAAGACCATGCGTATCAACATAGAGGGAACATTGCGAAAAGGTGTGACTGCAAAGGACATCGCGCTATACATCATTGCTCAGATGACTACAGGCGGAGCCACCGGCTACTTTGTGGAATACGCCGGTGAAGCGATAAGAAATCTCTCCATGGAAGAGCGACTGACCGTCTGCAACTTATCTATCGAGATGGGTGCCAGAGGCGGCATGATAGCTCCCGACGAAACAACATTCGAATATGTCAAGGGACGGGAATACGCTCCAAAAGGCGAGGAATGGGAAAAGGCGGTAGCCTACTGGCGTACACTTCCGAGCGATCCTGACGCCAAATTTGACCGTGAAATCACATTCCATGCCGAAGATATAGAACCGCGCATCACTTTTGGCACCAATCCAGGAATGGGCATAGGTATCAACGACCCTGTGCCAGCCCCACCGGTAAATGACGAGCAAGGCCGAATCTCTTTTGAAAAAGCTCTGGACTATATGGGATTTGCCTCAGGCGAGAAACTTGCAGGAAAACCGGTCGACTACATATTCCTGGGTTCATGCACAAACGGACGCATCGAAGACTTCCGCGCCTTCGCCTCAATAGTAAAAGGCCGCAAGAAGCATCCCGATATCACAGCATGGCTCGTACCCGGATCATGGAATGTAGACCGTCAGATACGCGAAGAAGGGATTGACACAATCCTTCATGAAGCCGGCTTCCAGCTTCGACAACCGGGATGTTCGGCCTGCCTGGCCATGAACGAAGACAAGATTCCGGCAGGGAAACTCGCCGTGTCTACCTCCAACCGCAACTTTGAAGGAAGACAGGGACCTGGAGCGCGCACCATCCTCGCTGGTCCCCTTGTGGCGGCCGCAGCCGCTGTCACCGGATGCATCACCGATCCAAGAGAACTCATGTAGCAACCCAGACGAACCGACATCAAGATGAAAGAAAAATTCACCACAATAACCTCCACCTGCATACCTCTGCCGATGGAAAACGTCGACACCGACCAGATTATCCCTGCACGATTCCTCAAGGCAACCTCCCGCGAAGGATTCGGCGACAACCTTTTCCGAGACTGGCGCTATGACGCCGATGGAAATCCCCGTCCCGACTTCGTACTGAACGATCCTACCTACTCGGGATGCATCCTTGTAGCCGGGAAAAATTTCGGGTCAGGCTCCTCTCGTGAACACGCTGCATGGGCTATACACGACTACGGATTCCGTGTGGTAATATCCAGTTTCTTCGCTGACATACACAAGCAGAACGAGCTCAACTGCTTCGTGCTCCCTGTCACCGTAAGCGAAAGTTTTCTTGCCGAACTCTTTGCGACAATAGCCTCCTCTCCCAAGGCAGAGGTACGTGTAGACCTGCCCACACAGACCGTGACCAACCTTGCCACAGGACGTTCAGAGACATTTGACATCAATCCATATAAAAAACAATGCCTTTCAGAGGGGCTTGACGATGTGGAATATCTCCTCTCGCGCCAAGCCGATACGGAGGCCTGGGAGGCGGCCCGCAGGTGATGAAGGTAGAAATAATGGACACCACTCTCCGTGACGGAGAACAGACATCAGGCGTATCATTCTCCACTTCGGAAAAAAAGGCAATAACACGCCTGCTTCTCCGCGACCTCCACATCCACAGAGTGGAAGTGGCCTCGGCACGTGTTTCGGAGGGTGAGCGCGACACAGTGGCGCGTATATGTTCGTGGGCTGAAAGACACGGATGTCTCGACTCGGTGGAAGTGCTTGGATTTCTCGACCGTGGCAAGTCGGTAGAATGGGTGAAAAGCGTCGGCGGAAAGGTAATCAATCTTTTAGCCAAAGGATCGGAAAAGCATTGCCGTATGCAGCTCAAACAGACACCAGAGCAGCATTTTGCCGCAATTACCGAAGAGATAAAACGCGCCCGTGAAGCCGGCCTCGAAGTCAACCTCTATCTTGAGGATTGGAGCAACGGCATGAAGAATAGTCCCGAATACGTACACTCACTGATGGAGTGTGCCCTGCAACTTCCTGTCAGACGTTTTCTGCTCCCCGACACACTTGGTGTACTCAATCCGTTTGACACCATGGACTATATGGGAGAGATGACATCACGCTACCCCGGAGTCCACTTTGACTTCCATGCCCACAACGACTATGACCTTGCCACGGCAAATGTCATAGCCGCGGTAAAAGCCGGAGCAAAAGGAATCCACTGCACTGTCAACGGACTGGGCGAACGTGCAGGGAATGCTACCCTGTCAAGCTCGGTAACCGCTCTTCACGACCAGCTTGGGGCAACCACCGGGATAGACGAAAGCAAGATCAACAAGGTGAGCCACATCGTTGAATCCTTCTCAGGTATTCCGATACCGCCCAACAAGCCTATAATCGGCGAGAGCGTCTTCACTCAGTGTGCCGGAGTCCACGCCGACGGAGACAACAAGAACAATCTCTACTACAACGACCTGTTACCCGAGCGGTTCGGACGCGAAAGAGAGTATGCACTCGGAAAAACATCCGGACGAGCCAATATCAGAAAAAACCTCGAATCTCTCGGTATAGAACTTTCCGATGAAGAGATACTCCGTGTCACCGACCGCGTCATACAGCTCGGCGATAAAAAAGAACTTGTCTCGCAGGCCGATCTTCCGTTTATCGTGGCCGACGTGCTGCGCCACTCAGCAATCCCGACAAACGTCAGCGTTGCCAACTACACTCTCAATCTCGTACAAGGGCTCAAACCCACAGCCACAGTCAAACTCGTAATCGGCGGCTGCGAATATCAGGAATCAGCTGTTGGCGACGGACAATTCGATGCCTTCATGAGAGCTGTCAGAGGCATATATACCGAGCGACTGCAACGTACCTTTCCGGTGCTTGTCAACTACAGTGTCAGCATTCCGCCAGGAGGACGAACCGATGCCCTTGTACAGACCACAGTGACATGGAACCACGACGGGAAAGTGTTCAAAACACGCGGCGTAGACGCCGACCAGACTGAAGCAGCCATAAGAGCGACAGTGAAAATGTTGAATATAATCGAAAAATAAAATACAGACTTACAATATATGGACTTCAAGATAGCAGTACTTCCCGGCGACGGAATCGGTCCCGAAATCTCCGTGTGCGGAGTCGAAGTGATGACAGCCGTATGCGAAAAATACGGCCATAAGGTCGAATACCGCCATGCAATATGCGGCGCCGATGCCATCGACAAGGTCGGCAATCCGTTTCCGGAGGAAACATACCAGACCTGCCTGTGGGCCGATGCAGTGCTTTTTTCTGCTGTAGGCGACCCGAAATTCGACAACAATCCGAATGCAAAAATCAGACCGGAACAAGGTCTCCTGGCTATGCGCAAACAACTCGGTCTATACGCAAATATACGCCCGGTAGAGACCTTCGATTGTCTGCTTCACCACTCTCCGCTGAGACGCGAGATAGTCGAGGGAGCCGACTTCGTGTGCATACGCGAACTCACTGGTGGAATGTACTTCGGAGAGAAGCTCGAAGGCAACGACCGCGCCTACGACACCAATGCCTATACACGCGAAGAGGTTGAACGCATACTCCACACCGCCTATGGTTATGCCCGGCGACGTCGCAAACACCTCACCGTCGTAGACAAAGCCAACGTACTTGCCTCCAGTCGTCTATGGCGCAAAGTAGCCCAAGAAATCGCACCTGCATATCCTGATGTAGAAACCGACTATATGTATGTTGACAATGCCGCAATGCGTATGATTCAGGATCCGCGTTTCTTTGACGTGATGGTAACTGAAAACACGTTCGGCGACATTCTCACCGACGAAGGCTCAGTCATCTCCGGTTCAATGGGGCTCCTGCCGTCAGCCTCGACTGGCGAGAAGACTCCGGTATTCGAACCAATCCATGGCTCATGGCCCCAGGCGAAAGGAAAGAATATAGCCAATCCACTTGCACAGATACTTTCTGTGGCAATGTTGTTCGAATACTTCGATCTTCTCGACGAAGGCCGCCTCATCCGAGAGGCTGTCAACGCATCACTTGATGCCAATGTCCGCACCCCGGAAATACAGATTCCCGACGGTCCGGCCTACGGTACAAAGGAAGTGGGTGAATGGATAACCGATTATATACGCCGACACGCCTGAACCAACCCCGTCATTAAAGCAGCCACATCTCTTAACACCTACGCACGAGACACACGCACGATATGGAACGTTGTCTCGCAAAGGTATACCAAGGAGAAGCGGCTGCTTCTTTTTTGGTGTTATTGTTGTAACGATAATTTGTGAAAATTGACTATCTTTGCATCTGTAACTAATACCAATTACATTAAATCATGATTAACCGTTTTATCCTCAACGAAGTATCTTATTTCGGCCCCGGAGCACGCAAGATGCTCCCCGAAGCAGTGAAACAAATTGGCAAGCAGAAGGCCCTCGTAGTAACCGATCCGGGCCTCATAAAATTCGGCGTGGCCAAAATGGTTACTGACGTGCTCGACGAGGCAGGTATCAGATATGAAATTTTCTCGGATGTAAAGCCCAACCCCACCGTGAGCAACGTCCGCAACGGCATTGAGGCCTTCAAGGCTGCCGAAGCCGACTTCATCGTAGCCATTGGCGGAGGCTCGTCTATTGACACAGCCAAGGGTATCAGCATCGTTATCAACAACCCCGAATTTGCCGACATCGTATCGCTCGAAGGATGCGCTCCGACCACACACAAGGGTGTGCCCATCATAGCTCTTCCCACCACTGCAGGAACCGCTGCAGAGACCACTATCAATTATGTGATTATCGACGAGGAGAAGCAAAAGAAAATGGTGTGTGTCGACCCCAACGACATACCGGCAGTAGCCATCATCGATGCCGAACTCATGTACAGCCTCCCCAAGAGCCTCACAGCAGCCACCGGTATGGACGCCTTGACCCATGCAATCGAAGGCTACATCACCAAAGGCGCGTGGGAAATGTCCGATATGTTTGAGATCGAGGCAGTCCGCATGATAAGCAAATATCTTCCTGTCGCTGTGGAAGAGCCATCCAACGCAGATGCCCGCAACGGTATGGCTGTAGCCCAGTACATCGCCGGTATGGCCTTCTCCAATGTAGGCCTGGGCCTCGTACACGGTATGGCTCATCCTCTCGGTTCGCTTTTCGACATACCCCACGGCGTGGCCAACGCCCTTCTCCTCCCCACCATCATGCGTTTCAACATGGAGAAGTGCCTTGACAAATATCCCGCAATAGCAAGAGCAATGGGTGTCAACACCACTGGAATGACTGCTGAAGAAGCTTCTGTAGCAGCCTGCGATGCCGTACAGGCTCTCGCTGTCAAGGTGGGTATTCCCCAGCATCTCTCCGAGCTCGGTATCACCGAAAATGACATACCTCGTCTGGCCGAACAGGCTCTCTCTGACGTATGCACACCCGGAAATCCCCGAGAAGTGACACTCAACGACATCGAAGATTTATATAAAAAAGTGCTCTAAATGGAATTTCACGATTTAGGAAAAACCGGGATGAAGGTGTCGGCTCTTAGCTTCGGCGCATCATCACTCGGCGGAGTCTTCCACGACATCAACGAAGCCCGTGCTCTCGAGGCTGTCCATGTAGCTGTCGACAGCGGAATGAACTTCATAGATGTCTCTCCATACTACGGCCACTATAAGGCCGAGACCGTGCTTGGCAAAGCACTGCGCGACATTCCCCGCAACAAATATTATCTATCCACCAAGGTGGGAAGATATGGTAAAGACGGCGTGAACACATGGGACTATTCAGCCCGTCGCGCCAAAGAGAGCGTCTATGAGAGCATGGAACGTCTCGGCCTTGACTATATCGACCTCATCAACGTTCACGACATCGAGTTTGCCGACCTCAACCAGGTGGCAAACGAGACCCTTCCGGCTCTCGCCGAACTGCGTGAACAAGGCCTCGTGGGCCACGTCGGAATCACTGACCTTCAGCCCGAAAACATCAAGTGGGTTGTCGAGAACACCCCTGACGGAATGGTAGAAACCATCATGAATTTCTGCCATTTCACCCTAAATGACGACCTCCTGCTCGACTATCTTGACTTCTTCGAGGAGAGGGGAATAGGCGTGATCAGCGCATCACCACTCTCCATGGGTCTTCTCTCACGACGTGGAGTTCCCGCATGGCATCCCGCTCCCGCATCGCTCGTCGAGGCTTGCCGCAAGGCCGTGGACCATTGCGAGGCAAAAGGCTATCCAATCGAGAAACTTGCGGTGCAGTATGCAATCAGCAACCCGCGCATTGCCACCACGCTTTTCAGCTCGGCCAACCCCGACAATGTAAAAAAGAACATCCGGTTTGTCGAAGAACCTATGGACGAAGTCCTTGTCAAAGAAGTGAAGGAAATCATAGGTGACCAGACACGTGTGCGCTGGAAGAACTCGTGATTATGAAGCACTACATCATAGATTCACATTCCCATCTGTGGCTGAGACAGGACACCGTGGTCAACGGACTCCCTATCCGCCCGCTGCCCAACGGTCGAGCCGACTTCATGGGCGAGGAGCGCCAGATGCTCCCGCCTTTTATGACAGACGGACGAAACACCGCTGAGATTTTCCTATCCAACATGGACTATGCCCAGGTGGCAGCCGCCGTGGTGGTGCAGGAATTCATCGATGGTGAACAGAACGAATACCTGCGCGAAGTAGCCGCCAAGTACCCCGACCGATTCTTCGTCAGCGGTATGTGCGACTTCCGTCGTCCCGGCTTCCTTCCCAAGGCCATCAGCCTGCTCGATGAAGGATTCAAAGGACTCACCATCCCCGGCCACCGTCTGCCCATGGGCAAAGACAGAATGTGGCTCAACTCTCCGGAGATGGTGGAACTGTTCAAAGAGATGGAGCGTCGTGGAGCCATCCTATCGCTCTGTCTTGCCGACGGTGCCACACAGGTCGGAGAGGTAAAGGAGGTAATACAGGAATGTCCGGAGCTGAAAATCGCAATAGGACATTTCGGCATGGTGACCACAGACGGCTGGATGGAGCAGATAAAGCTTGCCGAAGCAAGCAATGTAATGGTGGAAAGCGGAGGAATAACATGGCTCTTCAATTCAGAATTCTATCCATTCCCTTCGGCGGTACGCGCCATTCGTGAAGCAGCCGACGCAGTGGGATGGGACAAACTCATGTGGGGTTCAGACTACCCGCGCACCATCACGGCAATCACCTACCGTATGTCCTATGACTTCATCACAAAGTCGACCGAGCTTACCGAAGAGCAGAAACACCTCTTCCTCGGCGACAATGCCCGACGCTTCTTCGGATTCGGAAGTCTACCCGACCTGCCATACATAAAGAATATGTCAGAATAACACACATTTAAGTAAGTTATGAAAGCAGTAAAAATCACAGCTCCCGGACGCGTAGTCATTGAGGAGCAGACCAAACCGGTCATCTCGCCCGATGAGGTGCTGGTAAAAATATGCTATGTCGGCTTCTGCGGATCCGACCTCAACACATTCCGTGGCAAAAACCCCATGGCCATCTCCCCCGTCATTCCCGGCCACGAAATCGGAGGTATAGTTGAGGAAATCGGTTCTGACGTACCTACCGGACTCCTTGAGAAAGGAATGAGCGTGACTGTTAACCCCTACACAGCCTGCGGTAAATGTTCGTCATGCCGTCGCGGACGTCCCAACGCCTGCCGTCACAACGAGACAATGGGTGTGCAGCGCAACGGAGCAATGACCGATTACATCGCTGTCCCCTGGTCAAAGATAATTCCCGCCCAAGGCCTAACACCGCGCGAATGTGCTCTCGTAGAGCCGATGAGTGTTGGATTCCATGCCGTTGACCGTGCTGCTGTGACCGACATTGACACCGTAGCTGTGATCGGATGCGGAATGATTGGTCTCGGTGCAATCGTTCGCGCCGCACTCCGCGGAGCCACCGTGATAGCCATCGATCTTGACGACGAGAAACTCGCGCTTGCTCGTGAACTCGGTGCCACCTACTCCATTAATTCCGCCACATCCAATCTCGCCGACGAACTCAGCCGTCTCACCGACGGTCATGGTCCCGACGTCGTGATAGAAGCCGTAGGCTCACCATTCACATATGTCGCAGCCGTCGACAACGTAGCGTTCTGTGGTCGCGTCGTATGCATCGGATATGCCAAGGACGACGTCTCGTTCCACACCAAACTTTTCGTACAGAAAGAGCTTGATATCCGTGGCTCACGCAACGCAATGCCCAACGATTTCGCAGCCGTTATACGCTACTTCCTTGCCGGCGGACGCAAACACGCTGAAAAACTCATCTCGGCCACAGTGAAACCCGAAGAGACAGGCGATGCACTCGCCAAGTGGGACGCAGCTCCCGGCAAAGTATTCCGCATACTTGTGGAATTCTGATTTTACTGACAGATACTTTATAATACAGACAGAGGGTGTATCCGCAATGATACACCCTCTGTCTGTATTAATATATCTCTATCTATTCCGACGGAGTATGTGAGGCGATGTAAGCGGCCACAGATGGTCGGTAACTGTCTCCGACCGGGATATCCCGTCCTGCCACCACCACCTTCTGGCGGTCTATGCGTGAAATTCGGTCGATACTAACTATGTAACTGCGATGAACCCTCATGAAGTCCGACGAAGGAAGATGGCGTTCTATGCCTTTCATAGACGATAGTGTAACAACTGTCCGACCTTCGGCCAAATGTATTTTCACATAGTCCTTCAAACCCTCCACCATCACAATATCCGGTGTATTAATCTGCATCATGCCCCGGTCTACCTTCACCAGCAACCGGCCATCGGCACCACCCGGCACACATCGTGCCAGGCATTTGTCCCTGATGCGCAGGGCTGCAGCTGTGAACTCTTCAAAGCTCACAGGTTTCACAAGATAATCGGTAGCCCCCACTCTGAATGCATCTATAGCATACTCACTATATGCAGTGACAAAAACTACCTGTACATTTTTAGGGACAATACGGGCAAACTCCATACCGCTGAGCTGTGACATTCTGATATCAAGAAACACGGCATCCACTTCGCCGTCCATAATAGGCTTGATTGCCTCGCGAGCCGATCCATATGTTCCGACGAGTGACAAAAAAGGTGTCTTTTCGACATACGATGCAATCAGACGTGCGGCAAGAGGCTCATCGTCAATCACACAGCAGCGTATTTCATCATCATTCATAACTGTATTCTCATTTGAGCTACAAATATAGCTGGTTGCGACGATATTTCCAACCGTGCACGACTGCCGTATATGAGTCGCAGACGGCGACGAAGATTCTCAAGTCCCATTCCGCCACGACCCTCAGCATCTCTATCGTCAGCAACTGAATTGGCAACGTCACACTCCACTTCTCCCCTTTCACTTGCCGAAATCCTGATGGTGACATACGAACCGGTCGTTCCGGCATTACCATGCTTGAACGCATTTTCTACAAGTGTGATGAAAAGCATCGACGCAATCTCGGCATTCTCCATACCTGCTGCCACCTCCTCGGCAATACTGACATTCACACCCTCTCCAAGCCTCATCTGCATCAGCCGGACATAGTCGCGCACAAACGCCACCTCACGTCCCAGCTTCACCGTGGGATTGTCGGCCTCGTAAAGGGCATAACGCAGCAACGCGCTAAGACGATGTACGGCATCTCTTGCCAACGGAGGATCAATTTCCGTGAGAGCATAAACCGTGTTGAGCGAATTGAACAGAAAATGTGGATTGAGCTGGCTCTTGAGGTGCTTGAGTTCTTCCTCGCGATGGGTCTCCTCTATTTTCCTCACTCTTTCGCTAAGCCTCATAGCCACACTTAGACCCATGGTGAGCAACAGCATGACTCCGTCACGAATAACAATATTTATGACTGGAGGATGACGTTGAGTGAAATGTCCCATATATTCGGACATTATATAAAACACTGTGCCTCCTACAATAAGCATGGCACAACTGCCAAGCACAAACCTGGCTCGCGACATACCCGGCCCTGCCAAGAAATACTCGACATAAAAAACCAAAACGAAAACACTTACTTTGAGATATGGTATCCACCTCGTACAGCCGACATCGAAAGGCCTGTTCCCGATCATGACAACCTCTGGAAGGATGAAAATCATGACCACCACAACGAGATGAATCATTATGCGTGACAAACGGTTATTCATAGCGTATGGCCTCAATTGGATCAAGATTGGAGGCTTTCATGGCAGGAACCCACCCGAAAAAGACTCCGGTGAAAGTGCAGACAGCAAAACTCAATACTATGGACGAAGCCAGTATCGACACAGGCCATGCTGCAATAGCATGAACAGCCCATGTGGCAATGCATCCGACCACAACACCTATGACGCCGCCTGTCACAGAGATAATCACAGCCTCTATAAGGAACTGCAGGAGGATATCTATTCCCCTCGCTCCTATACTCATACGCAGACCTATCTCGCGAGTACGCTCTGTGACCGAGACATACATCATGTTCATGATGCCGATACCGCCCACCAGAAGAGATATAAAGGCAATGCAGGTGAGCAACACTGTCATCATATCCGAGGTAGAGTTCATCATCTCGCTCAGCTCCTGCTGCGAACGTATATCAAAATTGTCTTCGTCGCCATCACCGAGCCTGTGGTTGGAACGAAGTATTCCCGTTATTTCGTTGGTAGCGGCCTCGGTCATTTCTTCCGAAAGCGCCGATGCGAAAATAGAGCCAAGATAGTCGACGGCAAGGAGGCGCTTCATCACTGTAGTATAGGGGGCGATCACCACATCGTCCTGATCCATACCCATTGAATTGGTCCCTTTGCTTTTAAGTACACCAATCACTGTGAAAGGGACCTTGCCGAATCTCACAACCTTCCCTATCGGATTCTCTCCGCCGGGAAAAAGGTTGTCGACTACGGTCTTGCCGAGAAGGCACACCTTTGCCGCCGACTTTATATCTGACTCTGTAAACATCTCGCCATCATCGATAGCGAGTTTGCGTATATCCATATATTCCGGTGTCACCCCGCTGATACTTGACGGCCAGTTGTTATTGCCCACTACCATCTGGCCCGAGCTCTGCACCATCGGACTGACTGCCGACAGATATGCGGTGCGGTCGCGCAGTGCCTCATAATCAGCAATCTTGAGTGTCTGCATATCGTCGGCACTCTGACGCACACCACCGCGCTGCATATTGCCGGGATGTATCATGATCATATTGCTGCCCATCTCTGATATCTGGGCTTTAATGCTGTCCTTGGAGCCTTGGCCTATGGCAAGCATACATATCACGGCAGATATACCTATGATAATGCCAAGCATCGTGAGCACCGCCCGCAGCTTATTGCGGTTGAGAGCTCTGACAGCTATTTTGAGAAGATTGAAGAAATTCATTGTTTCAGTCGTCATTTACCGGCAGTGAGGCCAGCATTTCGGCAGCCGAGGCCGGTGATGGATTTAGTGTGTCGGAGACTATCTTGCCATCACGCAACACGATGTTGCGCGACGAATAGGCTGCAAGCTCCGGATTATGTGTCACAAATATGATGGTGCGTCCACGAGCGTAGAGTTCCTGAAAAAGTACAAGCACACTCATCGACGTGCGCGTGTCGAGATTGCCGGTGGCCTCATCAGCCAAGATAAGCACCGGATCATTGACCAGAGCACGGGCTATGGCCACACGCTGCTGCTGTCCTCCACTCATCTGATTGCTAAGATGGTTTAGGCGGTCGGAAAGCCCGACTGCCACAAGAGCGTCAACAGCCCGGCGATGTCTCTCCTTGGCCGAGACATCGGGATTATAGAGAAGAGGCAACTCGACATTCTCTATCGCGGATGTCTTGGGCAGAAGATTGTAGTTCTGAAACACAAATCCTATTTTCCGATTGCGCAACCTCGCACGCTCGTTCTTGCTCATATCCTTCACCTGCACCCCGTCAAGCACATACTCTCCGGATGTAGGAGTGTCAAGACAGCCGAGGGTATTGAGCAGCGTAGATTTGCCTGAACCGGATGTTCCCATTATAGTGACGAATTCCCCTTCTCGAATGGTGAACGACACTCCGCGCAGGGCGTGGACAGTCTCACCGCCCACTTTGAAATCCCTGCGGAGGTCTCTCACACATATTATCTCTCTATCAGACATAGGCCGGAATGTTTTTTATTTCTTACGTTTAGGCGGTTTTGGAGCAAACGGACTTTGTCCTGACTCCGGGGCATCATTATCTTGAGAAGATGAAGCCACCGAGTATTCCACAGCTACCTTTTCGCCCTGTTTAACTCCCGAGACCACACTGTAGTTTACGCCGTCGCTTGTACCGACTGTGATAATGCGTGACACGAGATTCATACCGTCAACAACCCATACCCTCTTTCGGTCAGGATCGGCGGAATCGTTGAACGGCGATGTGTCCGCTCCCTCAGGAGCCACTGGAAGGTTTTTGGCTTCAGGATAATCGTGTGGAACAAAACGTGTAGCCTTTACCGGAACCAATGGCACATCCGTATCACGGTTCATATAGATCGTGAGATTGGCTGTGAGGCCCGGTATGAGCTTGTGGTCTCTGTTGTCGGCTGACACAAGCACTTCATAGGTCACAACATTACTTTCCGTGGTAGGACTTATGCGCTTCTGAGTCACCACGCCCTTGAACACCTCCGAGGGATATGCGTCTACTGTAAATGTCACTTCCTGCCCTTCAGCCACACGACCTATGTCTGCCTCGTCGACATCAGCCACCACTCTCATATTGTCCAGATCGGCAATTGTGAACAGATTAGCCACAGTCATGGACGACACCACTGTCTGTCCCACCTCGACATCACGTGATATCACAATACCGTCGATGGGCGAATATATCTCTGCGTAGTTGAGATTCTTTGCAGCACGCACCCTGTCGGCCTTGGCTTTCTCATAAGAAGTCTTTGCCACCTGAAAATCACGGCGAGATGTGTCAAACTCATAGTCGGATATGAGACGGCGATCATGCAGACTGCGGTCTCGCTCATAGTTCTCGAGCGAGTATTCGTATGTAGCCTTAGCACTTTCCACATTAGCTTCTGCCGATGCCAGTTCACTCTGAAGCAACACTTTGTCAAGCTCGGCAAGCAACTCGCCTTTCTTTACCTCGGAATTATAATCAACAAGTATCCTGTCAATAATACCCGTGACCTGTGTTCCCACGTCAACCGAAGTTACCGACTCGAGTGTACCCGTGGCCGTGACACTCTCACTGATCGAACCGATTGTGACAGGCTCGCTGACAAGGCGTATCTCATCTTTTTTCCCGCAAGATGCCACAAGCAGCGGGAGGAACAGGAGTAGTGAATGTATCTGTTTCATTTCTTTCAAAGAGTGATATTAGCAGTTCGTAAAAATTCCACCATCTTCCGTGCAAGCACAGCCATATATTTGGCCTGGAGCACCTCATGACGTGCCGAAGAGAGTGCCTGATGACTCTGAAGCAGCTCGGTAGACTCGACATATCCGACAGCGAACCTCTCGGCTGTATACTCGTCGCTAAGTGCCGCAGCTTTCTCATTCTCCACTGCTGCGATATAGCGCGACCGGGCCGACTCCATGTCTATGTACCAACCTTCGAGTGTGTTGGCTATCTCATTGCGACGCGCCTCGATCTCATACTCACTGTTGAGTTTGGCTATTTTTGCCTGAGCCACGGCCGTCTTTGTTTTCTTATTGTCAAGTATTGGGATAGAGAGTGTGAGTCCGATATTCTCATTGAGACTCCGCCTCATCTGCTCGCCCCACCCTGCAGTGTTGGTGGAATAGTAACCGGAACCAACACCGGCATTGACACTTATTTTCGGACTGCTTCCGGCCTTGGCTGCCGAGATGTCATCGTCGGCCATACGGACCGAGAGCTCGTCATAACGCAACCTTGAGTCATTGGCCAAAGCCATCTCATAGCTCTCGTCCAGCGACGGCAACGGATCAAGCACCATCAGCGAATCAAAATCGACCTGCCTTATGTCCATCTTGCTTCCGAGTCCGAGTTCGAGCAGATTGCTCAGCTGGAGTTTTCGGGAAGCGAGATCAGCCTCGGCACTGACCGTATTGTAGGCGTCACGCTCGGCCTGGGCCTTGAGTTGCTGGTAGTCGACTATGGAAATCTTTCCCGACTCCATCATCTGCCTTGAACGCTCGGCCTGCTGTGCGCTCACCTCGGCAAGACGGCGATTCACATCCACAGCTTCACGACAATAGAGAATGTTTATATAATGCGAAAGGATGTTGACACGTATATCCTTCATAAGCTCGTCGGTGGCCCATCGCGAACGCTCCACATCGGTCTTAGCACGACTTATCTCGGCCTTTCTCATGCCACCGTCCCACAGAGTCCATGACCCGTTGAAACCATATGACGATGTATAGGAATTTTTGTCAGCCTGTCCCATAGGAGTGTTGGCATATCCATGAGAGGTGCCGAATTCAAGCGTCGGTATCCACTGAGCCTTAGCGCCTTCAAGACTTGCAAGAGCCGACTGCTCAGTGAGTTCAGACTGCCGGAGGGAGATGTTATGCTCCATGGCCCAGTTCACACAGTCTTCATAGGACCATTCCGCGGTCTGCGCCTGAAGCGACCCGACGATACCGAGGATGAATAATGGTGTCAGAGTGTTGTACATTGCGTTTCCGGTTATTATTATCTTGATGGCAAAATTACCGCATTCCACGGATTTTTCACAATTTATTAGACGTAGAGGCCTAAAAGCTATCTTTTAACTATAAAATACACGACAAACAGCAAAATCAGAATCAAAAGTGTATAATATTGTTAAACGCAATAATACAAAACAAGAGGACAACGTTTCTTTTCAATCCGGGAGCTACCCGGATAAAACGCTGTCCTCTATGATGTTAATATCTGATGTCTGGCTTTATATCGCCTGATTAACCATACTGAATGGTACCATCGGAATTACGGTAGAGATCAAAGCTCTTCTCATACTGATCCATGGCGCGGAGGCTCATACCCATCGACGAGAAACCACCGTCGTGGTAGAGATTCTGCATTGTCACCTTGCGGGTGAGATCCGAGAAGAGAGTGATACAGTAGTCGGCACACTCATCGGCCGAAGCATTGCCCAGAGGCGACATACGGTTGGCGAAGTCCATGAGAGAATCCATGCCCTTCACGCCGCTACCGGCAGTAGTGGGAGTAGGTGACTGGGAGATAGTGTTGATGCGGACACCCTTCTCACGTCCATAGATATATCCGAAGCTACGGGCAATCGACTCAAGGAGAGCCTTTGCATCAGCCATATCGTTGTATCCAAACATAGTGCGCTGTGCTGCGATATAGCTGAGAGCCACGATACTGCCATTATCGGCAATAGCATCAAGCTTTTTGGCAGCCTGGATCATCTTGTGGAACGATACAGCAGAAATATCGAGAGTCTTGTTGAGCAAATCGTAGTCAAGATCATCATAGAGTCGCTTCTTGCGGACATTTGGCGACATTCCTATGGAGTGGAGCACAAAGTCAATCTTGCCTCCAAGTACTTCCATAGAGCGGTTGAACACCATTTCGAGATCTTCGACGTTTGTAGCATCGGCAGGAATCACTTCCGCACCAAGCTGCTCGCCGAGCTTGCTGACATCACCCATACGGACCGCTACAGGAGTGTTGCTAAGAGTGATGGTAGCGCCCTCTTCTACAGCCTTCACGGCTACCTTCCAGGCGATACTCTTGTCGTTGAGCGCGCCGAATATCACGCCGCGCTTCCCTTTCAATAGGTTGTAACTCATTTTTATTTACTTGGTTTATCGGGTGCAAAGATACGGAGAATTTTCCAAACTGCCAATTTCAGATGCAATGGAAGGGGAATAAAGAACATTTCATACACCTTGATTGTATATAATAGAAACATCACACCATAATATTATTTGAACTGAAATGAAAGTCATCTCACGTCTGACAGCAGTATTGGCTCTTGCCCTGGCCGGCTCAACCTCAATATCGGCACAAACCTTCTTCTCGGTCAGCGCCGGGACAGACGGCTTTAACGCAAGCCTCACCAACGCGCTCCCATTCTTTACTCCGGCTGTGATGGTGGCTCCACCTCCACCCCCGCCACACCATCATCACCACCACCATCATCATGAAAGGGTATGCGTGCCATTGCTTCCAGGACTCGACTATCCTGTTGTAGAAGCCCGCCATTATAGAAAAGCTGTGAAGAGATACCGCAACAGCCATGCCTCAGGTGCCATCGCATTTCCCGGCGGAGGAGGCGTAATGGTCTCAATCCCCGTTGGCGGAGGCTACGAATACTACGACCACTGGGATGACGACGACTATGAGGATTATCTCAAAGACCGTTACAAACATCACAAAAAGATGTATAAGAAGTACAAAAAAGCCCGTAAGCACTATAAAAAACACCATCATCACCATCACCATCATCACGATGACGATTGACAGCGGTGTCGACAGTGAAACAGCCGAAAACAATGTAGAGATTTGATTTGACATTTCTGTCGGAATAATACTGCAAAGTGAGCAAAATGTTAAAATCACTACCGAAGACAATACCAAATTTTGTAATTTTTCACCAAAATTCATGTCTGTGTAAAAAAAACACTAAAAAAAGTTTGGTATCTCAGTTTTTTGTCTTACCTTTGTGGCGTTTTTGAAGCTTAAATATTGTTCAATACTTTAACGAAAAAGAAGAAAATGAAAAAGTTAGTTTTAGTTGCTGCTGTAGCATTCAGCGCATCTCTCTTCTCCTGCGGCTCTTCTGACAAGGCTGCTGAGGCAACTGATTCCGCTGCTACTGTTGTTGAGGAAGTTGCTGTTGAGGAAGTTGTAGTAGCTGATTCCGCTGCTGCTACCGCTGACAGCGCTGCTGCTGTTGTTGACTCTGTAGCTCAGGCTCAGTAATCAACCGGCCAACAAAGGCAACAAACGTCTGAACCTCACAAGAAGGTTCAGACATTGAAAAAGCTCAAGCTGATTGTCCGCAATGCGGTCGACCAGCTTTTTTTTATCCTTTAGTCAAACATACAACTGATTCCTCAGTGTCACTACACACGAGCGGAATAACCTATGATAAAACCAAGGGCAGTCGATACACGTCATTCCGTGTCATCGACCGCCCTTGGAGTTTTTTATCGCCACATCCCCACATTTTAACGTGAGGACACTATGCGTTCATCACATTGCGGGTGTGTATGGCGAGGTGTGGGTTGATGCATATTCGCTATCGAAGAGAAGGTTGAGAATGTGAGCCAGACGCAGACCTCCCTTAAGCAACTGTTCCTCTATTACAGGTGTCCATTCGGCCACCTCGTTATACATCACATTGGTGTCCGCAGGCATTTTGCGATAGACCTCAGTGGCAATAGAGAGAGTTCCCTTTGCCCAATCATCTACAGTACCTGCCGACACAGCCTCTGCTTCAGCCGGCGACAGACGGTCTATCTGGTCGGCCCACTCAGTGAAACTCCACTTGTGACCACTTTCAACAATCGATCCATCCCAAATGGAATGAAGGTTGTTATCACGGCCGAAGAATTTCACTTTCACGCGATTGCCACCAAGGTCTGTTGCATGGCCCATATGCATAGGCTGATGCATATCTCCCAGAAGATGAACTATGATTTTGAGCGCGAGTTCTTTGTCGGCAAATGCAGCCGACGGGTTGCCAAGAGTCTCCATCTGTGCCTTCACAGCTGTGACAACATCACCCGACGGATTGGCCTGTGCCTCCTCGTATCGCACTCCCTCATCTATATTCTTGTAGTGCCATGTCTTGGTATAAGCATATGGTTTGGTATGACTCGCATTGTCAAGCCAGTTGGCCCAATAGACAATTGACTTGCCGTGAAGAAGCGAGTCGACAGCTACGCGGGTGGCCGGTGT
Organism: uncultured Duncaniella sp.; assembly: GCA_910586305.1. GTDB lineage: Bacteria > Bacteroidota > Bacteroidia > Bacteroidales > Muribaculaceae > Duncaniella. The sequence continues at coordinate 32,476 of CAJUGS010000004.1, forward strand.
CAGATGACGCTCGGCAATAGCCGCCGTGGTATCGTGTCCTTTCTGGCCCCATGCAAGAGCCGACACAGCAACCATCAACATGAGCGGGAGGGAAATAAAACGTTTCATAGTGCCAAAATACATAGAGTGTTACATTACTTCTTTTTGATTGCACCGGCAGGCATTGACGATCCGTCCGGTCCGAAACTGTACATGGCCTCAAACGGCTCTATGGTCACTTTTGACTCATCAAGCTTATTACGGTCAAGTCCGAAAGTATCGATAAAGAAATCATATACCGCATTACGCTTGTTGGGTCCGAAGTCATGGCGCTCGTCAGGCAGATGCACATTTCCAACATTGTCAGAAGCACCATAGAACCCATAGATTCTCTGAAGATAGGGATATTCAAGTTCAGGAACGGTATGGGTCCAGTCACCACCGTCCGAAACCACCATCATGGGGCGTGGAGCAAAAGCTGCAGCCAGTTCGGCATTGCAAGTTCCCCCACCCGAGCGCTGGATTGGCATACCGCTTTCACATGGACATCCACCATCAAAATGAGACGCAAGACTCACCACAGGGCACGCCGCGGTATAACGGTCGTCAAGCACAGACAGAAGCACAGTCTGCGTGCCTCCGCCCGACCCGCCATTGACACCCACGCGCGAAGGGTCTACATCCTTGCGCTCCATCATGAAATCGAGAATAGAAATACCGTTCATTGCCTGTATGATATGCGCATCGGCAGTCTGGTGTGCCTCGCTTCCAACCTGAAGCTCCGACTCACCCCAGCCATAGAGGTCATAGTCTACACATATGGCTCCCATACGTGCCAGCGTGGCCATACGTTGCTGCTGGGCCTTGTTATAGCGACCGTTGCCAAAATGTCCGTTAGGACATATGATAAGCGGGTGCTTACCTTTTGAGGAAGGAGCATAGATGGATCCGCAGACATACAGACCCGGAAATGTCTCAAGATAGAAGTTGCGGACAGTGTATCCGTCAAACTTTCTCTCCTTGGAAAAGACAGGCTTCGCTCCCACTCTTTTGGCAAGAGCATCGTCAATTGTAAGACGCTCTCTCACCTCACGCCTGAGCGAGTCACGACGTGCCTCCCAAGAGGACTTGTCGGAATAAAGCGAAGACAGATAGGCAAGCATCTTCTCTCCGTCGGCATCCGTACGACGGGCCGGCTCATAATACTTTATCTTGAATGATTTCTCACTCTGCTTCTGCGCCTTCATATCGAACGGAGAGAGAACGTTTACAAACGTCTCCTCTACCGAATAAGGACGAATACGTGTGTCGGCATATGGAAGCACAAGCCCGGTGGTATCGACATTATATTTGATCTTAACGTTGAAACGTTTGGAAATCTCGTCGAGTACCTCGCCAAGCGGACGGCGGTATTGATTATCAAAAGTATTCTGCGCCACTGCGGGAAGCGTAGCAAGAGTGGCGAGAAACATAAGTCCTTTAAGAGCTTTCATCTTTCAGATTTTAGAAGAAAATTTGTGATGTCCCGATTTTATTGTTCGCGGGGTTGTCTCGCCGGGCATATAGAGATCAGCCGAACAGTTGGCAGGAAGCACAACATCGAGTACGACAGTATTGTCGCCGCTACGTTGCCATTCCACCTCCACATCGCCATAAAGCGTGGCAGTCTTTCCTTTCACACTTGTGAGATCACCCGGCACCGAGGGACGGATCTCGATGTGCTGCATTCCGGGAGATGACGGGTCAACACGTATTCCGACAAGAGAACGGAACAGCCATTCGTCAATCTGTCCCATCATGAAGTGGTTCCATGATGAACCCTGTCGTGGATCCCACTGCTCTGTGAGCGTGGTGGCTCCAAACTGTAGCTGGAAACCATATCCGGGGGCATCTGTATGGTTGTGCATATTGTACATCAGCGAGTCGAGACCATTGTCGGAAAGTGTTCGGAAGAGATATCTGTTGCCGACATCACCGGTGGTGAGACGGTCGCCATGCTCACGTATATCGTCAGTAAGATTGGCAAGAATCCTCTCTCTGTCCTTCTCCGGAGCGAGGCCGGTAAACAACGGAAGAGCATTTGAACTTTGGCTTCCGGTGCCATAGTCGGCAGTGGAGGGATCGTAATACTTCTCATTGAACGCCTTTCTTATGGCCGCTGCTTTGGCGGCAAACTTCTCCGCATCGGCAGTCTCGCCAAGTTCTCGCGCTATCCTTTCAAGATAAGTATAGTCCTGATAGTAATGGGCTGAAGCCACAAGACCGACAGGAGTATTGCGAGAAAAACCTGCTCTGAAATCACCATAATCATACCAGTCTCCGAGGCCGAAATCAATGAGATTACCCTCCGATCTTGAATCAAGGTATGAGGCATAGGACTTCATGGCCGGATAGTACTCGCGTAAAAGCGAGTCGTCGCCATAGAACTCATAGTACATCCAAGGTGTGATGATGAGCGTGGCTCCCCATTCGGGCGACTCTGCAAACGGCTCCATGAACTCACCTTCAAAGACTACATATTCCGGGGCGGTGGTAGCCACACGGCCGTTGGCCCGCTGGGTATCGGAAATATCGCGTAGCACTTTGGGAATGAATCCGGCGAGGTCATAATTGTAGAAGAGGCTCGGACCGTTCAGATGTACCTGCTCAAGCCAGCCGAGTTTCTCTCGATGGGGACAGTCGGTGAAAACCGACTGCATATTGCTGCGCTCGGCATTGCGGATGAGACGGTGTGCAGCTGTGAGAATGGGACTTGAGCACTCAAACACGCTGTGTTCCGGAGCGGAGTTGTAGACAAAACACGACTTGATGTCCTCCACCACAGGGAGTCCGGCAGGATTAGGTTGTCCGGCAAGCACGGCACCTTCAACCTGTATATAGCGGAAACCGTAGTAGGAGAAGCGCGGATGCCATGTCTCGGGTTTGTCACTCTTCAGCGTATAGGTATATATGTGCTGTCGTCCGGTCTGACGCTGGTTAGCCGCACTGTCGGCAGTGAGACTCTCGGCCACAATCATTGTGACAGTCTGTCCGCGATGACCTTTGACGGTAATCTCCGGAAATCCTGAGAGATTCTGTCCCATATCGAGCAGAATAGCTGATGGGTCCACAGTACGCTTTGTAGCCTTGTGCGAACGCTCTATCTGCTCGGGATTGAGTTTGTGGACACTCTTGACATCATACCGCTCCATTATTTTCACAGGAGGAGCAAGCTGAGAAGTGAGACGGCCTTTGGGAGCACGTTGTACCACTACGTTCTTCCAGCCACGAGAATTGAATCCGGGACTGTTCCATCCTTCTTGTTCAAGACGGGCATCATAGTCCTCTCCACCATAAATGGAATGGAAAGTGATGGGGCTGAGTGCATATTTCCACGAGCCGTCAGTGACTATTGTACGTGTCTTTCCGTCGGTAAATCTCACAACCATCTTGAGCCAAAGAGTCTCCGGACCGAAACCGATCTGCAGCTTGCTGTAGCGGGTGCCACGTACCACATTGTAGAATCCGTTGCCAAGAAGCACACCTATTGCATTGTCGCCCTTCCTGACAAGGTCGGTGACATCAAAGGTGTTGTAGTACACAGTCTTGTCATAGTCGCTCCACAACGGAGTGAACTCCCCGTCGCCAACTTTTGTACCATTGATTGAAAGCTCATAGTGACCGAGACCACAGATGTATACTGTTGCATCGGCTACTTTATGCCTAAGATCAAACTCCTTGCGGAGCATGATACTGCGGTTGGCCATAGAGTCGACTTTCTCCCACTTCTCCTTGACTTCGGGCAACTTCCACTTGTCATATGTATAGTTACGACCATCTGGGAGAGCGGCTTTGTCATAGTCGACCGCTCCAATCCAGTCGCCATTCAGAAAGGCGGCGTCAGGAGCTATACGGAATTCCGAAGGTGTACTCCATGCAGATGCAACACCATTCTCATCCCACACCTTCACACGCCAGAAATAGCGCGTCATCGGATCGAGAGAAGGTCCGGAATAAGCCACGAGCTGGCTGCGGTTCGAATCCACTTTGCCGGAATTCCACACCTCGGTCTCCCTCCTGCCGTCGCGTGTGAACACACTCAGCTCATAGGCTGTCTGCATCGCGCCGTTGTCTCCCTTCATCTGCCACCCGAAACGCGGGGCGACAGTCTCAAGAGCAAGGGGTGTATCAATCATTTCCGTAGTCATGCGGGTGACTTCCATGGCATCAGCCATGAAAGCCCCCAGCATGGCTGCGGTCAGAAAAAAAAACTTTTTCATTTAAGAACATCTTTACATATTAAGCGTCCGATGTTGTCACGCTGTCCCACTACCTTTCCATCAACCATCACTCGGAGTCCATTGCCCTGGTGATAGTGGCTGCCATCCTTGTCCCATACGATCGTAAGAGAATGGCCATGATAAGGCACATTGTCAAGACAGAACCAATCCCACTTTCCTTCAGGTACCAGCGGATTCACTTCCACTGTGTTGTCCTGACGAGGACGAAGTCCGACGAGGCCGGTAATCACAAGATCGTTAAATGTGGAATGGTTATAATAGCGGCTGCGTTCCTGGTCACCCTTTAGCCAGTAGCCTGTCACCTCATCGAGATACTCGCCAATATACGGGCGGCCACGGTGGTGCTGAGACTCCTCATAGAGCTTCATCTGGGCAAAGTAGGTACTGTCGTTGATAACCGGATTCTCTGTATTATTAAGATAATTGGCCATTGCGGTGAGTGTCTGCGCGCTGGCAAAAGGCCAGATGGCACCGTCCCACTCACACTGACCTACGCCATGCGAACGGAACTCCGGATGACGGCGTTCGGCAGTAGTGAGACCATATGGTGCAGAGAAACCTTTCTCATCATTGATCTGTAGCCACGCATTGTCATATTTGCCATCGTCAGGCAGATTGAAGTACCATGGAATATAGCCGATAGCCTCGCGTACACGCGCACAGGTATCACCACGGACAGTCTCGAAAAACTCACTGTCCACATTCCACAGACGATTCTGAACAAGATCCTTCATCTCCTTTGCCTTGGCTTCATACAGAGCTTTGTCGTCAGTCTTTCCAAGCTTTTCGGCAATTGCTGCAAGCGCCTTGGCGTTACCATACATATAGGAGTTGATGGTGGGACGCGCATATTTCTTGCGACGGCCTCCACTGATGCTCTCCTCCATACCGTCCTGCACATCTCCCTGCCAGTAAAGACCGTTGGGCAGACGGTGTGACTCCTCCCAGCGGGCATACTCGGCCTTGAGATCGGGATACATCTTCTCAAGCTTGGCAAGATCACCATCTACGAGATAACGGTTGTAGACAGCATCCGGATTCCACGAACTGAACTTCATCATCTTCTCCATCGGCTGTCCGTCGTTGCCATGATACCAAGTGTTGATGATTCCGTCGAGATACTTGGGATCACGAAGCCAGCGGCTCTCATAGATATGGTGGCCTATGGCGCAGGCAATGAGATTGTATTTGTCCGCATAAGAACGATTGACAAGGAACTCTGTCATTCCGTAGCCCACAGGAGTGTCCTTGATATGCTTGCGGAGCGACCACCAGCGATAGTAGTACATCTCCTCCATATCCTTGTCGGGGCACTCGAAGAGCGGCACATTCTCCTTCATCCATTTCGAAGACTCGGCATTAGGTATAGCCTGGACTATATTCTCATCCTCCATGTCATTGAAATACTCCGGATAATGGGCGAAATTGTCATATCTGAGCAACGACGCCTGTCCGTCAATATCGTGTGACGAGGATTTTACGTTGGCTATTCTGTAGACAGCCTCGGCATCAACATCATTGGCACGGGGCATATCGTTGTACTGGTCAGCCGGAGTGTCCACGTTGGGGAAAGAAGAATGTGTGCCGGTGCGGAACACGACTCTCTCCACAGCCTCCACAGGGGCGAAAAGCATTCTGGTAGCCTTCTTTTCTCCATCTACATAAACAGTAGAGTTTCTGTTGTCAAGGTCAAGATCCACCTTGACGTGATAAGCCTTGCCGGGTTCGTAATTGAGAATCTTTCCGTAGCGTGCGCCACCCTTGGATCTGAATTCACCCTCGGGAGTCATATCAAGACGGGCACAGGCAGTTCCCTTGTCGTCGACAAATTCAATGAGGAGATCTCCATGGTTGTTCTGCTCGGCCATGAGGTCAAACTCAACTGTGAGTCGACGTGTTGGAGGGAGCTTGCGCTCAACCTTGGAAACATCATACGGATCCTTGTCTCTGAGAGTAAGCCATCTCTTCCCGTTTTTCTCCTCGAGCGACACCGGTGCCCAGACAGGAGAATAGATATTCCACATGGTGAGATCGGAAATCGCAGGATAATCGGCAAAATTCTCGTCAGCATGGCGGGAGGCAACCAGCTCAACGGGAACCGGCACACGTGCCACCCACATATCCTCCTTGCCAACACTGTATGTCACCCACAGGTCGCCATCCTCGGGAGTACCGTTACCCTCCTGGATGCCGCGCACATATTGCGGTCCGAACGATTTGTACTGACCGGCATAGCGCATCGGGGGCACCTCGCCATGAACAAGGTTCAGAGTTGTGTAGTCCACACCGTCTGAACTGAGAGATATCGCCAGTGGCCAGCGGAATTCAGAAGGATTGTAGACTGTGGCATAAGTTCCGTCGCTGAGTCTCTGTCCCCAGATTTTGGCATTGCTGTTGACAAATCCCTTGGCTCTCTCTATAGGCTGCGACCATGTATTGCCACCGTCGGAGCTGACCGAGGTCAGAGCGTGTTTCCACAGCGCCGCCTTGTCACCATTGGGAAGAGTATACCAGCAGAAAGCCTTGTAGGGCTTCTGCAAAGGTATCATAGGATCATTGCGGTCGGCCTCCTCGACCCACTGCATACGGTAGAGAGGATTGGCTATCATTTCATCGACAGCCTCACGCAAACCTTTGTCCTTGCTCTTCTTATAGTTGGGATATATTGTGTTCTTCTCGTTGAAATCGTGGTTGTAGTAGATGAAATATATAGGGCCGAACGAACCGTCCTTGTTGATTTCACGCACTACACGACCTATTCCGTTGCCATCGTTAGGATCATCTTTGTGATGGAGTGCTATACCATAGTTGCCGATGGCAAGGAGACGACCTGATTTGCTGACATAGAAGCCTACACGCTGGTGCATAACCGCACCAAGATTCTTGGCCTCGCCTTTGACTCCTTCCTTGGTGAAACCGTCGGGAACAGGATAGACAGGAAAGATAATCTCCGGATCCGACCAGTTGTAGCCGTCCTCGGATGTCTGAAGTAATGTGCGACCTCCCCCTACGTGCTCGTCAACCGGATTGGAAAGATAGTGCATATAGAACTTTCCGTTCCAGTAGGCCATCATAGGCTGATGGTTGTATGTCCACCCGTTGTCGTTTGGCGAATACAGGTCGTATCGACGGTTGGCACGCATCGTCTGTATATTGTGGACACCCACCGCCGGGCTGAGACCACCGTCATGACGGTTGGGATCGGAGAGCCTTGTTCCGGAATAGTGTATGAGATCCGTAGCTTCCGCACTAAAAGCGGCTACCACCGCCGCCGATATAAGTATCAGTCTTGGAAGTTTCATTTCTTACGCATCTGGATAAGGTTATCAACTACAGGACGTGGCGCACGGAAAATGGTGCCGTGCTTGTGGTGCTGAGGCACACTGACACTGTCGGTGTAGTTGGTAAAGTTCACAAAGTCACTTGTCTTGCTTGCACTATATATATGCTTGCGGTAAGTGTCATAGTAAATCACATAGCCGTCATCGACCTTTGCCACTGACGGTCCTTCGGTGAACTGCTCTGTGAAAGGCTCGGAAGCCGCTGTATAGGGGCCCTCGGCATTCTTGGCAAACGCAATCTTGATGTTGCGGTTGGGACGGGTATTGTCCTTCACCACCATGACGTAGTCTTCCGGACCACGCTTGACAAGAGTGGCGTCTATACAGCTGAACCCGGGCTCATAGAAAAGCTTAGGCTCGGAAAATGTCTCGAAGTCTTTGGTGGTGACATAGTAGAGACGATGATTGTTCTTCGGATCCTCTTCACCGACATCAAAACCAGCATCTACCACGCAAGAGGCGTAGACAACCATAAACTGGTCCTTAACGTCATCATAGAAGAGCTCGGGTGCCCATAGGTTCTGGGTAGAAGCAATCGAATCCATTGCCGGGATGCGACGCTGGGGAGTCCAGTTGACAAGATCCTTTGACGAGGAATAACCGAAACCGGTGTCACCCTTCCAGGCTATTGTCCATACAAGGTGATATGTGGAATCAGGACCCATCACGATAGACGGATCACGCATGATGCTGTCGCCGATTACCGGAGCAAGCCATGTGCCCGGGATGCTGTCCCAGTGGATTCCGTCCTCGCTATAGAGGTAGCGGAGACCCTCGTTGGCCGGTTCGTGAAACGATGTGAACACATAGTAGTCATTGTTCTCGACCGTCTTGGAGTCAGTCGGCTTACAGGAGTAAAGTCCCGATGCAAGCAGAAGCGCAGAGGCTGCAAATGCAAGATATTTCATGGTTGTATTGTTTTTGTTTTAATAGAGAATAAAGTTTTATTTCAAATCAAGTACGACGTGCTTGATGCGCTGGCGACGCCATGTGTATATGGCATGGAGTTTGCCGTCCTTGCCCTGGATGATACTCGGATAAGAATACTGGCTGACCGGACTATTCTCGACCACAGCCACATTTTCCCAATGTATACCATCGTCAGACACAGCCACACTCAGAGGATTACGCACACCCTTCGGAGTCCCTTCAAGTGTGGCGAAATCATTGTAGATGAGCACATGACGGCCATCAGCCATAGTGACGGCATCAGTTCCCGAATTATTGTTGGGCATATCAGTAAGAGTCACCGGAGTCCATGTATCGCCATTGTCAGAGCTGAACGCCGTGGAAATGCGGGCGTTGCGTGTGCGGCATAGAATCTGGAGACGTCCGTCGGCAAGCTTGAGAATGCTCGGCTGGATGGAATATATCGGTTTCAGCTCCTCACGGTTGTTGGTAAGATAGGCCGAATCAGACACAAGAGCACCTGTTGAACGCCATGTCTTTCCATTGTCATCGCTAAGCTCTATCCAGGCTTTCCATCCACCGCTGCCCTCGCGACTGCTGGGGCTGACTATACGTCCGTTTATATACTCCGGTTTGTTCTTGATGGGGCCGAGAATACCCTCGGGAAGAGGCTCGCGGGCCGACCATGTTTTGCCACCGTCCTGTGAACGGGTGACCCATCCGGTCCAGTCGCCGACATTAGAACCAATCTTGAAGAAAAGCATTATCTCCTTCTGTCCGGGAATGCGGAAAAGCACAGGATTCCAGCAAGCCTTTCGGCGCGAGTTGGCAATATCACCCTTGAAAGTAGGACCGATGGGGCCGGCCGTAGCGGGAGTGGTCTCGGCATTGATACCGGAAAGACCGGCAAGAGCTATGGTGGGATCGCTGAGATCAAACACACCGTCGGCAGCTATCTCGGGGGCCGTCCACTCGGTAGCGCCCTTGGGCTTGCGACACACCCAAATGACACAGTCGGGATTACGCTCCTTTGTGCCTCCGAAGAAGGCAGCCACCAGATCACCGTTAGGCTCCTCAAGAATAGTGGCACCATGACACTCGGGGAACGATGTGCTCTCATAGAGGAACTCATCGGTCACTATGGGACGACGCTCATCATCAAGCGAAGGAGACACCTCAACACTGAAAGTGTAGCGGCCTGAGCCTACAGTCCAATAGGAATCTTTACCCTCCGAACGAACGAAACGAGCTCCCTTGGCTTTTACAGACTTGCGGTCGGGAGTAGGAACAACTACTGTCGCTGTGGTGTTGCACGGCACGTCTATATTCCATTCTATATGCATCGGAGTTTTCACCCAACGGCTTGCAAGAAGGCCGTATGGAGTATTATAGGTAGCTTCTACACTGTCTATCTGCTGTATGGAGAAGTCAGGCTTAAGGAGAATCTCCTTATAGCCCGGAGTAGCCGGATTGAATCCGGCCAAATCACGGTAATACCATGTTATAAGATCTCCAAGCATCATGACGTGGTTGCACGAATTCATGCGCCAGCTTGCTGTGTCGCCGTTCCAAAGCTCCCATATGGTAGTGGCACCCTTGTCTATCATATATCCGTAGCTGGGATATGTCTTATTGGAAGCAAGGAGCGCAGCCACATCACCGCGTCCGATACGTGACAACTCGCGGAAGAGCCAATTGACACCGATAACACCGCAGCTGATGTGCCCCTTATTGGTATTGATAATGGTCGCTATAAGATTGTCGGCCACGGCCTGACGATACTCTTCAGGCACCATATCGAAGGCAAGCGGAAGCACATTGGCTGTAGCTGTATTATTGCCATAGAAAATACTGTCGGGATAAAGTATATGTGGCTTAGAGGCTTTGGAAGTACCAGGTTTCACAGTGAGGAATTCCTTATTGAAAGCCTCCTTCACAAGATTACCGTCTTTAATCCACTCCTCAGCCTCCTTGTCCAGACCTTTCAGGCGGGCAAACTCGGCCATCATGCGCGAAACCTTATAGTAGTAGGCCGATGCAATAAGCACACCGTCGGTCTTGCGGGCAGGGTCCTGACTGTGAATCATATCAGGCTTCTCCGGCGGCACACACCAGTCGCCAAACTTGTCGGCAGTTATGAGACCGTTCTTTGTGAAGTTGTCGCGGATGTGGTTCATCCACTTCTTCATGGCATCATAATTGCGCAGAATAGGCTCGGGGTTACCTGTCTGTTCATAAATCATGTCACACACCACCGGAAGGGTTGACGACCAGGTCATGTCGGACGTGAAATAGTTATAATAGGCAGGAGCAATGTCGGGGAGGCAACCGTCTTCACGCTGCGACTCACGCATATCATCCATCCACTTGGCATAGAAGTTACCGTTGTCGAACATAAAATTCTCCCCCCATGTACCGTTGACATGATCGCCGGTCCAAGGCTGACGCTCGTCGCGCTGCGGACAGTCTACGGGGACACCCTTGTAGTTGCTTGCAATACCCCACCATGCATTTCGATGGATAGCATTCATGACAGGGTTGGAAATCGAGAACGAGCCGTTGGACGGAAGGTTGTCATAAACAAACTCGGCAACGATATCCTCGGGGTTCAAGCTCTTGAGACCGTCGACCTCAACATACTGGAAACCGTGGTAGGAGAAACGCGGACTCCATCTCTCGCCCTTTTCCATTCCAGAAGCGACATAGCGGTCGGTTGACTGGGCATGACGAAGATTCTCGACATTGATAGAGAGGCTGTCGGGAGCAATGCGCTCGGCATACCGTATGGTCACAGTATCACCGCGCGGCACCTCATTGACGGCTATATTGACCCAACCTGCCATATTCTGGCCGAAGTCAACAATGAATTTATCGCCGACCTTGCGTATCGACTTGGGTTTTAAAGTCTTCATTACCCGCATATTCGGCGAGGTGTTGGCCCGTAGAGAGCCATATGGAAGCGATGCACGCTGAGCCTTCTCCCACTTGGAGTCATCATATCCGGGAAGAGTCCATGCACCGAGGTCAAGGGTGGCATCATAGATTTCGCCGTCATACTCATTGTTGCTCCTTATGGGGCCATTGGCTGTAAGCGTCCACTTATTATCCGAATTTACACGCTGCTTAGTCCCGTCGGTATACTCTATAATTAGATTCATCCTCATCTTGGGATACCCGAATGTCGGAATCTTATAGGGCTTATAGTTCTGGCGCATAGTGTAGAAACGACCGTTGCCGAGAGTGACGCCTACGGCATTGGCCTCACCGTCGCCATTTAGGAGATCCGTGACATCATAAGAGTTGTAAAGCACCGTGCGACGATAGTCAGTGGGAGCCGGGGCAAGTACATCCTCTCCTACCCGCTTGCCATTGATAAAGAATTCATACATACCAAGTCCCGAGATATGGGCTGTGGCACGCTTTATCTGCTTTTTCTCAGTGTTGAATTCCTTGCGCAGATAGCGCGAACTCATACGGCTGTGGGAGTCTTCTATATCCCATTCAAACGGGCCTTCCCAACCAATCCACTGGCCTCCCCAGTGGCCTTCTCCGCGCAATCCCATACCCCATTCGGCAGGTGCGCTCCACTTCGATTCCCCCTTGGTGGTATATACCTTTACCTTCCAATAACAGCGTGTATTGTCGGCTATACGTCCACCACCGAAAGGAACCCATATCGATGCATCAGATTCCACTTTCCCGGAATCCCATATATCACCCTTGCCGGCGGCAAGAAGCTCGGGGGTAGATGCAACAAGGACGTGATACGCATTCTGCATCACGTCTCTGTCATCGGAAGTTATAATCCAGCTGAGTCGCGGAGCCGGATTTTCCACATTGAGAGGGTTGACGAGTCCCTCGGTTTCGAGAGACCCGACACTGACTCCGGCACTGAGGCCAAAGGCCGTCAGTGTCGAAGCCAGCAACAGGCTTATTTTCTGCATATCAATTATTTAATGCTTGGTGGGAATAGTTTTCCAATCCTTTCCTATATAGTCTTTGGCAGAATCGACTGCGATTAGTACACGGTCGTTTCCTGCTCCTACCGGACCGTCGTATCGGAAGGGGGTCACCTTATTGCCAAACTCACCAACATATTCAAGAGCACCGTCGGAGGGATTGTACCACCACACGTTCTTCTTAGCACCAGAAATCTTGGTGAGGTCAATCTCCATGGGGCGATTGGTATAGTTGTAAACGAGAAGATAGTCGTTGCCACGGGTTGCGATAGCACGGTCATAGCGAGTACCGTTCTCTCCGGCAATCACACTCTGATCGGGAATGCGTTCGAAGAACGGGAAAGAAAGCATAAGATTCTTCAGATATTTCATCTGATTGAATCCTGGATCCTCCATTCCCTCATACCATGTTTTCTTTGCACCATAACCGCCAACATTGGCAGGCTTGAGCATCTGCATGATTGAATTATGACCGTATGTGTGGCCGAACGAACCGGCAAAAACCGACCAGTAGGCATAGCGACGCACATCAGGAGCTTTCCACCATGGCTGCGAGGGATCATGCAGGCCCTGGGGAATCTCCTCATAGCTGGGCTCGGCATCAAGGATTGGCTTACGGGGAGTCTTTGCAAGACCATCCTGCACATATCTCCAGTTGTCCTCTGCCACAGCAGCCTCGGCGGTATCGTCACCGTCACCACGAATCTGGTCATAACGGCGATGTCCGCTCTGGAACATATTGAAATCAAGCCAGGGGGCATCATGGAACCAACGGATGGAGGATGTGCGACCGAAAGGATGGTAGGTCATGAGGTGATTCTTGTCGATTGACTTGATGGTGGTAGCCATCTTGTTCCACTGTTCGGGATTGATGTCTCCCTTCACGTCACCACCCATCACCCAAATGATATTGGGAGAATTCTTATACCGCTCTGCAAGGAACTTGCCATAGGCCTCGGCATCCTTGACACTCATGAGACCAGCCTTAACAAGATTACCCCAAATGGGCACCATGGCGATATAGATACCATTGTTTTCGGCCGTCTTGATGATATAGTCCATATGATCCCAGTAGCCGTAGACACCCTTCTTGTCTATCTTAGAGAAATCCCAGCCATCGGGATGAGAAAGCTGTCCATAGAAATTGATAGCGGGCACGCCGTTGACGGTCTGCACCTGCACGACATTGAATCCGGCATTACGAACACCGTTGAGATAATAGCTTGCCTCGCTACGGTCAAGTCGTTCCGGCAGCAACCAGCCTGTCTCGCCCATCCAGAAGAATGGGGTGCCATTCTCGTGCTGTAGGTAGGTGCCGTTGTCCGACACCTTCAGTTTGCCGTTGTCCCACGGCTTGTGCACTTTCTTCACCGGGTCCTGAGCCTGAACTACGGCCAGCATCCCGATAAAGAATGATAAAACCAATAAGCAAAGTTTCTTCATGATACGTGTGTCTATATGATGATTTATTTACCGATCAGAGTATAGGTCTTTCCCGCACGTGTCGGAAGGTCATAGAGATAGGTCTTCTTCAACTCCACAGGATTGAGTTTAGCCTCCGGAGAGATGATAGGCTTGAGACCATCATTGGTGGCAAAGAATGAGTTGGGATTATCACCCTTGGCCGACTTGAGCCCCTTGCCTTTGATGGGAGTGAGTGTACGCAGACGGCACACTCCGCCAATTGTGGATGTAATCTCGACTTTTTCAATCTTGCCTTTGCTCCACTTCATATCTATCTCAAATCCGCCACGTGCGCGCAGACCTTTGATTTCGCCATCGGGCCAGACCGACGGGAGAGCAGGCAGAAGATAGATGAATCCGTCATGGCTCTGCATGAGCATCTCGGCAATACCGGCTACACAGCCGAAATTACCGTCGATCTGGAACGGCGGATGTGCATCGAACAGATTGGGATATGTACCGCCCTTCTTCTTCTCGTTTCTCACGAGTGTAAGCTGGTCGGTTATTAGTTTGTAAGCATGATCTCCGTCGAGCAGACGCGCCCAGAGACACACCTTCCATCCCATACTCCAGCCTGTGGAGGGGTCTCCGCGGTGTATGAGAGATGTGCGTGCGGCATCAAAAAGTTCGGGAGTGCGATAAGGAGAAATCTGGTTGGAGGGGAACATTCCGTAGAGATGGGAAATGTGGCGGTGCACATCTTCAGGATCATCCCAGTCGGCCATCCATTCCTGGAGCTGACCCCACTTACCTACACGCATGGGAGACAACTCAGTGAGACGCTTGGCGAGATGGGATGCAAACTCCTTGTCAGTGTCAAGAATCTGCGAAGCAGTGATGACATTATTCCACAGTTCGGTTACAAGCTGGTTGTCCATTGTGACACCTGCTGCAGTGGTGGCATGATTGCCCTTGGGAGCATTCTCAGGGGAGTTACTGGGAACCACAACAAGACGTCCTTCCGCAGGCTCATATACCATCGTGGCATCAAAAAACTCAGCTGCACCCTTCATGATGGGATAGGCCTCTTTAAGGAATTCGACATCGCCGTTATGCAGATAATGTTCCCACAGATGACGGCAAAGCCATGCACCTCCGCTCATCCACATACCCGAAGGGGCATTGTCAATGGAACCGGTGACACGCCATATGTCAGTATTGTGGTGGAGCACCCAACCGGGAGCGCCATACATAATCTTGGCTGTTTCATTACCGGTCTCGCTCACTTCCTTTATGAGCTTGAAAAGAGGTTCGTTAAGCCAGGTGAGATTTGTCACCTCAGAAGGCCAGTAGTTCATCTCAAGATTGATATTGCAAGTATACTTGCTGTCCCACGATGGATAAAGCTTGTCATTCCAGATACCCTGGAGATTGGCAGGCTGTCCTCCGGGCTGAGAAGAGCTTACGAGAAGATAACGACCGAACTTGTAGTATGTCGATACGAGATAATTGTCATTATTCTCTTTGAAACGCTCGATGCGAATATCTGTCGGGAGATTGGCAAACTTATCCTCTCCGAGCCAAAGATCGGAAGTGCCGATCTGTCCGGTATAAAAGTCAACGTGTTCTTTCTTTGCATCAGAATACGGACGACGCTCGGCCTTGCGCAGATACTCCTTCGCACGGGCAACCTCGTCGCCATCTATATCCTTGTAATTGTTGAAGTTTGTGGCTATGGATGTATATATGACAGCCTCATCGGCACCCTCGACAGAGATCACGCCATCACGGACTGTCATACGTCCACCTTTGGGCACCGCTGTCACTCTACCCTGAAACTCTATTTTGCCCTTAAGGCCTTCATGGTTGGAGCCTATGCCACTGAGGGTGATATCATTGTCCTCAGTCTCTACCACCACGTCGGGATGAGGCGATGTAAGAGACGCGTTGAATGTGACACTTCCAGGCTTGTCGGCTGTTATGCGAGTTATGACTACATTGTCGGGAAATGATGAAAATGTCTCACGCGTGTAGCCCACACCATCCACGCTATACTTCACCACCGTACGCGCGGAGTCAAGACTCAACTCGCGATAGTAGTTGTCATATCTGTTATGTCCGGGGAAATTGATACGCAGATCTCCGAACGGCTGATAAGGCATACCCTGGTTGGTCGGTGACTTAACATGGGCTGTAGCCATATCCTGGGCCTCCCTGTACTTACCCTCAAAAACAAGCTGACGAATCTTAGGAATCCACTCAAGGGCTTCAGGATTTGCATTGTTGTTTGGACGGCCGGCCCACAAAGTCTCCTCGTTAAGCTGAATCTGCTCGCTGGCCGGATTGCCATAGACCATTGCGCCAAGACGTCCGTTACCAAGAGGAAGGGCCTCGGTCCAAACCTGAGCGGGTCTGTCATACCATAACTTGTGCTCTTGCGCCATCGAAACAAGCGAGGACAAAGCAAGCACTCCAACAATGAATGGTTTAAATATCAATTTCATGGAAGATTAAATTTGGCTAATCTACAGTCATATGACCATAATCTTAACAAAGGTACGAAAAATCCCGCTTATCTACAAACTATATCGTTAATTTAGACACTAAATTGACAATAAGCATCATGTCCGCATCATGTCTGTCAATAATTATAAAGTCCCCGCCGACACGAAGGTGTGTCACGGCGGGGACCGGGAAAGCCTAAGTCAATCAGTGTCAGCAGTGATTACTCGGCAAGTTCGTTGGCATAGACCTCAATCCAGGCATATCCTGATGGAGAGAGCTTGGCTGAATCGGAAGAATCGGAAGGATTGAGACCGTGCTGTTTCTCCCATACATCCGGAATACCGTCGCCATCCGAATCAACACGCGGAGTACCATTGTATTCGGGCAGGCCGCCTACCTGTGCGGGATCGGTGATAATGCCATATTTGTAAGAATCGGCGGGAAGTCTACGCTTCACGTAGGGACTTACAGCCTGGGCCTTGTCTGCATCAGGCGAGTAGATTGCCTCGCCGGTTATCACAGTCTTGATGACGCGGTTGTCGACAGCATCACGACGCGGACGGGTGGCTCCAGCATTCTCAAGCACATAATAGTAGGCAGGATAAGCATCCATTATGGTCACCTCGGCCATGGGGAAAGGCTTTTCGGCCTTGAGTTCCGAGATTCTTTCGGTCGGCACCGGACCGTTGAAAATCTGAACACCTCCATCCCAGTTGTTCATAGTCACCTTCTCATTACCCCAGACAATATTGCCGTCCACATAGGCCTTGCCGAAAGTGTTTTTGAACGCCGGATTGCGGCCGGCCTCCATCTTCACAATACGATAGCGGATAGGGGCGTCAGGCTTGTTGGTCTCGGTTATGGGACCGGGCTTGAAGTTGTTGTTTATGATATTCAGACGGCTTGTATGGTCACCACCGTCGACAGAACGGTTCCACCAGTTATAGGTAACGTTGTTGATGAAGTTGAAGTCCTCGTCCATACCGATTGAACAGTTTCGAGATATGTTTGAGGCAAACAGATTGCGGGCAAAAGTACTGTTGTGTCCACCGATAGTAGCACCAAAAGCATGATTGAAGAGGTCAAGGCCTTCCGAGAAAATGCTGTTCTGGATGGTGATATTTACAGTGGGAAGCTTTTCACCCTTTCCGGTAGAGTCACGGGCATATACGTGGCGGTAAATCGACATATTCTCGTCGAGACCCCACGAAGCGGAGATATGGTCAAGAATTATGTTTCCGACAGCATTGCCACCAAGAGCGTCATCACGGAAAGCGACATCCATCTGTCCGCGACGGAAGCGGAGATGACGGATAATGACATCATGAGTATCAATCAGGAATGACGCACCGGTGACACATATACCATCGCCCGGAGCAGTCTGACCAAGAATTGTGATGTAGGGCGCACGAACTGAAATCGGAGATCTCAGATTGATTATTCCGGCAACATTGAACACCACAATGCGTGCTCCGCCTTCCTCGCAAGCCTCACGGAGAGTGCCGGGACCGCTGTCGGCAAGAGATGTCACCACAAATACCTTGCCGTCACGGCCACCGGGTGTGTAGGCTCCTCCGCCTTCAGCACCGGGAAACGCCTTGATATCGGCGCGTATAAGGTCCTCGGGTTTGGAAGCCCACGGACGATATGGACGCCCTTTCTCAGCTTCCTCTTTATTTATTATAGGGAGGGCTTTCTCCCACGCAGCATCGGACAGAGCATCCCACTCTGCCTGTAGCGCCGCCCCCCTTGCCTTCACAGAGTCGGGGATTACGGGATACTGCGCCGACACTGTCATGGCTGCTAAAGCCATCGATGCCAGAATAGTGATTTTTTTCATGATTGGTACTAAAGTAAAAAATGATGTTATTTCTGTATTCCAAATTCCTGCTGCTGGAGATCGACTTCCTCAAGTATGCGGCGCTTCTCATCATCAGAAAGCGTATTGCCACCTTTGTCGCGGACAGACTGGATTCCACTTTTGACGGAAGCAGACCTTTCGTCGGTATATACGGCCTCAAAACCGGCAGGGATACTCTCGATTACCAATTCGGCAGGAGTGGGAGCATGATTGCCCGGGAATTGAACAGCAGCTTTGATTTTAATCTCTCCCGGAGTGCGTGTCGATCTTATAAGAACCGGAGCAGAGCCCCATTCTACCGGACGGGGGTTAGCATGAATGGAGGCATCTCCAATAATCTCACCTTCTCCCTCTACGGTAAACACTATATTCTCCTTGGCCAGACGGCGCACATTGCCATTATCGTCCGTAACCTCTGCGATCACAACTATAAAGTCAGAACCGTCGGCCACAAGAGGTTTGCCGTCATAGTCGGCGCGCAGACGCAGCTTGGTGGAACGACGAGACGGCATCTTGCGCTCTGTGGCAACAACCTTGCCATCCACAATACCTTCGGCCACCATATTGACAGCCTTCCAGTTTTTGTTGGTATAGCTATAATCACGGGCTTCCCAGAAATCCCACACGTCTTTGAATACGACAGGCTGCGACGGAAGTCGATTCTTCTCATGCACAACAGGTAGAGTCCATGTCTTGGCACCATCATACATGGAAAGACGAACAGAGTCGCAATTGCTGAACACCACGACATCAGGGTCGGAGAACTGTGTCATTTCATGCATGATGTATACCATGGGACCTGACTCGGCCACAGGATGGGCCAGGTCCTTGTCGGTCTGGCTACGGAACATATGGTAGGCGTACTTAGGCTGACGGAATGCATCATAGATACCACCCCAGTAGGGATCGGGGTGATAACCGCGCTGATGGTCGAACGGATGCCACTGCGCACCGCCTATAAACTTGTCGCCGGTGTTGTAGAGACCGTCCATGGTCTCGGCAAGAGAGAGAGCCTGCACCTTCATGGGACGCTCGCCCCAACTGCGCGAGGCACGGTTATTGTTATTGTGGGCATACCAGTCGTCGACATTTTCACCAAACTCGCGAGTGAAAATAGTCTGTTTCGGAGCATCGGCTTTCGCCTCGTCACCGGGCCATCCATAGACCAGGTCGTAGTTCTCCTTCACCCCTGCGGAATGCATATCGGCAGCAGCGATGGGACGGCCAGGATAGGGATATTCATCCTTGGTAATCTGGAGGGCCTCGAGAGAGAAGTTCTCCGGATAACGAGTCTCGTTGAGAATAGGCTCCCACATAAGCACCGAAGGATGATTGCGGTCACGGCGTATGATTGAGCGGGTATTCTCATGGACCAGTTCGGCAAAACGCGGATCCTTGTTCCAATACTGCCAACCTGGAGTTGCAACAATCACAAACACACCAAGTTCGTCACAAGCATCCATAAACGAGGGGTCCTGGGGATAGTGGGCCACACGAATGATTCGACAACCTGCATCGCGAAGTCTCTTGGCATCTCTCCACTGCTGTGAATTGGGAAGCGCATTGCCCACATAGGCGAAATCCTGGTGACGGTTGGCACCTATGAGCTTGCCGAAAGGCTCTCCGTTGAGAATGAAACCTTTCTCGCCGTCAAACTCGAACGAACGGATACCAACACGTGTAGCACCACCGTCAACCACATTTTTGCCCTCCTTCACACGCGATTCTACTCGATACAGCGACGGAGAATCCGGACTCCAAAGTTCGGGATTTGACACACGGATAGTCTGCACTGCTGTAGCGGTGTCACCGGCAGCAATCTTGATATTCTTGGAAACCTTCTTTACAAGACGTCCGTCAGGACTCACGAGCGACGTCTCGACGGTCACATTACAAGGACGGCGACCTGAATTTCTGACATCGGTATCCACAATCACATCGGCGCTTTTAGCCGATACATTATCGAAATGAACAAATACACCCCCGCCCGCTACTTTACCGGCTTCAACCGGATCGGTAATCGCAACAGGTGACTTTGCTATCATCCAGACATCACGATAGATACCGCCATGATATGCGAAATCCAACGAGTGCTGTGGCTTGCCTGGAGGGAAGCTCTTGTCGTCACTGTTGTCAGCCATAACGGCCACAACACACTCCTCGCCAGGTTTGACGCCGGCCTCGGTAAGAGAGATAGTTATCGGAAGGTATCCTCCTAAATGGGCCTTTACCTCACGGCCGTTGACGAAGAACTTCTGTTTGCCCATAACAGCCTCGAAGTGTAGGTCGACATTCTTTCCGGCAACATTCTCGGGCATTCTGAAATGCTTGCGATACCATGCCACGCCCTGATAGTTGCGACCGCCACTTCCCTCGGCGGGAAGGAGCTCTACGGTATGAGGAGTCGACACCACCTCCCATGCGGAATCATCAAGTCCCGGAGCTTGTCCGTCCTTGATATCGCCGAGGTGATAACGCCATCCGGTGTTGAAGTCATAGACCTGTCGTCCCGCCCCTTCGAGAGGAAAGAATCCGGCAACCGAAATTTCCTGTGGCGTGACAGTCTCCCCGGCCGACATGACTCCGGGAAGGAGTAGTAAAGATAGTATTAGAAACAGTCTGTTCATTTATAAGATTTTTTTATTTGCGGGGAGATTACAACATCTTTGGCCCGGCTCTCAGGCATCACCTTAAGATGGGTCAGCTGACCATCCTTCAACGTAGCCTCTATAGTGGTCTCGCAGGGTGCATGGAGACGGAAACTTATATCCTTATCGGCAGGCCAGGCAGGGAAAAGTTTTATCATACGGCCTGTCGGATCGGCTTGAAGAAGCATCTCCTGCACACCTATCATAGCCGCACCTGCCCAGTTGTGGTCGGGAGTCCAATCGTAACCGGGGCCAAGGAAAGCCGGAAAACGGTGCAGACCGTCGGCCCACTTCTCCGAATTAAGGGCAAACGCTTCGTCGACAAGGCCGAGGCAAGCGGCCCATATATTGTCTTGTTTCCATCCTTTAGTAGATCGGAATCCGAGTGCGTCCGTATCGTAGAGATATGTATTGAGGGCCCTTTCATAGCCCACACTATCGTCGACAGCAACACCATAAATTCTCCACGGAAAAACCGGATAGAGCTGTGGAGTCTCGATATTGTTGATTCTCTCCCAGGTTTTTGCAGGTGCGATTATCTCTTTACCGTCGGCAGTAAAGCGGACAGGCATCTCGGGAACTATATCAAGAAAGCGCCTCCAGCGGTTGGCCGAAGCAGTGTCCTCCTTTTGGGTCAGATATGCGATATAGTCTTCCGACACTTTTCTGAGTCCGGCAATAGTCGACGAAGCATTATTGGTCATTTTGTATGTCTCACAGGCCGATCCAGGGAAGAGTATCAGTTTGCCGTCACCGTCAAGCTTCTTGGCTCCGCGTCGGCCGGCCATATACTTGTAGTGTTCCTCGAAAAAGATCAGCGACTGGTCAATCAGAGGAAGATACTCAGTGATATCAGCACCGTTGTAAACAGCCGACTGAAGTATCATGTCGCAGAATTCGAGAACTGTATCCCAACAATACTCAAGCCATGCGTTATACTCCACACCCGGGTCAAATCCGACAGGACGCTTCGACCCATATTCCATCATGTTTGGGAAAGCGAACAACTCTGTCTGTTCGGTAAAACAAGCCCCGTCGTGACCCCAGTAGGCAATAGTGCGCGCCTTGGCGTTCGGAAGCATACGGAGATAGAAATCAAACTGTGGTTTCATCATGTCAAAATCCCCGTTCTTAAGCATAGGCCAGTAGACAAGTCTCTGATTCTGCGCGGTCATAGTACCCCCGCCCCAATTGCGGAAGTCGGGAGTGAACGGATTGTCAGGGTTGACATGAACAGGGTCGAACGTGAAAAGGCCTCCGTTGAACTTGGTCGGTTCCTTGCCATATGCATTACATCCGAGCATATATCGGAACAGAGTGTAGTTGCGTGTGATGCGCGCTGCGTCACTGTCGCCGGTCTCCGGAGCCTCCACATAACTGCGGTTCCAGAAGTCTCGCCACCACTTGCGCGACGCCACACGGTCGCGTGCAAGACGCACACGTGATGCCGTCACATCAAGAGTGTGATTGAATGCTGAAAGATCTGATGTCTGCTCGTTGTTGAGTACAATGCTGAATGTGTGCTTTCGAGCCGGACGGGTAGAGAAATTATAGGAAACGAAATCTGTGTTGTCATACACTCCTTCAGTGATTCCGTCAAATCTCAAATCCTTTCCATACAGACGCCCACCAGATGCGAGATTGGCAAGCGGATTCCAAAGAGAAGACCTCAACGAGTCGAGTCCCTCCCGAGCCACAGTGACATCAAAAACCGTCTCTGACGGATTGTGGTGGATGAACGTCACTGAATTGTCGGTGACAGTTATGGAATCACGAGAAGTACGGAGAGACTTGTTGCCCGACCACTTCCATGAACTCTGTCTTCCTTCGGCTTTACGAAAAGAGCGGTCTTTATAGCGCCATGTCTCATAACTTACCTCGGGAGCGGCAGAACGAGACGACTCAATCTCTACATTCACGACAGGCTTGAACACATCGGCCCATATGACAACCCTGGCTCCATGAAGTCTCACTTCACAATACCCCTCGGCAAGACGAAGAGTCTGGGAAAAAGGGGCAAGAGAATCACCGGGAATTCTCACCCTCACCCTACCCTGCTTAAGAAGGGTATTGTTCTCGTCATAGGCACCGCTACGGCCCAAATAGAAGAACAGGTCACCTTCTTCCACCCAGACATTCATACCGATATCACCACCGCCCACCGGCATGGAGCCTGATGAGTCGTGGCTCATACTCGTCCACACCAAGTCCTTTGGGGCATAGGCGTGGACATTGAGTATGGCAAAGAGTGCCGCTAAAGTCAGAATGCGCTTCATGCGTGTCTACTTTTTGATGGGTCTTGCATCAGGCCAGTCATCCGAACGGAATGACGATACAGGCAGACCGTCGGTGCTGAAGAGATCGCCTTCCGATGCATTTTCAAACGCATAACGCACAGCCACGGGATGAGGCACCTTGTCGCTCTTCACCATGACCTTGCTGCGTGATATCCACGCCTTGGCAGGATGGAACACACGGTCTTCACCGGCCAGTTGAAACTGTCGGGATTCAAAGGAATGCTTGCCTGCTATCCATTCGGGAGCACGGTCGAAGCTCACCACCACTGTGTCTCCCTTTACCTCCATTGACTTATAGACAGGGCTCTCATACCCGATACCCTTGACACCATATGTTTTGCCAAGAGCGAGAAGGGCAAGACGCTCGCCGGGCTTCTGCTTGTCGGAGGGATGAATACCCTCAGCCCAGCCGGCATCCATGAGCACAGCCATACCAGTATTAGGCACCATGGTCTCAACCTTCGACTGTGCCTCGCGAAGATAAGCCGAATTGATTATCTCCTTGCCAGATTCGGTTATAATAGCATAATCGTAAGGTGCAATCTGGCAATAGTAGAACGGGAAATCTCCACGATTCCAAAGTCCGCGCCAGCCATTGATCATGGTAGAGAACATATCGGCATATGAGTGAGCACGATTCCAATTGTCCTCACCCTGATACCATATCACTCCCTGGATTGCAAGACCTACCAAAGGATTGAGCATTCCCTTGAACAGCACACTCGGTGTACGGTTCTTCGAAGGAATCTCACCATCGACGGCAGGAATACGCGATGCCGCTTCGGGAAATGCAGCAAGCATCTCGTCGTTCATCCAGGCCTCACAGGCCGATCCACCCCAGGCGACAACAATAAGTCCCACAGGCACATCGAGAATCTGTTCCAGGCGACGTCCGAAGAAATATGCCGTCGCACTGAAGTTTCTCACTGCCTCGGGAGCGGCCTCGTCCCACTTTCCGGTCACATCATCCACAGGAACTGTCGATGACTTTCTCTTGACCGTGAAAAGACGCAGGTCGGGATTTCGGCTTTCGAGAACAGCCATATTGGCACCATCGACAGGCTGGTTTTTGAATCCTTTCATCGGCATCTCCATATTGCTCTGGCCGGAGCAGAGCCACACCTCACCGAGCATCACGTTGGAGAGAGTCAGAGGAGTGCCGTCACTAACAGTCATTGTATATGGACCTCCGGCGGCCGGTGTCGGAAATGATATACGCCACTTTCCGTCTTTTCCACACTTCGTCTCATATTTGTCGGTGGTCCATCCGGGGGCTACTGTTACGGTCGAACCGGGTTTAGCCTCGCCCCACATACGTGCGTCTGTGAGTTGCTGGAGCACCATATTGTCCGAGAAAAACGCGGGCATCTTCACTTCGGCTTCTGCTGCAAATCCCACTGCCAGGGCTGCAAGAAGGCTTATGCTGTTTGCAAGTTTCTTCATCTTGTGTATGGTCATTTAGATTCAATCTTGAGTGTAGGGACTGAGAGGAGTCCTGCAGGTATGAGGGTCTTCTCGGCACGACGGAACTTTCCGTTGGTCCAGATACCGTCAAACGGAGCCTTGCCCTGGTCGGCACCAAGCAAAGCGTTGGCCCATGTATTTGTCACATCTATTACGAGCTCGTTTCGGCCCTTCTTTATAGCATCGGTGACATCCACCTCATAGGGGGCCGTCCACACCGTTCCGCAATCCTTGCCGTTGACACGAACTGTGGCAACATCGCAGACACCATCGAGTCGGAGAACCACACGGCTGCCCTTACGAATAGACGGGGCCTTGAAGCGAGTGGAATATGATGCAGTGCCTGAATAATACTTCACTGTCTCATCCTCCGACGATGTCCAGTCAAAGAGCCGGTCTGTGACTTTCTCCACTCCCGTGGTGAGGAACCTCACAGTCCACTTATCGGGATTTATGGTCGTTTCCTCGATCTTTACATACGGAGCCACGCCCGATATTTCGGAAGTGGGAGTACGGAACACGACAAACGCCGACTCTGCAGGTTCGAGAGAGATTTTCACATCTGTACGGTCGTCTGTTGCACTCCAGGTAAGACACTGGTTCACAGTGCCGTCCATCGGATTCCACAATTCGGGCACACGTCCTGACACACGGAACGAAGCATTAAATTCCCGTGGAGTATCCTCCTGGTTTGAAATGAAATAGAGATCAACATTGTCCTCGTCGTTGCGACGGTGTGTCCAGGCTATATTCTCAGGCACAACGATGTCGCGCTCCAGGCCATATGAGGTGAAATCATCAGCCACATAAGGCAACGAAGGCACCACGACACCTTCACTCATAAGCTCGCTGACCTTTGCCCTGACTTCGGGACTGAGAGTCGTATCGGGCATCAATTGAGTGGCAAGCGGGAGAACGAGCACACGATAGGAAGCTCCGCCAGGAAGCACGATACGGCCATTCTCGGCCTTTGCGAGACGAAGGAGCACATCCTTGTTCATTGAGTCGTAATTGTAACCGCGCATGGGATTGATCCATTTCTCCGGATCAGCCATATTGGCGGAATGGTTGACACCCACCGGTTTCACACGCAATGGCTGTCCCTCATTGGCCAGACGGATACGTTCCGACTCTACTCTGTCCTTACCGAAAATACCGGGAAGAGACGACACAAGCCTGTCGGGGAGCACAGCCCTACGAGGCAGCTCCTCGCCGGTAAATACAGCTATGTCCACCACAGGACTGCCGTATTGCAGCATTGCCTGACATCTGCGCATATAGTCGGTGAGAGCCTTGCCTCCATCGTGAAACCATGTATTGTCACGCTGGAAGAAAAGGCCTATACCGTCAAGAGTCATACCCGGTTTGCGGTCAAGCCACGGATTGTGGGCATTGACATGATAGAACATCCTGTTGATACCGAGAGCATAGTTGCGGTCGAGAAGCGCCTTAAGAGAGGCAGGAGTTTCATCCCACGTTCCACGCACCTCGGTGAAACCCTCGGCCTGAATGATATTCTTTCCATATATATGACCGCCATGTATAGCATCGAGCATATCGTTGGGCTTGTCATGGGTGGGGCTGTTGAGCCAATACTCACCCATCGGGAAATCCACTTTCTGATAGTGGAGCATACCGTCGCTCACCATTGTGGGCGAAACACATTCTGCCGAGAATCCCACACCATACTCTTTAGCCTTGTCAGCGAGAACAGTATAGAACACATCCACCACAAGGTCGGCCATTGTCTGACGTACATCCCGCAGCACTCTTTCCGAGGTCTGGGCATCGACCACTGGAATACCGGCAAACAGAGGCAGATAGGGCATGAGGTCATATCCTCTGCGCTGTCTGAACTCCGAGGCAAAGTTGTCACTCCAGTTCTGGCTACCACACTCCCAGCTGTCTACGTGCATATACTTTAACACACGGCCGGCCAGGTCGGGACCTATTTCCTTGAAAACTTTTCCATACCAGTTGTCAAACTGTTTTGACACGGCGGCTACGCTGAACTTGTCAGCCTCAAGTCCCTTGCCCGCACCACCGGTAGCGTTGGTGTGGCCGTTGGGAGTCGAGCCAAATCGAATAATGCGCCACTCGCCATCAGGAAGGGTAGTCGAGAGAGAGCCGTCCCTGACACTTGATGTGAGGTCAATAATCTCATCGAGGCCAACCGACATTTCGGGAGTCACCTCGGCAGGATCGGTAGCAGGAGCCACACGCCATACACGGCCCGACTTGCCTTCCCAATGATTGATTTTCGGCTCGCCACTCAGACGGATTCCGTCGATACGAAGTCCGGGCTTCCACTTCGCATTGTCAAGGTCCTCGCTTCCGGGCTCGCTTCCTTCCGGAGTCCAATAGAACCGGAAATACTTTGCCGTAGTCTCAGGAAGAGAGTGAGTATTGTTCTCGTCCCAGTTCTGCCATCCATGACGGGCAGGTACAAGCTGCTTAACCTCACGGAAGTTCACACCGTCGTCACCGGCCATTACCTTGACACGGTTGGACTGATAGCTGTTGCCCTTGCGCACTATCTCGATGCTGCGCACTGTCACAGGCTCGGCATACTCATACTGCACCCAGCAGGGCACGGACGAACGTATCACACCGGCCGAATCGACAGTAACACCTTTCCCGGCGGGAAACTCCGACACAGTATTGCCGGATGTCACTCTGACGGGAGCTCCTACGGCCCTACCCTTCACAGGGACAGCGTAGACAGCTATATCCTTGTAGTAGTCAACAATGGTCTCGGGACGAGGAAGACGAAGATCAGAGACACGGCCTCCACCTACTATTGTGTCGGCAATCACCACTTTCTGCATAGCCTCGGCAGGGGTGATCCACGGACCTCCCGCAAGCGCAAAACCATCACATATGTGCATTCCGAGCTGAAGTCCGAGACTGTCAGCAATCTCCATACTGCGTCCCACCAGTCTCCACCACTCGGGCGAAAGCTGAGGAGCCTTTCCTTCATATTCCGGAGCCATCTCCACAGACTTGATGGGCATGAGATACGTACCACCAAGGCCGGCATCCTTCATGGCTTCGAGATCGGCCTTGATACCCTCCTCGGACACAGCGCCGAACATCCAATACCAGAAAGACCAAGGGCGTGCCTCGAAGGATGGATTGAGAAACGACTGCTCGAGTGTCGGGGAAGCCGACACTCCGAGAGCCGCAACTGCCAAAGAGGCCAAGAACTTATTGCGAATAGACATTTGCTTGCAAGTGAGTGATTATTCGAAACGGAGACCTATGCGGCCCTTATAAGAGCCTGCAGCCCACTTGGGCTGGGAAGAAGGACCGATAAGGTCGGTAGTGTTCACCTTGTTTCTCACAGGAGGAATCACTTCCATGACAGAGATACCTGTTTTGGGAAGTTCATAGAGAATATGGTCGCGACCGTCACGAGGCTCATAGACTCCTATATAGCTTTCAGGAGTTTCATTGACAATAGATATGGTACCGTCCTGGGTCTTTATATCCATCCAGTCCACACTGGCGAAATAGCCCTTGAACTCGGGATAGTCGAAACTCTCGGCAGGGATGGGATCGTTGTAGTCATTCTCCCAAAGACCATACTGAGGACCATGTAGACGATTCTGCCAAACACGATACGGACCGTTGCCGACCCAGCGTTTGCTTACCACCCTCTCCTCGGGGAAGTCAAACTTAACACCCATGAGGTCTATGACACCGTTGAAGTTATAGTCGAAATCAAGAACCGCGCTACCGTCGGGAGCTATTGTCCACACGGCTTTGTCGAAATTACCGAGTCTGTAGTCAGCAGTCACGACAAGGTTTCCGTCGGCTTCCTTGACCGAAAGGCCCTGGAATTTGCCCTGGTCGGCAAACTCTGTATACTGGGTTTTCTTCTTCTCAGCCTCCTTGTCATCATGATTATAGAATCCGTCCATCGAGCGGTCGGAACGCTTTGCCACGATCACACGCGGACCGTCGGAAAGAGCTATGTGACGACCATTGACATCCACACCCTTGAGAAGACCGTCCTTCTTGGAGAAATGATAGGTGCGTCCGTTGGCGACTACTGTCAGTTCGTCGGCGGTTTCCTTGTAAGAGGGAGTTGCGCCGGCAATCTTTTCGGCCACTCGTGAGTCATTGCGCTCTATCCGGTCGGACCATGTGAAGAGATCACGGCCATAATTGTCTGTGACAGTGAGTTCGATAGCATCGGCAGTCGGTGAGAAAGAGGGGATTTTCACTGTTCCGCTCTCGCCGGGCTTGATGTCGCCGAAGTTCACTTTGCCTTCGCTCACCACTTTCACACCTCCCTTTGCTCCGGGAGCGGGCATATCAAGCTGACGCCATGACAGTGTGCAGTCCTTGAGATTTGTGAAGTCATAGCGGTTTTCCACATTTACCACACCGTCAAAATCGCCTGTAAACTTTTCATTCATAATCTGAATGGGGTTCCACACCTCTCTGACAGTCCAATAGCTACCTTCTTTCTCATGGTGAGGACCGACAATACCGTCGGCACCATAGTTGCCGCAATTGTCAATGAAACCACCCATATCCACACGCTTCACGCCCTCGTCGGCAAGCACCCAGAGGAAACCTCCGGCACAACGAGGATGATTGCGCATCATCTCCCAGTAGTCATAGAGACCGGCTCCATGTCCGCCGTCATAAAGACCGTGGAGGAACTCGGTGGGCATAAAGATTTCAGGCTTGCGCATATAGTCCTGGCTCTCGCCATATGAGCGATAGTGCATAGTCTCGAAACCGCCGAAATTACCCTGGGGATGAAGCACGGGGCGCTTCTGCAGATAGTCGTATTTGTGGAACTCGCCGTTGAGTTCGTCATTCCAGCCTTTCTCGTTGCCGTTGCTCCACCAGATAACCGAAGGATGGTTGAGATCACGCTCCACCATCTCGCGCACGAGCTTCTGACCATTGATGGTCTCATGCTTTCCATGCCAGCCCGTGAGCTCGCTCATCACATAGAGACCCAGAGAATCACATATCTCATAGAACTCAGGATCTGCCGGATAGTGTGACAGACGGACAGCGTTCATATTCATTGACTTGATGAGCTCCACATCTTCAAGATTCTTGGCACGGCTGAGTGTACGTCCGCTCTCAGGGCGGAAACTGTGGCGGTTGACACCACGGATGTTCACCTTCTTGCCATTGATATAGAGACCGTCGCTTTCACGCACTTCGATGGTGCGGAAGCCAAATTTTTTATTCTCCTTATGCAGAACCTTGCCGGATGCATCGGAAAGTGTGAACTCCGCACGATATAGTTCGGGGGTCTCGGCAGTCCACTGAGCCGGATTGTTGACCTTCATCTCGACAAGCCCCTCTCCTGCACCCTGACGGATAGAAGAGACAGACTCACCCACTTTCTTGCCATTCTTGTCATAAATGACAGTTGAAATCCTGCCACCCTCTACAGGCATATTCAGCGTAGCCACAGCCTTGAATGTACCGTCGTGACGGGCATCAAGTACGATATGCTTCATGTTCAAGGCCGGACGAGCCTGCATGAATACCGGACGGAATATACCTCCGAAATTCCAATAGTCGGCACGTCTCTCTGCCAGGTTCACACCGGCATTCTCGCTCTCCTTGGCCACTGTGACCTCGATGCGGTTCTTCTTCTTGGGACCGAAGAACACACGGTCGCTCACATCATAGATAAAGCGATAGAATCCGCCCTGATGTTTCGAGCCGGCCTTGCGACCGTTGATTTCAACATATGTGTCGGTCATAGAGCCGTCAAACACCAGCTCTATCTGTTTGCCACGCCAATCCTCTGGCAGTTCAAACTCATACTTATATGTTCCCTTCTCATCGGCCGCACCCTCGGGAAAAGCCTTGCCATAGAATTTCATTCCGTACTGATATGTACCGAAGCCCTGGAGCTCCCAGCACGAAGGGACTCCTATTTTGCTCCACTTGCCGGAATTGTTGCCGTCCGAGACCATGAAATCCCATTCCACCATGTCGTCACAACCGGTTCCGGAAAGATATTGCCGCTCTGTATTGACGGTCTGGGCTGCCAGAGACAGTCCCATGAAAGCAGAGAGAATAGTGATAACTGATTTATTCATTTATAGTATAGATTTAATTTTTTCACTTCACGGGAGAGAACCTTACGTTCAAGGTTATTACACCGGGTAAAATAGTATACTTTTTCAACACACCCGGACCACAGCTGCTGTTGCCTAAACCGAGCACGGCAGCATCAAGATTAAGATAGACGCGACCACTGTCTCGCAAGTCAACATCGTGGTTCACAGCGGCAATATCAGCAGTGGAATATGGCAGCGCGGATGCCGAGAAAAGAGCTCCGGTTGAAGACACTTTCACACCTCTTCCCTTTGTATCACACAGGGACAGCTCGGCCACATCCTCATGATTGCCAGAATCCTGTGGTCTGGGGAAATGAGTGTACTGCTCATCGACATTGCTGCTCCAGCGTCCGATGGAAGCAGCCTCATGACGGTCGGGATAAGTCTCCATCGGCCCGTAGCCATACCATGAGAAACGGTCATACTTCCTCTCGGCCACAAACGTCATGCCAAGACGCGGAAGTTCGGGAAGCTCTCCCTCCCTTGTATAGGTCTGGTCAAGATCAATCACACCGTTGCCATATACAGTGTAAGTGCTCTCCACTTTGATTCTTCCCTCAGCATAGCCATATATTTGAACAGCCTCCACCTTAATCTCGGCAGGACTCTTTATATCATACGTGAGACTTTCGAGTGTCACCGTCGGAGAATCGATGCGGTTCTTAGCCCAGTCCTTTGCAAGCCAGTTTCCGAAACTCTTATCATTATCAGTCGGAGCACGGAACGCCTGGAAATAAGAACCGGTGAAAATTTGTTCGCCCTTGTAGGTCAGATTGTTCAGATCACCCGTATTCCGGTCCCAAGCCACTGTGACGGCTGACGACGAAAGTGTCAGTGCCGAAGAATTGTCACTGACCGAAATTCGTCCAGAAGGCTTTACCTCACCCTTTACTTCAGCCAGCATATTGTCAGCTATCGTCAACTGCTCGCTCATCACCTCGTGGCCGGCCTCTGCCCAGAGAGCATCCTCGGCCAGGCTCACGGATATATTAAGACGATAGTCTTTTCCCGAAGGAACCTTACCGACAGTGACCGACACTGTACCTTCTTCTCCGGGAGCAAGAGCCGGAAGCGATATTACACCCGTCTTGCCCGGACGGCCGGAAACGACCTGAGTGTATGTACAGCTGTATGACGACAAATCAGAATGATGGTTGCGGTTGATGAAACGCAATACAGCCACCCCTGTTGCAGGATCATAGGACTCAAGCGATACAGCGACAGGCGAATAGACTGACTTCACTTCATAATACTTGGGATTCAGTGACCGGTCGGCAAACACAACTCCGTTGAGACAGAAAGCCTTCAGATTTGGTTTGTCGCCAAAATCACCGCCATACGACACTCTAACTGAGCCATCGGGCAATGTAGTGAATATTCCCTGGTCCACCCAGTCCCAGATGAATCCTCCGGCCATACGCGGATGGCTGTATATTTCATCCCAGTATTCACGGAAGTTACCCATGGCATTACCCATGGCATGGGCATATTCGCTGGTTATGACCGGACGATTGTCGTTTTCACGGCGGGCTATGGAAAGCAGACGTTCCCACCGGGCATTCTCGGCACGTTCTTCGTCAGCACCCTCTTTTATACCGGGATTCAGATATTCGTCTTGTGTGCGTGTGTAGAATCGGCTTATAAAATCCACTGTGGCAGGATCAGGTTCACCATCGACACCCTGGGCACCTTCATAATGTACCGGGCGAGTAGGGTCAAAATCATGCAGCCATGCAGATATAGCGGCAAAATTCGGACCGTAGCCACTCTCGTTGCCCATACTCCACACAATCACGCTCGGATGGTTCTTGTCACGCTCTGCCATACGGACAGCACGGTCAAGGAAGGCCGCGTGCCAGTCTGGAGTGCTCGCAAGTGTGCCACGCAGGCCATGCTCCTCGATATCGGCTTCGTCCATAAGATACATACCGAGAGAATCGCACAGCTCATACCATCTCGGATGATTGGGATAGTGGCTGGTACGCACGGCGTTGATATTGGCCTGCTTCATCAGCTTAATATCCTTGATCATGAGCGAATCAGTCATCACGCGGGCTGTGAGAGGATCATGCTCATGGCGGTTGACACCGCGGAAACGTATTGGCGCACCGTTGACGAGAACACGTCCGTCCTTTATCTCTACACTGCGAAAACCTATTTTAGATGACACCCTTTCAAGAGGCTTCCCGGCCTCATCACACAGGGTGAGTCTGAGATCGTAAAGCTCGGGGGTCTCGGCAGTCCATCGACGTGGCGACTTAAAGAGATGTGTGATTCGCCCGAGTTTGCGCGGACCGCGTTGGGGATACCACTTGTTCATCACGGCAGCCTTGTGGTCAAGATCGAGTATCTCGTTTATGACGACTGCGGTATCAAACATCACATTGCCGCCATCGGCCACCTCCACTCGAAGCCGGTAGTCCGTAGCACGGTTACCGTCATACACCGAGAAGAGCGGATCGACCTGCAAAAGAAAATCCTCATACCCGTTTTCAGGAAGAGTGCGCACTGTGAAGTCTCGAATACGGACATCAGGAGTGTGAAAAAGAGTGACATCACGCTGAATGCCGCCGAAACGCCAATAGTCCTGGTCTTCAAGATAGGATCCGTCCGAATACTTGTAGACCTCAACCGCTATTACATTTTCACCTTTTCTTATATAGGGGGTGACATTAAACTCTGAAGCTTCAGTACTACCCTGGGAGTACCCTACACTCTCTCCGTTAATCCACACATAGAAAGCACTCATCGCACCGTCAAAGCGCAGGAATGTCTGGCCTCCGGAAAGCCATGAATCGGGCACAGAGAATGTGCGCCGGTACTGACCTGTCGGATTGCGCTCCACAAAAGCTGTAAAGTTCTCCTTGGGAGTATCGGTCACATATGGAGGATTGATCTTGAAAGTATAGCCTGCCGAAGCATAGATGGGCGTACCGTATCCATTCACCTCCCACACACCTGGCACATTGAAATGCGACCATGAGGAATCGTCAAATTCCGGCCTCTCGAATCCTGCCACTCGGCCATCTGGAGTCGGAGACCAGTGGAAACGCCACTCACCGTCGAGAGAGCGTGAACGGTCTCCACGGACATCGCCAAAAGGAATGAAAGCCGCACGTGCAGGCTCACGGTTAATCTGGAGAATATGATGGTTCTCCCATTCGCGGGCAGGACGTTCCTGCGCCACAGACGAGAGAGAAGAGATGACTATAAAAGCTAATGGCAGCTGTAGTTTCATGATGTTCCGGTTACTGTATTTCAAGCGCGTCAAAGGCCACCCCCTTCATATCGGGAGCGGATATGACAACTTTATATGTTCCGGCGTTGATGAAGCCGCCGGTAGTGGTGCTTAGCATCGCCACTTCTCGGGAGTGTCAGGAAGACTGATGGTGTCATCCTTCAACACAGCTCCGTTGGGGGCGATAAGTTTCATATTGACAGGAACGGCGTTCTTGTTGACATTCATAAACTTGAATCGGAGCGCATAGACCTGTGCCAGACCGGTGGAAATGGTCCATTCTATGCTTCCCTTGCCATCAAAAAAGACACCATTCTGCTTCTTAAACTCTTTGACTGAAAACTTCCCGGAAAGTTTAGCGTCCTCTGCCTGATAATTTACAGCGGCACGTGCATTTTCATCCTTGGGAAGCATCTCAGAGGGCATTTTTCCCACGACATCCCTGTCGGCAGCAGCCCAGTTCATAGCAGGAGCGGACACAGGAGCCACGGCAGCAGTCTTGTCGAGAGTTGCTATCGCGATAGCCGAAATCACAGCCTGTCCGGACTTCACTTCAGGGAAGTCGACAGTTATGAATCCGTCCTCAGACTTGCAATTGACCACCTTCTTCAACAGACGGTCGTGTCCGGCCTCAGCCCACACATCAAGATCGTCTATGACAGTCTCTCCGTTGACAGCGACATCGAAAATGCGAAGACCCTCGCAATCGGTGCCCTCTCCGCCACCGGTTCCATGCCATGGCTCTATGAAGTAAAACTCCACACGATAATCACCTACGACCGGAACCGGGAAACGATATGAAAGCTTATGGCGGCCAAACCGGAATGTCTGGGCAAGCTTCCAGTCATTCATACCAGACACAGGATCATAGGTGACGCGCTGGCTGGCAAGATATGGAGATGTGAGACCGGGAAAATCCTGAGCCCACGAACGTGACACAGTTGTGTCATCGGCCTGCCAAAGCTGGCCGAACTCATCCCTGTATGCATCTCCGCCACAGTTGACGCGATAGATATAATTGTAGCCAGCTTCACCCTTGAGAGCTGTCGACCCTGGAGAAAGAAGCTTATCAAATCCTGGAGCCTTTGCAAGATTATCGAGAAGAATAAGATCCTCGGCCACCTTGCGTCCCTCATAATATCCCTCGGCACGAAGAACATTATAGGTTACCGGCACACTCTTCCACACAAAGTGTGTACCCTTTCCGCCCTTCTTGCGTGTGCCAAGCAACTGCTCGCCATTCACGGAATTGAACAGCAGAACAGAATCACAGTTACTGTACACGTTTATCTCGGCACTCCGTGGTGCCTCAAATCGTCCGGGCCATGTGTGGGAAGCTATATATACAAACGGGTCTGACTTCGGAGAAGTATAATTGCCCTTGTACATATAATATACATCTGTGGGTTCCTCCCAGGGACTGACGAGACCCTTGTAGTTAAACGGCCCCACCTTATCAATCATTCTGTAGGCTTCGTCGGGCTGGCGACGTCCGGGATTGTCGTGACTGCTGTATATCCACTGATAGTGGCCGCATACACTGTCGGCTGCCTGTTCGGCCAGACGCACCTTTGTCTCCATGAGGTCACACATACGTTCCTCGGTCCAAGGCGCATCCGCACGGAACTCCGACGGTTCGGAATGGAATCCTATGGAACGCCATGCACCATACTCACCATTAAGAAGCTGGTTGGGACGTGACAGTTCCTTGTCATAGCTATATATGTCACCGCCATAGGTTCCGCTCCAGTTCTGTATCACATTCCAGTCGGTACCCTCTCCGCCATTACAGGTTGTTATGACACGCATATTACGGGCCATGGGATCCATCTCACGGATAATCTCGGCACACTCTGCCGCAAAGTCGCGCGGAAGAGTACTTTCGTTCTGAAGTCCCCACATCACAACGGAGGGAGAGTTACGGCGTTCCTTAACCCACTGGCGCAGGAACGACTTGAAGTTATCGCGAAATTCCGGAGTGTCATACCAAATATGGGCCGAGAACTGTGGCCAGAACAGGATACCCTCCTTATCCCAAGCCTCCTGATAGCGGAGATTGTGAGGCTGATGGGCATCACGGACAGAATTGAATCCGGCATTCTTTATCTGCTTGACTCTCGAAGCCACCTGCTCGTCACTGAAAGAATGAGAGGCTCCGAACTGGTGCTCATACTCACACACACCATTGATAAACAACGGACTGCCGTTGTGGTAGAACCGTCCGTCGCCATCATTGCGCTTGACAGGCCATGAATAGGTACTGATTCCATAGGGTGTAGACACCTCCTCTGTGGTCTTGCCTCCGCGCTTCACCATGGTGGAAAGTTTATAGAGATACGGATCGGAGGGACTCCAAAGATGCGGAGACTCCACAGGAGCCGATTGGGCTATGACACGTGTCTCGCCCGGTTGCAGAGTGACGTGCTCTGTGAGACGGAACACCTGCTTGCCATCAGCATTGGCAAATTTATTGACAAAGTCAAACTCGGCCACCTCACGTGAATAGTTCTTGATCTCAGTCTCCACGAACACCGAGTCAGCCTTGTCATTATTCCATATATGGACTCCGAAAGGCTCAACACGCACTTCGTCAGTCACCTCGAGAGTGACCGGACGGAATATACCGAGAGGCTGCGAACCTTCGCTGAAGCCCCATTCCGAAGAGCATCCGCCACACACCCACGGCATATCGGCTATCATCTCTGGATGCTCGCCCTTGACCTCAAGAATGTTTTCACCATCGAATTTCAGATAATCGGTCACATCCAGTGTGAACGAAGTACGGCCTGACGGACGACGACCAAAAGAGTGACCGTTCAATACAACGGTGGCATATGTGCCAACACCTTCGAAATTGATAAAATATCTCTTTCCGGGCACCTTTGCTCCCATACCAAAGGACTTGGTATAGTCGGCGGCTCCGTGGAGATTGCCGTGTGTGAGCTGTCTATACCCGTAATAGTCATCCCAGTTGTGAGGAATATCAACAGTGAGCACTCTCGAGCTCTTGTCGGCAAGAGATGTCTTCCAGCCGTTGTTGAGACTCGTCAGAGTGCGGCGCCCGGTGGCCGGACGCTCGGGGAAACGGACAGAGGAGCGCCCCATAGGCTTGCTCGTGGCAACAGCAATACCTCTCTGGTCAGCATTGTTTACAGCGCAATAGAAGTGATAGACCACTCCGTCATGCTTCACAAGATAGCTCTTGTGGGCAAACAATTCGTCATACTGCTTGGTGGGGTATATCAAGTCATCACCCTCCCAGTCATCCCACGTAAGGAGGTCATAGCTACAAGCAAACGTATTAAACGCCTTGTAGGGGCGCGACGGATTGAACGCCGAGAAATAATACATCACATAGAGATCATCCATCTTCACTATCTGGGCATCTCCGGTGATTGTACCCTGAGCCTCGTGGGTGAAGACAGGATTACCCTCATATCTCCGCCATTTTTTCATATCGTTGGATAAAGCTATACCTATACGCTCACCCTTGATACCGGTCTCGGGATTGACACCTCCCGCATTGTAGTACATCACAAAACGAGCACCAAGAGTCTTGGCCTCGTCGCTATACACCGTGCTCTTATACTGAGTGAGAGACTCCCACCACTGTGTATCCTTGTCATTGATTGAAAGGATGGGACGGTCAAGCGAATCCCACTCGTGAGCAGTCCCTGGATTACCCTTTGTCCAGGCCAGACCTACATATAGAGGAGCATTGACAGCCTCATATCCGGTGCCTTCACCGCCGATATAAGTCATATAATACCTACCCTTGTAGCTCTGAATGTTATATGAGCCACCCCAGGTCCAGTCAATCAGCGACGGAAATCCTCCTCGCTGATTGCGGTCCCACCCGGTATCGGTATACGAAAGAATGCGCCCGAGAGTATTCCACTCCAAGAGATTATCACTCTCCGCTATCCATGTCTCATATCCGCGACCATCCTGTCCGGAGCGACCGTTATAGACAACATATGTCATATACCACTTATCGGCGACACGAAACACCGTGGGACAGTCTATCTTATGATTATTGTCCTCAGGAGCTACAACGAGTCCATACTTATACGGTGTACGTGATTCGCGGTAAACCTCAGCCATACGTTCCTGCGATACGTGTTGGCCGGCATATCCCCCCGCAACCGAAATGGCTGCGAGGGTGATAGTTAGAAACAGTCGTCTCATATATTTCAGACAGATGTTCGGGAAAAATTTAGCTATATTGAAAGATATACATTAATAGAAAAGCCAGTCCATAGCCTCCTCTGTACCGGCAAGAGAGGCATTGCGAGGCTTGATGTCATCAGATGTCATTCCGAGAATCAGTGTATAACCCTTGGGAAGCATCAGAGAATGATCGCCGGGGCCGAAATTATACGCATGGATATTGGCAAGAGGCATCTTGTCGAGATGAATGGCGTTAGTAAGCACCGGCTCGGCCTGGCCATACTCATTGGCAGAAGCGTCGGTCTCAAGCTTCGGAGCCTTAGCATACTTCTTCTGGTCATCCTTAAAGTAACCTACAAGAAGTTTCACCGACTGTTTTGTCGAGAATTCAAGATTCGTACCCTCCTTGCGCTGTACATCGCCATTGACAACAAACGCAGTCAGACCCTCAAGTTCCGGAGCAAGCGCTTCGACCTTTGCATCAGGCATATTCTCCAGGAGAGTGGCACCCTTGGCAAGAGTGACACGGCGCAGAGGGCTCTTGAAAGCCACATCGGCCGGACGGGCAGCGACAATCTCAGCCTCAACTCCGGCCGACTTACCGGCGGCCTTGTCCTTAAGCATAGAGATATTGTTTTTGAAATTATCAAGCTCCTTCTGATAATGGACATACAATTCGTCCCAGGTCTTGTTCTTGCCATCATCGCCGGCAATAGGAATACGGCGCATGGTGGTCTGCATACTATTGGCATACAGATAAGTCCCGTTTGTACGGTCAACGAGCTGACGATAGTAATCAAGGCTCTCTTCAAGGAGGGGAACAGCCTCATCGAGATGCTTGATATCCTTTGTATACTGATAGTCGAGCACCTTACGGGCAGCCTTGACCTTGCGGTCAAAGAAGTAAGCAAACAGACGGTAGCAATGCATATCATTGGTCACTCGGGCAAAACGGTCACTGTTCGCACTCACTTTCCCGACACTCTCAATCGCAGCCACGGCCTTGTCGCCATGAGCCACACACTGGGCAGTGATGTCGAGCGGAAGTTCTCCGACATGGGGCATACTGTTGTACTCCTTTTCCACAAACTCAATGAGCTTCTCACCCTCCGGGCCACAGCTCTCATAGAAGCCGGGGTAGATGGTATACTTGTAGGGATTCACAAGCTGGCTCATGAACATACCGAGCAGAAGGGTCTGGCGGTTACCTTCAGTGATACCGAAACGACGCAAGAGCTTGGGGGCAATCTCGCCCGACTCCTCAAAAGCAGTGCGTATGTGAGAACCCTTGTCGTCAGACAGACCATAGGTGCGGGCAAAACGGCGGTTCCAATACTTCACCTCTTCATCACGGTCGCGACGGCAATTCCATGCATATCGGCCCCAACCTTCATACCAGAGGCTGTCGCGGACGAGCTGCAGCTCGCGGCCTCCGGCAACACTGTCGGCTGAATATGGCCAGTCCCAGTAAGAGGCCTGGGGGTAAAGATGAAGCGCGTTGGCACCATGAACGTCATGCATGGCCTTTACAGCCTTCTGTGTAAAATCAGGCGAACTCCAGCGCCATGGTTCAAGATTAGCGAGAATATGCACATTACTTATGTGTACACTACCGAGCGAGCTAAGTCCGCGATGAATCTCGGTCCATGGTCCACGGGGCTCATACGTGGTGAGCGACTCTCCGTTATACTTATGCATCGTATAGAGATTCTTATAGAGAGGAAGGGCGGCATCCATGACAGCCTTGCAGTCCGTGTCATGGGCACGGAGCAACAACGGGGGCTCGTCGCTGCGTCCAAGCTTCGACAGGCCATCCTTCACACCGGGTATAATAGTCTCGGTAAACCACTTGACATCATCGTCATACGTATCCATTGCCTCGCCAAGACATACCAGAAGACCCACATTGGGATATTTCTCGATAAACGCGGCCACACTCTTGCGGGTATAGTCGCTGATCAATGGAGTGATGGGGCGGTTGCGGTCCTGGGTCTTTATACCGTAATGCTCCGCAAAAGGCTTGGATACAAGAATGTTGTAGAACATCTGGATCACAAAGATACCTCGCTTGTCGGCCTCGGTGGTGAGAAACGAAAACATCTCCTCATTCTTGCGGAATGTCTCGTCGTCCACCTCCACGGCAAACGGATAGTCCTCAAGCTTCACGAGAGACGCAAACGGGTGACCGTTCCACAGATAAAGCGAGTTCATACGGTTCTCCACAAGCATATCGAGATACTTGATCCACAACTCCTTGTCATAGAACCAGGGGAAATTCTCCGGAGTATACGGATACTCATACACCGCGCGTCCTTCGAGAAGATAGGGCTTCTGCACACCGACACAAGTTCCTCTGAGCACCATCTCGGGAGCGTCCTTGACCTCGGCAGGGAGATTGTCGAGGTTTCCGTCGGTCTTCACACGGTCAATAAGCTCGCGACAGCCATATATGACACCCGAGGCATCATTACCGACCACGCGGATATCATCGCCTGAAGACAATATGGTAAAACCCTCCTTAGGGCCGACACTGTCTGAAGCCTGCGAGAGATAGATTACCTTTACGCCTTCCGACACAGTTTCCGACTTGGCATCTACTACATTGTAGCCATTTTCTTCGAGCTGGGACTTGAGGTGTCCGGCAGCAAATTCAATACGATTTGAAGCACCCTCGGGATACTCTATCGCTACTGTCGGGCGTTCGCTGCAACTCCACACTGCAATAGTGGTGAATGCGACTGCCAGAGACTTGAAAAACTTGGTCATTTTCTAAGTGATATATTCAGATTTCTTTATACTTGATATTTATCTCATCCTTTGTATCAATCCAAAGACGGTAGGAATTCTTGCCGGTCTTCTCAAACTTGCCATAAGACGACTTCGGAGTCCTTGCCGACATTATATACAGATACCCCTCCCCTTCTGTAGCACGTATCTTCATCTTGTCACGGTCAACATACAGGCTGATCTCACCGTTGGGAGTAGGCACGGTTCCTTCCATCCACTTGAGTCCACCGAGGTCGGGAGTGATTGAAAATTCCTTATATCCGGGCTTCACAGGCTTCACACCGAGATAGTATTTGCCTATGAGATAGATCGGGCTCGCACCCCATGCATGACACAGACTCTTGCCGTAGGGACGGCCATACATGGCAAGATGTTCAGTGCCCTTGTCACCGGGATTATACTTCTCCCAGAAGGATGTAGCACCCTCCTTGAGCATACCGCCCCAGTAATCCTTCATCTCGCCGAGCACCTTGTCCTGCATACCGCGCGCACAAAGCGACTCGAGTTCATAGAAACGCATATAGGGAGTAGTGATAGCCGGAACCTCGGGATTCAGCATCACATTCTTCATCACAGAGTCCGTAGTGGCCTGATCGAGAAATCCGAGATTGATGGCAAACATATTAGCAAACTTATTGACCTGATCGCTCTTCTTGCCGTTCTCCACATTGTGAACGAGAGCCTGGCGTTTCTCATCCCAGAATGTAGGGAGAAGCTTGGCACGGAGAGACGCCTCGAGCTTGCCGTATTTTTCAGCATCACCACCGTCTCCGAGCACATCAGCACAGAGTTTCATTGTCTCGAGGCTCTTGCAGAACAGAATCTGCTCAAACGAGAGAGCACCCTTTTTGCTCATAGGGAAATCAGCCCAGTCCACAAACACCCAGTCACCGGTGAGACCCTCCACCATACCGTCTTTATTCGTACGTGACAGGACATAGTCCATCAGAGTCTTCATGCCGGGATATATCTCCTTTAGGAAGGCCTCGTCGCCAGTATACAGATAGTAATCATATATACCTATAAACCAGTAGAACGTATAGTCAAGAATGGTGTTGATATGCGCGGTGACAGGATCCTTGCCGCGAAGCAGACGTGTAGTGCGCTTGACGGCCGGACTGTCAAAGAAGAGATAGTAATTCATCAGATAGCTCTGCACGGCATCGCCGCTCCACACCCATCTGTCACGCTTGATACCGTCTATGAAAAACTCACGGGTAGTCAGATGCATGGTATAAGCGCCGACATTCCAGATATCGTTGAGCAGAGGGTCGCTACACTTGAAACTTCCGCGATACTCCACGGGGGCATACTCATAGAGCATAGCCACATCGCCCACATTCACCCCGTTCTCGGGAGCCACATAGACATAGCGGAACGCCTTAGTATTGTCAAGCGTATACTCCGAAGCCCGACTTGACACACTGTTGGTGGCAAGGTCAGTGACATTGTCGCTTGAGAACCCTATTTTGTCCAAAGTCTCGCAGTGGTCAAGGTCAAGAGCCTCCTCGGGGCTCTCGCCATAATAGATATTCACGACACCGTTGCCCATAGTGTTCTTGAGCACCACTCTACCGAATGTCTCCTTGCCGAAGTCATACAGACGTCCGCCGTCGGCTGTCTTCTCCTCCACCGACACATAATCCATCGGCTCAAGCGAGAGACTGAACTGAGACGGAGGTGTGGCCGGATCGTCAAAATTCCAATAACCGGCATCGGCATAGATTGTCGCAGAAGTATCGCTTGCCTTGCCACTCTCGTCAATCCACTCCTTGTCCTCATAGGTGACGCGCCATGTAGGATCAGTGTTCACAGTCTTACCCTTTATATAAATGGCAGGAGGGGTCGCCTGATTCCACACCTTGATATTGAGGTTATGCTTTCCGGCAGGCAGAGTGAATTTGCGGGGCATACCAAACTGGAGCTTCCCGTCAAACTTAACGTTATACTTTCCTTCGGCATAAATCTCAATCTCCTCCGGCTCTGCAAGGTCAAGCTGCTTGCTGAACTCCACAGTGACATAGTGGCTGTCCGATTTCCAGAACGGGGGGAAGAAAGCTCCGCGCTCGGTGCGGTTGTTGTTCATCTTGTTACCGAGCCATATCTCATAGTCGCCCGGATACCATATCCATGTCTGTGCGGAAGCCGCAAGACCTATTGCAATAGCACCGATGGCGGCTGACCATCTCTTGTTCATAAGGGTGTGACTGATTTATTTTGATTTAAGGTGGATGAATTCTTTAGTGAGACCGGCTGCAGCCTTGATGGAATCATTGACCATGGGGCCGTTGTTTTCCCAGGTATTGCCGGGACCGTTGGCATTTTTCAGAAACTTCTCGCCTTCGGTCCAATTGTCTTTTACAGTGATGAATGAAGATCCCTCGTCAGTGTACAGATAGAACCAGTGGTGAGGGTCATGGGCATAGCCGGGGGTATAGATATCGTATACACAGTTCTCCGTCACCCAGCTGTGAGGCTGTGAACCGAGAGTGTATACTCCGGCAACATCATACATATGACGGGCATAATTGTGGATACGGTTGGCATGAACGCGGTTGTTACGCATACAGTTGACAGTGCGTGTCCATCCCCACCCGAGACTGATACCAGAGTAAGACACATCATTGATCTCATTATGCTCTATATTGATACCGCGCACAAATCCGGCCGCAATACCGAGCGTTCCCCAGTCTTCATTCGAGACATCATTAATATAATTGTTCTCAATCGTAAGCCCGCTGACAAGTTCACGCTCGTCCGACGGATCATACGGAAGATGGGTCTCGAGAGCCGAGGGACTGAAACTGCCGGCCACAATACCGTTTCCGGCAATATCGGTAAAAAGACAACCCTTGACAATACCTCCTTCGGTAGCCCATTCATAGTCAAGACCCGAAGAGCCAAGACGGCGGAATGTACAGCCTGTAAAATCTATGTCGCGGGCCGCTTTGACCACCACTGCGGAGGCCGGACGGCCAAGCCAGCCTTGATTGTCGAGCTTATGGTTCTGGAAACGGTCGATCGACGGACGCAGCTTATAACCGTCCGTCATATACATTCCTGCCTGAAGGGGCACGTGTCCCTTCTCGGACGGACGCATCCACGTAGTATACTCAAAGGTAATGCCGTCAAAGGAGACATTGGTGACCGGACGGTCTATCGTACCCTCTACAAGAAGAAGCGTCTCGACTGCAGGGACTATTGCCTCAGCCACTTTCTCGCCAGGAAGCGGATAATAGTAAAGCTTACGGGTGGCGATATCGTGAAACCACTCT
Source organism: uncultured Duncaniella sp. (assembly GCA_910586305.1). GTDB lineage: Bacteria > Bacteroidota > Bacteroidia > Bacteroidales > Muribaculaceae > Duncaniella. Next base: position 76,700 of record CAJUGS010000004.1, read on the forward strand.
CCGGGACAGTCGAGAAGTTCACGTGCATTGGTGAGATAGAACGCCGAGTTATGACCATCGGTCGTAACCATAGGCCTTGGCCAGGGATGCTCAAACTGGATGCGGCTCTCAGGATTATGGAAACGTACTGCAGCACTGTCGCCGTGGAACTCTATGGACTTGATGCGCAGATTGGCCACACACCACATCTCGTGAAGCACCATCTCGGCAGACGGAGCATTGGCTATCTTCTTGACCGACTCGGATGGAACCCAGAGGATTTCGTTGGCAGGATCATTCGATATGATACGCGCCATCTTCTCAAAATCCTCCACATCGCGGGCACGGACAGCCTTGCGTCCGTTGACCCACAGCTGGCGGAAGTCGAGAGGGCGTCCGTTAAACATGGGGACATCGGCCACAAGCAGCTTACCCTGCTTCTTCCAGCCATCTATTCTGACACCGCCGCTGAGACAAGCACCACCGGTGGAGGTAATCACAGTCGGAGATGTTGGTGTGCCACTATCCTCCGGTCTCACAAATACCGGCTCATACAAAGGATACACACCGTCAGCCATATGGATGGTGACACCCTCCTCCACTCCCGGAGCGTTGAGGCGACGCATTTCGCGGGCCTGGCGAAGGGCCGAAGTGAGGGTTGCCTTCGCCGTCTCAGGCGAAGTACCGTTGTTGGAATCGCGGCCACTGGGCGACACATATACGTCTGCCGCCCAAATGACTGTGGACGTGAAAATAGCTGTTGCTGTTGTCAGTAACGTTCTCTTCATGATGAAAGTTGAGTTAGCGGGAAAGGGGAATCCAGACACTCATTTCGGCGTTGCCGCGGTTGCCCCACGCATAATACGGGATGAGTGTGACCTTGACCTTCTTGTCGGGTGTTGTGACAGGACGGTAGAGTTTTCCGGTCCAGTCGCCGCCATCAGCAAGAAGAGCCTCGGTGTCAAGCGCTGTCATAGTGCTTCCGTCTATTGTGATGTCACGTGGAGTAAATGTGGCATCAGCCGGAATGAGAATATCGTCAATCGACTTTCCACCCTCGATATCAATGCTTTCCACGCAGTATACAATCGGTCCGCGCTTCACAGCGGTGTGATTGCGGGTCTCCTCCACAAGAGGATTGGATTCGAGAAGGCGTGTCTTCATCTCCATATCAAACACCACCTTATCACCGGCCTTCCAGTGACGGCGCACGGGAACATAGGTGTCGGGCTTCACCGAAATCGGCTGAGACTCACCATTGACTGTGAGTGTGGCAGACTCACACCATGACGGAACTCGGAAATTGAGCGTAAACTCGCCCTTCTTCGGCACCTTGTTCATTGTGATCTCCACCTTTCCGTCATAGGGATAGGCTGTATGCTGTGATATCTCCACAGGGCTCTTTTTGCCGAGGCCAAGCACTGTCGACAGTTCGTTGTCACCATAGAGGTTACACCAGATATTGTCATCATTGACAGTATAGGCATAGTTCTGGGCCTCGCAGATGGTGCGGAGAGTGTTTGGCGGGCAGCAGAAACAGCTGATATATTCCATGCGCTCCTTCGGCCAGCGCAGAGTATAAGGCAGGTCGTTGCTGATGCGCAGGGGGTTGGTATAGAAATACTTCTTGCCGTCAAGGCTGACACCCGACAATACACTGTTGTAGAGAGCGGTCTCAACCACGTCGGCATACTTGGCATCACCGGTAGACTCAAGCATACGCCAGTTGAAAAGCATATTGCCTATATTGGCACAAGTCTCGTTATGAGCTGTACTGTTGGGAAGCTGATACGGGCGGCCATAGCTTTGGTGTACCTTCTGTATACTGTCGGGCTCATAGCAGGTACCATCAGGCGATGTGCCGTCATAGAGTGCGCCACAGGCTCCGGTAATATACATCTTGCGGTTCACGATGTCGTTCCAGATGGATGTAAGATTCTTCATAAGCTGCTCCTCGCCGGTTTCGGCATAGAGGTCGGCAACTCCGGCATACAGATAGTTGGCGCGGACAGCGTGACCCATGGCGTTATACTGGTCACGGAACGGGATACGGTCCTGATTGTCGTCAGTGCCGTTCTCCACAAGGCCGCGTATATTAATAAGGTTGTTGGCCAACTCAAGATAGCGTGGATTGCCGGTGGCACGATACATCTCCACGACACCCATATAGTGAGAGGGGCATATGGCATTGCGGGCAAGTTCGGCCGACGCAGTCTCATAGAATCCACACAAAAAGTCAGCGGCCTTGATGGCAGCGTCAAGCAGTGTGCGCTTTCCGGTAGCGCGCCAGTGGGTGATACCGGCAGTCATAAGGTGGCCGAGATTATAGGTCTCAAAATTGAGACGGTTGGCAAACGCGCCCTTCTCGTCCTCGGCTCCCACTTTGGTGCCTATCACAGTCTGCTCCTTATGCGCGGTAGCGTGTGTGTCAACACCGCGGTTGCGCTCATCAATAATGACGGGAGTGTGGATATAGCCGTCCTCACGCTGAGCCTTGACAACCTGGTCGATAAACTTGTCCATGAGAGCGTCGAGCTTCGGGTCCTTGTTGACCGCATACACAGCTGCTACAGCCTCAAGCCATTTATACATATCACCGTCGTGGAACGGAGGGCCCCAGTGCTCACCCTGCTGGCTGCCTGCGGCAATCTCGAAATTGCGGAATCCGTGGGAAATGTCCGGGTTGTTCCATGTGTCCCACATACTCTGAAGAGATGTTCCACTATAAACATTGAAACGTTCGCCCCAAAAACCGCCGGTCCACTTGACGGCACCGAGAGGAGTATTGGACATCACTGAATGCTTACTGGCGGACATATCAGTCAGACCGCCGGACTGGGCCATTGCGCCAAGAGAAATCGCGCCACAGGCCAGGAAAATGCTAAGTTTTTGATACACAACCGATGGGATTAGATATAGGATTTATAATGCAAAGATACATATTTTAACCTAAACCGCCAACTTTCGAGGAAACTTATTTGTTTTTTTCACAATTACTATACAAATCCATCGAAAAAAAGGCGGGATTTTACACACTCACACACAACATATTTTCATCCTCAGACGTTTTAGTACTAAAAACACTTAAAGACAATTGTCATAACAATATGAAACGACTTATTCCACTCTGCATTTTCGGCGCGGCAATAAGCTGCGGCCTGCTGACGACATCATGCGACAACAACGCCAGACTGGCCGGACAACTGACCGGCGTGTGGGCCGGAACACCTGAAAGCTTCACCGACCGGTCGGCCATCACAGCATCAATAATCGACACATTTGATTTCCAGCCCGATACCTGCGTCGGACGCGGCTGTCATGCCGGACCGCTTCTCATCACCGGAATGGTGACAACATCCACTCAGGTGGTCGGAGACAACAGCCTCATCGAGCCTATAAACATCTCAACCGCAGCACACACCACCATCTCGGGATCATGGACCGTGATTGACGACGACGAACTCCTCATAAGACTCAACCCTGCCACACTCAAAGTCTCAATCGACCCCAGGGATGTAGCCGTCAACACCAACCCCTACAACCCGGAAGCTGTAAAGACCGATTCACTTGCTCCTGCACTGAGCGCAAGCATCGAGGCAGGCCTGCGTCACGCTCTGCTGTCGAGATATGCATCCATGACCCACTTTGACGATGTCGAAATAAAAGGCCAGCTGATGAAATACGAGCTCAACGATATCGACCACACCCTCACTCGCCAGATGTAGTCTGCCACACGTTTTGCAGGAACGGAAATAATGCTTATCTTTGCGGTATCATGAACAGAAAAGGCAAACTATATTTCCGTTACGGCACAATGGGCTCGGCCAAGACCGCCTTGCTGCTGACAACAGCATATAACTTCGAGGAACGCGGAATGCGCTATGTGTGCATGAAACCGGTGGTAGACACACGCGAGAACGCCAACGTGATACGCTCACGCATAGGCATCGAAAGAGAATGTATGTGGATCTACCATGACAGCGACCTCTACGAAATGGCCTCACAGCTTGCTGAAAAGGCGGGAGGAATCATTGATTGGTTCCTCGTGGACGAAGCACAGTTCCTCACTGCCGAACAGGTCGACCAGCTCTCACGCGTGGTAGACGACTATGGCAGCAACGTGATATGCTACGGACTCCGCACCGACTTCCGGAGCCATCTGTTCGAGGGTTCTCGGCGTCTTTTCGAGATAGCCGACACAATCGACGAAATCAAAAGCACCTGCACCTGCGGGCGAAAAACCATAATCAACGCGCGCCTTGACCACGAAGGAAACTTCGTGGAACAGGGCGAGCAGGTGGAAATCGGGGGCGACGACCGCTATATGGCGGTGTGCCGCAAATGCTGGCGCAACAAGAAAATAGAACAGTCACACTACGCCACACTCCCCCTCACCGAGCAAAAGGAAGACTGCTGCTGAGACCGAGACACGAAATCATACTCACCCACTTTCCAAACCGTAATGAAACGCCTTTTCATCATTCCGCTTATCGCCATAAGCCTGCTGTCAGTCCCGGGCCCGAGGGCTGGAGCACAAGAGCTCATGCAGTCCCACCACAACCCCGCCGTGAGTCTCGTTGACGAGACCCTCACCTACGACATCATCTACAAGTGGGGATTTATAAACAAAGTAGCGGGATATGCCACCCTGTCTCTTCGCAATGACGGCAACCTCTACCGTGCAACCCTCTACGGACGCAACGCCCCGTGGGCCAATCGGATATATATGCTACGCGACACCCTCTACTCGACAATGACAAAACAGGGGCTGTATCCGGTGAAATACGTCTACATAGCCCACGAAGAGGGGAAATACAAAAAAGACATCGTCGACTTCACCAGGTCAGGCAACGAGTTCTCAGCCGAATGCATCCGATACAAACGGCCGAAAAACGGAGCCGAAACCACCTCGTCGACAATACGGCTCGAAGCATCGGGAATGACGGTAGATATGCTCAGTTCCTTCTTCTACCTCCGCACACTCGACTTTGATAACATCAACGTGGGAGAAAGCGTTACGCTAAACATTTTCTCCGGTTCAAAAAAGGAAAAGCTGCGCATCACCTATCGCGGAAAGTCGTCAGTGGAACTCAACGGAGAGAATGTGGCAAGCTACAAAATCAACTTCACCTTCACACGCAAGGGGAAGCAAAGCTCAGCGCCTATAACAGGTTGGATTTCAGCCGACGACCGTCGCATACCGCTAAAAGTGGAAGGACAGCTCCCCGTTGGTAAAGTCAGGGCCATATACACCGGTCCAAATCCATGAGCTTACTGACACTTATAGCCACATCGGACATCCACGGCCGATACCTGCCCGATTCCAGACACACCACCGGAGGCTCTATGGCCTCCGTGGCCTCATACGTCCGCTCCATCCGCAATGATGGGGCGGACGTGTTGGTACTTGACTGCGGGGATATGCTCACCGACTCCCCCCAGGCCCACTGCATAGGACCCGGAGCGGAGAAACTCATACAGAAAGCCGGTTATGACGCATTCTGTCCCGGCAACCATGACCTCCAGCTCCCCCTGCCCTCATGGCTTCCTTGTCAGCCCGTGGTATGCAACATCATTCTGCCCGACAGCTATACGGGAGCCATTCCACGTCCCTATGCACTGTTCACTTGCGGAAATACAAGAGTGGCGGTGACAGGAGTATTGACCGGAGAAACGCCATTGCTCCCGGGAGGCGTCTCAGTGACCGACCCATCCGAAGCTCTCGAAAAAGTGAGGAATAGTCTTCAATCACTTCACACGAAACCCCACCTCACAGTGTTGCTTATACACGCCGGGAAAGAGGAAGCCAAGAGAATATTTACTGCAGCAAAATGGGCCGACATAGGAATCTACGGACACGACCACTCCGCAGCCATTCTGAAAATGCCCGACAACCGTCTGCTTGCCAACCCTGGAGCATTCGGACGCAACTTTCTGAAAATCACATTCGACACCGCCGCGCCATCTCTGACAGCCAACGCCGTTGCAGTCACTACCGACGGTATACCGCCCGATAGCGATATGGCAATCGCCGCCGATCTTATTCACGGAGAAATAAACCGGACACTGGGAAGCATCAGCGACAGCAAACAACTCATCTCAATGCTGCACAAAGCGCTCCATCTTGCCACAGGTGCTCCACTCACGGCCGTCACACCTCCGACACACCGGGTCGACACACCCAATACTATAACCGTCGAAGAACTTTATCGCATGATGCCATATGACGACTATGTGTCCATCTCGCTCCATTCCGTTCGCGAACTGAGAGAAGCCGGACTCGATGTCTGCCGGCACGATTCCACACAGAACGTCACCGACGAAGACACACCTCGGACCACAGCCTCCGACACACACTCTCTATTCCCCACTCACGGATTCATCGGGATATCACTTCAGACTCTGCTTGCCAAACTCCTTGTCGGGCAGCCATTGCTCCATTAGAGACCACACCCGTCGCCTCACCATATCGAGTGGTACCACAGCCAGATAAATAACCACGGCCATAAACGGAACAAGGAGCGCATATTGCCACAACTCCATAGACCTCCAGCACGAAACCATAAACGGCTTGAGCGCCCCGCCCCACAACGCAGGAGACATATGGACGAGATAGACTGCAAAAGCCGAACGGGCAAGGAAATTGACAAGACGGGAACGAAGCCTCAAGCCAAGGAAAAACATGAAGAATGCAACCGACTGAAGCAATACAAAAGGAGAGTTATAGGCAAACCCTCTCGTGCAATCTACGAATATGGCCGAGAAAAGCACCAATGCCGTAGCAAGGAAATATACCACAGCCCAGATCCACTTTCCCGACTCCGACACCCGAGGTGACAACCTGATGCAACGCCCTATCATATAGACCATGATGAGCTGGATCGGAGTGTAGCCTGTAGGATTGAACGAGGCCCACCACACCCAGCCTCCCCATATGTTCCAGACCACAAAAATCGAGGTGAGAATGATGTTCTGACGTACTGTGAGCGCAGCCATGCCACGATTGACGAGCGGACTGACAAGCATTAGCATGAAATAGGCCGGCACATACCACAGTTTGGGATGACTCAGTACCAGCCAGCTGTCAGCCCAGTACACCAGGTCGAACTTCTCAGGCTTGAGCAAACACGCCATAGATGCAATCGCCACGGAATAGGCCACACACTCAAACCAGAAGCCCGCAGTGGAACGCACCCGCAGACGTATGCCGAAATAACCCGAGATAAGTGTAAAACAGTTGACGCCAATAATTACGGCCGATTCTGTGACAAGCCTCCACCAGTCACGCGCATCCATAGCCGCCAAAGACACATCGGAGGGAAAGCCCACCGAAGCAGCATCAAAATGCACCATCAGCACCATGAGCATACTTGCTATGCGAAGCAGCTCCATATTAGATTCTCTCTCTTTCATATTCGCTGCAAAGATAGTCTGTTCTGTTCACAAATCATAACACAAAATTAAACATATCACAAAATAAGGCCTTGTGTTCTAAATAAATTTGGCCATTTGGGAATTTTTCCATATTTTTGTAATTATAAGTGGAAAAATGCCTTTGTGGTTGTTAAACTTATAGTGGCATTTCGTGTCTAATCTCCTAAAACCTCCACTTTTCTTTGACGATTATGAAAGCTAAAAGAACAACATTCGTCCTGCTCGCTGCCATAGCCACCGCCTGCTCGCTCTCCGCGTGGGCCCAGGACTATTATGACGACGATATATATTTCGATGCCTCAAAGGCTCCGAAACCCGAGCCCAAGCAGGTCAAACAGCAGCCTCAGCAGCAAAACACCTACACATATTACATCACACCCGACGGCAAGCTCGAAATCGTGCCTGCCGACTATCCCTCGGCCGATAATTTCACCGTCAACGGCACCCGCACCATCAGCGTTGACGACTACAACCGCCGAGGCATATTCGCCGCGTCAGACTCACTGCCTGCCGACACAGCATCGACCGACTTCGCCTACACCCGCCGCATAGAACAATTCTACAACCCCGAAATCGTGAGCGGCTCAGGCGACAAGCAGCTTGCCGAGGCCTACTATTCTGAACCTACCCAGGTCAACATCATTGTCAACACCCCATCCGACTACTGGGGTTATGACTACTTCTACCCCGCATGGAGCACCGGATGGTACTCTCCCTATTGGAGTGCAAGCTGGCGCTGGGGCTCTCCCTGGTACTGGAACTCCTGGTATGACCCATATTGGGCCTGGGGTTGGGGACCGTCTTGGGGATGGGGGCCCTCATGGGGATGGGGTCCATCCTGGGGATGGGGACCGTCGTGGGGATGGACTCCCTCATGGGGATGGAGCCGACCCTACAACCCACGCCACCCCGGCGCAGGAATATCCCGCCCGAGCCATCGCCCCGGATCGGGAGCTACAGCCGGACGCCCCGGCAACAACATACGTCCCGCAGTGGGCATCGGCGGCAACCGTCACCAGGGAGCATCGGCAGTCCGACCGGGCTACAACGGCGGTTATGGACCCTCGGGCCGGCCATCTGTCGGCACTCAGCGCCCGTCGGTGGGCACAGGCAAGCGTCCCTCTGTCGGCTCACAACGTCCGTCAGGCAACAGCCGTCCGTCCTACAACAACAGCAACTCCAATTCGCGTCCCTCATACAATAACAACAGCAACCGCACTAACGGCTCACGCACACCCTCATACAACAGCGGAGGCTCCAGCCGTGGCAGCAGCTTTGGAGGAGGCAGTCGTGGCGGAGGTAGCCGCTCGACAAGCGGCGGACGCGGACGCCACTAACTCTCAGACACTCATCCCCTGCACGGTCTCAACATTCCGGCGGGGGTGAGCGTTATTAAATTGCGGGGCCGCTAAGGCTCCCGACCACATCAACTATTGTTGTACAACACTTCACCACACTAAACATGAACAAGACTCTACTCGCGGGGATTATCCTCACACTCCCCTCGGTCATGGCGGCGCAGAGCGCCGTCGACGCCTATTCCATCTCGCAGAGTGATTTGCGCGGCTCGGCCCGATTCATGTCAATGGGCGGCGCGTTCACCGCTCTCGGAGGCGACATCTCCACCCTCAACCAGAACCCCGCGGGTATCGGAGTGTTCCGCTCAAGCGACATCTCCGCAACCCTCGACATCAATATGATGAACACCAAGACCGACGGACTTTCACCTCTGAACAAGACCAAGGTCAACTGCAACAATTTCGGTTATGTCGGTGCCGTTAGACTCAATTCGTCGGCAATGCCGTTTTTCAACTGGGGCGCAAGCTATTCTCGAGTAGCCTCGTTTGACCGCCATTATCGCGGAAACCTCGGACAACTCGCTTCGTCCTACACCAACTTCGTGGCAAACAACACCACAAAGGACGGATATTACCCCGGCGACCTCTATGCCGGAGGCGAATACAATCCCTACCAGGATTATGAGGCCATGACACCGTGGAGCAGCATTCTGCTCTACAATGCCTATTCCATCAACCCTCTCAGCGCAGGCTCCAACAGCTACACCGGACTCTTCAACTACGATAATCCCACGAGTGCCACCGGCTACTTCGACGTGGAGGAACGAGGATATATCGACGAGTATGCCATCAACTTCGGCGGCAATGTCATGAACACTGTCTACTGGGGTATCGGATTCGGTATCACCGACGTGGAATTCAAGCAATACACCTCCTACGGCGAAGACTATCAGAGCGGAGCCAATGTGCCATATGACGAGACATTCGTCAACAACGGTGCAGGCTACACCCAGCTCGACAACTACAAGCGCATCTTCGGAAGCGGCTTCAATTTCAAGGCCGGCGTGATTGTCAAGCCCGTCAACGAGTTCCGCATAGGTCTCGCAGTCCACACACCCACCTACTACAACCTCACCTACCAGGGACAGGGTGCCATGAGCTATGACTTCACATCGCCCACCTACACTCCCCAGGGATCGGCAGTAAAGGGCACAGCCTTCACAGACTTCGATGAGTTTGACTTCAAGACACACTCTCCATGGAGACTTATGGTAGGTGTGGCAGGAGTGATAGGTTCGCGTGCCATCATAAGCGCCGACTATGAGTATCGCGGTTTCTCGTCCATGAAAGTTCAGGACTGGAACGGCAACGACTTCAGAGACACCAACGAAGATATATCTACCTACTACCATAGCACCAACATCATAAGACTCGGAGCTGAGTTCCGTATCACTCCGCAGGTATCTCTGCGTGCAGGCTACAGCTATGAATCATCACCCGTGAAGAGCGACATCCTGGATCCGGCCAAGGGACAGGTGGACTACGTATACACCTCAGGTCCCGATGATACCGAGACCCAGCCCGCCTACACCTTCGACCGTTCAACCCAGTATATAACAGCAGGCCTTGGCTACCGCTACAAACGCTTCTATGCCGACCTGGCCTACGTTCACCGCTACCGCAGCAGCGACTATCACGCATATACCGACTACATAGATCTCGAGAACTACGAAGTGAGAGCTCCGCGCTCAAAAGTGACCGACCACAACAATTCTGTAGTGCTCACCCTCGGATTCAAATTCTGAACATTCCACAACATCACACAGCTGAATGGCCGAAAGGAAACCTACAGCAAGAAACAGGGAATCCGCTCCACCAGCCCACACCGGGCAGGAGGAGCGGATTGACCTTGACAACCCGGAGTTCAAGAAAGTGTGGGACCTCCTGCTCCACACCACCCGCTCCGTGTTTCTTACAGGAAAGGCCGGGACCGGCAAATCTACGTTCCTGCGTTATATAAAGGAAAATCTTCCGAAGGAGATGGTGGTGCTTGCGCCGACCGGTATAGCCGCCGTCAACGCCGAAGGCCAGACAATGCACTCCTTCTTCAGACTGCCCCACCATCCGGTGCTGCCCGACGATCCGGAATTCTCACGCAACCGCCTGAGCGAGAGAATGAAATATCCAGGCTGGCTCGTCAAACTCATCCGCTCGGTGGAGCTGATAATCATCGACGAGATATCGATGGTGCGCGCCGACACCATCGACTTCATGGACCGCCTGCTGCGCCACTTCACCGGACGCTCCAGACTCCCCTTCGGCGGCATACAGCTACTGCTTGTCGGTGATATTTTCCAGCTCGAACCGGTTGTATCGACCGAAATGAAATCGATACTCCGCCTCTACTACCCCAACCAGTTCTTCTTCTCGGCCAGAGCGTTTGCTGACATCTGCATCATCCCCGTTGAGCTTCGCAAAGTCTACCGGCAAAGCGATCCCGACTTCATCTCGATGCTCGACCGCATCCGTTCCTGCACGGTCACAGCCACTGATCTGGCCAGACTCAACTCACGCGTAGTGCCGGAGTCTGAGGCCTCGACAGGCGAAAAGAAGATGACCATGACCCTCGCCACACGCCGCGATATGGTGGACTACACCAACCAGATTCACCTCGACGCAATCAAAAAGCCGGAACACACTTTCACAGGGGAAATCAAGGATGACTTCCCCGACAACGCACTTCCGACCGATCTCGAGCTGACACTCAAGGAAGGCGCACAGGTGGTATTCATAAAGAACGACCCTGAACGCCGCTGGGTCAACGGGACGCTCGGCACTGTCACCGCCCTTGCCGCCGACCTCATAGAGGTGACGCTCGAGAACGGCAAGACCCACACTCTGATACCAGAAATGTGGGCCAATGTCCGCTACAATTATGACAGCAAGACCCGCAAAATCACCGAGGAAGTACTGGGCACATTCACACAGTACCCGGTCAAACTCGCGTGGGCTCTCACCATACACAAGAGCCAGGGACTCACTTTCGACAACGCCATCATAGACCTCGGGCGAGGCGCCTTTGCAGGCGGACAGACCTATGTAGCACTTTCGCGATGCCGCTCGTTTGACGGACTGACACTACGCTCCACCATAGCAGAACGAGATATATTTGTCAATCCGGCAGTACTCCGGTTCGCATCCCATTTCAACGACACATCGCTCTTCGACGACGCTATCGAAGGAGCTCGCGCTGACGCAGCATACGCGCTGGCCATCTCCATGGCCAACGAGGGACGACTTGCCGAGGCTTTCGACTCGTTCATCCTTGCCAATACACTGCGTCCATGCTTGAGCGACCCTGTGAAAATGCGATTTGCCCGCAGCAAACTCTCCATAGTCGGCCATCTCAACGGACGACTCCACGAACTTGAGAATAAACTCGCCAACCGTGAACAACAGCTTGCAGACCTCGCCGAGGAATACTGCTCGATGGGATATGACTGCCTTCAGGACGAGCTGACAATGCCGGCAATCGCCAACTTCGAGAAAGCACTCAATCTTGCTCCGCATCACGCGTCCTCCCTCACCGGACTGGCCAAGACCCACGCGGCAATGGGTGACTACCAATCCGCCCTCCTACCGCTACGCACACTCCACACTCTCAATCCGTCCGACCCGGAAGTGCTCCTGATGATGGCCGAGGCCTACCATCACACAGCTGACAATGTCAATGCCCTCGAACGTTGTATGGCCATCGAAGACCTTGTCAAAGCCGGTGCAACTCTCACCGCACGATTCAAGCGCCGCCTCCAACGCCTTCTCAGCGATATCCGGGAGGAACTCTGAAAAAGAAGAGCGGAATGTCTACGCGTTGTCAAAAAGCGAAGGCAGTCCATCCGGTTTTCCACGGAACTCCCCTGCCCGCTGCGCGCCGCGGGTCTTGAACACAATATTGTGCTGCTGGGTCCATCCCTGTGTACGATTGCGGAGGGACAGCGACATAATTCCACATCCATCCGGAGCAGATGTTCGAACCTGCCTGAACACATCGCCTATCGACGAAACCCCGCTGATAGTCAGCGTCAGTACTGTGACTCCGCCGTGACGTCCGGTCACCTGCAGGAGATCTGTCCGGTTGATTGATGAAAATGTTGCCATATTTTATGTCTCCATTGTTTTTTGACAATGCAAAGGTAATGCGGCACATGGGCCGGAATAACGCACACCTACGCTAAAACAAGTTAACAGAAGACGGCAGGTTTGAAATCTTTTGCATTTTTTTTGTTGAATCAGCCAATATTTTAGATTTTTTCACTAATTTTGCGCCGTCAATAAACCAATGTGTATAATTCACACCCAAAAGTCGCGACGACCCGGGTGAAACAAGAACAATAAAGTAAATCAGATTGTAACAGCAATGAACTTATCAGGACCCATTGACTTCAGACCGAAACTCATCTCGGCACTGCGTCACTACTCAATGGAAAAATTCAAGTCCGACCTTGTGGCCGGCATCGTCGTGGGCATCGTAGCACTCCCGCTCGCCATCGCATTCGGTATAGCCAGCGGTGTAAGCCCCACCGTGGGCCTTATCACCGCCATCATCGGCGGTTTCATCGTCTCGGCCGCCGGTGGCTGCTCCGTACAGATAGGCGGCCCCACAGGAGCATTCATCGTCATTGTCTACAACATCATCTCCAACTTCGGTCTGGAAGGGCTCGCTGTTGCGACCTTCATGGCCGGACTGATTCTCGTGGCACTCGGCTGCTTCAGACTTGGCACAGTGATAAAGTTCATCCCCTACCCCATAGTTGTAGGATTCACGGCCGGTATAGCACTCACCATCTTCTCCACACAGATCAACGATTTCCTCGGGCTGGGTCTGCGCAATGTACCCGGCGAATTCATACCCAAATGGGGAATGTATCTAAGCAACCTGTCCAACGTCAACCTTACAACCCTTGCCGTCGGCGTGGCGTCGCTGCTCATCATCATCCTCACCCCCAAGGTGTCGCGCCGTCTTCCCGGCGCTCTCATTGCCATCATCATCGTCAGCACAGCCGTCTACTTCATCCCCGGTGTGAGTGTTGAGACCATCGGTGACCGTTTTGGCTCACTACCCACCGACATCCCTCAGCCCCACGGATTTGAGCTCAATATGGCCACCATCAACCGTCTTCTCCCCTCAGCCTTTACCATCGCCATCCTCGGAGCCATAGAGAGTCTTCTCTCCTCGACAGTGGCCGACGGTGTCACAGGCTCCCACACCAACTCCAACACCGAGCTTATCGGTCAGGGTATGGCTAATATAGTAGTCCCCTTCTTCGGCGGTATCCCCGTCACCGGCGCTATTGCCCGCACCATGACCAATATCACCAACGGCGGACGCACTCCCGTGGCCGGAATCATCCATGCCATCGTGCTCTTCGTCATCTTCCTCTTCCTCATGCCTCTCATCAACCTTGTGCCCATGTCGTGTCTGGCGGCTGTGCTCATCGTGGTATCTTACAATATGAGCGGATGGCGCACAATACGCGGCATATTCCACAACCCCAAGAGCGACATCTCAGTGCTCATTCTCACATTCCTGCTCACAGTGATCTTCGACCTCACCATAGCCATAGAGATGGGTCTGCTCCTCGCTGTCATCCTGTTCCTGCGCCGAGTGATGGAGAATACGGAGATAAAGGTATATTCCGACCAGCTCGACATCGCCGACGGCTCGGAAACCACTCTCCACGAAGTGCTTAATGTCAACCCCGGAGTGGAGGTCTACGAAATCGACGGCCCGTTCTTCTTCGGCGTGGCCACAAAATTCGACGAAATGATGCGTACTACCCTTGGCTCAAAGCCCCGTGTCCGCATCATCCGTATGCGCAAAGTCCCCTTCATCGACTCCACAGCCATCCACAACCTCGAGATGCTCATCAAGTCGTCACATGAGGAAGACATCCACGTAGTACTCTCAGGTGTCAAGGAAAATGTGCGCGAATCGCTCACAAAAGCCGGTATAGACAGCCTTCTCGGCCCCGGCCATATCTGCGACCACATAACCAAAGCCGTTGAAATGGCCAACAAACTTGCTCCGGCAAGCAGCGTCACAACCACTTCACAATCAATTGCCTGATAGGGTATGTGGGTTTTCCTCGCCACTCTGTCGGCACTATGCCTCGGCTGCTATGATGTGATGAAGAAGCTAAGCGTCGACCGCAACAGTGTGCTCGGCGTCCTGTTTCTCAACACACTCTTCGGCGCCATACTCATGTGCCCGATTATCATCGCAGGTATATATCACGGCAACTACGGACTCGGAGGCACTCTGCAAGGCCACGGAGCCATCCTGCTCAAATCGTTCATTGTTCTGGGATCATGGCTCCTCGGCTATGCAAGCATCAAGCATCTTCCGCTCACCATAGCCGGTCCTGTCAATGCATCGCGCCCCGTGCTCGTTCTTGTCGGAGCCCTCGTCATTTTCGGCGAGCGACTCAATCTCTGGCAGTGGGCGGGAGTGCTCATAGGCTTCTGGTCGCTGTTCTTTATATCCCGTGTAGGCGGTCGGGAAGGCTTCTCCATCAAGCACAGCCGCTGGCTCTGGATGGCCATAGCGGCCACGGCACTCGGAGCTGTGAGCGCCCTCTATGACAAATACCTGCTGCGACTCTACGAGCCTCTCGAAGTGCAGGCCTGGTATTCATTCTACCAGCTCATAATCATGGGTGTCACCCTCGGGATAATGCTCAAGCTACGCCCCTCGGCCACCCCTCTGCAGTGGAGATGGACCATTCCGTTCATATCCATATTTCTCACGGTTGCCGATATAGCCTATTTCTATTCACTCTCGATAGAGGACTCCATGATAGCAGTAGTCTCCATGATACGCCGAGGCAGTGTCATTGTCTCGTTCTTCTACGGAGTAATCGCTCTCCACGAAAAGAACATCAAACTGAAACTAATCGACCTGACAATACTTCTCGTAGGCCTGACATTCCTCGTCATAGGCAGTCTCTGACAGGAAACAGCCATTGTCTAATCGTCGATAAGAAACACCACCGACAGAGCCGCCTTTGTCGGGCCGAAATAATTGCGGGTGCGGTGGGCAATCTTCTGCCCACAGCTCCCGCATTCATATTTGTCATAAAAATACCTCGCATATCCGAGTGCAAGCTCGGCCTCGAGAGACCATCTGCTGCCGAGACGCCAGGCCCAACCGAAGCCAGCGCCAAATCCGACAGCCGGACCCTGCCAGCGTCCCCTGTCGCCAAACATGACATTAAACTGGCCTCCAAACAGATGTCCGGCGAAAAAACCTCCTTCGAGAGCCTCGCCGAGCCACAGACGGCCCTCGGGCTGCACGATCCAGTGACGCCATCGCCGCCCATGAGAGAGAGTCCAGTTGTTGTAGTCGAACATTATGTCGACACTCCACCGACGCTCAACCTTAACCTCCACGCCCACATTCACATTAAGGAAAGCGTCGTACAGGAGATTGCTCTTCACGGCCACTTGCCCCGAAGTCTCTTGCGAGCCACACACGACAGCAGCCAGCACTAATAATATGCAACGTAAGTATTTCATATTCTTAAAACGTGTTATATCACACTAATGTTTTTCGCAATAAATCATAAGATTCAGCTATTTACTTGCACGGTTCACATTTTTATGTTAATTTTGGCTCGAAATGTTAAATTATAAACTCATAACATTTTAATTAATTTTACAACAATTACACATTCCGTTTGTTAAAACTATAGCTACACTCCTGCCACCGGCAAGGATGTATCTACTCCAACGATATGAAAAAGTCTACAATCTGGTATCTCACAATAATAATGGCGCTCACCTTCTGCGGCTTGCTCTACGTACAGATAATGTACATGAACAATATGAAGAAGATGCGCGACGACCAGTTCGCCGAAGGTGTGAAACGGTCACTCTATGCCGTGACCACCAGGCTGGAACAGGATGAGACAAAGCACTTTCTCGAGGAGGATATGGCTTCGATGGAGACCCGTTTCTACCCTCGCCCCAACGCTGACGGCTCTGTTGGCATCAACAACAAGTTTACCTCGTCGGAGGGCATAAACTACGACCTCACGCTCCGCATGAACGTGGACCGGCAGCAGGCCAACCGCTCCATGCGCGAACTCATGCACGGCAAGTATCTCTACCAGAAAGGGCTGCTTGACGAGGTGATACTTAGCATCATCAACCAGTCGAGCAACCGTCCCATCTCCGAGCGTGCCGACTCGGCCGAGGTGTCACGCTACCTCCGCTCCGAACTCGACAACAACGGCCTGAACCTGCCCTATGAATATGCCGTGGTGAACCGCGTCGGCGCAATCGTCTATCGCTCGGAACACTATAGTCCGACGCTCTCCGACGAGTCAAGTATGTTTGTCCAGACTCTGTTTCCCAACGACCCCAAGAACAAGATGTACTACCTCAAGGTGTATTTCCCCACCAAGAGCGACTATATCTTCTCCTCCATACGCTTCATGATTCCGTCGTTTATCTTCACTTTCATCCTTCTGGTCACCTTCGTATGCACCATCATTCTCGCATTCCGCCAGAAGAAGCTCACGGAGATGAAAAACGACTTCATCAACAACATGACCCACGAATTCAAGACGCCCATCTCCACCATATCGCTTGCCGCCCAGATGCTTAACGACAATGCAGTGCTGAAATCTCCAGCCATGCTGGGCCATATATCCACCGTCATCAACGACGAGACAAAGCGTCTGAGATTCCAGGTGGAGAAGGTGTTGCAGATGTCGATGTTTGACCGCGGAAAAGCCACCCTGCGCATACAGAATGTAGACGCAAACACGATAATAGCCGGCATCACATCCACATTCAAGCTGAAAGTGGAAAAATATGGCGGCCACATTGAGACTATACTCGGTGCCAAAGATTCAACGGTCAGCGTAGATGAAATGCATTTCACCAACGTGATATTCAACCTCCTCGACAATGCCGTGAAATATAGGCGCGAGGAAGTGCCGCTGTCGCTCATAGTGGCCACTCGAGATATAAAGACCCACGGACAGGAACGATTTGAAGTGACAATCACCGACAATGGAATAGGCATGAGACGCGAGGACCTGAAGAAAATATTCGAGAAGTTCTACCGCGTTTCCACCGGAAACCGCCACGATGTCAAGGGATTCGGACTCGGACTCGCCTACGTGAAGAAAATGATAGCCGAACTCGGAGGCGAAATAGCCGTCGAAAGCGAGCTAAACACCGGAACAAAATTCATAATAACTCTACCTATAACACAAAACTGAAACAACTATGGAAGAACGTTTGCGCATACTACTGTGTGAGGACGACGAAAACCTCGGAATGCTTCTGCGGGAATACCTCCAGGCAAAGGGGTTTAACGCCGACCTCTACCCCGACGGCGAAAGTGGCTACAAAGCCTTCCTCAAAGGAAAATACGACCTTTGCGTACTCGACGTGATGATGCCAAAAAAAGACGGCTTCGCACTCGCCCAGGAGATACGTACCGTCAATTCCGAAGTCCCCATAATCTTCCTCACCGCCAAATCGCTCAAGGAGGACATCCTCGAAGGATTCAAAATCGGAGCCGACGACTACATCACCAAACCTTTCTCGATGGAAGAGCTCGTATTCCGTATCGAGGCCATCCTTCGCCGTGTACGTGGCAAGAAAGGGAAGGAAATCACAATGTACAAGATAGGAAAATTCACCTTCGACACCCAGAAGCAGGTGCTCCTCATCGACGACAAAGTGACAAAGCTCACCACAAAAGAGAGCGAACTCCTCAGCCTCCTCTGCGCCCACGTCAACGAGATTCTCGAGCGCAACTTCGCTCTGAAGACCATCTGGATTGACGATAACTACTTCAACGCACGCTCAATGGATGTCTACATCACCAAGCTCCGCAAGCATCTCAAAGACGATCCGTCCATCGAGATCATCAACATCCACGGCAAAGGCTACAAGCTCATTGCCCCGGAGATGGAGACCCAGGGATAATCCCGCTGTTTACATCCGCAAAACACAACAGGGCTGCGCCGTCCCCACCCAATCATAACACAAGGGGGGACAGCGCAGCCCATGACATATAATAATGAAACAAAAGGGCACAATAATCAGATACACGAACGCGTTTTACATCTAAAACAATTCATCCTTATATTGCTACACACACATAATGATGCGACATCTGAGAATCATCCCCCTTATTATCCTCCTCTTGCTCTCAGCCTACTCGCGGGCTGCCGAAAACGCTGACAATCGTATACTATGGGGAGCCAGAGCTGCCATCGGACTGGAAATCCCCGGTAAATGGCACGTCAACGGCACGTCAGTAAAAATGTTCCGACCCGGAGCAAGCTTCACATTAGGAGGAGTGTGCAATATTGATCTTTCCAAGGGGTTCTACCTCGAACCAGGCCTGTTGTTTTTCTGCGACAGATATGCCTATGACAACCTGGTGTTAGCGGATAGTCAAGGGGAACCGGTGATTTCAGACCCCAAGGTGACAAAACTCGGACTCCGCCTGCCCGTCGTCGCAGGATACTCATTCAGCATATCCGACGGCTTTGATATGGCTGTTTACACCGGTCCTCAGATCAGCTACGGAATCTCGGCCCGTGTATCGACAAAGCACAAAGACCTAATCGGCAACGACTTCTCGACCAATCTCTACGGGACAAACGGCCAGAACCGCCTCGACCTGGCATGGAAGATAGGCCTCATGTTTCCATTCGGCACATCTGCCGTCAGCATAGACACCGATCTCGGAATCACCGACCTGATGTCAGGTCCTGTCTCTTTCAGAGAGAACCGCCTCAGCATCGCCTATACATACTACTTCTGAGCACGGGCCTTCGAGTAATTCACCACCATACAAGATGAAGCTACACATCCTTATAATAACGATTTTACTCTCAGCCTGCTCGTCATCACTGCACCACCTCCCTGTCGGACTCTACAAAATGTCGGGCGAAAGCATCATACCGACACCGGTGGTCACTTCGGACGACTTCAGCCACATATCCCTTGACACTTTATTCACGGACTATCCGGTAATAGGCATCACACTAACACCAGAAGCAACCACCCGTTTCGCCGAGGCCACTGAAGCCGCCATAGGCCAGCAGATGGCTTTTGTCTATAACGACTCTGTAATCATGGCACCACGCATAAACAGCCGCATAGAAGGCGGACGTGTACAAATCCACACACCAGACACTCCGCTACTGTATGAAATATACCGCCATCTATCCGACCAGCTCAAATAACATCCCGTTATTGCATCCGGCCAGTACCGGCCAGCACTGAATTGTAATATCTCGGATCGCCCGTAACCTCCTCACCCACAAAGGGGGGCAGTTTCACTTCGGCTTCGGCATCAGGCAACTCCACCTCGGCCAACACAAGCCCTTCGTGACGCCCATGGAACTCGTCGACTTCCCACACCCGTCCGGCCCAGGGCACAATATACCTTGTCTTGTCGATACTCCAGCCTCCGGCTACCTTCACGGCCATCTCCTCAGCATCAGCCAATGGCACTTCATACTCCCACTCGTGCCTCACGGCACCCTCGTTGGCACCCTTGACAGTCAGATAGCCGCGAGCACCCTTCACTCTCACTCTGACAGTGCCGTTGACACGGTCTGAGATATAAGCCTGCCTTATCACCGACGACGAATCGGCCATCTCGGCATAACGGCCGTCCTTCACAAGAAATTTCCGCTCTATTTCAAGTCCCATTGCTGCTTAATTCAATTTAAATGACTAATTTTGCAAAATTAAAAAAAAACGAGATTCCAATAGCAGCATTTTGACAAAAAAACTCCGCCTTCATATAGCAGTTATCCTCCTCACAGCCGTCACCCACATACTCACGGCCCAGACCGTCACAATCAGCGGCACTGTCCGCGACTCAATCACACGAGAGCCTATCCCATTCGCCACCATACTCCTCACCGGCACCGACCGCGGTACACTCACCGACGACGACGGAGCCTACAGCATCACCACCGCACTGTCATTTGACTCAGTCCGAGCCGACGCAATGGGATATACACCCAAGACCCTCCCCGCACCAGCACGCCGGGCTGCCATACAGCTCGATATAGAGCTCCACTCCACAGGAGTGCTTCTCGGAACCGTTATAGCCAAGCCGCGCAAAGAGAAATACTCCAAGCGCAACAATCCAGCCGTAGACTTCATGCAGCGCATACGCGCCACAGCCGACATGACAGACCCTCGCCGCCGGCCAGACTACAATTACGACAAATATGAGCGTATCACCCTCGCTATCAACGACTACCACTTCAACGACTCCGCCCGTCGCGGACTCGACCGACACCTGTCATTCCTCAAGGACTACGTTGACACCAACTCCCTCTCAGGCAAGCCGATACTAAATGTCGCCCTCCGCGAAAAAATCTCATCTGTACACCACCGGCTCAATCCCTCGGAGAGCGAAAAAGAATATATCACGGCACTGCGCAACTCAGGCCTCGACGAATTTCTGGACCCACAGAGCACACAACTGTTCTATGAAGACGTGATGCGCGAAATCAACGTCTACGCCCCCGACATCACCATACTCCAGCAGCGGTTTGTCAGCCCGCTCTCACGCATCGCTCCTGACTTCTACAAATTCTACCTCACCGACACCGTCAGCATTGACACAGTCCCCTGCGTACAGCTCACATTCGTTCCTCGCAACCCGGCCACAATGGGATTCACCGGACGATTCTATGTACCCGTCGGCGACTCGACAATGTTCATCCGTCGCATAGAGATGCGCGTCCCCCACGACATCAATCTCAACTTCATCGACAACCTCCTCATCACTCAGGACTACACGCGCGCCCCCGACGGCTCACGCCTCAAACTCACCGACAGGATGCTCATCGAAGCCACCCTACTCCCCGCTCTTCCCGGGATGTATGCCGAACGCACCACCACGTATACCGGCCACAACTTCGAGCCGGCCTCTGACCCGGCCATATTCGACCGCGGACTCGCCCAAATCTATGCCCCCGGAGCCACCTCGCGCGACACGGCATACTGGACACAAGCCCGCACAGCTCCCATCGGTCACGGCGCGAGACACATAGACCGTATGATGTCGCAGCTGCGCTCACGACCCCTCTTCTACTGGGGAGAAAAAGCCGTCAAGACATTCGCATCAGGCTATATCACCACGGGCAATCCATCGAAATTCGACATCGGCCCCCTCACTTCCACATTCTCATCCAACTATCTCGAAGGATTCCGCCTGCGCCTCGGAGGCATGACCACCGCGGCCCTCTCGCCACGCCTGTTCCTGAGAGGCTACACTGCCTATGGCTTCAAAGACCACAGATGGAAATACCGGGCGGAGCTGGAATACTCATTCCACGACAAGAAGTATCACTCCCGCGAATTTCCGGTGCACTCACTGCGCCTAACCCACCAGTATGACATGAATATGCTCGGCCAGAGATTCGTGTCGAACAACCAGGACAATATGTTCATGTCGCTGCGACGCGCCTCTGACTTCCAGATGCTTTACCAGCGTCTGACCCGCCTGCAATACACTCTCGAAACCGAAAACAATTTCACCCTCACGGCCAGCATACAAAGCACACGTGAGGAGGCTACAGCCTATATCCCGTTTGTCAACGGACACGGACAATCCGTGCCTGCCTATACTCTCAACTCGGCAACACTCACACTCCGATATGCTCCCGGCGAGAAATTCTATCAGCTCGTCACCGGCCGACTCCCCATCAATTTCGACGCGCCTGTCATCACCCTCACCCACACCTATGCCCCGCCACGACGGCTCGGCAATACATTCGGCCTCAGCCTCACCGAGCTATCATTCTCACGCCGCTTCTGGCTCTCGGCCTTCGGATATACCGACATTTTCCTCAAGGGAGGCCATGTGTGGACTCGCTCCCCCTACCCCAACCTCCTAATTCCGAACGCTAATCTCTCGTATTTCATACAGCTCGAATCTTTCAGCTGTCTCAACCCCATGGAGTTCATCAACGACTCCTATGCCCAATGGGATATCACCTACTGGGCCAACGGGGCCATACTCAACTACATACCCGTCATACGCCGTCTAAAGCTCCGCGAAGCATTCATCATACGCGGCCTCTGGGGACACCTCAGCCACCGCAACCGCCCATGGCTCCACCCCGATCTCTATGCATTCCCTGCCCGTGCGAACACACAGCTCATGACACGCACTCCATATCTCGAAGCAGCCGTAGGTATTGACAATCTGTTCAAATGCCTGCGCGTCGACTATACCTGGCGTCTCACCTACCGCAACACCCCCTCGGCCTGCCGCGCCGGCCTCCGATTCATGTTCCACTTCTCATTCTGAGATTGCTGTAGACTGTAAAAAAACAATCCTGCCGCCGGGAGACAACCCGACAGCAGGATTTGAAGACACTTACGTATCTATAAGATCTATCAGTCTCTCTTGAAAATATCGCGCGTGTACACCTTATCAGCCACCTCGTCAAGGCACGAATCATTACGGTTGGCCAGTATGGCCTGCGACATGGTCTTGA
>CAJUGS010000005.1 GCA_910586305.1 uncultured Duncaniella sp.
AACATCAATTTTGCCCATGCGGCTTAGTATAAATTAATTTTTACGACTTACTTATACTAAAAAAGATTATCCCTTTGGGTTTTATTTCTCCAATACCAGACTTGCTTCATTATTTTTTAAAAAACCTCAAGAAGCGTATGCTTGGCTCATAAATAAAGTTTGTAAAAAAGGAACGTGGGAATCCAACCCCTATGTATTCGTCTACGATTTTGAACTTCTAAAATAACGAGAATGAATAAGGAAGATTTTTGCTCATATGAACTCTCATTGAAACTCAAAGAAGCCGGCTTTAATTGGGAGTGCTACGAGTTTTGGGATACCCATTTCTCTGATGATGGAACTCCTATTAAGATTCGTAAAACTCAATCCGAGCCTAAAGTATGTGTTATGTCGGAGTGCAACTCTATATTGGATTATATTGGTAGCGACCTCATAACAGCTCCAACTTTGGCTAAAGCTGCAAAGTGGTTACGTGATGAACATGGAATTGACCTTGACATTGTAGTCAGATATACTCCTGTTAACAAAACCAAACTGTATGCTGTGAATATCGGATGTATTGAAGATGATGCAGTTAATCATATCTATCTATTTGAGAGAGTAGATTATGAAATCGCCCTTTCTGATGGAATCTTTGAAGCATTGAAACAAATAAAGAAATGAACTATGAGCCAAACCAAAACAACAATCCCCAAGTTAGGAGGTACACCCTCCATCAATGATGGTACTAACCATGCTCCAGCAATTATGACATTTGAGTATTGGATTGATACGCCTCTTTCAATCGCCAAATTCTACGGAGAGATTAAGGTAAATGGTCGGAAGTACAAAATGATTGATAGTGGAGAACCAGCTGACCCCGGTTGCTTCAAGCCAGATCTTGTGCGTGAAGATTGGTGTTCCCTTTATAAGGAGCATCGTAGAGCCCTCAAACCTTATATCCTCAAAGGCATGACACCAAGTCAAGTTCGCAAGTTACTAAAGAAGAAACGAAATGAAAAAGAAATGTGACCCTCAATTCCACAATTCAATATCCTTAGGTGCAGTCATAACCTGCAAAGGAGATTGGACTTATGGAATTGGAATTGGAAATCATACTATAAAACCCCAGGACTGCGATTTGATGACTGTAGCCAAAGCATTGACACTCGTTGAGGCTATCCATTCTGATCTCAAGAAGAAAATTGTCGCTTTCCTAAATTGATGAAATATGACACAGAATCCAAGACATATAACTGCTGAAGATTTGGAGTTGATGGCATTGCGATGGGCGAGGTCACAACCTGGCAGGTTAAGTAATATCAATGTTGACTGCTTTATTGCCGGCTTTAAGGCCGCTCACGATATGCTCGCATTCCAATTCGGTGAGTTCCTTATTGATGAAGGCAACTACTATGTCAATGAGTATGCTTCCAGACGAATAAATGCTTGTGGCTATTCCGGCATTCCTCTCACCCCTGCACATTCAGAAGAATTTGAATCTGCTGATGAGTTTGGTCATTTGCTCATTGAAGCTGGGAAACTATATATGGATAAGAAACTGCTAATCTAACATTGCCCCTATGATAATGCTTCAACCGTACTTGTATGAGATAATCCGCAAGTTAGTTCAAAAGCGTTTGGATGACCATGTTTGTCCTTATGTCGCATCCGAGAGAGAAGTCTTTTTTCAAGTCCACAGAGACATAGAAGCCACCTTAATAGAAATGGAAGAAGATGGATTAATCAGCCATTATGAAAATGTAAATGGAATAAAGATGTTCCGAGAAATTGAGAAAGAAGATGAAGACAATAATGTTCAATGATAATCCCTTTAGGCTAACTGATGCAGTTATGTCCGGAAGAAAGACTAAGACACGACTGTTAGTGCCTACATCTCATCTAAAAGCATACGCCAGATACCTTGAAGAATGCTCCGGAACACCCATGAAGATTGGGGATTTTCTCATTAAACGAGGTTTTGCTAAATATATAGTAGGAGAAGAGGTAGCCATTGCTCAATCATACGAGTCTTTGGGGCTTTCTCCTCATATTATACATACAGCAAATTCACATGATAAAAAATCAGTTAAGAATGTTCCTATTTCAAAGTTGCCTGGTTGGAATAACAAACTGTATGTATCCGCTGATTATATGCCACACAGCATTATCATCACTGGCGTAAGAGTTGAATACCTTCAACGAATATCAACCAAGGATGTGCAGGCTGAGGGACTGATATGTCTTCCGAATGGAGGTTTCGGAACAGATGTTCTCAGTAGTATATCCCTGGGGAACTCTCCACGGACAGCATACTCCAAACTGATTGATGCTCTATGCAAAAAGAAAGTATGGAATAAGAATCCTCTTGTATATGTATATGAGTTTAGGTTTATAAAATAGTCAGATGTCAGCTTCAGTAATTACTTTCTCCAAAGGTTCATTTGAGGCAACTACATCAAAGACCTTGCGGATTGCCCTATCGGCTATCCGCTTGTTTATTTTTATATAGAAGTTCAATGCTCTCCTTGGATTAGATGGCGCATCGCCAATGCAATACTCAATCACTGTATCTTTAATCATTAGTTCATTTGCCAACTGGGAAAAACTCTTGCGGGCAGAGTAGAATACCATCTTGTCGATATTCAAATCTGATCGAATCTCCCGTAAATAGTCATCAGTAATATGCTGAATTGATTTTTTAGTAACTCTGCCATAGAACGCCAAGTGACCGTCTGGTTGGATATACTTATTGATGATGGCACGAGCTTCCGGCTGAATAGTGAACTCAGTTTGGTCATTAGGATTTCGCCGGCTCTTTGTCTTAATTCGGATAAATTTGACTGTTGGCTTAGATAGATCTTGTGCAAGGATGTCTCCAAGGTTCATTCCACATAAATAAAATGATAGCATGAAAAGGTCGCGGGCGCAGGCTTTCCACTTATGTGTTATTTCCATATCCCTTATCTCCCGGATTTGATCAAGAGATAATGCAATGTCACGAGCAACTGGAATTGGTTCTTTGTAGTCGTAGAATGGAGGAATGTCATATTTCGCGTATCCATGAGTGATAGCAAAATAAGTCAATCGCCGTAGCACTCCAATCCTTATGCCTATCGTTGTGTCTGACAGTCCAAGGTCTTTAAGATACTTCTTGAATCCGAAAACAGTTGCCGAATCGAGCATTGACAGAATGAAGTTCTTCCCGGCATAGTCAGTGAACCGCTTGATACCATCATTATGAAGCCGTATAGTCCCTTCAGACCATGAGTGTTCCTTAATTTTGAGCATTTCAGCATTTATCTCCTCTACTGTTCGGATAGATCCCCTGCTCATTTTGTGCTTAATGACTTTCAGCAGTTGGGAGCAAGTGTAAGCCTCTCGCTCCTCCAAACTATCATATATAGTGTATATTTTATTTTGAAGTGTTCTGATCTGTTGATTAATGTAAGTTGCATTTGAAAGGTTGACAACATTCCCATTTTTAAGATTCTTGTCCGATGGGATTCTGAATCGAGTAACTACATAGCTTGTTGTGCCGTTGTGAGAAACAGCTATCCTCAATTTGTGCGAGCCATCCTTTTTCTGCTTTGATGGTAATATGACTACTCGTAGGTTCATAAAATTCGGACAATGAAAATGCTCGGATTGTTCATCAGTTGTGTTAAAATAGACAACTTTTAGACAACGAAATCACCCCCGGAAGTGGAGGTGATTCCTATTGTCAGTTATTGATTTTAAGCTTTTTACCTCTAAAAGTAGAGGCTATTTAGTTAAATCATGGATGGCTTACATCATGCCGCCCATGCCACCCATACCGGGAGCGGGCATTGCGGGAGCGGGATTCTCTTCCTTCTTCTCTGCGATGACACAGGAAGTGGTGAGGAACATACCGGCGATGGAAGCTGCGTTTTCAAGAGCTACGCGGGTTACCTTGGCGGGGTCGATCACACCTGCGGCCATGAGGTTCTCATAGGTGTCGGTGCGGGCGTTGTAACCATAGTCGCCCTGTCCTTCCTTGACCTTCTGAACCACTACGGCACCTTCTTCGCCTGCATTGGCGACAATCTGGCGGAGGGGTTCCTCAATGGCACGGCGGACAATCTGTATACCGGTAGTTTCATCGTCGTTAGCACCCTTTACGTCGTCAAGAAGTTTCACGCAACGGATGTATGCTACGCCGCCACCGGGGACGATGCCTTCAGCAATGGCTGCGCGGGTGGCGCTCAGAGCGTCGTCAACGCGGTCTTTCTTTTCCTTCATTTCCACTTCGGACGGTGCGCCGATGTGGAGGACGGCTACGCCGCCTGCGAGTTTGGCGAGACGCTCCTGGAGCTTTTCGCGGTCATAGTCGCTTGTGGTCTGCTCAATCTGGGCCTTGATCATGTTGACGCGGGCTGCGATAGCTTCCTTAGCTCCGGCACCGTTTACGATAGTTGTGTTCTCCTTGTTGATGGTCACCTTTTCGGCACGGCCGAGCATATCGACTGTAGCGTTGGCGAGCTGCATACCTTTCTCTTCGGAAACCACAGTGCCTCCGGTGAGGATGGCGATGTCTTCGAGCATCTCCTTGCGACGGTCGCCGAATCCGGGAGCCTTGACTGCGCAGACCTTGAGGGAGCCTCTCAGACGGTTCACAACGAGAGTAGCGAGAGCCTCCTGATCGACGTCCTCAGAGATGATGACGAGGCCGCGTCCGCTCTGTGCGGTGGCTTCGAGCACGGGGAGGATATCCTTGATGTTGGAGATCTTCTTGTCGTAGAGAAGGATGAAGGGATTCTCCATAGCGCACTCCATCTTTTCGGTGTCGGTGACAAAGTAGGGGGAGATGTAGCCGCGGTCGAACTGCATACCCTCAACGATGTCTACAGTAGTCTCGGTGCCTTTGGCTTCGTCGACAGTGATGACACCTTCTTTCTTTACCTTCTTCATAGCCTCGGCGATGAGGTGACCGATGTTTTCATCGTTGTTTGCCGAGATGCGTGCCACGTCTTCAATCTTCTTGAAGTCGTCGCCTACTTCCTCGCTCTGGGCTTTGATGCCTTCAACGACGATGGCTACAGCACGGTCGATACCGCGCTTGATATCCATGGGGTTGGCACCTGCTGCTACGTTCTTGAGACCTACATTTACGATGGCCTGTGCGAGTACGGTAGCTGTGGTTGTACCGTCGCCGGCATCGTCGCCGGTCTTGGAAGCAACCTCCTTGACGAGCTGTGCGCCCATGTTCTGGAAGGGATCTTCGAGCTCGACCTCACGTGCCACGGATACACCGTCCTTGGTGATGTGGGGTGCGCCGAATTTCTTCTCAATGATTACGTTGCGGCCTTTGGGACCGAGTGTTACTTTGACGGCGTCGGCAAGAGCGTCGACACCCTTTTTGAGCTCTTCGCGAGCTTTTATATCAAATTTGATTTCTTTAGCCATTTCGGTGGATTTTTATCTGATTATGGAATTGATGATTATTTCTCGATCACGGCGAGCACGTCGCTCTGGCGCATGATGAGATATTTGGTGCCGTCGAGTTCGACCTCGGTGCCGGCATATTTTCCGTAGAGGACTTCGTCGCCGGCCTTTACGACCATATCTTCGTCCTTTGTGCCGTTGCCGGCTGCTACTACAGTGCCTTTTAGGGGCTTTTCTTTAGCTGAATCGGGGATAATGATACCTGCGGCTGTTACCTCCTCTGCGGGGGTGGGGAGAATGAGCACTCTGTCTGCTAAAGGTTTGATATTCATATTATATTGTGTTTTTGGTTATTTCTCTGTAGAGATTATCATGCACAAATCGTGCCACACTGCAAGGTTGTCAGTCGCGACTGACAAAATGGCAAGGTTTTATCTTCATAACAACCCGGGCCGGTAAAATGTTCTTCCGTCGGCGGAGAGGCGGGATGGAAAAGCCGGGAGCTACAGAAGGCCCGGTTGTTATCCCGGCCTCTGTAGCTCCCGGCGTTCTCTATTTACAATGGTCTGTTATCTCAGATTTTCTTAAACCAGTATATTCCTTTTGACGAGATATCGTATGGTGAGGATATTTTCTGGCTTTTGGCAATGACCTTGGTGTGTCCGGTTGATGCGTCGATACTGTAGACGCGGTATTTGCCGGGGGTGAGGTCTACGGTGGCCTCTCCTGTGGCATATACAATGCTGCCTTTTGTTCCTGAGAGCATCTTATAGCTTTCTGCCCCTGGATTGGATATGGTCATTGATGCGGCATCGGCGAGGAAATCGCCTTCCACGGCGGGTATACCTGCTCCAGAGCCTCCTGCCATGAATACTGCCCAGGCCATTGCGGGGTAGTTCTGTGCATAGTAGGTGACGGCTTTGTCGGGATACTTAGTGCGGTATTCGCTTACAGCCTTGTAGGCCTCGTCAAATGTCACTTTGCCCACCTTCATTTTGCGGGCGTGCTGGCGTGGCGCGAGGTTCTTGCCACCTTCGGGAGCATAGAGTCCGTCGGTCTTGTAGTGCCAGTAGCGAATGTCGATGATGTCGACAACGTCTTTGTACTTGGGATTGGCAAGGATGGCATCCTGCACATCCTTTGTGGCCGAGAGGGCTACCTTGACATTCTTTCCTGTCTCCTTCTGCCACTCGTCGATAACGTCGAGCCAGAATTCTGTGAAGTGAAGCGGACCGGTGTATTCTGCGCTGAGCAGGTGTACAACGTTGGGATTGTCTGCAAGCTGGTCGAGGTTCATTCTGATGTACTGGCGGTGGAGATCGGCAAGTGTCTTGTTGTCGACATCATAGAACATATCTGCCACGAAGATTCGCTTGTCTCCGGCAAAGGGCACAGGTTCGGGGAATGTGGTGCCGTTGATATTGTTGGCTGCTCGCCACGGCGAGTCGACCCAGTGGGCACCGGCTTCGAGGATGTTGTGCTGCATATAGTGCTCGTTGAATAACAGCTTCCCTGCTCCGGCTCCCTTTTCGGCGAATTCTCCGAGGCGGTTCCAGTACCATGCGTTGGGGCGTGTGAGATCGTAGCGTGTGAGTCCGTCCCATGCTGTTCCCTGGCCTGAACGGGCGAAGGGCTGGTCGTAGAATGGTGCCCAAACGTCGGCATCGCGACGGCGGATGCGTTCGTGGTCATCGCGGCGACGGTCTGTCCAGAGGGCATAGTTGTGGTCGAGCACGAGGATGTTTTCCTGCTGCATATGGGCCACTACAGAGTCCACGCGGTCGGTGAGTCCGAGTCCCTCGCGGCCTGGCACGAAGCGGGTCACGTGGGGTTTGGCCTTGACGATGTAGTTGGGCTTTATCTTGCCGTTCCACCAGGGTACTTCCTGGCGTCCGCCCACGAGCACGGTGCCGTCCATTACAAGAAGTCCGTTGACTATGTCGAACGAGTGGGGCTCGGTGACAGGGGCCTGCTTGGTTTTTACCTTTATGTCGTCGATGCTTTTCAGTCCGGCCGGATCCACCGATGCGGTAAACGGTGTTTCCTCGATCCATTTTGTCAGTGTGAGACGTGGCACATAGGCTTCCTTGGCCATTTTCATTGCGGCCTCTACTGTGGGGCTGCTTGTGGCGTTGGTTGCAAGTGGCAGAATTCGGGCCACAGAGTCGACGTCGGTGTCGAGGCGTTCGGCAAGCTGGGCATAGAAGAGGCTGCGCGGTTGCACGTGGTTGTTGGATTGCAGCCATTCACCGTCGCCCGAGAATTGTGCCCAGCATCCGAAGGCCACGTTGCGACCGTCTTCAGCAGGGGTGTAGTTCTCTATTTCGGCTGCTGTACACTGCCAGAATGTGGAGTTGGCCGTGTTCCATCCGGCTCCGTTCTTGTCCTGGCCGAGGTTCTTGAATGTGAGGTTGTGGCCGTCGATGTTCACGATATCGAAGAGGAGTCCGGGCGACCATGCGTCGGATGCTCCGCTGAAACCGTTTGACTCCCATGTCTCACACTGCACGAAGGCGTTGGGTCCCGGCGCCATCATGCCTGCCGAGAAATCGTGTATGCCGTTGGAGGAGAAGCATCGCTGGAACAGGTTCTGCTGTCCGAGGGTGAGGAATGTGGAACGTCGCATTCCGGCTACTTCCGATACCGGATCGGAGGACACGCAGTCCTCAACAGTGACTTTCGATGCTGTGGGGAGAAGAATCACAGCACTTCCGGCGAAGTGTAGGAAGTCGACTTTGCGCACCCAGCAGTTCTCGGCGTTTCCAATGCTGATTCCTGTCCAGCAGTGGTCCTCGTCGAGGGGATATGCTTTGTTGTAGTCCGAGACAAGTGTCAGGTTTTCGACACCCACACCTGATATACGCCCGGGCCATGAGTAGCGGATTAGTTTCGAGGCTCCCCATTTGCTGTCAAGGGCCATGGTGACGGGAAAGTCGAGGGAGACTTCTCCTTGAGAGGCTGTCTTGACAGTGCGGTCCCATCGCAGGTCTATGTCGCCTGGTTTCCATCCGAGGGCACTGATGCCTCCGCCGAATATGTCGCAGCCGAGCGAGGCTATCCATTCCTTGGTGGAGGGACGGTAGACCATCACTCGGTCGCCGCTACGGAGTGTGCCGTCGACCTTGAGCGAGGTGGAATTGACGGGTACGTAGGAGGATGTGATTGCTATTGTGTCGGTGAGTACAGGGTCGTAGATGCCTTCGACGTATATTGCCGCTCCGCGGTCTACGCCGGTTTTGCGCAGTATGGTGACTCCTTCTCCCGAGCCACGCAGCACTATGCCTGAGGCCGAGATACGCAGTGGGGCGGAGAGTTCAAATTCGCCTTTGCCGAGAAGTATGGCTCCGCGCATTCCGTCTTTCCCCTCGGGAAGCGAGGCCACATAGTCGATGGCTTTCTGTATACGGGCCGAATTGTCGCCGGGACGACAGGGCACGTAGATGGCTCCTGCCACGTCGGGTATAGGGCTCTCGGAGTTGCGGTAGCCGCATGACGAGTAGTCGAGCAGCCGGTTGCCGAGGCTGTCGGGGATATACTCTATTTTCCCGTCTTTGACTTTGAAGGGAAACTCTGCGGCGGCCTGCGCTGTGGAGCATAGCGCAAGGCCGGCGAGAGCTGTGATGATGTATTTTTTGTTCATGGTACTTGTGCTGAATATCAGATCTTGCCTCCACGGGCCTTGATTCGCTCATACCAAGCTTCGCGTTCTTTCACGAGGTCATATCCGCGAGCGGAGAGGTAGTTGTTGATGCGGCCCTTGTATTTTCCGAACACTCCGTGTTTCTTGTTGGAGTTCTCGGCGTCGATAGCGAGTTCGCGAGCCTCTATGAGCCAGGCCATGATCTGGGCCTTCTCCTCGTCGGTGAGGGTCGGTATCATGTCGAGGTGTGAGTTGTAGGTCACCATGAGTACTCCGTAGGTCATTCCGTCTTTCACGCCGTCAATCTGCTCGGGTGTGAGATAGAGAGAAAGATCGGCGGGAAACTCGAAGTGTGAGCGGTAGAGTGAGGCTTCGGCCTCGTTCTTTGCAGCATCTATGGCGGCGTTCTTGGCCTCGCCGGTAAGTGATTCCTTGGCGCTCTTTATCTTGGCATCGCGTTTCTCGTAGATGTCATTGAGCTTGAAGTAACGGTTGGCTACGATATTGATTACTTCCTTGGCCTTTGCGTGGTCGTCTATACCGAGTTTGTCGACGATTTTCTCAGAGCGCTTCACAATGGAGCTGACATATTCCGGATCGCGGCCCTCGCTCTTGAGGTCAACGGCCTGAGCGCCGAGAGAGGCGGTAAAGAGAAGAATGGGTAGAAGTATTTTTTTCATTTCCTATCGATTTCTTTTATTGGACTTATATGGATTATATATAATGTGATAGGGGTCGCGACGGACCCCTATCACATTATTGTGCGGGAATGGAATTACATGAGTTTGCCCTTGGAGGCGAGAGTGTCGAAGTTGTTGCGGAGATCCTTCCAGTCAATCTTGGTGCGGGTGTCGATTCCGTTGATGTACTTCTCGATGTTGGTGTATCCGTCGCCGTTGATGTCGCCGTTGGCGTCAGAGGGGTCATTGGGATTGAGACCGTTCGCTATTTCCCATGCGTCGGGCATACCGTCGCCGTCGGTGTCGACATAGGGAGTGCCTTTATATTCGGGATATCCGCCCATCTGCATGGGGTCGGTGATGATACCGAGTTTGTAGGAATCCTTGGGAAGGCGGCGGTATTTGAATGATCCGTCCTCGGCTCTCGACTTCACGGAAAGGCCGGAAGTGTCGCCGTGGTTCTTTTTGGCGAGTTTCTCGTCGTAGTAGGGGACTCCGGTGCGTACTTCCTCGATAATGCGCTGGTCAATGATGTCGCGGGTGGGGATGGTTGCACCTACGTTTTTCAGGATGTAGTCATATGCGTCGTCGGCCGATGTGATGCGTACATAGGGCATTTCGAACGGAGTCTTGGAACGCATATAGGCTGTGTGTTCGCCACAGTCGGGATCCGACTCGATCTGTATGCCTCCCTTCCAGTTGTCGGCTGTGATTTCGGGATAACCTTCCATGATGTTGCCCTCGGCATATACGCGTCCGTACACCTTGTGGTCAAGCTTCGAGCGACCGGCTTCCGGCTTGAGGATACGGTGGCCGATATTGGTGTCCTTTGGAGTGGCGGGACCGGGCTTATAGTAGTTGTTGATCATGTTGAACTTCGCGGTGTAGTCGCCTCCGTCGGCCGAGCGGTGTACCCAGTTGTAGACAACGTTGTTGACGAAGTTGAACACGCCGTTCCATCCGATAGACGGGTTACGGCCCGAGTTGCTGGCCCAGAGGTTGCGGGTGAACATACAGTTCTCACCGCCGAGTGTTGAGCCGAATGCATGGTTGTAGGTATCGAGCGCCTTTGCCGAGATTGTGTTCTGGATTGTGACGTTGACGGTGGGCAGTTTCAGGTCGGTGCTCTGATACTGTCCCTCGCTGGGGTCGTACATATGACGGTAGAATGAAATATTCTCGTCAAGTCCCCATTCAGCCGAGCAGTGGTCGATCATGATGTTGCCCACGGGATTTCCACCGAAGGAGTCCTCGCGGTTATGGACACGTGTGTCACCGCGACGGAAACGCATATGGCGTATCACAACGTCGTGAGTGTCGACCTGGAACGACTCTCCGGCTATGCAGACACCGTCGCCGGGAGCAGTCTGACCTGCGATGGTAACATAGGGGGCGCGTACATAGATGGGTGTCTTGAGGTTGATGACACCGGCCACGTTGAACACGATGATACGTGCACCTCCGGTCTCGCAGGCCTCACGGAAAGAGCCGGGACCACTGTCATTGAGGTTGGTGACGGTAATCACTTTGCCTCCTCGACCACCGGGAGAATACATACCGCCTCCCTCTGCTCCGGGAAACGCGGGAATTGTGGCGCGCATCAGATCATCGGGACGCGAAGCCCAGGGCACGTAGGGACGGCCTTCTGCTGCCTCTTTCTGCACGATAGGGAATGCTTTTGCCCAGGCTGAGTCTGAGTGCTCACGGGCAGCGGTGATCATTGTGGTGTAGTCCTGCTTGGCCTCAGGGGTGAGCTGGGGATACTGTGCCATCATTGTCGCGGGCACTGCAAGAAGTGCGGCTACGGCTAATGTTGAGATTTGACGGTTCATTATATGTATAATGGTATTGGATTGATGTAAATTCAAAAGTATTGACCTTTCGATTTGCTTTTGGTTTATTTCGTTTAGGTAAAATATTGTTAAATTTACACTAAAAAACGTGGGGAAGACGGCAACATACTGCCATACTTTCCCCACGTTGTTGTGTCAAGGTTCTATGTTATAGACGTGTCATGCCGGATTATTCGGCGAGGGGGTCGAATGTACCCATTGCGCCACCGTTTGCTGCATTTTCCCATCCGATGGTCTGTTCGAGAGTCGGGTTGGCCATCATAGCACTGTTGGACAGGCCGGGGAAATAGTAGTTGGGACGATAATCCATATAGAGCGGGAAGTGCGAGGAATCGTAGCTATCGCCTTTTTTCTTGGAGCGCTCCAGATAGGTGTTGTACCACTCGGCAAGTGTTTCGAGCTGTGGTTCGAGATCCTGACGGTAGTCCACAGCGGGGCAACGCTCAACGTTTGCAAGCGGGTCGGGGTTTGAACCGTCGCTGCCAAACTTGTCGCCACCGAGACCTCCGTTGTACTTTTCCTGTACGCGGAATTCCATATTCTCACGACGGGTGCCGTTGAGAGGAGTGAATCCGAGATAAGCGCAGGTGTTGCCACCCCATCCGGTGAGCTTCCATGTGGCGGGAGCTCCGCTCACCTCACCCTGGCCACCGTCAAACAGCATCCAGCGACGAAGGTCGTCGAAGCGCTTGCCTTCGTAGGCAAACTCAATCTGGCGTTCGTAGAGGATGGCTGCCATACAGGCTGCACGGTCGGAGGATATGTTGGCGGGCAGACCGCAGTCGCCGGTGTAGCCAACACGGCCACGAATTTTCTTGAGCTGCTCTACAGCGACTCCGAGGTTGCCGCTCTGGCAGGCTGCTTCTGCAAGGTTGAGAAGCACTTCGGCATAGCGAATCTCGATGTTGGGAGCGGCAGACAGCTTGAAGCCATTGCCCTGTGAGTAGGCGTAGCGGTAGGCTGAGAGAACGTGGAGGTCGTCAGTTTTTTTGCGGACGTACATACCTTTTACGTTGCCGAGAAGGCCGTCGGGACCGTAGTTGGCACCGCTTTCCTCATTGTTTCGGTCTTCGGTCTTGTTATACCACACATAGTTCCATAGCTCATAGTTGGCTCCTGTGTAGGGATAGTGCATTCCTTCGTTGACAGCATCGCCCTCAAATGCCCAATGCACACCGGGGAATGCGAATGTGCGATAGAAGCGGGGGTCGCGGTTAAGGAAGGGAAGTGCTGGGTTATAGGCTACCTCTGATGTGGCGAGCACACTATAGGTAGCGTAACCACCGGGCTGTTTTCCGTCCTTCATGGGGAAAAGGTCAATCATCTTAGCCGAGGGAGTCTTGCCGCCACCACCGAACGAGTTGCTGGGACGGATACCGTTTTCCCAGCCATTGTTTTTGGCGTAGTCGGGTGTGCCACCGGTTTGGATATTGTTGTACTGGGCGAACCAGATGGCCTCGGGACTGAGTTCTTCGATGAACATTTTGGCCCAGTTGGAGGCGTTGGTGCCAGGCTGGCTTTCATAAGCCAGATAGTTGCCACACTTGTTGATGTCGGCGATAGAGCCGGAGATAAAATCGTAGGCGTCCTTCCAGCGCTTCTCATCGTTTGCGCGGTTGAAGAGGGGGCTTGCATAGAGCACCATCACACGACCTTTGAGAGCAAGAGCAGTAGCCACAGTGGGACGACCGAATTCGGTAACAGGCCATCCTCCGTTTTCGGTGGATGCCTTGAGCATTCCGGCTGCTTTGTCGAGGTCATTGAGGATGAACTCGTAGGTCTCTTTGGTTGTGGAGCGTGGAGTACCGTCACCTGGTACGGGATTGAGTACTTCGGTGATAATGGGCACACCGCCATACCACTTGAACATC
This sequence comes from uncultured Duncaniella sp., assembly GCA_910586305.1. Lineage (GTDB taxonomy): Bacteria > Bacteroidota > Bacteroidia > Bacteroidales > Muribaculaceae > Duncaniella. The sequence goes on from CAJUGS010000005.1 coordinate 13,430, forward strand.
ATGTAGTAGCACCATGCGCGCAGGAAGTAGGCCTGGCCGAGGAGCTCGTCCTTTTCGTTATCGCTCAGTGTGCTGTTGGTGATACCGTTGATGACATCATTGATGTCACGGATACGTCCCCATACAGACTGGCGAATCTTGTTGGCGGTGCCCTGGAAGTAGTCGGGTACACTGTTGGAACCGGTGCCTGAAGTTAGGGTGTTCTGGGGATTGACAAACGCGCCAAAGCCACTATACTCCTCAGTACATTTTGCTTGGTCATCAGCATTACCCGAGCTGGGTATCTGCCAGTCATAGCCGTTATTGTATGGCAATGACAGCATATAGAGGTCAGCGAGGCGGCCTAAGGCACCCGAGTAGTAATTGTAGCACTCGGGAGTCGTAGAGTCATAGTTCTTCATCTCCTTCATGAAGTCGTCGGAGCATGATGAGACAGCCAGACAGGCAGCCGCTGCTATGATATATGATTTAATTTTCATTTTGGCTGGAGTTTAGAATGAGAGGTTTACACCGATGGTGAATTTGCGCAGGTTGGGATAGTTGCCGTAGGTGCCTGCCATCGGGCTCATGAACTTGTCGGGATAGGGGTTGTAGAAGTTGATGAGGTTCTGGGCAGTGAGGTTGAGACGTGCGGAGTTGATGCCGACTGTCTTGGTCCACTTCGAAGGAATCGAGTAGGCGAGTGTGAGACGGGTGAGTTTTACGCTTGCCGAGCTGATGCGCCAGAATGTAGAAGCGGCGGAGTTGATGCCCCAGCGGGGGTTGGGATAGTATGCATCCTGGTTGGAGGGCATCAAGAGATTACCGCCTTCGTCATAGATATCCTCATATACATATACATTGTCGGGATCCCAGAAAGAGGGCATATTGATGTACTGGATGGAATTCATATCGGTGGAGATGGCCTTGCTGGGCACTGTGGTGTAACCGCCCCACTGTGCGCTGAGCTGCGCTGTGAGCGAGAGGTTCTTATATGTTGCGCCGAGGTTGAAGGTCATACCATAGGGGTTGGCTCGGTTGGAGAGCTGTACCTGGTCGGTAGCAGAGTCCACAATTCCGTCAGGAGCGGCATAGGTTCCGTCGGGAAGCTGGGGACCGCGTACGTCCTTATAGATGAGCATACCGGGACGAACCTGGTCTTTGGACATACCCATGTAAGATGTGATTTTGTACTTGGCGAAGTACTCGTCAATTTCCTGGAAGCTGCGGAACATACCGAGGCACTGCATACCCCATGTGCCCACGTCGGAACGGTGGCCCTTGGTGATCTGGCGGTAGATATTGTCGGTTTCCCAGTCCATAAGGAGCACCTTGTTGTCAGAGAGGCCGGTGTTGAGGCCGATGCGGTAGCTGAAGTCCTTGCCGATGTTGTCGCGCCAGGTGGCAGAGAGTTCGACACCATACTGGTTCATCTTACCGTAGTTCATGGGAGCTGACATGATGCCGACGGTGCCGGGCACAGATGCGCTGAAGGGCATGAGCATCTCGCGGTCCCAGGTATAGTAGCCATCGATGTTGATGTTGAGACGGCTGTGGAGCACGTTGAAGTCGATACCAGCGTTGAACTTGTGGCTCTTGTCCCAGTGAGCGTCACGGTTGACGGAAGAGCGGTCGTTCATCTTGATGTTGGAGCCTGCCTGGATGGCGTTGCCGTTACCGAATACGGGACCCTTGTCGAGGTCGGTACCGTAGGTCTGGAGCCACTGCCAAGCAAGGGTGTTGTCACGACCGGTGAGACCGTAGGATGCGCGGATCTTGAGGAAGTCAACCCAGGTCACGCCCTTGAACCATTCTTCTTCGGAGATTACCCAACCTGCCGATACAGAGGGGAAGGTGCCCCAGTAGTTTTCGGGAGCGAACTTGGTGGAAGAGTCGATACGGAGAAGGAATTCGAGAAGATAGCGGTTGTTGTAGGCGTAGTTGGCACGGAAGATGTAGGAGAGTGAACCTGCTTCTGAACGCATGAAGTTGGTGGTTGCCTTGCTGAGGTTGCTCACAGAATTGGACTGGCCTGTGGAGAACTCGTAAGGATATGTCACCATACCGTCGAGATATTCGGCCTCGAACTCACTTTTCTCAATACCGAAGAGTGCGTTCACAGAGTGATCGTTGAAGTCGCGGTTGTAGGAGAGTGTGAAGTTCATCTGGTAGCTGTCAGTGCGGTTCATGGTACGGCTGAGGTAGCCACCTTCCTGTCCGTTGGGCACGGGTACACCGCCGTTGGCGAGGATGAAGTTGTTGGGGTTCATAAGGGCGTCCCAGGCATCTTCCTCACCAGCGATGGGGGTGTAGAGGTGGTTGCCCGAGCCGGAGCGCTCGCTCATGTAATAGAGGTTGTAGGCAGAACCATACTGGTTGGTCTTGGAGGTGCCGATGCTCTTGGAGTAGTTGAAGCGGGCGGTAAGACCCTGGAGAGCGGGGATGAAGCCGAAGTCGAGAGAGATGCCGGTGTTGACCTGGAAGTTGGACGACTTGTTACGGTTGTAGTCACCGAGGTTCTGGAGCACGGTGTGGTTGTAGTTCTGGCCCTGGTTTACCTGTGTGTTGGTGGGACCGTAAACAGCCACGGGCATACCGTTGACATATTCGGGGATGTAGCGGGGATGAGTGAGCAGGAGGTTGTAGGCTTTTTCATCGCTCGAACCACCTACCTTCACGAGAGGCTTGTTCTTGTCGCCGTAGTCACCGGAGATCTGGAGTGAGGCCTTCACCCATTTCTTGAGGGTTACGTCCACACCGGCACGGTAGTTCCAGCGGTTGTAGTCGAGGCGACCGAGGTTACCGTCCTGGTCGAAGTAGCCGATGTTGGCATAGTAGTTGGCTTTCTCTGTGGCACCGCTCACACCTACGCTGTGCTTCATGGTGAAACCTGTTTTCCAGTTTTCGTCAAGAAGATCATAGTTGAGGCCGCGCATGGCTGCAAGCTCGTCGGCCTGGAAGAGAGCTGTGCGGCGGTTGAGGGTGTTGTCAGTAGGGTCGGCAGCGGCCATGGCGTTGTAGAGGCGGCCATAGTCGTAAGAGTTGAGCATCTTGGGACGCGAAACTGCATCGGTGAAACCGAATGTGCCGCTATAGCTGATGACGGGCTCTCCGATTTTACCTTTCTTGGTGGTCACGAGGATTACACCGTTGGCTGCACGCGAACCGTATACTGCGGCCGATGCGTCCTTGAGCACGGTGATGCTCTCAACATCGTTGGGGTCGAGGTTGTTGAAGGCTTCTGCACCGGGGTTGGTGTAGACGTTGCCTACCTTTACGTCGTTGTTGTAAACGACACCGTCGATTACGAAGAGGGGCTGCTGCACCTTGGAGCCTACCTCGCCGAGGTCGCGAACACCGCGGACATACATAGAGGCGGGATCGCCGGGCTGGCCTTCGCCACCCACAACGCTAAGACCGTTCACGAGACCGCTCAGCGATGAAGCGAGGTTGCCGTCGGCGAGATCTTTGATCTGTTCCATGGGGACTGTGGCGATAGCGCCGGTGAGGTGGGCTTTCTTCTGAGTGCCGTAACCTACGACTACGACTTCATCAAGTGTCTCGGAATCCTCCTGGAGGACGATGGGGTTGATGGAGAAGTCAGAGATGGTCATGGGAATGTAACCGATATAGGAAACTTCCACTTTTGCGCCCTTGGGCACGCGTATTGAAAAGTTACCGTCAATATCGGTGATGGCTACGATGTCAGTGTCGGGGACACGAACAGTCGCACCAATCATGGGTTCTGCCTGGGCATCGGTCACTGTGGCCTGATAGAGGATGTCCTGCGCAAACGCGGGTACGGCCATCAGGATAGCCAGAAGGCAGAGGCTTATTTTAGCTATACTGTGTTTCATTTTAGTTTTGAGTTAAGGTGGTGTTATTCAAACCAACGGGGGTCGCCGATCTTGTTGGTTACACAGATGGCTGCCTGCGGACGGAAGCTTACGCCACCGTTTACCTGTTCGATGTCAAACATATTGCCTGTAGGTCCTGCAAAGTCAGGATCAACTTCGTCAGACATTTTCAGAACGTTGCTGTGGAGCTTGGGCTCGTCGCCTGCAAGCCACGACACGTTGTCGCTGGGGACCACTGATGTGCCGCTGCGGAAGCAGTACTGGTCTAAGCGCATGATGTCGTAGAAGATACAGTGGGTGATGGTGGCTGTGAGCTTGGAGTTGTCCATATTGTTGGCAAACTGGTCGCCGGTGAATGTCTTGTAGAACGTGCAGTGCGACATGGTGTGGTCGGTGGTCGCACCGGGGCCGAATGCCTGCTCGGGATTCATGCGGACACCATAGCGGAGGAAACGGCACTTGATGTTGGCAAGATTGTAGAAGGTGCTGTTGGAGAGCGTCATCATGCGGATGCCTGCAAATCCCCAGTTGTCCTCAAGATTGATGGCGGGCTTGTAATTCTGCTTGTTGAACTGTACAACGCAGTCGTCGATGCGCAGATTTGAGAGTGCCCATCCGGATGTGCCGCCACCGATTTGATTGGTCCATACGATGCTCGAGGGCACGTTGCGGAAGTTACATGACTCGATGGAGATGGGATTGGGCACGATGAAACCGTCTTTCACGTTGCTTGCAAGAGCCTTGATGCCAAGAGCCTCTGTAGAGAACATGGGGTTTGGATCGGCGCTGAGGCAGATGAATGAGGTGAGAGGCGCGTCGGACATATCAAAGTTGATATTGCGGATTTTCACGCCGTTTTGAGTGGTGATGCAGCCCTCCTGCATGATGTTCACGGTCGGACGGTTATAACGGTCACCGCGGATTGTGACGTTTGCAAGTTTCAAATCTGCATTGCCTGTGAGCTCGTATTCTCCGCCAGCCACAAGTTCGAAAGCTGTCTCACTTGTGTCACCGTCGGGAAGGTTGGCTGCGATGAATTGTGAGATTTCCTGTCCCTCGGGAATCAGTGTGGCGGGAAGCATGGTTGAGTAGGAAATCAACGATGCATCGACAGAACCCTTGTTGTTGAGCTTCTCGTTGCCCAGTGTGCTAACGGAAATCTCGTACTTGGTGTCGACTTCGCGGGGAAAAGCGAAGTGGCAGCCATCTACACGGAGATCCTTGATAACCGAAATGGGGTTGGTGGGATCGTTGACAATGTCGACGTTGGCGAGATAACCTCCGGCACCGAGTACAACGGGCCAGGATACATCGACACTTTCGGAACCGTCGCCGCCAACGAGAACTTTGAGGTTCTCCTCGGTGAGCTTGGGTGCCTCCAACTGGGTATTGCTGACGCCTGCGCTGAAACGCTCGTTGTCATCCACGCCTTCGGCGCAGGATGTGGCGAGCCCCAGCATCATAGAGACGTAGCAGATACTGCTGAGCCATTTGATTCTGTAGTTCATGGTTCTTAATTGGTGGTTTTGGTTAATGAATTATTTTGTGTTATGTTTTTTCCAAGTGTAGTTCTTTCAAGGCTGTTGGAATACCTCCTTTATATAGGTGACGTTGCGCCCGAAGTTGTGTTTCACATCTCTCACACGGTCTTTATCGCGCGAACGTTCCACCACGAGCCATCCGCTCCATCCCATCTTGTCGAGGATGCGTTTGATGGCGGGGAGGTCGACGGCCGGGTCCTCGCGGAGGTTGAAACCATCGGTGTTGCTGAGATGAATCTGGCATATGTTTTTTGCTCCGAGAGTCTTCAGCTCTTTCACCGGATCGAGGCCGGTATCAAGAGCATCCTGAAGGTTGAAGTAGATTTTCACTCCCTTGGAGTTGATCTCTTTGAGCAGCTTTTTAGATTCTTTGGCGGGAAGCTGTGTGCGGATGCCTATCACTTTGCCTGCTGCCAGGGCTTTCTCGCCCGACTCATGGAGGCGCTTCACCATCTCTGCACGGGCCTGTGAGCCCTTCTCATGCCATTCGGCGCCACTTCCACCGAGGGGGAGGAAAGCCACCGATGCTCCCATAGCGTCCATTGTCGACAGACAGTCGTCGATGAGAGTGGCGTAGGTCGGCTTGCCGATGAACGACTGGCCGAAGAAGCCAGACATGGCTACGGACGGAACGGTTACGCCAAGGCTGTCGGCTGTCTCGCGGAAGAGTTTACGGAAGTGGGGTTGATGGAGTTTGTTATCGAAAGTATCTCGTTTGCCCAGTCCGCCCATATCCATCTCTACGCCGTCGGCTCCTATCTCGCGCGCGAGTTTGAATTCTCCGATTTTCTGGCGTTTCAGCATCATCCAGTCGCAGGCTGCGACTTTATAGCGATGCTCACAGGCCGCGTCGGTAGCAGCCGAGAGTGGTAACGAAACAAGGGTCAGAAGTACGAGGATTATAAGTTTTCCGATTCTCATCTTTTGATTTAAGGTTTTTAATTGTATCTGTACAGACTATGGTTTATTGTATTTACTACACGATGTCATTTCTGTAATCAGCAGATGTCAATATTGTCTTATGGGGATAGCATACCCCTAAGACACCGCAAAGATAATGATTTTTTTACAATTACAAACAAATATTAGTCTAATTAGTGTGTCACATACAGTAATTTTAACAACAATGTCAGAATAAAGTGACATGGATCTTATTGTATTGCCGACTATTTGTCGGACATACTGTCAATAGTCTTTTTTTCGTTGTCATGACGATTTGTGAACGAACTGTGATGTTTTGGCGTTAGAATAGGAAAATTTCCACTTTTTTCATGTCATTGACTCAGTCTTCCTCCTCATCCTCCGATCTGTCGCGCAAGTTGCGGAATGACAAGGGGTATTATTGGTTCCTTGTGACCTATCTCGTGATTCTCAGTGCACTGGGGTCGTTTGTAAACGATATGTATTCACCTGCGCTCCCGGCTATGTGCCGTTTTTTCGGATGTTCGGTTCCTTTGGGACAGATGGGTCTGACAATGGGCATGATAGGGTTGTCAATCGGTCAGCTCGTTCTCGGGCCGGTGAGCGACCGCTATGGTCGAAAACCTGTGCTGATAGGTGCGGTGTCGCTTTTCATTGTCGCTGCCGTAGCGAGTGTATTTTCTCCGACGATTCATGTGTTCAACACCTGTAGACTCTTTCAAGGCATAGGAGCGGCGGGTGGTTATTTTCTTGCACGCACTATTCCGGCCGATATTTATTCGGGACGTCCGCTGGCAAGGCTCATGGCTCTCATCGGGGCCATCAATGGCATTGCGCCTGCTTCGGCTCCGGTGATAGGTGGCGTGACGGCTGATGCTTGGGGGTGGCAGGGCGTGTTTGTCGTGCTGGCTGCGTTTGCCGGAGTGGTGCTTCTGTTCTCTCCGAGAATGAAAGAGTCGCTTGCGCCGGCCAATCGTGCAAAGGGGCCGTGGATTGACTCTCTTAAGGGATACGGGGCACTTTTGCACAACCGCAGCTTCATGGTCCACGTGTGCTATAAAGGGGCTGCTCTCGGACTCCTGTTTGCCTACATATCAGCCTCTCCTTTTATTCTTCAGACCCATTACGGACTCTCGCAGACCATCTATGGACTTGTTATTGGTTTCAATGCTCTTTTTGTTGCCGCAGGCTCGATGCTTGCCCTAAGATTTCATCCTCTGAAACGTGCGGCGCGCACCGGAGCATTCATACTTTTGTCGGGGGTGGCCATACAGGCCGTGGCTCTGTATACAATCCACAGTATTTGGGTGTTTGAGGGAGCAATGATTGTGATTCTTTTCGCGCTCGGACTGATATTCTCCACAACCAACACCCTTGCAATGAACGAAGGCCGTGCCAGGGCTGGCGAGGCTTCCTCGCTGCTTGGCACGGCCGGTTATGTGGTTGGTGCACTGGTGTCGCCACTTGTCGGAATGGGCAATGTGCTGCATTCCACTGCGATAGTCTTTGTTGTCGTCGCTGTGGCGGTGTGCGTTTGTTCGCAGGCTTCGTCAAGAATCGCTCCCGATCTTGACAGATAGGTCCCGCTGTGCGGATTGGATGTTGTTGTCAGATGTGGAGATCGTGACCCATACGGACTTTCTTGGTCATCATATAACGGGAGTTGTAGGGATTGACCGGTATCTCCATCGGGATGTTCTCTACCACACGCAGTCCGAATCCTTCAAGTCCGGTGCGTTTCACGGGGTTGTTGGTTATAAGCCGCATTTTTTCGATACCGAGCATACGCAGTATCTGCGCTCCCACTCCGTAGTCACGCTCGTCGGCTTTGTGTCCGAGGTGCAGGTTGGCGTCTACAGTGTCAAGACCCTCTTCCTGTAGCTTGTAGGCCTTGATTTTTTCCATCAGTCCTATGCCTCGTCCTTCCTGGTTGAGATAAATGACCGCTCCGGAACCTTCGCGTTCGATCATCTCCATGGCTTTGTGGAGTTGCTCGCCGCAGTCGCAACGTTTTGATGCGAAGATGTCGCCTGTGGCACATGAGGAGTGTACGCGCACCAACACAGGCGAGTCGGTGGAGATATCGCCCTTTATGAGTGCGATGTGTTCGAGTCCGTTGTCCTTTTGGCGGAAGGGAATGAGACGGAAATGGCCGTAGGCTGTGGGCATATCTACTTCGACGCCTTTTTCTACGAGGCTTTCCGAACGCAGACGGTAGGAAATGAGGTCGCGGATAGAGATGAGTTTGAATCCCCATTCGTCGGCTTTCTCGCGGAGCTGTGGAAGACGGGCCATAGTGCCGTCGGGGTTGAGAATCTCTATGAGTGATGCAGCCGGGCTGAGTCCGGCCAGGCGTGCAAGATCAATGGCGGCCTCGGTGTGTCCGGGACGGCGGAGCACTCCGTCGTCCTGGGCGTAGAGGGGATGGACGTGTCCGGGACGACCGAAGTCGGATGGCTTGACGTCAGGGTCGGCAAGAGCCCGGATTGTGGCAGCTCTGTCGTGGGCTGATACGCCTGTGGTGCAGCCCGGGAGCAGGTCGATAGTTACAGTGAATGGAGTGCCGAGCATGGAGGTGTTGTCGTCCACCTGGTGGGAGAGTCCGAGTTCGCGGCAGCGGGAGATGGTGGTGGGTGCGCACAGTTCTCCGCGTGCGTTGGAAATCATGAAGTTGATATGCTCGGGAGTGATTTTCTCGGCTGCGATTATGAGGTCGCCCTCGTTTTCGCGGTCCTCGTCGTCAACGACTATCACGAAGCGTCCTTCTCTGAATTCGGCTATAGCCTCTTCGATGGTATCAAGCTTTATCTTTTCCATTTTCAATTAGTGTTGTAATCTGTGAGGAGACAGAGTCGACTGTCTCAAGTTCGTGGCGTAGGCGCGCCTGGGATGAACGTCCCGCAATCCACACGGGAATGCCTATCGGGAAGAGTGCTGCAAGGGTGAGGCCGAGCCAGCGTTTGGCGGCCGGACGTATGAACCATAGCCAGCGCAACACGGGATAGTCCATGAGTTTCATGATCACCATTTTGTCGCGGGAGTTGGAGAGGCGGTCAATTATCTCTTCCATCTCGTCGCGAAGCGACATGAGTGAGTCGCGGTCATATCCGGTGGTCCAGTATTTTATATACGACTCTTTGGCCGGGTTGGCCGCGAGGTAGGCGGCAACCATTTTCCGCAGTGTCGCGAGGCGTTCGATGGCAACGTCGGGACGCACCTCTTCCATCACCACCTCTTTCATCTCCACCTTGCGTGTCTCACTCACACCGAAGAACCGGCGGAAGAAGTTGACATATGCATCCTTGTTGAACACTACTGAGTCGTTGACTGCTTTGTAGGTAAAGAAGATGCCGAGTGGGAGAAGCACGGCAGCACTGAGCCACATACCCTGCCAGACGGGAAGCTTGCCGTCACGGGCGAATTTGTAGCCCATGTTGTCTATGATGTAGTAGAAGATGAACAGAAGCACCGATATTACAAGCGGTGTGCCGAGACCTCCCTTGCGTATGATGGCCCCGAGCGGAGCACCGATGAAAAAGAAAATGATGCAGGCAAAGGAGAGAGTGAATTTCTTCTGCAACTCTATGGCATGGCGGCGTATGGTTTTCATGTCGTCTGCCATACTGAGAGCGGTAAATTCATACTCCTGGCGCTGACGCTGCACTTTGGTGAGGGCCTGGTTGAGATAGTTGAGGGCAAAGCCCGAGGATGGACCGCGAAACACGGAGTCAATGTCGAGTGTGGTGGTGATGGCCACCGGACGGCGCAGCTCCTTGACCGGGTTGCCGTCGACATATCTTATTTTGTATGGAGAGATATTGAGCACAGGTTTCTCACGCAAATCCTTGGCATATACACCTCCGAGGGAGTCCACGCGCTCGCCTACAGAGTCTATTGTGGCCTGGAGCTCGGCCATGTTTTTGCCGACATACTGGTTGCGCATTCCCTGTTCGTCCATACGGTTGAAGTTTGCGTCGAATTTCAGCATTATCTCCTTCGTGTCAAACGACTCGCGTCGGTAGGGTACGTTTTTCATTCCTGTGGCCGCGTCCTTGAGGTTTTCGAATGATTCTCCCTGCCAGAGGCGTAGGAACAGGTGGGTCTTGTCGGGGGTGATTGTCATCTTGCCTGAGTCGGCCAGGATAATCGATGAATTTTCGAATCCGCGTGATACATCGTAGATCATCATGTCGTAGAGCACTCCCGTGTCGCGGTTTTTCTCTTGGACGAAAAGGTTGTAGCCCGGAATCTGATCGTAGAACACACCTTCCGGGATTTCAAGTTCGGGAGACTTCTGTCTGGCCGAATAGAGAAGTGTCCACATCTTGGTCTGTGCTATGGGAAGCACATTGTTCTGGAAGAAAAACGCGCCTGTGGCTATGAACATCATGAGGATGATGAGCGGAGTCATGGTGCGTATGAGAGAGATGCCGGCCGCTTTCATAGCCGTCAGTTCAAAACTCTCTCCGAGATTGCCGAATATCATGAGCGACGCAAGCAGAATGGCCAGCGGGAGAGCCATTGGCACCATTGTGAGGGCCGCATAGAAAAATAGTTCGCCGATTACATCGACTCCGAGGCCCTTGCCGACGAGGTCGTCGATATATCGCCACAGAAACTGCATGAGCACTATGAAGAGGCATATGCAGAATGTCATCATAAACAGAGGAAGGAAGCTCTGCAGTATGAATGTATCCATGCGCTTGATGCGAAGCATGACCGGAGTGTGTGGGGATGATTGTGGTGGATGTGATGGGGAATGAACGGGGGATGCTGTGTGACACGCGCCCGGCCGGAAGGATAGCCGGACGGGCGCGTGTGGTGTCTTGGTCCTCTATGGCCTCAGGGCCGTTGGGACTGCCGGATATTCGGTGATTATTTTACGCCGAGACGAGACTTTACAGCGTCGGTGATGTCGGTGACATCGGTGCCTACATAGACGGGAACCATGTTCTCGAACACGAAGGTATAGTTGCCCTCGGCACCTACGCCCTGGATAGCTTTCATGATGCTCTCCTGGATGGGGGCCATGAGCTGCTGCTGCTGGCGCTGAAGGTCCTGCTGAGCTGTCTGGCGGAACTGCTGCACCTTGGTGTCAAGCTCCTGCATCTCCTGCATACGGCGGTCCTTGATGGTCTGGGGGGTGTTGGCATCGAGAGCCTGGAACTCGTCGAATTTCTTCTGGAACTCTTCCTGGAGCTTGGCAAACTCGTCTTCATACTTCTTGGAGGCTGCTTCGAGCTGCTCGTTCACGGTCTTGAGCTCAGGCATGGACTCCATGAGCTGCTGAGTGTTGATAGTGGCGAATTTCTGAGCAAACACGCTCATGGGAAGCGCAATGAATATTGCGATAAGGAGTTTCTTGATCATTGTTTATTTCAAGTGTTTGATTTACGTGTATGGTCCTGATATTTACAGTCTGCACGGGGACAGACCTTAAAGGCGATGCAAAGATAGATAAATTATTTGGAAAAACCTAACTTTTCAAGCACCTCGTTGGAGACATCTATTCGTGGTGATGCAAAGATGATATCGGCGGTGGTTGCGCGGTCGAAGATACACTGGTAGCCGCGTTCTTCCGACACTTTCTTGACGGCGTTGTATACGTCGTCCTGTATCGGCTTCATGAGTGTCTGGCGCTTCTTGTGGAGCTCGCCCTCCGGTCCGAAGTACTTCTGTCGCAGCTCGGCCGCGCTTTTTTCCTTGGCTACGATCTCGGCCTCTTTTTTCTTCTTCTGCTCGTCGGTGAGGAACACCATTTCGTTCTGATAGTTTTTGTAGAGGTTCTCGGCTTCCTTTGCCACGGCCTCAACCTCTTTCTGCCACCGCTGGGAGAGCTGGTTGAGCTGCTCATTGGCCATCTCATAGGAGGGAACGTTGCTGAGGATATAATCCATATCGACGAGGGCAAATTTCTGGGCGCTTGCTCCGAAGGCCGAAGCAAGGGCGATGAATGCCGCGAGAATGAGTTTCTTCATATAGTAAAGTTTATGGGTGTTATAATAATATAGACACCCGGCGGTGGGAAAAGTTTAATAAATCAGCTTAATAGTGGCTTAGAATTCCTGTCCGAGGATGAAATGGAAGTGTGAGCCGCCACGATCGCCATAGACGCGGTCGAAACCGTATGCCCAGTCGATACCCATCATACCCACCATGGGGAGGAAGATGCGGACACCGACACCGGCAGAGCGTTTGAGGTCGAAGGGAGAGAAGTTCTTTACATCCATCCAGGCATTACCGCCTTCCATGAAGGCCAGACCGTAGATGGTGGTTGTGGGCTGGAGCAGGAACGGGAAGTGGAGCTCGAGGCCAAAACGTGTGTATGCGCGGCCTCCGCCGAGACGGTAGGGAGTGAGCTGTCCGTTGTCGTAACCGCGGAGAGCAATGGTCTCCTGCGCGTAGGTATAGGAACCCGACATACCGTCGCCACCCACATAGAAGGTCTCGAAGGGCGACTTGAGATATTTGTTATAGCTGCCAAGCAGACCCACGTCGGCACGTGTCATGAGCACAAGTGTGTATTTGCCGTCGGGGTTGGTGAGCGGCGTGTAGGTGCGCGACAGGAATCGGAGTTTCCAGTATTCTATCCACTGGTAGAGCTCGCGGTGTGCCTGGTCTGTATTGGTCTCCGAGAGCTTCTTCCAGTCTTTTTTGCCAAACAGTGAGGCCGGAGGGGTCATCTGCAGGCTGAGGGTGAAGGTGGAACCTGTGCGGGTATACTGGGGATTGTCGATAGAGTTGCGTGACAGGGTGAGACCGAGCACCAGAGAGTTGGAGGTGCCGTTCTGCATATTGAGCAGGTATTCCCAGTTCTTGAGGTGATACCAGTTGTAGCCCAGTTCGGCCTGGAATGTGAACCAGTCGTCGGGCCATGAAAGACGTTTGCCGAATCCTACGTTGACACCGAGCATCTGGAGATACTTGTTGGGGTCATAGGCATCTTCGATGGCGCTGTTGTAGTAGTCGTTGTAGCCGGTGTTGTAGAGACCGCCATAGGAGTACATATAGTTGCTCATGTAGCGGTTGTTATAGTAGGAGGAGTTCACACCTGTCTGACGGCTGTAGTAGGCCGAGACAGAGAGCGAGTTGGGACGCTTTCCGCCAAACCACGGGTCAAGGAAGGAGATGGAGTAGGCCTGGTAGTAGCGTGCGTTGGTCTGTGCGGATATTGAGAGCTGCTGTCCCTCGCCCTGTGGAATGAGGCCACGGTAGGAGTTGGGATAGAAGAGGTTCTTTATGGAGAAGTTAGTGAACTTGATACCTACCTTTCCAATTATACCGGTCTGTCCCCATCCGAGTGAGAATTCAAGCTGGTCGTTGCTCTTGGATGTGAGGTTGAAGAGAATGTCGACAGTTCCATCCTCCTCGTTTGGTTCGGGGCGTATGTCCATGCTCTCGGGGTCGAAATGGCCTGTCTGGGCTATTTCGCGGGCAGAGCGCATGAGGTCGGTCTTGCTGAAGAGTTCGCCTGGTTTCACACGCAATTCGCGACGAATCACCTTCTCGTACAAACGGTCGTTGCCGTTGATGATTACGTTGTTGATTCGCGCCTGCGGACCCTCGAATATTCTCATCTCGAGGTCGATGCTGTCGCCGTGTATGTTTTTCTCGATGGGAACGACGTTGAAGAAGAGATAGCCTTTGTCCATATAATAGTTGGAGATGGCATCATCGTCTTCGTTGGTGCGTTTGTCGAGAAGTTTCTGGTTGTAAACATCGCCCTTCTCGATTCCGAGCACTTCTGACAGAATTGCGGTCGGATACACGGTGTTGCCCACCCAGCTTACATCGTTTATATAGTATTTCTTACCTTCGTCGAGGGTGATGTATACATCCACGTTCTTATCGTCATATGGCACAACGGAATCGCTGAGGATGGTGGCGTCGCGATAGCCTTTTTCGTTGTATTTCTGGATGATGCGCTTGAGGTCGTCCTTATAGTCGCTTTCGACAAATTTCTTTTGGCGGAAGAGATTGAGGAGTTTGCCTTTTTCGTTGGTTTTCTTCATGGTGCGCTGGAGCTGGTTGTCCGAGAGCACCTCGTTGCCATCGATGTATATTTTGTGTACCTTTACCTTGTCGTTTTTATTGACATTAATGTTGACTATTACTTCGTTGGGCGCCGAGAGGTCTTCCACGAGGTCGATTTTTACCTTCGCGTTGCCGAATCCCTTATTGGCATAGTACTTGGAAATAATCTGCTCGGCACGGTTTACGATGTTCTGTGTTATCTGATTGCCGCGCATGAGCTGGAGTGCGTCGTCGAGATCCTTCTGCTCTCCCTTCTTCACGCCTATGTAGTTGATAGAGGCGATTCGTGGCTGCTGGCGCAGATTGAATACAAGCCAAGCCTTGTTGCCGGCAATCTTGTCGACAGATATCTGAACTTTCGAGAACAGACCCTGACGCCACAGACGCTTTGCCGCGTCGGTGAGGTCACTGCCGGGAATGGGTATGTAGTCGCCTACCTTCAGGCCGGAGTATCCGATGATGTTCTTGTCCTCATAATTGTCGGCTCCGGTGATGCGGATTCCTGCGATTTCGTAGCTTTTTGGAATGCCGGTAAATATCACTGTGGGGTTTACCACGGTATCGGTGGGCATCTGGGCCTGTGAGCGGAGCGACCCGACTATGAAAAGGCCGAGCAGCAGGAACAAGATGTGTGAGGTTGATTTGCGCATACTTTCGTGATGAGTGGATAGGGGAGAGGGATTGGCTTATTTCAGTTGGGCTGAGGTGAGGCCGAAGCGGCGTTCGCGGTTTTGGAAGTTGGATATTGAAGTATAGAAGTCTTCTTTGGAGAAGTCGGGCCAGAATGTGTCGGTGACATATATCTCCGAGTAGGCGATCTGCCATAGCAGGAAATTGCTCACGCGATGGTCGCCTCCCGTGCGGATAAGAAGATCGGGGTCGGGGATTCCGGCCGTAGTGAGATAGCGGTCAAATGTGGCATCGTTGTCCATATCGGCTGTAGTTGCGCGCCCGGCGGCCACATCTTCGGCATAGCGTCGGCAGGCTTCGCGTATCTCCCATCGCGATGAGTAGCTCAGCGCGAGTATGAGAGTGAGTCCGGTGCAGTGGGATGTGTCGTCCATGCATTTCTCAAGGCGTTCCCTGGCTTCGCGCGGAAGGCGGTCGCGGTCGCCTATCATGGTGAGGCGCACGTTGTTCTTGATGAGGTCTGGTGTCTCTCGTTCAATGGCGATGACGATGAGATGCATCAGTGCGTCTACCTCCTCTTTAGGACGTTTCCAGTTTTCGGTGGAGAAGGTGTATAGAGTCAGATAGCCGATGCCGATTTCAGAGGCAGCCTCGGTGATGCGGCGTACTGTGTTGACGCCTTCCACGTGTCCTTCACTGCGGTCAAGACCGCGCGATGTGGCCCAGCGGCCATTGCCGTCCATGATGATGGCTACGTGGCGGGGAAGTCGGCTCAAGTCGATGTCTGCTTTCATTGTTGTCAATCTATTCGGTGGCAGGCTACACAGCGTCTGCCAAACTCGTAGCTCACTGAGAAGGTGAGCATGGAGTACCAGTCAGTATTTTTGATAAACGAACTCTTTATCAGGTAGGGGTCGGAAAGTTCCGGGCCGTCCACCTTGTCGCCGAAAACCTTTGTCATGGAGAATTCCAAAGAGAGGTTGAGGCGTGGTTTTACTTTGTATTTCACTCCGACAGCCATAGGGAGGGTCATGGCCACACTCGTGTCACCCGAAACTCCGGCCATTGATATTCCGAGGCCCAGGGCCATATAGGGGGTGATGCGTGTGAGCCTTTTGTAGGTCTCGCCTATACCGTAGTTGAAGAAGTTGAACTCTCCTCTGGCCTGAAGGTCGTAGACCGAGGCCTTGAAGTCGATGGGCTCAGTGGTCGGAAGTACATTTTCCATATCGGCTGTCGAGCCGCTGAGCGACGCCATATTGATGAGTCCGCGTATGGCGAAACGTGTGTTGATGAGATAACGGAGCGATATGTTGCCGCCTACTCCAGGATGGGAGAAGAGCTTGCTCTCGTTGGCATCGCCCATATAGCCGGACACACCTATTCCTGCCCCGAGGTCAAACTTGTATTCCTCAGGCTGGGCTGTGGCTTGTGCCGTGGCCCGCAGTCCTGCGAATGCTATGGCGCATATCAGCAGAAAGGCAGTCAGTGTGGGCAATGCACTCTTCACTGTCGGTTATTAATAGATGGGTTTGAAGGAGAAGCGGTTGATGACACCGCGACGTATTTCGTTGATGAGAGATCCGGATGTATTGTAGCCGCCGAAGATGTAGATGTAGGGACATTCCCATTCTTCAATCGGTTTTGTCACGCGGGAGACAGGTAGTGTCGTGTCGAATACAAGGGCCTGAGCTCCGGCAAATGCTGTCATATGCAGAGGCAGCTGCAGATAGCTTTCAGCTATTTCCCATGTTATACCGAAGTCAAACGATATGTAGACTGTCTTGCTGATGGCGCCTGACGCTGTCCTGCCTCCCATGGCGAGGAGCGCGGAGCGCTCGGAAACTCTCCAGTAGTTGTCGTTTGTGCGAATGGTCATGTAGGGAAACAGGGTGACGTCGGAGTATCCGTCGGTACCCTTTGTGCTGAGCTGGGTCCAGTTGTCGCCGTCATACACCCATGCATCTCCGCATACAGATCCGTCGGCTTTGCGGCCTCCAAGTGTGATGGCCATAGGCGACGAACTCCATTTCGAGGTGTAGGATATTAGCTGGCTTGTGCCGCCGACAGGACATGAGGCCGGAAGAGTCTTTTCAGTAGTGGCCGGATAGGTCACCTGTTTCCAGCCGTCCGAGTCGTGGCGTGCTCCAAGCAATGTGCTGCCATAGCCGCCATAGATATGATTCATCTTCACTCCGACAGAGCTCCATACGAGGCCGTCGGACGAGGTGTGGAGGTTCCCGTCGCGGTCTATCAGATAGAGAGCGTCCGAGGTTGCTTCGATGCTGTTGATATCGGCCCCTTGCGGGAGAGTGGCTGTGCTGACAGTCCATGTGGCGTCGTCAAACGGGGTGGCAGTGCGGGCCAGAGATGCTGCGTCGCCGTCGGCAGTGAAGGTGTAGGCTTCGTTGAGATACATCACTGTCTTCTGTACCTTTGGTGAGGTGAGGGTTGAGGGAATGGCTCGTCCGTCGAAGTTGTCCCACTTCAATGTGTCGGGAGCAGTCTTGTGCACGTTGACTTTTACCTCGTAGGTGCGTTGGGCCGAGCCGTCATAGCTTGTCACGACCATCTTCACCGGTCCGTTGGCAAAGTTGATGCTATCGTTGGGGTTCTCAATGATGTTGATGGTAGTGTCGCGGTCGGTGGAAGGATCACGGAATGTGAGATCACACGACTTGGCCGAGGAGGTGCCTACTTTTACGAGCAGTCGGCTCACATCGGTGCCTACGGGAAGTGAGTCGGCATTGAATATCCGTGCTCCGATGAGGTCGATGCTGAAAAATACCGAGTCGAGATGTTCTGCAACGCTGTCATCGTTCTGTAGCGAGAAAGATGTAACAGCGGTGTTGGCATACTTCTCGGTTACTGTCACTGGGTCGTCGGACTTTTCGTTGCACGATGCTGCTGCGATAGTGGCAAAGAGGGCAGTCAGGAGATATATCGGAGATTTTCTTGTCATATTGCAATGTGAAGCGGTGTGGAATGGCCGCAGAAGTTTTCAAGCTGCAAAGTTAACAAGATTTTTGTTAAGTCTCATAGCTCAAAGGTGAAAAAAGCAAAAAACCACCATATTAAGGCTGTGAGAGCTCTGTTTTTGGTATGGGTGTAGAAAATAAAGGAGAGAGAAGTGAGGCTTGTCTATGAGCCTCAACTTCTCTCTCTCAAGTGTATTTATTCCATCTGCTCTGTCCATGCGCTCCGGCGGGCCGGCTTGTGACAGACAGAGCGGTTAGTCGCGGTGTTCGCGGGGCGGACGGTTTTCACGGCGGGGACGATCGCCTTCGCGACGCGGGCCACGGTCACGGCCGCCTTCGCGACGCAGACGGTCGCCACGGTCGCCACGGTCGGCACGGGGTGCGCGTTCGCGCTCTACGTAGCCTTCCGGTTTGGGCTGGAGGGCACGCATGGATAGACGGTATTTACCGGTCTTCTTGTCGATTTCGATGAGCTTGACCTCTACCTCGTCACCTTCCTTGAGACCTGAAGCTTCCATGTTTTCGAGGCGGTCCCAAGATATTTCAGATATGTGGAGGAGGCCGTCACGGTTGGGCATAAATTCTACGAATGCGCCAAACTCAAGGATTGAACGTACTTTGCCAGAGTATACTTTGCCCTCTTCGGGAAGTTCGACGATGGCGTTGATGAGCTCGAGAGCCTTGTCGATAGAGGCCTTGTTGGAAGCTGCCACTTCGATGTAGCCGCCATCTTCGATTTCGTCGATGCTGACTGTTGCGCCACTGGCTTCCTGGATGCCCTGTATCACCTTTCCGCCCGGGCCAATCACAGCTCCGATAAGCTCCTTGGGTATGAGCATGGTGACGATGCGGGGCACGTGGGGCTTGTAGTCCTCGCGGGCTGCGGGGATGGTTTCCTGGATTTTGTCGAGGATGTGCAGACGTCCTTCACGAGCTTGGAGAAGAGCCTTCTCGAGTATCTCATAGCTGAGTCCGTCCACCTTGATGTCCATCTGTGTGGCGGTGATACCGTCGCGTGTTCCGGTCACCTTGAAGTCCATGTCGCCGAGATGGTCCTCGTCGCCGAGAATGTCTGAGAGGATGGCGTACTTGCCGGATGCGGAGTCGGAGATGAGTCCCATGGCGATACCGCTGACGGGACGCTTCATCTTCACGCCGGCATCGAGGAGCGAGAGGGTTCCGGCACATACGGTGGCCATTGAAGAGGAACCGTTGCTCTCAAGGATGTCGCTGACAATACGGCATACGTAGGGGAAGTCGTCGGGAAGCATTCTCTTAAGTGCGCGGTGGGCAAGATTGCCGTGGCCCACTTCGCGACGTCCTACTCCGCGGGGAGCACGGGCCTCGCCGGTGGAGAAGGGGGGGAAGTTGTAGTGGAGAAGGAAGCGCTCGCGGCCCTGGTTGAGCACGTCGTCGAGTATCTTCTCGTCGAGCTTGGTGCCGAGGGTCACTGTGGCAAGGCTCTGGGTCTCGCCGCGGGTGAACACTGCCGATCCGTGGGGGCCCGGGAGGTAGTCTACCTCACACCAGATGGGGCGTATCTGAGTTGTCTGACGACCGTCGAGACGCACGCCTTCGTCGAGAACGCAGCGGCGCATGGCCTCTTTCTCTACGTCGTGGTAGTAACGTTTTACGAGGGGAGTTTTCTCGTCACGCTCCTCTTCGGGAAGTGATTCGATATATTCCTTGCATATGGCGTCGAAGCTCTCCTGGCGCCAGTGCTTGTCGGCGCTTCCGGCCTTGGCTATGGCGTAGGCTTTGTCGTAGCACTTTTCACGCACATCCTTGCGGAGGTCTTCGTCGTTTACTTCGTGGCAGTATTCGCGCTTCACGGTTGCACCGGCAGCTTCGGCAAGCTCCATCTGGGCCTTGCACTGCACTTTGATGGCATCGTGTGCTGCGCGGAGGGCGGCCAGAAGGTCGGCCTCGCTCACTTCGTCCATCTCGCCTTCCACCATCATGATGTTGTCGTAGGTAGCGCCTACCATCAGTTCCATATCGGCTTTTTCAAGCTGCTCGTAGGTGGGGTTGATGACAAATTCGCCGTTGACGCGGGCCACACGCACTTCGGAAATGGGACCGTTGAAGGGGATGTCGCTCACAGCCATTGCGGCGGAGGCGGCAAGTCCGGCAAGAGCGTCGGGCATATCAACGCCGTCGGCTGAATACATTGTTACCTGGACTATAGTGTCGGCATGATAATTGTCGGGGAAAAGGGGGCGGAGTGCGCGGTCTACCAGACGGGAGGTGAGAATTTCATAGTCGCTTGCACGACCTTCGCGCTTGAGGAAGCCGCCCGGGAAACGTCCGTTGGACGAGAATTTTTCTTTGTACTCTACAGTGAGGGGCATGAAATCAACACCCTCTCCGGCCTCCTTGGCCGAGCATACTGTAGCAAGAAGCATGGTGTTGCCCATGCGTAGTTCTACCGCTCCATCGGCTTGCTTTGCGAGTTTGCCGGTCTCAAGGGTAATCTGGCGACCGTCAGGCAGCTCGATGGTTTTTTTGATTGGATTCATAAAATACTCTGGTTCAGCTTTTTAATTTCGTCGTTTTTGCAGCTTAAGAAATGTGTTATGGACGTGCAGTAGGATCACGACTACACATTTGTGAGCAAAGATACAATTTTTTTTTTGAAAATCATTGTCTTTTAGCAACCTTTTGCTTTTAATACATCTAATTAGCGTATAATCAACGATGATTGTGCCTTAAAATGCGACATTATGCTATGTACAGACCCCGTCGGTACACTCGGTGCCAACGGGGTCTGTACATAGCATAATGTCTTAATCAGCCTATTCTTCGTTGCCTGCAAATTCCATGAGGTAGGCTTTGATGAACGGATCGAGATCGCCGTCCATTACACCACCCACATCTGAGGTCTGATGGCCTGTACGGTGGTCTTTTACGCGGCGGTCGTCAAATACGTATGAGCGTATCTGTGAACCCCACTCGATTTTCATCTTTCCGGCCTCGATCTTTGCCTGTTCCTGCAGACGGTGTTGCAGCTCCTTGTCATATAGGATGGAGCGGAGTTGCCTCATGGCATTCTCCTTGTTCTTTGGCTGGTCGCGGGTCTCGGTGTTCTCGATGAGGATTTCTTCCTGTTCACCGGTGTAAGGGTCGGTGAACTGGTAGCGGAGACGCACACCTGATTCCACCTTGTTGACGTTCTGTCCGCCGGCACCTCCCGAGCGGAAGGTGTCCCATGACAGAAGTGCCGGATCTACTTTTACTTCGATAGTGTCGTCGACGAGAGGAGTGACGAATACCGATGCAAACGAGGTCATGCGCTTGCCTTGGGCGTTGTAGGGTGAGACGCGCACAAGGCGGTGAACTCCGTTCTCGCTTTTGAGATAGCCGTAAGCAAAGTCACCCTCAACATTTATTGTGCATGATTTGATACCTGCCTCGTCGCCTTCGAGTATGTTGGCCACAGAAGTCTTGTAGCCGTGGTCCTCACACCAGCGGAGATACATTCTCATGAGCATCTGTGCCCAGTCCTGGCTCTCGGTACCTCCTGCTCCGGAGTTGATCTTCAGTACCACTCCGAGTTTGTCTTCCTCGCGGCGCAGCATATTGCGGAGCTCAAGTTTCTCGATTTTTGTGATACACTCGGCATAGAGGGCATCGAGTTCGGCTTCTTCCACAAGTCCTTCTTTTATGAAGTCCCATGCGATGGAGAGTTCGTCGACTGCTTTCTCGACTTCCTCGTATCCGTTTATCCAGCCCTGGAGGTCCTTGATTTTTTTCATCTGCACCTGTGCTTCCTTTGGGTGTTCCCAGAAGTCGGGCACATGAGTGCGGAGTTCTTCTTCTTCTACTTGGATTTTCTTGTTGTCGACGTCAAAGATACCTCCTCAACGCGAGCTTGCGTTCAAAAGTCTCTTTTAGCTGTTCCTGTGTGATCATTTTTGTGGTCTTTTAGGGAAACGGTTAGAAAATAAAATGGGACGCACTCTCAGTGGGGGTGCGTCCCAAATTGGATGTATGAATACTACGTTAGATATTCTTTGCTATCTCTTTGAAGTTGTCGAGCGACACTGTCTGCTTGTCGAGTGTTACAGTGTTCTCGATAGCGTCGTAGAGCTTGGAGGTGAGCACGTTCTGGGCTATCTGGTTGCGAACCTCGGCCTTCTCGAGCTGCTCCTTGGCGTAGCGGGCAATGATTTCGTCATCGATGCCGGCCATGCCATACTGGGCAAACTGACGGGCGGTGAGCAGTTTGGCTGTCTCAAGGATTTCTTCGTCGGTCACCTTCACTTCGAGTGCTGCAAGAAGGTTGGCCTCGATGATTTCGTGCTTGATGCCTGCTTCCTGAGCCTTGAAGGCCTCTTCGGGGTTCTCAGCCTCGGCGAAGAAGAGCTTCTTCATGGTCTCGGCGGGGATGTTCATGTCGCCATATTTCTCCATCATAGCCTTGTCGAAGGTGTTGCGGAAAAGGATGTGGCTGTTCTGGGCAAGCTCGTTGGCGATGAGGTCCTTCACAGCTGCGCGATATTCCTCTTCGTTGTGAACCTTGTCTTCGCCGAATACGGTGGTGAAGTATTCCTCGTTTAGCTCGGCGGGGATGTTTACGATGATTTCAGAGATGTTCATCTCGAAGTCGCCCTTGATGTCGCCGGCGATTTCCTTGTCTACATGGAGCATGGAAGCGAGTTCGCCTACGTTGCCGTCGGTGGCTTTCCAGGGGTTGAACACCACCTTGTCGCCGGGTTTCTTTCCGTTAAACTTGGCGGTCTCTTCCTTGTCCTTGAAGTAGAGGGGGAACACGATGCCGTCGGTCACCTGGATGGCGCCTTCGTTTGTGTTTACGCTTCCGTCCTCGTTGAGCTGCATGATAGAGCCTTTCACCACGCCGTCCTCGGTCATTTCCTCGCCGGGCTTCTGGGTGCCGAAACGCTTGCGCATATTCTTGTCCTGCTCGTTGATCATCTCTTCGGTCACTTCGATCTCATAGTAGGGATAGTGGTCGTCAGAGCTGGGTTTGATGTCGAGCTGGGGCATCAGAGCTATGTCATATTTGAACTCCTGGTCGCCTTCCTCGATGACTTCCTTCACTTCTACGGGGAGGGGATGTCCCATGACGCGGAGGTCGTTCTCCTGGATATAGTCGATAACGGCGCGATATACAGTGTCGTTGATTACATCGCTGGTGACGTGCTTGCCGAAGCGGCGCTTCAGTTCGCCGAAGGGGACGTGGCCTTTGCGGAAGCCGGGAATCACGTGGGTGCGTCCGATTTCCTTGATTTTCTTGGTGGCTTCGTCCTTATAGTCGCTCTCGGTGATGGCTACGGTAAGACGAAGCTCAACGGGAGAGAGTTCTTCCTTGGTAATGTTCATTGTCTGAGTGAGTAATTATCTGATTTTGTTAATATTTACAACGTTTGTCTGTTGGGAATGTTGCACCGTGAGGACACAACACACCTATTTAAAGCGCAAAATTAACAAAAAATGTGCAAATAGACAAATCCTATTTATCTGGCTACGTGCTTCACTGTCACTGAGCCTTGGCGGAGGATGTATATGCCAGGGGTGAGTTTGGCGTCGGTCACTGTCGTGAATACTCCGAGCGAAACGCCCGAGAGGGTGAACACTTCGGCCGGAGCCTGAGGGTCGAAGGCTTCGTGACGGCCGGTTGCGATGTCGGTGAGAGCGCTGCCGGGTTCTCCGCCATAGACGGCAAACGAACCGGCGGGAATTGTGATGCCATCGGCTGTCGGTGACGGGGTGCCGTCATATCCGTGGGCAAGGAGGGTGTACCGGCTGTCGGCAAGATTGACGGTGGCGCCTGTCAACGGATTGACAGGCATGGGCAGTGTGGCTGCGTCGCTCACCGACGGGTTGACAAGCAGGTAGAGCTCGGTCCGGTCGTTGGCAAGTGCTATGTAGCGTCCGGCCCAGTCCTTGAGTTCCACAGTAGTAGCCGCGCCCTCGGCAAATAGTGATGAGTAGCGCGAGCGTATGTCGCATAGAGCCGCATAGGTGTCGTGAAGACCCTTGCGGTCAGCATCCTTGAGGAGGTTCCAGTTCACTTTCTTGGGGCGGGTGTCATTGCCCGACTCGTTTTTTGTTGTCTCTCCGTTGCCAAGTTCTTCAAACTGCCATATCATGTGGGCACCCGGTGTGAGAAGCATCTGGGCGGCAAGAGAGCCGAGACGTTTCATGATCACCTTGGTCTTTCCCTTCACGCCGTCGGCTCCGTATTTGTTGGCTTTGAAAGCCACACGCTCTTCATCGTGGCTCTCGGCATAGCTTACGGTCGATCCCCATATGCGCGAGTCGAGGGGTGCATAGAAACGGTTGAGGTCGGCGTTGGAGGGATAGCCCATGACATATTCACACGCCTGGTAGTTTATGTTGGCCCAGTTGGTCTCGCCATCTTTGGCCATTTCGTTTTCTTCCTCGGCACCTGCGAGATTTTCGTTGATGAAATATACGTCGGGGTTTATTTCGACCATTTTGTCGCGGAGCGATTTCATACGTGCCACGCGTGTAGCATTGAAGCGGTTGGTATTTGCTTCCGATGGGTTGCCCCACGTGTTGGTGGCTGCGTCGTAGGGTGTGTCATAGCTTGAGTTGTCACCGAGGCCTTTCACAAGGTCAAATCGGAATCCGTCGGCCTTGTATTCGGTCATCCAGTAGGCAAGGGCGTCATGCCACTGCTGCTGCACCATTTCGCAGTCCTGGTTCCAGTCGTTGAGCACACTGTAGGAGTGTGGGGCGGAGCTGTTGTAGAAAGGGGTGTTGTTGCGGGTGTACATACCGTACCATGGATGTAGTCCGTCCGACTGGTTGAGTACGATATCGAGAATCACGGCCATACCGCGTTCGTGGGCACTGTCGATTAGAGCGCGGTAGTCATCTGGTGTGCCGTAGGCTTTGTCGGGGGCCATATAAAAGTTCGGATTGTAACCCCACGAGTTATTGCCGTTGAATTCCATGATGGGTAACAGCTCGATGGCGTTTACACCGAGCTCTTTGAGATAGTCGAGCTTCTCGATGGCGCCTTTCACGGTGCCGTTGCCGAGTGCGCGTCCTTCCGAACCGGTGAAATCGCGGAGCAGCAGCTCATATATGATGAGATCGCTTTGAGCCACTCCCTTGAAATCGGTCACTTTCCAGTCATACTTGTCGCGGTCGGAGTTGTAGACAGCTACGGCAATGTCGCTCACGACTTCCGAGGGATAGGCCGGAAGATTCGGGAAGACTTCGGGAGAGATGTATTGGTCGTTCCACGGGTCGAGTACAAGGCGGGCATACGGATCGCCTGTCTGTGTGGCTCCGTCCACGATGTAATAGTAGGGATAGTCTTTTCCTTTCTCGAGTCCGCTCACTGTGGTCCAGAAGTATCGGAATCCATTGTAGTCCTGATAGTTCATGGCGTCGGCTGCCGATGATGGTGTGTAGTCGTTCCATGCTCCTGCTATGGCCACGTTGCTTTTGGCAGGTGCGCCGAGACAGAATGTGACAGTTCCGTCGGGGTTTTCCACGGCTCCCATGCGGGGAGTCCCACCCGGATATTCAACGGACTTTGATTCGGGAAATCCGGCAGGAAATACGTTGACTATCACGTTGCCTCCGGTAGCTGTCTTGGCAGAGATGTTGCCTTTTTCGTCACGGAAAACGAATGCGAGGGCTTTGATCTGCTCAGAAGCATCGGTCACGCCATAGAATTCGCGAATGTTGTCGATGTGCAGAGTCCAGGTGTTGTTGCCGTCTTCGGTCATCTTGTATTTTGCCTGGTTGTCTCCCCAGGTGGGAGAGTATTTCCAGTCTGAGCAGTCCTTGCTCGACGATGTGATGAGGCCTGTGTGGGCAAATACATCTCCTGTGCGGTCAAATAGGGCCCGGTTGCCGCCGTCGGCGTGGAATGTGATTGTCACGGCGTTGTCTGATGTCGTGAGGATAGCCGGCTGGGTGGTGACGGTCTGTGCGTTCACCGTGGATGTGGTCGCGAGGGCCACGCTCCAGAGTAGGGCGCGCGAAATTTTCATGTTGTTCGATTTGGTAAAAAGAAAGTATGATATAAAGAAGTATGATATAGCGGAAAGTGTGGAGAGAGAGTGGGGGGGGAGAAGAGAGAGGGAGGATTCAGGTGTGAGGTCAGAGCCTCATAGGGTCGAAATCATCGGCAGGGATGTTGATGTCCGAACGTAGCGCAAGAAGGATGTTCTGTAGGATTGACCTATAGCCTGTGGCCTGGCAGACAAATGTGACAGGCGATACTGTGCCTTTCGAGAGGTCATATCCACGTGTGTAGCGGGTGAAACTGTCAAGAAGTTCGCCTGCATGGTTGAGGGCTTCTTCTCGGCGGTCGAGTCTCACGAGGCTCATGATGTAGGGTATTACCACTGACGGGTGGTGGATCCACACGTCGGTGCGGGCAAGCACTTTGGTCATAAACAGATTGATGGTGTCTTCGTAACGTCCGGCAAGATAGCAGGCCTCGATGACACGACTCGTTATCTCGGGTGACGAGTCGTGTTCAGCCGCTATGAGAAGTATTGAGGCGGCAATCTCGTAGTTGCCCATTTTGATATGCTCGGCCGCCCACGATGCAAATGTCTCCTCGCCGGGTTCGAGATCGGAATAGTAGTGCCGGGCATACTTTTCTCCGGTGGCGATGTCGATGGATATGAGGCAGTCGAGAATGTTGCGGCTGAAGCTGTGGCTTGCTATGTAACGCGAGATTTCGACAACCGCTCCCTTGTCGTCGTTGAGGGTGCAGAGAGCATAGGCAAGGTATATGATGTCTTGTTCTCCTGCTTCAGGACGGCCGACGAGCTCGCGGAATGTGGAGATGACGTAGTCCGTGGAGCGATTGAGGCGGAATAGCGAGGACGCTTTGACACGGAGTCCCTCGGTAGAGTCGGGATCGATGGCAAGGGCGAAGTCGGCCGATGACAAGGCACTCTCATACTCTTCGGCATTGTGTTGCACGGTGGCGAGACGAAGCCAGAAATCAAGCGTGAACGGCTCCATCATGGTGAGTTCCTCGAATAGGCGCGATGCTGTGGGGTAGTCCATCGCTTCCTCGGCGCGGTCGGCATATTCATAGATGAATGTCTGTGGATAGGGAGTTTTCACCTCCACCTTCCGGCGGTTTGACTCCACCCAGTCGAGCATACCGAGCTCGGCGCAGAGATCTACAAGCTGTATCACATCTTCGTCGCCAAACTCCGTTGCGGCCTCGACTATTTCGTCGAGGCGCGCACGGGTTTCGGGCGTGTCTGATGCGCCCTCGGCACGCAGCGCGAGGAGCTTGTTGAGCACACCTCCGTTGCTGACGCGGCTGTTGACTTCAGCGGCGGCCTCCATCTCGCCAAATGACGAGTAGAACCATGCCCTTCGTGTGGCGAGGGCCTGGCTGTCGGGGTAGTGGCGGGCACCGTAAAGGAGCACTTCCATCTTGACGATGTAATTGTCGAGATCGGAGGCATAGTCGAAGATTTCGATGAGGTCGTTCTCGTCGAAAAAAGCTTCGGTGTTGCCTGCTTTGACTATCTCGGACTCAAACTCGTCGAAGAGGCTCTGACGGGCGTCGTCGGGGGTGTTGTCGTTCATTGATGCTGTTTGATGTTGTGTTTACTTGCTTCCTTTGACCTTTTCCCAGGAGTCTTTGAGCGCTATTGTGCGGTTGAAGACAGGGGCTTCAGGAGTTGAGTCGGGGTCGAGAGTGAAGTAGCCTATGCGCTGGAACTGCAGAGGTGTTCCAGGCTTGGCTATTTCCATGAGGTAGGGCTCGACTTTGATTCCTTCGATAGTCTTTAGGGAGTCGGGGTTGAGCATCTCACGGAAGTCGCGGTCGGCCTCGGCAGCGGGGTTTTCGACATTGAACAGACGGTCGTATATGCGCGCTGTGGCATTGACGGCCGATTTCGCGTCAACCCAGTGCAGTGTACCCTTGACCTTGCGTGAGCTTCCGGGCAGTCCGCTGCGTGTGTCGGGGTCGTAGGAACATCTCAGCTCGGTGATGTTTCCTTCGGCATCCTTCACAACTTCCTCGCACTTTATAATGTAGGCTCCCTTGAGACGCACTTCTCCACCGGGAGCGAGACGGAAGAATTTCTTGGGAGGATTCTCCATGAAGTCGTCGCGTTCGATGTATATCTCGCGAGAGAAAGGCATCTTGTGGGTGCCGCTTTCGGGTGCTTCGGGATTGTTTTCCATTTCCACCATTTCGGTCTCGCCTTCGGGATAGTTGGTGATGACGAGTTTGACGGGGTTGATCACGGCCATACCGCGTGTGGCTACCTTGTTGAGGTCGTCACGCACAGCGTGTTCGAGCAGTGAGATGGAGTTGAGGGCCTCATACTTCGTGTAGCCGATGGTGTCTATGAAGTTGCGGATTGCGCGTGGGGTGAATCCGCGGCGACGCAGGCCGGAGATGGTGGGCATACGGGGGTCGTCCCATCCTGCCACGAGGCCTTCCTTTACAAGCTGGAGGAGCTTGCGCTTCGACATCACGGTGTAGGTGAGATTGAGACGGTTGAATTCAATCTGACGCGGGCAGTAGCTGTCGTCAGCAAGTTCTTTAACGAAGTATTCGTAGAGGGGACGGTGTACGACAAACTCCAAGGTGCATATCGAGTGGGTGACTCCCTCGAAATAGTCGCTCTGACCGTGTGCGAAGTCATACATGGGGTAGACTTTCCATGTGGTCCCGGTTCGGTGGTGGGGAGTCTTGATGATGCGATACATGATTGGATCGCGGAAATGCATATTGGGGTTGGCCATATCAATCTTTGCGCGCAGCACACGGCTTCCCTCCTCAAACTCTCCGGCGTTCATTCTCTCGAAGAGGTCGAGGTTCTCCTCAACAGATCGGTTGCGGTAGGGGCTTTCTGTGCCAGGCTGTGTGGGAGTACCCTTCTGTGCGGCTATCTCCTCGGAGCTCTGATCGTCAACATATGCTTTTCCCTCTTTGATGAGGCGGATTGCGAGATCATAGAGTTGGGGGAAGTAGTCGGATGCATAATACTCGCGGTCGCCCCAGTCAAAGCCGAGCCATTTGATGTCCTCGCGGATGGAGTCAACATACTCCACATCTTCCTTGACCGGGTTTGTGTCGTCGAATCGGAGGTTGCAGGTACCTCCGAATTTTTCGGCAATGCCGAAGTCCATGCAGATGGCTTTGGCGTGGCCTATGTGCAGGTAGCCGTTGGGCTCAGGCGGGAAACGGGTGTTGAGTCGTCCTCCGTTTTTTCCGGCCTGAAGATCCTTCAGTACTGATTCTTCTACAAAGTTTAGCCCCTTGGTGGTTTCCTCGGGTGTTGTTACGGGAGTTTTATCTTCCATGTCGTGTCGGTATGGTGATATTAAGGGTCTACTTGATTGCGTCGGTGAGTGTGCTGAGGGCTGCCGAGAGTCCTTCCTTGTCTTTTCCGCCGGCTTGTGCGAAACCGGGCTGGCCTCCGCCTCCGCCCTTGATTGACTTGGCGGCTTCGCGTACGATTGTCGAAGCATTGAGTCCGTTTTTCACAAGGTCGTCGGTGAGTGCGACAGTGAGCAGCGGCTTGCCGGCCATGTCGGATGTGGCGGCCACAAATGCTGTGTGCTCGGTTGAGAGCTGGCGCACCTGGAAGGCTACGTTCTTGACAACATCGGGCATGAACACTCCACACATGGTCACGAGTGTGATGCCGTTGACAGTCTTGCTGTGTTCAAGGAGGTCCTTGCTGAGGTTGCGTATGCGTTCTTTGAAATATTCCTCGGCCTGTTTGCGCAGTTCGGCATTTTCCTCTATGTGGCGGCGTAGTGCCTGGATGAGGTCGGGGGCGTTGTTGAGCATTTCGCCCACAGAGCGCAGAGTGTCGCTCAGTCGGTCTACGGCAAGTTCGGCTGTCTCGGCTGTGATGGCTTCGATACGGCGGATGCCTGCGGCGATACTGCTCTCAGAGATTATGCGGATGAGGCCGATATTGCCTGTGTTGGGGATATGGGTTCCTCCGCAGAGCTCTACTGAGTCGCCATAACGTATCACGCGTACTTCCTCACCGTATTTTTCACCGAACAGAGCCATGGCACCCATTTCGCGTGCTGTGGCGATGGGCACACAGCGGTGTTCATCGAGGGTGATGGCTTTGCGTACGTTGGCGTTGGCGATATGCTCTACTTTGCGCAGTTCTTCCGGGGTTACCTTCTGGAAGTGGCTGAAGTCAAATCGGAGCACATTGGGAGATACATATGAGCCACGCTGCTCTACATGGGTGCCGAGTACTTCGCGGAGTGCGGCGTGGAGGAGGTGTGTGGCTGTGTGGTTACATTCGGTAGCTCTGCGAGCCTTCTCGTCGATTGTTGCCTCGAATGTCGCGGTCACATCGGCCGGGAGGGTGAGGGAGAGATGCACAGCCTGGCCGTTTTCGCGCTTGGTGTCGTAGATCTCAATCTTTTCGTCGCCGTTGATGAGCCATCCGTTGTCGCCTACCTGGCCGCCCATTTCGGCATAGAACGGGGTGTCGGTGAGAACTATCTGGTAGTATTCCTTGCCTTTCTGCTTCACACGGCGGTAGCGGAGTATCTGAGTGGGGCATGATGTGGAGTCATAACCCACGAAGTTTGTCTCGCCTTCGCGCACGGTCACCCAGTCGGTGGCCTCCACAGCTGCCGCGTTGCGGGCACGTGTCTTCTGGGCCTCCATCTCTGTGTCAAACTCCTTCTTGTCGAGGGTCATTCCGTTCTCTTTGAGAATGAGCTCGGTGAGGTCGAGGGGGAATCCGTATGTGTCGTAGAGCACAAATGCGTCCTTGCCGGAGATTTCGTTCTTACCCTCTTTGCGGGCGTTGGCAATTGCTGTGTCGAGAATGGACATACCCTTGTCGAGAGTGCGCAGGAATGAATCCTCTTCCTCCTTGATGACCTTCATGATGAGTTCGCGCTGGGCTGCTATCTCGGGATAGGCCTCGCCCATGGAGTCGATGAGGGTGTTGACCAGTTTGTACATGAAAGCCTGTTTCTGGTCAAGGAAGGTGTAGGCGTAGCGCACGGCACGACGCAGGATGCGGCGGATGACATATCCTGCCTTGGCGTTGCCTGGAAGTTGTGAGTCGGCGATGGAGAATGAGATTGTGCGCACGTGGTCGGCAATGACACGCATTGCCACGTCGGTCATCTTGTCCTCGCCGTATTTTTTGCCCGAGAGGCGGGCGATAGTGTCGATGAGGGGTGTGAATACGTCGGTGTCGTAGTTGGATTTCTTTCCCTGCAGGGCCATGCACAGACGCTCGAATCCCATGCCGGTATCTATCACTTTGGCGGGCAGTGGTTCGAGTGAGCCGTCGGCCTTGCGGTTGTACTGCATGAACACGAGGTTCCAGATTTCAATAACGAGCGGGTTGTCCTTGTTGACGAGCGACGCGCCGTCGATTTCGGCTCTTTCCTCGGGAGAGCGGAGGTCGATGTGGATTTCAGAGCATGGTCCGCAGGGCCCGGTATCGCCCATTTCCCAGAAGTTGTCATGCTTGTTGCCGTTGATGATGTGTGAGGCCGGAAGGTGTTTCTCCCAGTAGGAAGCGGCCTCGTCATCGCGGGTGAGGTTTTCGTCGGGCGCACCTTCGAATACTGTGGCATAGAGGCGTTCGGGGTCAAGGCCGAGCACGTCTACGAGATATTCCCAGGCCCAGTCGATGGCTTCCTTCTTGAAGTAGTCTCCGAAGCTCCAGTTGCCGAGCATCTCGAACATGGTGTGGTGGTAGGTATCCATTCCCACCTCTTCGAGGTCGTTGTGCTTGCCCGACACGCGCAGACACTTCTGAGAGTCGGCCACACGTTGGTATTTGGCTGCTTTATTGCCGAGGATGATGTCCTTGAACTGGTTCATTCCGGCGTTGGTAAACATCAGTGTTGGATCGTCCTTGATCACCATGGGGGCCGACGGCACAATGTGATGACCTTTGGAACGGAAGAATTCTTTGAAAGACTCGCGTATTTCCTTTGCAGTGAGCATATATGAGTGGTTTTTTTCTATTTCGGTATTGTGACGCAAAATTACAGAAATTTTACGCGATTAGAAAATTTTGATACTGGGTATGTATCGTTTTGGCTTACGCTTGAGATCGATGAGAATACTATCGACATGGGCAACCGATGAGTTGAGATTGTTGTATAGACCGGGGTCGTTGAGAAGAAGTCCGAGCGATGAGTTGGTGGAATTGAGTTGCTCGGTAGCACGGTCGAGGTTGGCCGTTATGTTGTTGATGTTTCTCATTGTGGAGTCGAGAGGCATCTTTTTGAGGTCTTGTGAGATCTCTGCCAGGGCGGCTGATACCTTGGTGAGATCCTCGCTCATTGTCTTTACGTTAGACATGGCCCCGTTGGCATTATTGACCAGTGCGGGCACTGTGGCCATGGCGCGGTTAAGATGGTCTGTAGATGTCTCGAGGTTGGCCATTACAACGTCAAGTCGCTGCACGGCCGATAGCAGCGCCGGATCGGCAGCCACTTTGGTGAGTGCCACCACGAGCGAATCCAGATGTGGAGCTATCTGCATTATGGTCGGCATCAATTCGCCGCTCACCTTGTCCATGAGTCCGGAGCCTTCCGCTCCTTCAAGCCGTGAACCTACTTCGTAGAAAGTGTTTCCTGTTGCCATACGAAGGTCTACGGTGGAGGTGCCGAGCATATCGGTTACGATTACGGCTTTTGAGCCGGTGGGGATGCGAAGCTGGCGGTCGAGACTCAGCTCAACAAGCACATGGCCGGGATTGTCGTATTCATACTCGATGCTGCGCACCAGTCCCACTTTATAGCCGTTGAGTGTTACTGGAGCCGACTGGGCCAGGCCGGTGACATTTGTATAGGAGACGTAGTAGTAGTTGGCAGCTTTGAAGAGGTTGACACCTTTGAGATAGTTGATGCCGAAGATGAGGGCGGCGAGAGCCACAAGGACGGCTACACCGATTTTTATTTCTTTGGAGTATTCGGATTTCATATTCTTTTCTGTCTCTCTGTGAGTAGTGTGTGATGTAGGATGTGTCAGAGTGTCATTTTATACGTTTGCCGTCGCGGGTTTTGATTACGAAGGCATCTTTGAATTTCTTTTTCACTTTTGCCAGTTCCCTCGTTGCCTCTTCCATGGATGAGTAGGAACCGTAGGTGAACTTGTATAGCCCGCCGTCGCGATAGCTGTCAACCGGCGACAGGCCCTTGAAGCGAGAGTCGCCACGTGCTATCTTATGGGGATTTGTGAGGAACTGTATCTTGTAGACTATTCCTGATGCTGTTGCTGTCTTTGCCGGTGTGATGCGTGTGTTTTCCGGCTTTTCGGCATACGGTTCTTCCGTAGCAGGCCGAGACGGACGTTTATTTGTCACTTTGGTGCCTTGGCCTTGTTCACGGTAGCGTTCCACACCATTATATATAGCGCGCGCGAGACGGGTACTTCCGCTTTCCGAGGCCATATATTTTTCCATGGTGGGATTGCATATAAAGTCGAGTTCTACGAGTATCGCTGGCATACTTGTACGTACGAGCACCCAGAAAGGAGCCTGGCGTACACCGTTGTTCTTTCTTCCGGCATAGCGCACGAGCTGGTTCTGTACCGACTCGGCCAGCGAGATGCTTTGATCCATGTTTTTGTGTTGCATCATCTCAAAAACTATGTAGCTCTCGGTCGATGATGGATCGAAACCTTCATAGGCCGATGTGTAGTCGTCCTCAAGTTTCATCACTTCGTTTTCTCTCATGGCCACGGATAGGTTGGCGTCACTTCGGTCGAGACCGAGGGTGTAGACTGCGGCACCGTTCACTTTCGTGCGGTTTGGCGATTTGGCTCCTACGGAGTTGGCATGAATGGAAATGAAGATGTCTGCGTGTTTGCTGTTGGCAAAATCAGCTCTCTGCTGGAGGGCTACAAATCGGTCTCCTTCGCGGGTCATGTGGACTTTCACGTCGTTCATTTCTTCTCGAAGGATTTTCGCAAGCTTTTGGGCCACAAGCAGGTTGATGGATTTTTCGTTGGTGCGCTGTCCCAGCGCGCCGGCATCCTTGCCTCCATGGCCAGGGTCAATTACCACGACAAAGTCACCGGCTGCTGTAACCGTGATGGCGGTCAGCAGCGACAGCGCAAAAGTGATGATGAACCGTAGAGGGAGTCTAAGCATGAGCGTATGTGATTGCAATCAAAGTGCAAAATTAGCAAAAGTAAGTTGAAAACAGACCGTCTCTCGTTTTTTTTTGGCTTATTTGCTGAAAAATGTTTACTTTTGGAGTAATCATATAATATCAGACGATGAAATATCACGCCATTATAACTGCTCTTGCTGTCGTTGCCGCTGTCGTTTCATGTGGTGGCGATGGCGATTATCCTCCCTGTGAGATTGTGCGTCTTGACCATATGATAGGGGATGGTGCGATACCTGCCGACAGTGCTGCTCGACGAGCTGCCTCGCTTTTGTTTGCTGTTTCCGGATATGGCGAGCTCACCGACTCGTCGGTCTCAATCTATGCGGATAGACCTTCGGTGAGCATACATCGTCGGGCGGTCGACTCGGCTTTTACCGACATTTCGCAGTTGGAGGGCGAGCTTGGAGCCGTACTCGGGAGGGCTTCAGGTCTTTTACCACTGGTGCGTGTTGCCGGGGTTTATTCGGTCATATCCCCTTTCAATCAATCGGTCTTCACTGTCGATTCGATACTCTATATTGGACTTAACCACTACCTTGGCTCGTCCTATGGTCCATATGCCTATTTCCCCGACTATGTCAGAGAACGGAAGATTCCTGCTCGACTCATTCCGGATATAGCCGAGTCGCTTGTGCGCAGTGCCTATCCGTACAGACCCGGCGGAAAGATGGTGGGCCGTATGCTTTATGAGGGAGCGGTTGTGGAGGCAGTTATGAGACTCACCGGTTGTGACGAGGCTGTTGCTCTCGGCTATACTCCGCAACAGTTTGAATGGCTTTCCTCCAACGAGGCCGAGATGTGGAAGGCTGTCATCGAGCGACGACTCTTGTTCTCGTCGGCCGACGACGTGGCACGGTCGCTCATGTACCCGGGTCCGGTCACATCGGTGCTTCATCCCGAGGCTCCCGGAGCTGCTGGGCGTTTCATAGGCCATCGTCTGATTGGTGCCTATCTTGACAGTCATTCCGGAACAAGGCTTGACAGCCTTCTCTCGTCGGACTTTTATGATTCGGACACGGCCCTGGCGACTACCGGCTATAATCCTTGAACGGAAAAATTTCAACATCAACATATAGAAAGAGTCTGCCGTCCGCAATAGTGCGGTGGCAGACTCTTGTCTGTATCTTGGCTGCGTGTGTTTGTGCAGTGGAATTACATGAACTTACCCCAGTTGACGTTGCGCATATCGCCAGATGAGAGGAACTCGGTGTGGAATGCGAGTGAGGCCTCGAGGGTGTGGGGTGTCTGTCCGCCACGCACTGAGAGTTTCAGATAGTCGCGCAGGAGTTCACGGTACATCGGGTGGGCACAGTTGTCAATGATGGTGTTGGCACGCTGCACGGGGTCAAGGCCTCTGAGGTCGGCTATACCCTGATCGGTGACAATGATATCGACAGAGTGCTCTGTGTGGTCGACGTGTGATACCATGGGCACAATGTTGGAAATCTTTCCTTCCTTGGTGATGGACGGGCAGGAGAAAATTGACACATATGCGTTGCGGGTGAAGTCGCCAGAGCCGCCGATACCGTTCATCATTCTGGTGCCTGTCACGTGTGTGGAGTTGATGTTGCCGAAAATGTCTGCCTCGAGGGCGGTGTTCATGGCTATCACGCCTATTCGGCGAATCACCTCGGGGTTGTTGGAGATTTCCACGGGGCGTATCACCAGATGTTCCTTGAAGAAATCGATGTTGGAGATAACCTCCTCTTCCACCTCGTTGCTGACGGTGAGAGAGCTTGTTGATCCGAATTTGCAGCGACCTTTCTTCATGAGGTCTATCACGGCATCCTGGATAACCTCGGTGTACATCTCGAACGGCGGGATCTCCTTTGCGTCGGCCAGTCCGTAGAGGACAGCGTTGGCCACATTGCCCACACCCGACTGGATGGGGAGGAAGCCCGATGGGATGCGTCCGGCCTTCATTTCTCCGATGAGGAACCGACATACATTGGCACCGATGAGCTTGGTGGTTTCGTCGAGCGGAGTGAAGGGTTTTACGCCCTCATAGCTGTCGCTCATGACTACGCCGACAATCTTCTCGGGGTCGAGTTTGAGCACCGGCGATCCGATGCGGTCGGAAGCCTTGAAGATGGGTATCTCACGACGGTTGGGGGGGTCGAGGGGAAGGTAGATGTCGTGAAGTCCGTAGAGTGCGTGGCGCAGCTTCTCGTTGAGCTCGATAATGATGCGCTTGGCTAATTTGGCTATAGTGGGGACGTTGCCAACGCCTGTGCCGACCACGCAGGTGCCGTCGTCCTTGATATCGCTGACCTCGATGATTGCAAGGTCGAGATCACCGAGGAATCCATAACGGAGTTTCTGGGAGGTCTCGGACAGGTGGAGGTCATAGTAGTGGGCGTCGTGGGAGTTGATGCGCTTGCGCAGGTCGGGGTGGTTCTGGTAGGGTGTGCGTCGGCCTATTGCATTGGCGCGGGCGAGGATGCCGTCACACTTGTCGGATGTGGATGCGCCGGTGACGATGTTGATCTTGAATGGCTCTCCCTGGGCATGGAGCCTTTCGGCTTTCGCGGCGATTGCCTGGGTCACAACTTTTGGTGCGCCCGGTGCGGTGAAGCCGGAGAATCCGCAGTAGCAGTCGTTGTAGAAAAGGTCGGCTGCCTCTTCGGGTGTGAGAATGGGAAATCTCATGGTTCGTTTACTTTAGTTTTTTGCTAAGAGTTGGATTGGTTGAAGAGGTGTTTTCAGAATTTGCGCTCGAGTATCTGGGTGTCAATCACAGCTCTTCGCCAGCGGTCGAAGTGGGCTGCTCTTGAGGCTTCCTCGGCTTCGGAGGTTGTCTGGATTGGCTCAGATGGCTGCTCCTGGTCTGTCTCCTGGTGCAGATGGTGCTCGCGCAGAGCGCATTCGCCTTCCTCGGGGAGGCCGCGCAGTCGTGCTGCTCTGGCCAGCGGGGTCTCCATGCGTCGACCCGGTTCTGGCTCTGGCTCTTCGAACTCCTCGGTGTCTTCAAACTCCATGGGCGGAGGTGGTGGAAGGGTGACGCTCCGGGAAGCTGACGTGTCAAAACCGCCCGGGTGCATCCCGGACTGCCTGATTTTGTCACGTTCACGATCGGCCTTCTTGAAGATGTATTTTTTGATTTGTTCGTAGACGACAGCGCCGATCGCGATCACTACCCAGATTATAATTTTCTCCATTGACGGAAAATTCGTAATTTTGTGCAAATTTACAGAATATCGGGCGTTTTGCCAAAGTTTCGTTTTAAAAAAATGGGAAATATTCGAAAGCTATATATAGAAACCTACGGGTGTCAGATGAATGTGGCCGACAGCGAGGTTGTGGCTTCTGTTATGTCTACTGTAGGGTATGAGCCGGTCTCGACGCTCGACGATGCAGACGCGGTGCTTATCAATACCTGCTCTATCCGTGATAATGCCGAGCAGAAGGTGTTGTCGCGTCTGGCCTTCTTGAATTCCAGACGTCGCAAGCGTCCGGCCACAGCGCCACGACTCATCATAGGCGTCATAGGCTGTATGGCCGAGAGGGTGAGGGAAGAGCTTGTCAGCAAACATGGCGTTGACCTTGTGGCCGGTCCTGATGCATATCTTGATTTGCCCAACCTTTTCGCAGCTGTCGAGGCCGGAGAGAAGGCTGTGAATGTCGAGCTGAGTACCACTGAGACATATCGTGACATAATTCCTGCCCGTATTACCGGCAATACCGTCAGCGGATGGGTGAGCATAATGCGTGGATGTAATAACTTCTGCTCCTACTGCATCGTGCCCTATACCAGAGGTCGAGAACGTTCGCGCAGCTCGGAGAGCATTCTTGCCGAGGTGGCCGACCTGAGAGCGCGCGGTTTCAAGGAAGTGACCCTCCTGGGACAGAACGTCAACAGTTACCGTTACACGACACCGGAGGGCGAGGAGATAAGTTTTGACCGTCTGCTGGCCATGGTGGCTGACGCTGCCCCCGACATGAGGGTGCGCTTCACAACCTCTCATCCCAAGGATATGAGCGATGAGACCATCCGGGTCATAGCCTCCCGCCCCAATCTGTGCCGTTGGATTCATCTTCCGGTGCAGTCGGGAAGCGACAAGGTTCTAAAGGCCATGAACCGCAAGTACACCCGTGAGTGGTATCTTGGGCGCATAGCAGCCATTCGCGCAGCCATTCCCGACTGCGGTATATCTACCGACCTTTTCACAGGGTTTCACGACGAGACCGAGGAAGATTTCCAGGAGACGCTGTCGCTGATGCGCGAGGTGGGATTCGACTCGTCGTTCATGTTCAAATACTCCGAGCGCCCCGGGACCCTGGCAGCACGTACTATGCCCGACAATGTGCCTGAGGATGTGAAAATAGACCGTCTCAACCGCATGATAGAGCTTCAGAATTCTCTCTCGCTCGAAAGCAACCTGCGTGATGTGGGAAAGAGATTCGAGGTGCTTGTCGAGGGCGTGTCCAAACGCTCCAAAGAGCAGATGGTGGGTCGCACTTCACAGAACAAGACCGTGGTGTTTGACCGTGGTGACGCGCGTGTGGGCGATACGGTGGAAGTCGAGATCACATCGGCCTCCTCGGCCACTCTGCTCGGACATATTATCTCTTCCGGTCATGGACTATAAGAAACTGCTGTTCAATATAGACATTCCTTCGACCCATATTCCGGCCGAGGGGATGCTTCTTGTTTCGGAACCCTTTCTTCACGAGGAGTACTTCAATCATTCGGTGATTCTGCTTGTAGACTATGAGAAAGGGGGCAATGCTATGGGTGTGGTGCTCAACAACCCCACCAAATACAGTCTTCAGGAGCTGATAACGGATGTGACGACAGAAGATCCTATTCCGGTTTATTGCGGGGGACCGCTTGCCGACGACCGCCTCTTTTTCCTCCACACTTTCGGAGACCTTATTCCCGAGTCACGCCTTGTGTGTGACGGGCTCTGGGTGGGCGGAAGTTTTGAGGCCATGCGTCGCATTGTCAATGACGGATATCCTGTTGAGGGAAACATTCGGTTTTTCCTCGGATACAGCGGATGGAGTGAGAACCAGCTCGACAGCGAGCTCGCCAACAATGTGTGGGCCGTAGCCGGCACTCCCGATGCCCACACTCTGCTGCAGGGCTATGGAGACTCCTACTGGCATGAAAGAGTGAGGGCCATGGGGCCTGGCTACAAGGGATGGCTCTACCATCCGCAGGACCCAATGAACAATTAGCCGGCGAGATATAATAATCCCATTATGTTCTTCGTTTAGGAATAGAAGGACCAGCAACAATCATATTGATCACATAATGAAATTCAGACCAGTCATCATATCCCTGGCCACGGCTATGGCGATAGCTTCGTGCAACTCGGCAAAGACTTCTCTCCCTTATTTCGCTGATATTGCGGAGCAGACAGCCGGTAGTCTTCCTCCAATGGACTATATGCCAGTCATCCAGCCAGATGACGAGTTGATTATTACAGTCACCTCGCCTAATCCAGAGACTACGGCCATCTACAATCTTCCTTTCTCCAATCCTGCACTCCGGGCCACGGTGGTGAGTCCGTCTACGCCCCGCCAGCAGGGATATGTGGTGACTTCTCAGGGTAATATCGACTTTCCTGTGCTCGGACGTATACACGTGGCAGGAAAGAATGTTGAGCAGATAGCCGATGAAATTACCGAC
The DNA here is from genome assembly GCA_910586305.1 of uncultured Duncaniella sp. Lineage (GTDB taxonomy): Bacteria > Bacteroidota > Bacteroidia > Bacteroidales > Muribaculaceae > Duncaniella. The sequence continues at coordinate 53,130 of CAJUGS010000005.1, forward strand.
AAGATTCACAAGGATGTGGCTGATGCTACCGTCACAGTAATGCTTGCCAATTTCACCGTCAATGTGGGTGGCGAAGTGGCCAAGCCGTCAAAAATACAGGTGTCGACCAACAGGTACAGCGTGCTTGATGCAATCACCGAGGCCGGAGATCTCACTCCCTACGGTGAGCGTTCCAATGTGCTTGTGATACGCGAGGAGAACGGCGAACGCAAGTTTGGCCGCATCAATCTCAACTCATCCGATGCTCTCTCGTCGCCCTACTACTACCTCAAGCAGAACGACTATGTGTATGTCGAGCCAAACTCTATCAGAGAAAGCAACTCAAGATACGACAACAATAATGCCTATAAGCTCCAGGTGACATCTACAATTGTCAGCGGAGCCTCTGTAATCGCCTCTCTCATCATCGCACTCACAGTCAAATAAACATTCCTCTACGAACCCATGGCAAACTCCAAGAAAGCAGGTGATTTCATTGATTTCCACTCGATTCTGAAAATGTATATGTCGAAATGGTATTATTTTGTCATTTCGGCGGTGTTGTTTCTCGTTCTTGGGTTCGTATATGCCCGTACCCACGAGCGTCTCCAAGCTGTCAGGGCCAATATACTCATCACTCAGGACAATGACTCTCCATTTGCAAGCGCGTCTGGCCCGATGGGTGGTCTCAGTTCCCTGTTCGGATCAAGCGCATATGTAGAGGACGAGATTTTCGTCATAAGCTCCCATTCTCTTTACCGCGATGTGGTGAAGAATCTTGCCCTCAATAAGACTCACATTGTGAAGAGCGGATTCCTTAAATCCTATCTGGCATACCCGGATTTCCCTATCGATATCGAAGCGCCAGGCGTGGCTGATACGCTCAAATCCATACTTGTCTTCAAGATAAAGGTCGACGACGCTGGACTCGCGGATATCAAGGTGAAAGTGAAGAAAGACGAGGTTGCCCATGAGAAGGATGTCAAACTTCCGGCAGTCGTTAAGACTCCCTACGGAGAGTATTCTGTTGTTCCTACAAAATATTACCCCAAGGGCAAGGAGGTGAAGACGACAATCACTTTTGCAGGTTATGAGAGCGCGGCCGAGACGCTTACAGACGAGGTTGTGGCTGACATAGCCAGCCGTAAAAGCAATGTCATAACTCTTGCCTACGACATCACCAATCCGGTGCTCGGATCGGCTGTGCTCAACGATATTCTTGCCAAGTATAATGACCGTGGAATGGCCGACCGCAGCCTCCAGGGAGAAAATACCGCCAAGTTCCTTTCAGAGCGCATAGACCTTCTTGCTGCTGACCTGCATGACGCGGAGGTGGCCATCCAGGCTTATAAAGAGGGACACGGTATAATCGATGTGGCGGCCGAGGCTGAATATCAAACCACCAAAAAAGGTGCTCTTGAGTCGGCGCTACTCGAGCAGGAGACAGAGTATGAGGTGGTGAAGATGACCCGTGATTATTTCACAGATCCGGCCCACAAGGACGATCTCGTGCCAATGACGGTGAGCAACGAAGGTCTGCAGAATGCAATTTCCAATTACAATGAACTCGTGCTAAAACGCATGGAGCTTCTCTCCGGAACCACCTCCGATAACTATGTGGTCAAGAAGCTCACCAAGCAGATAGAGGCGTCGCGTGAGAATCTTCGTCTGACAACCGACCGTGTTATAGAAAGTGCGCGACTCAAGCTCAATGAGCTTCGCAACGAGAAAGGTAAGACTGATGCCCGTCTTAGCTCAATTCCTACACAGGAGCGCGAATATCTCAACATGAAACGCCAGCAGGCAGTGAAGCAGGAACTTTATCTCTTCCTTCTTCAGCGCCAGGAGGAAAACTCGATGCTTCTTGCCAACTCTGTATCCAAAGGAAAGATTATCGACGAGGCCTATGTGCTCAGCGAGCCGCTTGGAATGAGTCCTAAGATGGTCATGCTGATATTCCTAATCATTGGTCTGCTCCTGCCGTTCCTGCTGATATACCTTGTTAAGATCTTCCGCAATAAGTTTGAGACACGTAGAGAGGTTGAGGCCCGTATATCCGCTCCCATTCTCGGCGAGATGTGTATCGATAAGTCGGGAAGAAGCCTTGTGGTTACTGAACACGACACTACTTCGGCGACAGAGCTTTTCCGACTCTTGCGCTCCAATCTGCAGTTCATGCTATCCGATAGCAATAACAAGGTTGTGCTTATGACCTCGACTCGTTCGGGTGAAGGAAAATCATTCATTTCTCTCAATCTTGCAGCATCGCTTGCTCTGCTGGAAAACAAGAAAGTGCTACTTGTGGGTATGGATATCCGCAATCCTCAGCTTGCGAACTATCTTGGTATAAATCCGCCTCTCGGACTCACAAACTATCTGTCGTCCGATGCCGTGACACTCGATTCAATTATCGTACCGATGCCTGGCTACAACAAATTTGATCTTATTGTAGCCGGTCCCATCCCGCCGAATCCTGCTGAACTTCTTGTGTCTAAGAAGGTCGACGAGCTTTTCGATGCTCTGAGAGAACGTTATGATTATATCGTTGTCGACACAGCACCCGTTGGTATGGTGAGCGATACATTCACTCTGTCGCGTATCTCCGATGCCACAATTTATGTCACTCGTCTCAACTACAGCTCTATGCAGGACCTCTCGTTCATAGAGGATATTTATCAGGAGAAGCGTCTCAAACGTCTGTCGGTGGTCATAAACGGAGCACACACAAAGAAGGGCTACGGATATGGCTACAGTGCCAAGAACGGCTCACGCAAGAAATAATTTCTTCATCCTTCGCGCATAGCATATGTTGGTTGAAAGGTACAGACTGTATACCAGACTCTTCTTTGGCACTATGTGGGTCATGTTGTGCCGAGGCTTTGTGATGACTGAGGTATTCCCTCAGTTAAGAGAGATTGATCCATATATTGCTATTCTTGCAGACGCTATTTTTGCCGGATTGGGATTACTGACGATATCGTCGAAACGTGACACCATATGTTTTGTGTCATTTGTTGTCATATCCTTGATTTCAAAATTTTTGAATTCCCAGGGAATGGTCGAGTGGCTGAACGGCTTCCGTGATTTTACCGGCCTGTTGTTCATAATCCCGTTTATCCGCTACATGATGAGCAGGGAGGATTATGGAAAACGCTTTACGGAATCGATGGACAGACAACTCCGGATTTTTCTGTATTTGCAGGCAGTTTGTGTCGTGTATCAGTTCATTATCCATGGTGCGGGCGATTACGGAGGAGGTACGTTTGGTTTTGGAGGTTCCGGAATGATTTCCACACTGATATATGGAGTTTCGTTCTACTTTATGGTAAAAGGGTGGGATTACGAGGACGGTTATTTCAATAACTTGTATCGCAATCGCATATATGTTTTCCTACTGTTTCCGACCTTCTTAAATGAAACTAAGATCAGTTTTATATATCTGCTGGCCTATTTTGTCTTTTTAATGAAGATTGATCGTCGTTTCATAGCCCGTCTGTTCATGTCAATGCCTGTGTTCATAGCATTGCTTCTGTTGTCAGGGTATGTGTATATGAAAGTCACCAAACAGGAATCGGATGTAATTATGACTGCTGATTTCTTCAACGAATATCTCATAGGCGAGGATTTTGAGCATCTGATGGATGTGGCGATTGCTGTACAGGAGGAGGATATCGAGACTGATAATATCTGGGCTATGGACCTTCCACGTTTAGGCCGTTTTCTCATTATCTCAGATATCATGAAGACTGCCAAGGGCGGCATGGTCTGGGGGGCCGGAATCGGGCAGTTCAAGGGAAACAATAAGATGGGGCAGACGGAGTTCGGACGTAAGAATCGCTGGTTCTTGATTGGCTCTGTGACCATGTCCTTTTTTATGATAGTCCAGCTTGGAATCGTCGGGCTTCTATGGTATGTCGCATCTTCGGTAAGTGTGATTATGACCCACGATAAATATAGATTTGCCAACAATATAAGGTTATTTATGTTTCTGATTTTCGCATTATTGTTGGTGTATCACGATTCTTTCAGATATACTCCTTTCTGCGCTATTTACTTTTTTATTTGTATGGTTGGTTTGCAGCCGGTGATGAGGAATAAAAACGCGAATGAAGTTATAGAAAATGAGTAGACCTAAGGTTTCTGTAATAATCCCGGTTTATAATGTTGAACGCTATTTGCAGGAATGCGTTGATAGTGTTCGTAGACAGTCGTTTTCCGATATTGAGATTATATTGGTCGACGATGGGTCTACAGATGCGTCAGGCCGTATGTGCGATGAGGTTTCTCGCATTGATCAGCGTGTCAGGGTTGTTCACAAACAAAACGAGGGACTTGGACGGGCAAGAAATACCGGGCTTGATGTTGCATCAGGCGAATGGGTTATGTTTGTGGATTCCGACGACTTTATAGCGCTTAATACAATAGAATATTGCATGGGAATCATAGACAGGGTCAAGGTGGATGAGCTGAGATTCCTGTTTGAGTTTTTCAGCGATGGTAAAAAGAGCCCTGGAATTGTTCCGACAGGTTCCGATTGCCATGTGAGCGAAGAGAAATGGGTCAAGATGGAACCATTGATGGATTCAATGGCCGAACTTCCCGGGCCAAGATCATTCATAGCTCCTTCTATTGGAAGTGCTTGTACGGCTTTATATAGAAGAGAAATTATTGAAAGTCACCGTCTGCGTTTTGAGTCAGAGCGTGAATACATAAGCGAGGATTATCTTTTCAATATCGAGTTTGGCGCAAATTGTGGAGGAATAGGATATATTTCAGAAAAGTTCTATTTCTATAGGTCTAATCCGTTGTCGCTGACCCATACTCTGAGACGTGACAGGATTGAGAAGTCTGCAATATATTGCAGACATTTGCAGCGTGTGCTTGAATCATATGGATATCCTGATTCAATGGGCTTTGCCATGAGATCGATGGTAGGTTATCTAAGGACTCAGAATTCCCACATATTTAATTCCTCCTTGTCTCTGCGTGAAAAGAGAGCGCTGTTTAATGACGCTCTGTCTCATCCATATATTGCGGAGATAGCGAGTGTGGATATTTTTGGGAAAGGATTGTTCAAACAGAAAATAGCATTTGCGCTACGCAAATCATTTTTTATAAGCTGGATGCTGTACAAACTCAATAGTCTGAGAAAGGGAATGTGACTTATTCTTTTTCTTTCTCCACTTTTTCCTCGTTTACTTCTTTTACTTCTTTTTTCTTTTCCTGGTTTCTTCGGATGCGTCTGAGCCATCCTAAGGGATTGATTGTGTCAAATTCACGTTTGAACACAATGCCTATACCCTGAGTTGTGAGGGCGCTCTTTAGATAGTAGTTCTGATCGTTGTATCGGTTGTAGGCTTTGAGTTGGAATGTGCCTGCACGGTTGAGCAGATAGCGTATGTCAAAGTCTCCGATGAAGCTATTATTGTTGAGCGACTTGTCACGATAGCCCAGATTGCCGTTCAGCAACAGGCGGTTGTCGAGCAGGTGGCTCGACAGAGCTACGTCAACTTCCACATCTGAGAAGTCGCTGCGGTCACTTCTTATGGCCGGTGTTATGCTCCAGTTGTCGGACAGCTGGCCGAGCATTGACCCGAGTCGTGACGACAGGGTGGACGAGGCTACAGAAACAAGTTCATTGCCGTGTGTGGCCGACATATAATCGGGAGTATAGAAGCGGTTTAGGGCGAGCAGGTATATAATCTGGCGGTCCATCATCTCATCGGTCGATACAATAGAGCGTACTTTCCTGTATGTATCGGCTGTGAGCGACGGAAACTCGAGGTCAAAAGCTATCTCCGGCTGTCGCATATCTCCTCTTGCCATAAGCAGAGCGTTGACTCTGACATTTGTGCGGTTGAGTTCCGGATCGTCGAGGAATGATTTGTCAAGATCACTCAGATTGGCGTTGGTGGTATAGGAGGCTGTGATGTCGAGATGCGCCGAGTAGGGGTCGCCTCGGAATTCTATACTGCTTCCTTCGCGTATGATGAAATCCTTTACCACGATGTCTTGTAGGGTGAAGTTGTAAGCACCGCGATTGAGGGTGTATTTGCCCCACATATTCAGTTCGCCTGTCGAGTCGTAGAGCATACGAAGATGTCCGGAGCCGTGGGCTGTGATTTTGTCGCCGCCCACGGGATCCATTATAAGGTATAGTGTTGCCGATGGAGTGACATCGATATTGAACTCCATCTTATATTCTGTTGGCGGGCCTGATTCTTCTTTCTTTATGCGGTCGCGAAGTTGTCTCACTATTATTGGGGTGGGATCGAGGGCTGCAAGTGAATCCTTGCGGGCCTTGTCGCGGTCGCGGAAAGTGATGAAGTTGTATTCTGCGCTTTGTTCGCGGTCGTCAAGCACGAAGGTAAATGCCGAGCCGGCCTCGGTAGCCATATTGACAGCTATGTCTATGTGGCCGGGTCGTCCGTTCACACTCGCTCCTCCACGTCCGAAAATGCGGCCATACCAGGGATCCTGCGATTCTCGTTCGCTAACATCGTAGACAAGCAGGTTGGTGGCATCGGTGATATCAAAGGTGAATGTCGGATTGCGGAACTGTTCGTGGCCAACACGGCCCGAGAGTATGGCGCTTTTTCCATACTTGTCTTTAAGCACCACATCCTTGAATTCTATGAGGCCGGGACGAAGATGAACCGAGTCGCTGACGTGATACGTGGTGTTGGTGAAGTCGAGTTTGAGTCCGAAGTTGTCGGCATATATGTCGCCCTCCATATCAAGGTCTTTGAAGGTGCCGTAGAGATGGGCGTCGCCCGAGACGGTGCCTGAGATTTTGGACGTAAATGCGGCCATAAATGGCAGCATGAATTCAACAGGACTGTCTTCGGCATGGAAACGGAAGTTGAGTGCCTCGGTAATGGGATTTATGAATCCGCGCACTCTGGCTTCCTTGCCGTTGGCCTGGCTGATATCGGCATTGATGATTATGTCTTTTGTGTCAGTGTCCCAGTATGATACGATTTCACCGTCGCCCATTACACACCGGTTGTAGCTAAGTCCTTTCACGGAGAGTTTGGGTGTGTAGAGCACCGGTTGCTTTGTGAGCAGCGACTCACCGTAGAGCAGACCTGTGGCACGTCCTCCGAAGTTCACGGCATCACTGATGGCAAGAGTCTCAAAAATGTAGTCGAGGTCGATATGGTCGAGAGCTATAGTCACGCGGTCGGTCGAGTCTGCCGAAGCCACACCGTTGATGGAGAGCTTCTGCCCGCTGCGTCCTCCTCCGAAGTCGTCTACGGTGATGCGTCCTGGAGTGATGTCAATTATACCCGGGAACACGTTCCACGCTGTGTCGTTGAACACAAGTTGTGTAGGATGGAATTCCACTCGGGTTTCCACCCCGCCAGCTTCGGGAATACGCGCCACGGATGTCGAAAAGTCGAGGTCGCCATGGAAATCTTTGTCTCGGTCCACTTTCCAGCTTATGCCGGTACGCAGGCGGTCGTTGCCACCCGATGAAGCGAGTTTCACCTGCATCTGTCCGTTCTTGGTCGGGAGTGTGGTGCCCGCGTCGAGCAGGCAGCTGTGGTCGGAGCCGTTGACCACAAGTGCCAGTGAACTGTTTTCCACAAGCTTGTCCTTGTTTTTGAGGTAGGGTGCGTCAAGTCTGACGCTGAGTGATCTCGAGTCGGGATCGGTGGCACCCCGGAGGGTGACCGGATAAATAAATTCGACAGGAAGCTTAAAGAAGCGAGATAAAGTGGTGTCGGGGTGGATTGTGATATCGAGAGAGGCCAGCGAACTCAGCGGTGTCACCGTCATGCTGTCTGCCTGTTCCCCATTTTCAGATGCAGGCGTAGTGGCGAGTGCGGGAAAGATGTCGGCCACAAGTGATTTCATATCCTTGGCAAGACCCTTGAATGTGTACTGTCCTTCGAGTGTTATGTCGGCAAGAGGACTTGTGAGGGATACCGTGCGTATGGAGTCGGCGAGATTGGCCTCTACATCCACAGAACGGAGTGAGACACGTTTTTTCTCTTCTCCATAAGCCATTTCAAGGTCCTGGAAGCGTAGCCATCCTGTGATGTCATTAGGTGTGCGCCCTTCAAGAGAAGAGTCTATGACACCGCTGATCACCGAAGAGGCCATGGCCGATCCGGGGCGGGCAAATGGTTCGAGAGCTATCGTTCGGATATCGGCAAAGAGTTCTGTTGCCGGTCGCTCACCGGCCAGATCGTGGCCGCCCGACAGTGTAAGGTCAATTCCGGGAGAGGCTGAGTTGAGGGTAAAGTCGACGTGTCGGTTGGCAAATGCTGCCGAAGCTGAGATGTCGGTAAAAGTATTGTTGCGATAAGTTATGGTGGCGATATCTGCCTCGGCAGTGCCGTCGATGGCACCTTTCTTACCTATGGCAAGATCGGCACGACACTCTAAAGCCACTTCTGTGAACTGTGCGCCTCCTTTGCCAAGCAGGGCTGAGGGATTGAAACCATCTGTGGTGATTGTGCCGTCTATTTTCAGAGGTGCGTTCGTTGAAGTCTGCGATACACCGCAATCTATGTCTATGTTGCCACAGTCGGTCAGTATCGACCCGTTTATATCAGCATTTTTCGCAGATGCTCCCACCGAAGCAAGCAGATTGACATTGCCAAGTGGAGCGAGTTTCTTTAGCTTGTCATACAGATGGTGACCCGGTGTCTCCGGACGAGCGAGCAGAGCGAGCGCATCGGGTATATTTACGTTGACGCTCAGACGATCCAGATCAATTGACAGTCCATCGGAACCGAGACCACGTATTTCACCATTGGTTTGTATATATGTGTCATGGTCGCGTAGAGAGATTGACAGTCTGTTGACCATCAAGCTGTCCCGGCATCCTGAGATGTCAATCTCGAGATCGGCCGGAGTATGCATATCCGCGAGTACGGGTACGAGCGGGGCGAGATCGGCAGGTGTAATGTGGGCATCGGGCAGAGTGGTTATGCGTGTGTTAATATCGGCCACATCTAATTTGCCGTTTAGAACCGATGGGATAGTGATTTCGTCGAACGAGATTCCCGACTCCGGCATCTGTATTGTGAGATTGTTGACTATGGATTTCTCACGGTCGAGTCTCACGTAAGCCGACAGATTTCTCACAGAGAGCCCGCTCTGCTCGGATGCGGCAAGGCGTTTCACCTCGGCCTCAATTAGGCTGTCGCTTATGCGCGGAGCTCGCAGATCGGCACGGATATCGGTCACTGAGATATGGTTCGGGTCAAATTTCCCCTCGCCATGTTGCGGAGCCGAACTGACATTATAGTCAAGCCTTGATTGGCGTACCACCACCATATTCACAGCCAGGTCGAAATGAGAAGGCTCCTTCTTCTCCTTTTTCTTGAACCTCGCGATAATCGGGTCGATGTTCAGTGGTGCGTTGGCTGAGTCGCGCCGCAGTGAGATATACGCGCCCACAAGTTCGGCATAGGTTATCACCGGCTTGCGGTTCCACAGGCTTTCTCCTATACTGATTCCGGCTCCGAGATGCTCTACATTCAGTGCGGTATCGCCGTCGAGGTCAAGGACGGTGACCGAGCGTAGTGTCAGACGGTTGAACGGAGCTACGCTCACCTCACCTATTTCAACACGAGTTCCCAGTAGTGATGTCAGTTCTCGTTCGGCTATGGATCCGATACGGTGCTGGAATGAGGGAAGTGACAGGAGTATATACAGCATCGTTGGCACCGCCAGAGGCAGTGCCAACGCTATTACTAATATAGTGCGTATAGTCCTGTAGAAGGTTTTCACCGTACCGGCGCTCTACATGACGGATGCCACAGCGCGATCGAGCTCTGAGATGTCGCTCACGCGCTCGGCTATCACTCCCTGGCGGTTGATGACATAGGTGGTGGGAATAGCCGTCACGTTGTAGTTGATGAGGTTGATGTTGCCATCGGTAGAGAGATTGTTGAGCACGCATATCCACGGAAGGTTGGCTGCTGTCTGTTTCCATGCATATTCGTCTGTATCGAGCGATACCTGGTAGATCTCAACTCCCTGTGAGCGGTATTTCTCATACACTTTGTTGAGGACGATATTGAAAGCAGGAGACCACTCGGCAGTATAGGCTGTGAAGTTGAGTATTACGGGACGGCCTTTTTCAGTGATTTCGTGCAGGGAACGTTCCACACCTTTGCGGTCGTAGAGCTTGAGTTCGAACGACCCCACTTCCTGGGCCTCGATGGTATTGGCCGGAGCCGCGCCAGATGGTCGGCGGTTGTCGAGATAGAGTTTTTTCAGATATGTCGTGCGGGGGTCCGACGGGCGGTTGCTGGTGAAGGAGTTGGCCACGGCACCTATGATGCGGTGGTCAAGCGACACCGATGGATTGAAGAGCGGTTTGCCGTCAATCTTTTTGCTGATGGCGTAGTAGGCCACGATTCCGTCCGGGTCGGCCAGTATCATTTTGCCAAGCTCGCGCTTAAGCTCTTCGTCAGCTATCACGCCGGCAGGTCCTTTCTGTGCAGCCGATACGGCAAGCATTGAGTCCACTTTTGCAAGATTCTCAGCTTCCGGTGAGCCAGAAATGGTATGGTTGGCCATAATATCCGGAGCAGTGGCTGTGATTGTCACAGTCTCGACAGAATCGATAGGGAAGTAGAGTGAGTTGGTTCCTGTGCGCAGACGGTAGATGTCGGGATAGCCCTGTGGAGCGTGAGAGTAGTCAAAGCGTCCTTTACTGTCGGGCTTGATGGTGTCGATGGTATACCATCCGCCCTGGTTGTTGCCTTCGAGCAGCACAATATCAGTGTCCGAGAGTCCGTCGATGGTGCCGTGGATGCGCCATTTGTCATTGCTGCCAGAGCACGAGCTGACGATGATAGCGGCGGCGGCAACCGCAGTCAGAGATATATGTTTCATTGGTCTTGCGTGGGTTGTCATGAATACGAGATGCAAAATTACTACTTTTGACTTGAAGATTCATTTGCACTTCGCACAAAGAATGTTAAAACTACACGCCATACATTAAACTCTTTAGATGTCGATTTGTCTATACTCTTGAACGGACAGAAATACAAACATTAATAAGCATATTTTATGATGAAAAAACTCATTATCAGCACCAGCCTTGTAATAGCAGCTCTTCTCGGAGGAAACTCTGCAATAGCACAGACTTCTTGTCAGACCTCATGCCCGAAGCAGGAGCAGTGCGCACCCGGTAAGAACTGTGGCAAAGCGTGTGCTAATCCGTGCAGCACACCATGTGCACAGAGAGGCGACTCCACACGTTGCCGTGTTGACGGCCGTCGCGGACCTGGTGCAAGATGCAATGCCTTCGAAGGTATCAATCTCACCGATAACCAGAAGAAGCAGCTTGAGGCTCTGCGCACCGAGTGCAAGGCTCAGCGTAGCGATAAAAAGGCCAAAGCCTGTGATTTCCGCAAGGAACGTCTCGCCAAGGTGAAGGCCATCCTCACCCCCGAGCAGTACACCAAGTATCTCGAGAATATTGCCACTCAGGGTGGTGACCGCGGTCCTCGCAGCCACCACCGTCGTTAAACCAAAACAATATAAGCCTCGTGTAATAGAAGGCTTCCTTGACCGATAGAATATGCCATAAATCAACGGTTCTCTTTTGGGAATGTTGATTTATGGCATATTTTTTTTCTGGTTAATGGCTTTTTTGTAATCGGTGGATTTGAAAGTGTTTGTGCCGATGTGAGAAAACTCTGTAAATGAGGATTTCTTTAATTTTTTTTTGTGACGTTGTAACTTTTCGACAGTTATTGCGTCCTATCAGAAAAAATAATGCACATTTCACAATGTTAAGACTAAAAACAGTGGTCGCCTTTTTCATGGTGGCCTTGTCGATGGCTGCCAGACCATTTTGTGTAGAGGGAGTAGTCACCGATTCTATCGGCGAGGGCGAGCCGTTTGCCACGCTCAGAGTATTTACCCTTTCAGACTCGGTAAAGCCTGCCGTGATGGGGCTTACCGGTGAAGACGGAAGTTTCCGTCTCGATCTCCCTCGTGGGGGAGACTACAGGCTTAATGTCAGTGCGACAGGCAAGGATGAGGTGTCGCGTGTCTTCGCGGTCGATGCTGCTGCTCCGTGTGCCATACTGGGGGAGATTCCACTTTCCACGCCCGAAAACCTGCTTGGTGTTGTCGAGGTTACTGCTCAGCGCCCGCTCGTGAGCCGTGAAATAGACCGCATAGGCTATGATGTGCAGGCCGACAGTGAATCGAAGACTACCCAGCTCGACGAGATGCTCAAAAAAGTGCCGCTTGTGACGGTCGAGGCCGACGGTACGGTGAAGGTAAAGGGCTCAACCGATTTCAAAATCTATAAGAACGGCCGGCCAAACAATTCGTTTACCAAGAATGCCAAAGACATATTCAAGTCCATCCCGGCCTCGATGATAAAGAAGATAGAGGTAATCACCGATCCCGGAGCTCGTGAAGAGGCCGAAGGAGTGGGAGCGATACTCAATATCGTCACACTTGAAAACACCACTGTGCGTGGTGTGATGGGATCTGCCGGACTGAATTTCAGCAGTGTCAATCTTGTGCCGCAGACCAAAATATGGCTCACGTCGCAGGTAGACAAGGTGACTTTTTCGGTATCCGGCGGACTCGGTGCCATGAATCGCAAGCAGACCAAGAATCATACAGAGGAATGGCGTGAGTATGAGCAGACAGGCGACAAACTGTTTACCAAGTCAACAAGCCGTAATCCAGGACTAATGGGATGGGGCAACGGAGAGCTGTCCTATGAAATTGACTCGCTAAATCTAATCACTGCAGAGTTCGGTGTGTTTGACTATAGTCTCGATGTTGGTTACAATTCAGTGACCGAGATGACATCGGCCACAGGCGAGACACTCTATAGCTACAGGTCGAATGCGCATCGCAAACCTTACGGCTATCTTGATTTCAACGGTTCGGCAAACTACCAGCATCTAACACGTCGCAAGGGTGAAACATTCACTCTCAGCTATGCGCTTTCCACCACGCGCCAGCGCCAGGACGGGTATACCGACTATGTAGATGCTGTGAATTTCCCGCTTCCTTACACACGTCTGGACCAGGAGTTCGATCTGCGGTTTGCGGAGCACACCGTGCAGGCCGACTGGTCTCGGCCGTTCGGAAACATACACAAGCTCGATGTCGGGGGAAAGTTCATATATCGCGACAATCATTCCATCACCGACTACGATTATCGCGATTATCGTAGAGACCATACAGACTTCACCCATGCCACCTCGATCTCGGCACTTTATGCCGACTATCGAGCCTCACTCGGACGGTGGAGTTTCCGAGGGGGATTGCGATACGAGTATTCCCATCTTTCGGCTAAATTCAAGGACGGAACGCAGAGCCCGTTCTCAGCCGATCTCAACGATATCGTTCCTTCTGCCTCGATGGCCTGGAATGCCACAGATGCTTCATCGTTCAAACTCTCCTACTCCTCCAGCATCCGCCGTCCTGGCATAGCCTATCTCAATCCGGCGGTGTCGGAGAGTGTCACCGAGATTTCTCAGGGTAATCCCGATCTGAAGAGCGCGAGGTATCAGAATGTGACTTTTACCTACGGTCTGATACGCCAGCGTCTCAACCTCAATTTCGGCCTGTCCTACGGATTCACATCCTCGGGTATCATACAGGTGCAGGAGACTACCGGCAATATCACCCGCTCAACCTATGCCAACGACGGGCGCAATCATGGAATATCTCCGTCGCTCTATCTGTCGTGGACTCCAACAGGCAAGACATCGGTGATGATGAATATCAACACGTCATGGTCCAAAGAAGAGAATCCGTCGCTCGGGCTTTCAGCTTCGGGATGGTCGGGCTATGCCTATTGCCGCCTGTCGCAGAAACTGCCTGCAAAGATAAACCTCTCGGTCAACATGAACTATTGGCGCAGCGGAAAGTCTATTTATAATGAAAGAGTGGTGTCGAGATTTGCCGACTCGTTCGGCTATGGACTTGGTATTGACCGTTCGTTCCTTAAGGACGACCGCCTCACAGTCCGCATCGGTGCCCACGACTTCTTTATGCCGCGTCGGCGCTATGAGTCTCGCCCGGTCAATATGGGGTATACCGGACGGACAATCTCCTATAGTGAAACCCAGGCTGTGGTATTCATAGGTGCCAATCTCCGCTTTGGCTCGCTGAATGTGTCGGTGAAAAAGGTGGCCAAGTCGATATCCAATGATGATCTCGAGGGACGCAAAAACTGAGGTTTACAGCTTCATACCTATCCCGAAGAGCGCGAAGTCGTAGATACACGGATCGACAGGATTATATCGGCGCAGCCGCTCGGTGAGTTCTACCACCGAGCGGCGGTCGTCTGCTTTACGAGTTAGCAGTCCGAGTTCACGCGACACATCGCCCACGTGGACATCGAGCGGAATGTAGAGTTGTGCGGGGGTAATCACATCCCACACACCAAGGTCTACAATGCCGTCGTTTCTCACCAGCCATCTCAGAGCCATATTGACACGTTTGAGTGCGGTGGTGCGTAGATTCTGCGGCAGACATCTCGAAGCCGTCGCGCTGTCGGCCACAGGGGCGTTTGCCTCGGCAAGCTCTGCGTTGACAGCCTCGATGAGTCTCCATGAAGGTGCCGCACTGTCGGCGATACCTGCGGACCGCCCGAATTCCTGTAGTGAACCATGGCGGGAGTAGATGCGTCGCAGGCCGCGCAGATAATATTTGAGATGACGGTTGAAGAATGTGCGGTGTATATTGTCGTCGTCGGGCAGTTCCTCGTATGCGCCGTCGGCCATAAATTCATACGGGCGGTTGTCCATAAGTGCGAGCAGACGGTTGCAATCGCGACATATCATGCGACGGTTGCCCCAGGCTATGGAAGACGTAAGCAACGCTGATATCTCAATGTCGCGCAGGTCGCTGAAGCGACGTGGAAACTGCACAGGGTCGTCGGCTATGAACTCCTTGGAGTTGATTCTCACTGCCTCGGAGTCAAGCAATTCCCTCAGGTCGTTATCGGTCATTGTCTTGTCTCGATATCAGAATATTGCTGCAGTGTCGGCCTGGACAGGAGTTGTGGTAGTGGCCGATGTTTCGGGCTTGGGGAGTTCGAATGTCGACATGGCGCTGTCAACAGCGTCGATAAGCTCTTGGCTCTGTTTGTCACGTGACACGATGATACCCTCGGGATTGATGAGAATTATGCAGGGAATGCCCGATATGCCGTAGAGATCGGTCGGGATGGTCTGGGCATTGAGTATGCAGGGCCAGTCGAGACCGTGGCTCTTTATCGCAGCGAGTGTGTTGGGCACTTCGTCCCACACGGCCACGCCCACCACGTCGAGACCTTTGTCCTTGTACTTGTTGTATAGCTCTTTGATTACCTTTGTCTGGCGGATACACGGTCCGCACCAGCTTGCCCAGAAGTCTACGAGGGTGTAACGGCCCGGCTTCACATAGTCGCTGAGTTTTTCGGTCTTGCCGTCATATGTCACGGCGAAATCTTTGTAGTGTTTTCCCTCTGCTGTCTCGGCTTTGGCCAGAAGAGCGTTGCGGAGCGACTGCACTCTTTTAGATTCTCCCAGTGCCGGGGTCTTGGCTATGGCTGCGTCAAGTTCGGGAAGCCCCATTTCGTAGGCACCCTGCAGGAACCAGAAGAGGCCCACGGGATTACCGGCGTTCTCGGCACAGGCGGTTTCGGGGAGTTTCTGGAATACTTCGACAATAGAGTCGGCTGTGGCCTTCTGCACTGAATCGTTGAGGTTGAGTGCCTTGTATTGCGCTTCAAGCTCTCCGGCCTTGGTGTAGTAGCTTTGCATTTTCTCGTTCAGAGTGGTGCCGGTGGCTTTTCCGTTGGTGTCGATGTTGATTGTGCCCGGCTCGACAATGAATATGGGCCCGCGGGAACCGTTGACGATCACTCGGCCGAGGAACGGGTCTGTCACGTTGCCTTTGAACGAGGCCGCCGAACCGCTCACTATGACTGAGTCGATCTTTGTGTCAGAATCCCAGTTGAGAAGATAGGCCATGGTGTTTTCTGTTGAGGGATCGACAGAGACATTCACTGTGTAGTTGGGCTGTGCTTCGATGGCACACGCGCTCATAGCGAGCACGCCAGCCGAAAGGAAGATGGAGAATTTGGTCATATGCTGTAGTAGTATTTGTTTTAGAGTGATGTGCAAAGATAGTGCTTTTATACTTCACTGACAAACTATCTTTTGTTCTCACAGCAGGAGCAGCGATACAGCCATTATTGCCATTCCTGCCACAACACCCGAGACGGCTGCGTGATGGTGACCGTATTCCTCGGCTGCTGGGAGCAGCTCGTCGACAGATATATAGACCATCACTCCGGCCACTGCGGCCAGAAGCCATGCGTCGACTTCGGGATTCCAGAACGGAATGAGTACGAACAGTGCTATCAGAGCTCCGGCAGGTTCGGCGAGACCGGATATGAGCGAGTAGGTGAATGCTTTGTTCCGGTCGCCTGTGGCGTGATAGATGGGCACCGATACGGCTATTCCCTCTGGAATGTTGTGGATGGCGATGGCTATGACGACAGGAAGTGCGAATTCGATGCCGTTGAGAGCGCTGACAAACGAGGCCACACCCTCAGGAAAGTTATGGATGCCTATTGCAAGGGCAATCATGAATCCGGTGCGCTTGTATCTTGCATTATCCGGCTTGCCTCCTGTTTTTCTCAGTCGGCTTTCCTCGGCCACGATTTGTTCCACCGTGTGCATTTCGTGGGGATTTTCATCTTCAGGGATAAGCCAGTCTATAATTGCTATCACGAGCATTCCTGCGAAAAATGCCATTATGGCGTAGAGAGTGGGTAGTTTGTCTTCATAGACCGTCGATAGTTTCTCAATAGCTTCGGGCAGAAGTTCCATGAACGATACATATATCATCACTCCGGCCGAGAGGCCAAGAGAGCCCGAGAGGAATTTCTTATTGGTGGATTTGGTGAGAAAGGCAAGCAAGGAGCCGAGTGCTGTCGACATTCCTGCGGCCAGCGTCAGACCAAAGGCGGCCATTATAGTGAGGAAATCAAGATTCATCTGCATGGAGTGTTGACGGTGACTCACTTTTCAACAATAATGAAGGCAGGATTGTTTGTCAGACGCTCGTGTTGGACCGAGACAATACAATCTCCTATTTTTAGCGAGGTAAGCAGACTCTGGTATGATGGGCCATCCGAAAAGGGAAATTGTTATCAAAAATCAAAACTAAGTAATAATATTTTGTGATATTTAGGTGTAATTTGTAAATTTGCATATTAAAATAAGCTCTGCAATGATGCGTTTACTATTTATAACCCTGTTTATCACATCTTTTTTATCGTCGTCAGCAAGGGAAATTTATGGCCGGGTTCTGTCGGATGCTGATTCTGTTGCCGTTGTAGGTGCTGAGTGTCGTCTGAAAATAGATGGCAGGTATATTGACGGTGCTGTGACTGATGTCGATGGACTTTTCAGAATCACGACAAAAGACAACAATGCTCTTGTACTCGAAATCGGATTGGTCGGGTTCTCTACAACAGAGGTTGTGGTTAAACAGGGTGGTGGAAATCTCAATCTTGGAGATATCTATCTCACTTCTGGAGTGGAACTTAGTGAGGTGACAGTTACGGCAAACAGCATGATAGACGCTCGAGGAAGGACAGTGGTCTATCCTTCGGGTTCTGATGTCAAATCGTCATCCACATCAATCCGCCTGTTTGAAAAGCTTCCTCTTGACGGCCTTTCAGCCAATCCGGTCAACCGTACCATAACAGTCGACGGAGGCACCCCTGTGATTCTTATTGACGGAGTCCCCTCGTCGCTCGACGATTTCCAGGCAGTCAGTCCTAAAGATATAGAGCGTATAGAATACTCGCGCATCACTCCGGCCAGATATGCCGACAGGGGTGCGACCGGATTCATCAACATCACTCTTAAAAAACGCAACGATGGAGGCGAGGTATACCTGTGGGGACGTTCGGCTGTAGCCACCGCTTTTGTTGATGGTAATTTACGTGCGTCATATCACCAGGGACCGTCGCAGTTCTCTGTGTCATACAATCCTTCGTGGAGAAATTATAAAAAGGTGTTCGACGACAATTTCCAGTCATATATAGGCGATGATTTTCGTGTTGACCTCGAGGAGCACGATCGCAATCCGTTCAACTATTTCTCCAATCCGGTTCAGATGCGCTATACACTCAGTCCGAGTTCGCATACTTTGTTCTCAGCCACATTTAATGTGTCGGAAGGTACTAACAAACGTAGATATTACGGCTCGACAAGTGACAGCGTTCTCGGTGACTATTCCAATCACAACGAGTCGAGCGGGAGCAATATAACTCCGTCGCTCGATCTTTATGTGCGCCACGACTTCAACGATAAGAATTCCATAGAGGCTCAGATGGTGGGCACACTCGGATTTGACGATTATCGCCGTACAAATAGATATTTTTATCCCGATGGTACCGATAATTCCTATGTGATGGATGTCGATAGCCGACGCCGGTCTCTTATATCTGAAATAAGCTATACACATAGTTTCAGTGACCGCACTTCGCTTTCGGCCGGGTATCAGAACACCGTGTCGCACAACCGCAACCGTTATATTACATCGGAATCACGACCGGTACTCACCGAAAACAACAACTATGTCTACGCTTCCCTTGGTCAGCAGATAGGGCCTGTGTATTTGTGGCTATCCACCGGGGCTAAGCTTTTCTGGATCAGAAACGACCACAACAAGCGTCACTTTATCCGCAATCTCAGCACTGCCCAGTTGTCGTGGAATATAGACTCAAAGTGGAATGTTACGGGAGCGTTTCAATATTCGCCCTCAATTCCCACGCTTGCACAGCTCACTGACAATCCGCAGCAGACTTCGCCTTATCTTGTCTCAAACGGGAATCCGAATCTTAAGGTAGCTGAATTATTCACCTACCGGCTCATGCCGAGTTTCCGTTACAAAAAGTTTTCCTCAACGATAAGCCTGTCCTATACCAACGGTCGCAACAGTGTGTTCAATGACCTGGTATATCTCGGTGACGGCAAGTTTCTATCACAGTCGGTCAATTCGCGCCGTCTCAATACCTATGTCGGCAGTCTCAGTTTGCGTGTCAGCGACATAGCCGGGTTCGGAGCCAATGTGGCCGTGCAGGTTTCTCACTTCGAGACGGGTGGAGAAGGATGGACTCATGATCTCACATCGGTGTGTGGTTATATGATATTATGGTGGAACAAGGGGCCCTGGACGTTGTCATATTGGCGAAAAATCCCGGGAAAATATCTTAGTGGACACTATGTCGGCAAAGATGAGAACGGTGATGCTCTCAGCGTTGAGTTCCGGCCGTCCAAGCACTGGAATATCGGTCTTGACTGGATGTATATGTTTGACAAGAAAGGCACACGTTATCCGTCATGGAACTATTCGAGTGTAAATCCTTCGGCCAACAGGCGTAACATTACCCACAATGGTAACATGGTGGTGATAAACATTCAGTATACCGTTGATTTCGGCTCTATTTTCCGCACATCCAACCGTTCGCTAAACAACTCAGACTACGGTTCCTCCCTGCTCAAGATGTAGGAATGCATAGAGTGGTGAATTCAAGCTCAGTTGAAAACCGGGCTGTACGGATTGTCGTCTCTACTACTATATGCGATGTCAAGAAAAAAACGATACTGACCGCCACTCGCAATGATACCTATTTCATACCCTGTTCTTTTGGTAGAGTGGGGGATTTGTAGTAACTTTGTGGCGGTGAAGTGGCTTCTTGCCGAGGCTGCGTCTCCCCATTCTCACGAATAATTATTCCAATCATTGACATAGATACTCATGGTCGTTTTTTTCAAGAAAGGCGCAAATCTGGTTTACGCCGTAGAGACTAACCACAAGTTCACACCCGAGGAGTGCGAGAAGCTGACATGGCTTTTCGCCGGAGCAGTCCCGATGAGTTCCACCTCTCTCAAAGGCCGTTTCGTAGGACCTCGTAAGGAGATGATAACTCCCTGGAGCACCAATGCTGTAGAAATCACGCAGAATATGGGCCTTGAGGGAATTACCCGCATAGAGGAGTTCCACCGTGTGGCTCCCGGCGTTGAGGAGCCTGTGTTCGACAAGATGCTCTCCCGTCTCTACGACGGCATCAATTCACGTGTCTTCACCACCTCAAACAAGGCTGCGGCCATAGAGCATATCGAGGATATAACGGAATACAACAAGCGCGAGGGTCTCGCCCTCTCAGTCGAGGAAGAAGAGTATCTGCGCGGTTTGGCCAAACGTCTCGGACGCCCGCTCACCGACAGTGAGGTGTTTGGTTTCTCGCAGGTCAACAGCGAGCACTGCCGTCATAAGATTTTCAATGGTTCCTTTGTGATTGACGGTGAGGAGAAACCCCTCTCTCTGTTCAAGCTCATCAAGAAGACTTCGCAGGTCAACCCCAACAAGCTCGTGTCTGCCTACAAGGACAATGTGGCTTTCGTAGAGGGTCCAACCGTGGCACAGTTCTATCCCACCCATCCCGAACGTTCCGACTACTTTGAGGTGCGCGACCTTCCCACCGTTCTCTCCCTCAAGGCCGAGACTCACAATTTCCCCACAACAGTCGAGCCCTTCAACGGTGCTGCTACCGGTAGCGGCGGTGAGATACGTGACCGTCTCGGTGGAGGACGCGCTTCCCTCCCCTTGGCCGGTACAGCAGTATATATGACCTCATATCCCCGTCTTGGCGGACACCCTTGGGAGCTGATGATGAATCCGCGCGCTTGGTTGTACCAGACTCCTTCAGAGATTCTTATCAAGGCCTCAAACGGTGCCTCTGATTTCGGTAACAAATTCGGCCAGCCTCTCATCTGTGGTTCACTGCTCACATTCGAGCATGACGAGAACGGCAAGATGTATGCCTATGACAAGGTGATAATGCTCGCCGGCGGTGTTGGCTATGCCGCATCGAAGGATGCGATAAAGGGTGTGCCCGAAGCCGGAGAGGCTGTCGTTGTTATGGGTGGTGACAACTACCGCATCGGTATGGGTGGCGGTGCTGTCTCCTCGGTTGAGACAGGCCAGTATGCTTCCGGTATTGAGCTTAACGCCGTTCAGCGCGCCAACCCCGAGATGCAGAAGCGCGTTTCAAACGTGATCCGCGCCCTCGCTGAGAACGACAATAACCCCATCGTCTCTATCCACGACCATGGTGCAGGCGGCCATCTCAACGCTCTGTCAGAGCTTGTGGAGGAGACCGGCGGACGCATCGATATCGATGCCCTCCCCGTGGGCGACAAGACTCTCTCGTCAAAGGAAATCATAGGAAACGAGAGCCAGGAGCGCATGGGTATGGTGCTCAAGAAAGATGATATCGACTATGTGAAGACTATTGCCGACCGTGAGCGCGCGCCTATGTATGTGGTGGGCGAGACCACAGGCGACCATCGATTCGTGTTTGAGCAGAAAGATGGCGTGAAGCCTATCGACCTCGGCATGAGCGATATGTTTGGTTCGTCGCCCAAGACCACTCTTGTCGACAATACTGTGGAGAC
The DNA here is from genome assembly GCA_910586305.1 of uncultured Duncaniella sp. Taxonomy (GTDB): domain Bacteria; phylum Bacteroidota; class Bacteroidia; order Bacteroidales; family Muribaculaceae; genus Duncaniella. The sequence continues at coordinate 74,585 of CAJUGS010000005.1, forward strand.
TTCCTACTCCGATATGGCCTACTCCGAAAAGGAGATTGAGAAATATGTGGCCGACACCCTCGCTCTTGAGGCTGTGGCTTCGAAGGACTGGCTCACCAACAAGGTGGACCGTTCCATCACAGGCAAGATTGCCCGCCAGCAGTGCCAGGGTGAGATTCAGCTTCCGCTCAGCGACTGTGGCGTTGTAGCTCTCGACTATTCCGGCACCAAGGGTATAGCCACTTCCATCGGCCATGCTCCCCAGGTTGCTCTTATCGACTCAGCCAAGGGCTCGGTTGTGGCTGTTGCCGAAGCACTCACCAATATCGTGTCCACTCCGCTCACCGACGGTATCAAGAGCCTCTCGCTTAGCGCCAACTGGATGTGGCCGTGCAAGAATCCAGGCGAGGATGCAGCTCTCTATCGTGCTGTAGAGGCTTGTAGCGATTTTGCCTGCGCTCTCGGTGTGAATATACCCACTGGAAAGGACTCCCTCTCAATGACCCAGAAGTATGGCGAAGACAAGGTATATGCCCCCGGCACAGTGATAATCTCGGCTGCCGGTGAGGTGAGCGACGTGCGCAAGACTCTCTCGCCTGTGCTCCGCAACAAGGCTTCCATACTTTATTATATCGACTTCTCGGCCGATGAGCTCCGTCTTGGCGGATCTGCCTTCGCGCAGTCGCTTGGCAAGCTCGGCGCCGAAGCTCCCACTGTCACCGATGCAGCCTATTTCGTGAAAGCATTTGAAGCAGTGCAGACTCTCGTGAAAAAGAATATGCTCCTTGCCGCCCACGACGTTTCGGCCGGAGGTCTTGTCACCACCCTGCTCGAAATGACATTCGGCAACATGACCGGCGGTATCGACTTTGATGCCAACGTGTTTGGCGAGAAGGACCTGGTGAAGATTCTCTTCGCTGAAAATCCTGCTCTCGTCGTACAGGTGGAGGCTTCGAAGATAGAGAAGGTCGACAATCTTCTCTCCAAGGCCGGAGTGCGTTTCCACCACATCGGTGCACCCACTGCAGAGCGCACTCTGATTGTCAACCACCACAACACTCAGCGTCTGATGGGTATCGACCATCTGCGCGATGTGTGGATGCACACCAGCTATCTCATGGACTCACTGCAGAGTGGCGAGAAGTGTGCTAAGGCCCGTTTCGAAAACTACAAGAAACAGCCTCTGCGTTATCGTCTTCCCTCCGGATTTGACGGCAAGCTCGACACCCGTGGCATTGCTTTGCGTCGCGACGGACATGGCGACGGCCGTGTAAAGGCTGCGATCATCCGCGAGAAGGGTGTGAACGGTGACCGTGAAATGGCCTACTCGCTCTATCTGGCCGGCTTTGATGTCAAGGATGTACACATGACCGACCTTATGAGCGGTCGCGAGACTCTTGAGGATGTCAATATGATCGTGTTCTGCGGAGGCTTCTCCAACAGCGACGTTCTCGGTTCGGCCAAGGGCTGGGCTTCGGGATTCCGCTACAATGAGAACGCCCGTCGCGCCCTTGAAAACTTCTACAAGCGCGAAGACACTCTTTCACTCGGAATCTGCAACGGATGCCAGCTCATGATTGAGCTCAACCTCATCAACCCCGAGCATCCCAAGAAGACTATGATGCTCCACAACGATTCCCATAAGTTTGAGTCGCAGTTCCTCGGGGTCAACATTCCGGCCAACAATTCCGTGATGCTCGGCTCGCTCTCCGGCTCCAAGCTCGGTATATGGGTGGCTCATGGTGAAGGCAAGTTCCATCTGCCCATGCCGATGGAGAGCTACAATGTAGTGGCCAAGTATGCCTACAACGGTTATCCCGGCAATCCCAACGGCTCACGCTGCTCAGTGGCCGGTATCTGTTCGGCCGACGGTCATCACCTGGCCATGATGCCCCACCTTGAGAGAGCTATCTTCCCGTGGCAGTGTGGTTTCTATCCCGCAACAAGGGCCAACGACCAGATTACTCCATGGATTGATGCGTTCATCAACGCCCGCAAGTGGGTGGAACAGCACGTTTCACATTAATTCACACGGCAAATTTACCGTTTTACTTCAAAATTGGTAAATTTGCCGTATATTTTTCTATTTCTCTCCCCACCTTTCATTCATCAGTATACTTCTTACTCTAAATCTTATAACAATGAGTCTTAACATCATCGTGCTCGCCAAGCAGGTGCCTGACACCCGCAACGTGGGCAAAGATGCAATGAAAGAGGATGGCACCATCAACCGTGCGGCTCTACCTGCCATCTTCAATCCCGAAGACCTTAACGCGCTTGAGCAGGCTCTCCGTATCAAGGATGCCAATCCCGGCTCTACGGTGACGCTGCTTACAATGGGTCTTCCGCGAGCATCAGAAATAATCCGCGAAGCCATCTACCGTGGCGCCGATACAGGCATAGTGCTCACCGACCGTGTGCTCGGAGGTGCCGACACTCTTGCCACATCCTATTCGCTCGCCCAGGCAGTGAAGAAATTCGGCAACTACGACATTATTCTCGGTGGCCGTCAGGCAATCGATGGCGATACCGCCCAGGTGGGTCCCCAGATAGCCGAGAAACTCGGTATACCCCAGGTTACCTATGCTGAGGAAATTCTCGAACTCAAGGACGGCCACGTCACTGTGAAGCGTCGTCTTGAAAACGGTGTGGAAACCGTCAAGGCTCCTCTGCCTTGCGTAGTGACCGTCAATGGCTCGGCTGCTCCCTGCCGTCCGCGCAACGCCATGAGGGTGCAGAAGTTCAAGTATGCCGCATCTCCGAGCGAGGCCGCCAAGCTCTCCGACGAGCGCAAGGCTCTGCTTGAGAAGCGTCCCTACCTCAACCTGCAGGAGTGGAGTGCCGCCTATGTCGATGCCGATCCTGCCCAGATCGGTCTTCCAGGCTCTCCCACCAAGGTCAAGGCTATCGAGAATGTCGTTTTCACCGCCAAGGACTGCCGTGTGCTTGACGACAGCGATGCCGCCATCGAAGATCTCGTGAAAGAACTTATTGTCAACCACACAATCGGATAACAGCCCTATGGACCAGAATAATTTGATAGTATATCTCGAACATGAGGACGGCCATGTGGCCGATGTGAGCCTCGAACTTCTGACCAAGGGCCGTGTGCTCGCCGACCGTCTCGGTGTGAAACTCGAGGCCGTAATTGTGGGCGACAAGCTCGACGGAGTAGAGGAGCAGGTGTTCCCCTATGGCGTCGACCTGCTCTACAAGGTTTCGGACAAGCGTCTTTCTCCCTACACTTCCAATCCCCACTCGGCTGTTCTTATCAATCTCTTCCGCGAGATTAAGCCCCAGATATGCCTCATGGGTGCCACCTGCATAGGCCGTGACCTTGGTCCGCGAGTAAGCTCGTGCCTCCACAGCGGTCTGACTGCCGACTGTACAGCTCTCGAAATCGGAGACCACACAGATCCGAAGACAGGCAAGGAATACAAGGACCTCCTTCTTCAGATTCGTCCGGCCTTTGGCGGCAACATCGTGGCTACAATTGTCAATCCCGAATGCCGTCCGCAAATGGCGACCGTGCGTGAGGGCGTGATGAAGCGTGAGGTCCTCGATCCGGCCTACAAGGGAGAAGTTGTGGACCTCGATGCCTCTAAATATGTCAGCGACGAAGACTTTGTGGTAGAGATTCTCGACCGTCACATCGAAAAGTCAAAGATCAATATAAAGAATTCACCCATCATCGTAGCCGGTGGTTATGGCGTGGGTTCGAAGGAAAACTTCAAGCTGCTCCACGAGCTCGCCGACACTCTCGGAGCCGAGGTGGGTGCATCACGTGCGGCTGTCGATGCCGGATTTACCGAACACGAACGCCAGATCGGACAGACCGGTGTCACCGTTCGTCCCAAGCTCTATATTGCCTGTGGTATCTCCGGTCAGATCCAGCACATCGCCGGTATGCAGGACAGCTCCATCATTATCTCAATCAACAACGACCCCGCAGCCCCCATCAATACCATTGCCGACTATGTTATCACAGGCAATCTGGAGGATGTGGTGCCTAAGCTGATAAAATACTACAAGAAGAACTCCAAATAAGCAGCCATGGCTAACTTTTATACAGACAATCCCGATCTCAGACACCATCTCACCCATCCTCTGATGGAGAAGATTGTGGCTCTGAAAGAACGCAATTATACCGATGCCGAGAAGTATGACTACGCTCCTCTCAACTATGAGGATGCGCAGGACAGTTACGACAAGGTGCTCGAAATCGTCGGCGAAATCTGCGGCGACATCATCGCCCCCAATGCCGAAAGCGTTGACCACGACGGGCCTTCGGTAGCCGATGGCCGTGTGACATATGCTCCCGCCACACAGGAAAACCTCGATGCCTGTCGCAAGGCCGGCCTCATGGGTATGTCGATGCCCCGCCGCTACGGTGGCCTGAACTTCCCCATCACTCCGTATATCATGGCTGCCGACATCGTGAGCCGTGCCGATACCGGATTTGAAAACCTCTGGGGTCTTCAGGACTGTGCCGAGACAATCTATGAGTTTGCCGACGAGGAGCAGAAGCAGAAGTTCATCACCCGCGTATGCCAGGGCGAGACCATGTCGATGGACCTCACCGAGCCCGATGCCGGTTCCGACCTTCAGAGCGTTATGCTTAAGGCCACCGAGCAGCCCGACGGCACATGGCGTCTCAACGGTGTGAAGCGCTTCATCACCAACGGTGACAGCGATATCCACCTGGTGCTCGCCCGCTCCGAGGCCGGCACCAAGGACGGACGTGGCCTCTCGATGTTCATCTACGACAAGCGCGATGGCGGAGTCAATGTGCGTCGTATCGAAAACAAGATGGGTATCAAGGGTTCTCCCACTTGTGAGCTTACCTACAAGGATGCCAAGGCTGTGCTCTGTGGCAGTCGCCGTCTCGGCCTCATCAAATATGTGATGGCCCTTATGAACGGCGCTCGTCTCGGTATCGCCGCTCAGAGTGTAGGTGTCAGCGAGCTTGCTTACCGCGAGGCTCTTGCCTATGCCCGCGACCGTAAGCAGTTCGGCAAGGCTATTATTGAGTTCCCCGCTGTCTACGAGATGCTTTCGGTGATGAAGGCCAAGCTCGATGCCTCCCGCTCGCTTCTTTATGAGTGCGCACGATTTGTCGATATCTACAAGATCTACGATGACATCGCCAAGGAACGCAGCCTCGCCCCCGAAGAGCGTAAGGAGTCGAAACACTACAGCCGTCTGGCCGACGCCCTCACTCCGCTTGCCAAGGGAATGGGTAGTGAATACTGCAATCAGAATGCCTATGACTGTATACAGATTCACGGTGGTTCAGGCTTCATGAAGGACTATGCCTGCGAGCGTCTCTATCGTGATGCACGCATCACCTCTATATATGAGGGTACCACCCAGCTCCAGGTTGTGGCTGCTATCCGCCATGTCACCACAGGCACATATCTCAACCTCATACGCGACTACCAGACCGTGGAGGTGAAGCCCGAACTTCAGGCTCTCAAGAATCGTCTTGCAGCCATGACCGAGGTCTATGCCAAGGCTGTGGAGAAGGTAACCTCTGTTGAAGATGCTGCCTATGGCGACTTCATGGCACGCCGTCTCGTGGAGATGGCCGGTGTCACCGTGATGAGCTATCTGCTCCTTCTCGATGCCAACCGCTGCGACTCGTTCACACGTTCAGCCGAGGTGTATGCCAACCTCGCCCAGGCCGAGGTGAGCAAGCACTCCGAATTCATCAACGCATTCAATCCCGCCGAGGTATCGCTCTACAAGGTAGACTGATACATACGAGACTGATATCATAACCGGGGCCTCCCCTCCGTTTTGACCCATGGGTCGCGGAGGGGAGGCCTGTGTTTTGTTGTATTGCGAGTGTCACAATCCATGCTCGTGCATCCAGTCAAAAATGACTCGATAAGCCTTATCTCTCACCTTGGGTGAGGAGAGGAGGAGGTCGTGAAGACCACCGTGGATTGTGACCTCTGTAACGTCAGGCCCCAGCCGGCGGCCGGCAGCTGCTATATTATCGACGTTCAGCACACCGTCGGCACGGTGGAAAAGTTCGGATGGGTCGGAAGGATAGGCCGAACGGTCGGAATGCATCAGAAGTACAGGCACTTTCACCGTGCCGCGTTCCACCTCTCGCTGTGCCTCGTCGATGGCGCGTATCCACTCTGTAGCTACTTTGGGCATACGGTCGGGCTTCCACTCAGCGCTATAGTCCCATTCGCCGTCGAGGCGCGACGAGATTGCGGCCGAATATTTGGGCGTACCTCCCGGACTCACTCTCAAGCGAGGAAAGACCCGAGAGAGAAGTTTCACAGCCGGAATGCCTATACGACGCACCAAAGGAGGAAGATTCCAGGCGAGGAATGGCGAATTGAGCATAAGTGCCTTCACTTCGCCGGGCGGGTCTTGTTCCATAAATAGCGACGTGATGAGACCACCGGTAGAGTGGGCCAGTATCACAACATCCTTTAAACCGTCCTCTGTCATGATGTTTATGGCTGACCGCAGGTCGGGAAAATACTCTGTCAGGTCCTTCACTTTGAACTTTTCCAGTCCGGGCAGAATTGAGCGTCCATATCTGCGGAGGTCTACGGCATAGAAACCGTATTTTTCTCTGACAAATCTCTCTCCCATTTCTTTCTGAAAGAAATAGTCGTTGAAGCCGTGAACGTAGAGTATGGCTGTGGTCGGGGCCGGATGCCTTGACGGGAGTCTCACCACTGTGGTGACCACGTTTCCGTCATAGTCATCAGGCTGGTGTACAGTAATATGCTCATAATTGTCACCAAGAATATCAGGAGTCCATCCATGCGTGTCAGATATTTTCATACTTGTCAAAAATGTTAATAACTTTTCAAAATGTTGATAACTTTCTAAAAAATGTTCATAACTTTCTAAAAAACAAATATCGGAAAAAGTTCTGACACCGGAAACAAATAGGAGGTGATAATATCATATATTTCTTAGAAATCTCAGTTGTCGGGGGGGAGTCGGCTGGTGGTTGTTTCGAGGAGATAGGAGAGAGGTTTGGGTGGAATAAGGTAAATAGTTTTAAATACTGGTAACGGGAGTGAAAAGTGGTGTCTGATTAGTGCCTTTTTATGCCGGTGATTGTTGAGAAGTAAATGAAAGGCCTGTGAGATTATCCTTGTGTATATGCGTGGATTTTTCTAATTTTGTGTCTTGATTTTAAAAGAAGTATGGACAAGGATATTACACTTGACGGGCAACGCCTCCACTACACTGATACTGTTGAGGGTGCGCGCGCTATTGTGATGATGCACGGGTGGGGATGTGACCACAGCACTCTTGCGTTGGTAGAGCGCGTGGCCGTTGCCTGCGGGTATCGTGTGCTCAATGTCGACTTTCCCGGATTCGGCCTTTCGCCCGAGCCGGAGGAGGTGTGGGGCGTAGAGCGTTACACCAGGCTCATTGAGAAGTTTGTCGAGGCTGTCGGTCTGACCGACTACTCGCTTCTTGGCCATTCGTTTGGTGGACGTGTGGGTATCCTCATGGCTTCACGCCATCCCGAGGTGAAGAAGTTGGTGCTTGTTGATGCCGCCGGTATCAAACCGCGCCGCTCTCTCGGATATTACTTCAAGGTCTATTCCTTCAAGCTGAGCAAGAGACTGATGTATCTTGTCTATGGCAGAGAGGAGGCCGAGCGCCGTCTGGACCGTAAGAGAGCCAAGGCCGGTTCGAGCGACTATACATCAGCTTCGCCGATGATGAGGCGTATACTCTCAAAGGTGGTCAACGAGGATCTCACAGGTGTGCTTGCTTCCATCAAGGCTCCCACTCTGCTGGTGTGGGGGGAGAATGATACAGCCACTCCGCTGGCCGATGCCCGCAAGATGGAGAAGCTTATTCCCGATGCCGGTCTGGTGAGTTTTGCCGGATGCGGCCACTATTCATTTCTCGACAATCAGCACGGATTCTCAGCCGTGCTCACAAGTTTTCTTAAATCAGAATAAAGCAAGATGTTGATATTTAGTATTATCGCCATAGTGATAGCTTTCATCGGGGTGGTGGTGGAGTTTCGCCGCGATCTGATGATGCTGCAGCAGAATTCCTATCGCAACGAACGCTACAACAGGTGGTTGTCGCAGTCGCAGGACACTACTTCCACGATGCGACTTGTATCCGGTGCCGTAGTGCTTGCGTCAATGTCTACACTCTCTGTGCCGCTCATATCTCTTAATCTCGTGGCCATAGTGTCGATAGTGAATATCTTCATTCTTGCCGGGAAAAAGTATAAGAAGCCGCTTGTGATGACCAATCGTGCTCGCCGCATACTTGGAGTGATGCTGTTTCTGGCGTTGCTTGTCGTGGGTGGTACGCTTGCGGTGTGTCTATGCCACGGCTATTCGCTCGACTATGTGGCTGTCGCGACTTTGGCTGTATATTGTCTTTCCCATCTGTTTGTCTTTGCTGCCAACTGGCTGCTGCGCCCGGTAGAGAAGCATATCAACGATGGTTTCTACCGCGATGCCGAGCGTATACTTGGTTCTATGCCCGATCTGAAGGTCATAGGTATTACCGGCAGTTATGGCAAGACCAGTACGAAGCACTATCTCAACCGCATACTCTCGGAGCATTTTGATGTTATGATGACCCCCGGTAGCTACAACACCACCATGGGTGTGATTCGTACCGTCAGGGAATATCTCAAGCCCTACAATGAGGTGTTCATAGTAGAGATGGGGGCTAAGCAACCGGGAGATATAAAGGAGATATGCGACCTCGTACACCCGTCGGTGGGTATTGTCACCGCTGTGGGCGAACAGCACCTCGAGTCGTTCAAGACCATCGAGAATGTGCAGCGCACCAAGTTTGAGCTTGTCGACTCGTTGCCGTCCGACGGTCTGGCTGTGGTCAATGACGATTTTCCCTACGTGGCCAATCGCAAGGTGGATAATGTGGAGTGTGTGCGCTATGCGGTAGGTAATACCGCCGGTGCCTCATTCACCGCTGTAGATATCACTTATTCTCCCCGAGGTACATCTTTTGTTCTCGTATCGCCTGATGGTGACCGTCTTAAGTTTGACACCAGGCTTGTGGGAGAGTGCAATGTGTCAAATCTTATAGCTGCAATCATTGTGGCTCTTCGTCTTAAGGTGCCTGTTGATAAGATACGCTATGCCGTCGGTCAGATTGAGCAGGTTGAACACCGCCTCAACATGAAACGTACGCCGGGTGGAGTGACAATAATAGACGATGCGTTCAATTCCAATCCCACCGGTTCGGGCATGGCTCTCGATGTTCTGGCCATGATGAAGGATGGCAAGCGTATTGTGGTGACTCCCGGCATGATAGAGCTTGGCGAGCGCCAGGCCGAGCTGAACTGCAAGTTTGGCGAGAAGATAGCTACTTCGGCCGATGTGGCCGTGATAGTGGGCCGCTACAATCGTGAGGCCATAGTCGAGGGCATAGAAAGTGTCACAGAGGGACGCACTGCAAAGGTCCACACTGTCGACAGTTTCTCGGAAGCGCAGGCTCTGCTTGCAACACTTCTCGCAAAGGGTGACACTGTGCTCTACGAGAACGACCTTCCGGATACATTCAAATGACAATCAATCTCATAAATAAGTTATGAAAACCAATATCGGAGTCTTTTTCGGCGGACGATCCACCGAGCATGAAATCTCTGTGATTTCGGCCAATCAGGCCATGCACGCCATAGACCGAGAAAAATATGACGTCACACCTATTTATATAAGCAAGCAGGGCAAGTTCTATACAGGCGACGCCCTTTTCGACATCAAGAACTATCGCGATCTTCCGTCTCTACTTGAGAAGTGTACCCAGGTGTATATGGAGCCGTCCTACGGTGACTACAATCTCTACCGTGTGAAGAAGCCTATGTTCGGCAGTGCGGTCTACACTACTCTCGATGTGGTGATTCCTGTGCTCCACGGCTCGAATGTGGAGGACGGTATCTTTGAGGGAGTACTCGAGACCATAGGCATTCCCTATGCCGGATGCAATACTCTGGCGAGTGCCAACGGTATGGACAAGATCATGATGAAGATGATACTGCGCGAATGCGGTGTGCCTGTGATTGACTATGTTTGGTTCACCGATAAGGAATGGTTCAAGAAGCGCGACGATATCGTGGCCCGCATAGAGGAGAAGATAGGCTATCCCGTAATTGTAAAGCCTGCCAATCTCGGCTCGAGCGTCGGTATAGGCCGTGCGGCTGACCGCGACCAGCTTATCGACAAGGTTGAGGATGCTGTGAAGTATTCCTCCCGCCTCATTGTGGAGCATATGGTCGACAATCTCAAGGAGATCAACTGCTCGGTGCTCGGTGATTGTGACGAGTATGAGTGCTCGGTGCTCGAAGAGCCTATCAAGAGTGCTGAAATCCTTTCATACGAGGACAAATATATGGGTGGTACCAAGGGTGCCAAGGGTATGCAGGCTTCGCAGAAGCGCATTCCTGCCGATCTGCCTGCCGATGTGACTGAGCGGATACAGTTCCTTGCCGGCGAGACATTCCGTGTGCTTGGCTGTCACGGAGTGAGCCGCGTCGACATTATTATTGACGATGACACCAAGGATATATATGTCAATGAGATCAACACCATACCAGGATCGCTGTCCTTCTATCTTTGGGAGGCTACCGGACTTACCTTCGACAAGCTCATGGACCGTCTGGTGAAGCTGGCTCTGAAGCGCAAGCGCGAACAGGGTCAGAAGACAGTGAGCTATGACCAGAATATTTTCTCGCTCTCCGGCGGTGCCAAGGGGGGTGTGAAAGGTGGTGTGAAAACCAAGAGATGAGCCTATGGGAAATATGATCTACTGGCTTTTGGCCTCTATATTGTTCGGTGTTGTCTCGGGCGCGCTCTACACCTGGATGTCACCGCGTCGCGAACGCCGCCTCCCGCTCATGCTCAGGAGCATGGCCATATACACTGTCCTGGGCATGGTGGTTGTCTACATCATCTCGCTGTTTGTTTAGTCGTGATGATATGGCTCGCCACGCAGGATGGTCATGGCGCGGTAGACCTGTTCGGTGAAGAACAGTCTCACCATTTCGTGGGTAAACGTCATGCGTGACAGCGACAGTTTGGAGTCGGCACGGTCGTAGACCTCGCTTGCAAATCCGTAGGGGCCGCCGACCACGTAGACCGTTCTCTTGAGACCTCTCACCATCAACCGATCGATTTCTGTCGAGAACATACGGGATGTAAGTTCCCGTCCGTGCTCGTCGAGAAGGACCACATGGTCGCCCGGCTGGAGAGCTGCCAGTATAGCCGCTCCCTCCTTCTGTTTCTGAGCCTCTTCGGTGAGTCCGCGTGAGGCTTTGAGATCGGGGATTGTGACGATTTCAAATGGCACATAGCGGTTTATGCGTTTGGCATATTCCTCTACTGCCGAGGCTATGTAGGGAGTGGAAGTTTTTCCAACAACGACAAGAACGATTTTCATCAGATTTTATAATATATATGAAGACTAAAGAACAATTGATTGACGATCTGCTCACTCTGGCGTTTGCCGAGGATGTGGGAGACGGTGATCACACCACTCTCAGCACCATTCCCGACTCTGAGACCGGCAAGCAGCGCCTGATAGTCAAGGAAGAGGGTATATTGGCTGGAGTTGAGATTGCCGCCAAGGTGTTCGAGAAATTCGATCCCGAGCTTAAGATGACCGTCTTTATAGGTGACGGTGCCCATGTGAAGCCCGGCGACGTGGCTTTCGAGGTAGAGGGAAAAGTTCGTTCGCTTCTTCAGACCGAACGCATCATGCTCAACATCATGCAGCGAATGAGCGGTATTGCCACTCAGACCGACCGCTATCAGCAGCGTCTTGAGGGGTTGAAGACAAAAGTGCTCGACACCAGAAAGACAACTCCCGGAATGCGTATGCTTGAGAAGGAGGCTGTGAGAATCGGAGGCGGTTGCAATCACCGCATCGGACTCTTCGACATGATTCTAATCAAGGACAACCATGTCGATTTCGCTGGAGGCATCACTCAGGCTGTTCAGGCTGCCAAGGACTACTGCAAGGCCAACGGAAAGGACTTGAAAATCGAGGTGGAGGTGCGCAACACTGCTGAAATTGAGGAGGCCCTCGCAGCCGGTGTTGACCGTATCATGCTCGACAACTTCACTCCCGAACGTACCCGTGAGGCTGTGAAGCTCATTAATGGCCGGACAGAGGTGGAATCATCGGGCGGAATCACTCTTGACACCCTCCGCCAGTATGGAGAGTGTGGTGTCGATTTTATCTCCGTCGGTGCTCTCACTCACTCTGTCAAGGGACTCGACATGAGTTTCAAGGCCGTGAAGTGATATAGGAAAGATATCATTATTTTGACAGGTGGACGCGCGTCAGCACGTCCACCTGTATTGTTTGAGAGATTATCCGGGCCAAAGCCGACGGGGGCTATGAGAGCATATCTTTCAGCTTGAATCCGTCGAATCCATCGATTGTCCTGTTGGCAACAGTCTCCACTTTTTCTCGAGGATTTGTGGTGGCTATGCCTATGACGGTGGCTCCGGAACGACGGCCTGCCTCGAGTCCCTGCATGGAATCCTCGAATACGAAACAGTCCTCCGGCTTGCGTCCGATGAGTGAGGCCGCGGTGAGGTAGCCTTCGGGATCGGGTTTGCTTTTGCTCACCATGCTGCCGGTGACAATGACGTCGACCATATCTTTCAGCTCGGGATGGCGCTTGAACAGATAGCTCATTTTCACATCGTCGCTGCTGGTGACGATGGCACTTGGGATGGAGTGCTCCTTGAGTTCGGCAAGGAACTCCATCACGCCTGGATAGACGGGATAGAGCATCTCGTTTTCAAAGCTGTGGAGCTTCTCCACGATTCCTTCGCGGTCGGCTTCGGGAAAGGACAGGAGTATTTCGCCGAGTGTGGTGCCCTTGATGTCGGCTGAAAATGATGGGGCGAGACCATAGCTGTCGCCCATTCCTCCCCAGAAGACGGAGTATTCTCCCTCGCTGTCGACGAGTACGCCGTCGAGGTCGAAGAGAACGCCGGTTTTTTCGGTCATATCGGTATAAATCGGTGAATGGTTTGGTTCAAAAGATTACATTATTCCTCTCTCACGGAGCTTGCACTGCCAGGCCCAGGCCGAGCGCATGGTGTCGTCGAGGGTTGATGTGGCTTTCCATCCGAGAACTTCGTTGGCATAGGACGGGTTGGCCCACACTTTTTCGATGTCTCCTGCACGACGGCCCACAATCTTGTGGGGTACTTTCACTCCTGTGGCTTCTTCGAAGGCATGGATTAGCTCGAGCACAGAGACTCCGTCGCCTGTACCGAGGTTGAAGATTTCGATCTTGTCCTCGCTGACATCGTTGAGCATTCTTTCCACTGCGATTACGTGGGCCTTTGCAAGGTCAACCACGTTGATGTAGTCACGTATGCATGAGCCGTCGGGGGTGTTGTAGTCGTCGCCGAATACGCTCAGTTCCTTGCGGATGCCGATGGCTGTCTGTGTGAGGTAGGGGATGAGGTTCTGCGGCACACCGTTGGGGAGCTCGCCGATTTCGGCGCTCGGATGTGCACCGACAGGGTTGAAGTAGCGTAGTATCACGCTCTTGAAAGGAGCTCCGGCGTTGATGACATCGGTGATGATTTCCTCGGATATCTGCTTGGTGTTACCGTAGGGTGATGTGGCTTTCTTGATGGGTGATGCTTCGGTGACAGGGTTTACGTCAGGTTCTCCATAGACGGTGCACGATGAGGAGAATACGAGGCCTTTCACTCCGTTGGGCCCCATCAGATCGAGGAGATTCAGAAGTGTGTCGAGATTGTTGCGATAGTATAGGATGGGTTTCTGCATACTTTCGCCTACGGCCTTGGAGGCGGCGAAGTTGATGATGCCCTTGATATCGGGGTAGTCTGCGAACAGCCGGCTGAGTGTGTCGATGTCGGTGCAGTCGCCTTCCACGAATTCGGGTCTGATGCCTGTGATACGCTGGATACCGTCGAGTACCTCAATGTTTGAGTTGGATAGGTTGTCGATGATTACGACCGGATATCCGGCATTCTGCAGTTCGACTACGGTGTGTGAGCCGATGTAGCCGGTACCTCCTGTTACGAGGATTCTGTCTTTTTTCATAGTTTTGTCTGGTTTGAGGGTGAGTTGAGTATCAGGTCAGACTCGGGGTGGAATGTGCCGATGTGTCGGCGCTTTTTTTCCTCGAATATTTCTGAGATTGCAAAGAATATTCCGCTTTCCTCCACGTCGCCGAATTCGTCGTTGATGGCGGTGCCGAACATTTTCATTGTCGGCGACAGGCTCATATAGGAGTTTACAAGAGGCGGTATGTTGAATCCGTATTCTCTCACAGCGTGGTTGAGTATCTTGTAGTCATCCTTGAATGTCGTGCCTGTGAAGAGGCGTTCCATTTTTTCAGTGTCGAAATTGGTGTCGAGGGCCTTGATGGGGCGCACGAGGTGGTCGTGGTCGGGAAAGTGCTTGTGGAGAAAATAAAGAATCATGTCGCGGCACTCTCTGTTGTAGCCCGGATACATCGTCATCTTTCCGAAGAGGAATTTAATCTGCGGGTAGATGACAGTGAGTGCTCCGAGTCCGTCCCAGAGGTTGTCGAGTGCGAAGAGAGCCTTGGCTCCCGCCCGGGAAGACTGGTAGTCGAGACGGACAAACGAACGGCCCAGTTCGATGGTGGAGGGGAGATAGTTACTTATGAATTCGGGTGAGAAATCAAACATATGGCTTGTGGCTATGCGCGGACGGCCGTTTTCATCGAGCTTGATATCTTCGCCGAGAATGAATCGGTAGCCTCCAAGGATTATGCGGTCCGTGTTGTTCCACACTATGAGCTGTCGGCATGGCGGGTCCATGAGGTCAAACTCGTCGATGTCGGCACTCTTGCCGGTGCCTCCTCCGGCTGAACGGAAAGACTCTTCCCTGAGCCTGCCTATCTCCTGCATCACGGCCGGGCATTCCCTTCCGTCAACGATGTAGATGAGGTTGTTGCCCTTGTTGGTGGGACGTAAGAGCCGTTCGGGTGTCAGCTCGGCTTCAATCAGGGCGGTGTCTATGGGGGCAATTATATTTTGGTTCATGGGGTGTGTGTAATGTTCAACGGCGGAGCCGGTAGACGGTTTCGCGAAGGCTGTCAGACTGGGCCTGGGCTTCTTTACCTCCCTTCAGCGACTGCCATGCTATAGGCGAGCCGAGAGTGATGGTGAAAGTGTGCCCCTCTTTGAGAAATATCTCTGCTGGAAGGCGCACCATCTCGATATTGAATTTCAGGCCGAGCCGTGTCCTTAGATGTGCAAAATTATAAAAAAACTTGGAATTCTCACCGCTAAAATTAACCGGAATTATGTCGCGTTGCGACGAAATAGCTTTATTTACCACCATTTTCCGCCATTCGAGGTCGGCTATTGAGCCGTCGGATAAACGGCGGGAAACGAGTCCGGCAGGAAACATCACGATAGGCTCCGGGCCGGAGAATGCATTGTCGAGGGCTTCTACTGCTTCTCTCGACTGGTCGCCGTGCTTGTTGATACCAAGGAAGATGGTGCGGAGCGGTTCGACAAATGTCAGGAGGTCGTTGACTACGAATTTCATGTCGCCGTTGCCTCCGTAGAGTTTCTTTACGGCTGAGGCGAGTACGAGACCGTCGAGGCCGCCGAGCGGATGGTTGGACACGAAGATCACTCGGCGTGCCGAGGGATCGAAGTCTCCTTCAATGCGGTAGTCAACAGAGAGATCGCGTATCACCCCCTCGGCAAAGTCGGCACCGGTGAGGTGGCTGTTATTGCTAAGCAGGGTGTTTAGTCCGTCCTGGTGTATGAATTTCTCGAGTGCGCGTATTATGAAGCGCGGAATGAATCTGTAGTAGCGTGGAGCGCGCAGGCGTATGACCTCGTCAATGTCAATCTTCATGGCTCTCCCGTTCTTCGTCCTGTAACTTTGCGACGGCAGGTGAGAAGGCCTGCCAGAGAGAGTCTCCGGCGGGGAGAGGTGCCGTGACATCGATGAGTTTGCCCGATACAGGATGTTCGAATCTCACTCGGTGTGCACGGAGGGAGATGGAGCCGTCAGGATTGCTGCGCTTATCTCCATATTTGAGGTCTCCCTTCACGGGACATCCCATTGCCGAGAGCTGTACGCGTATCTGGTGTTTGCGTCCGGTTTCGAGGTGTATCTCAAGCAGGTGGTAGCGGTCAGACCCGGCTATGTATCTGTAGCTCAAGGCCACGGGCTTGGCCCCGTCACGTGGGGTAGGGGAGAGGTAGCTCTTGTTGGTGCGCTCGACGCTTGTGAGATAGCCTGTGAGGCGTTGTGTGTCTTTCACCGGGCGGTTGCGGGTGATGGCAAGATAGGTTTTCTCGACTTTTCCAAGGCGGAACATCTCGTTCATGCGTGCCAGAGCCTTTGAGGTTTTGGCAAATACGACCACGCCTCCCACCGGGCGGTCGAGACGGTGGACTACTCCGCAGAATACGTTGCCCGGTTTTGAGTATTTTTCTTTTATCCAGTCTTTCACTATGTCGACAAGTGGTGTGTCGCCGGTCTTGTCGCCCTGGACTATTTCTCCGGGAGCTTTGTTGACAATGATTATGTGGTTGTCTTCGTAGATTACTTCCATAACGGACACAAAGTTAGTGATTTCAGCCGTGTTGTGCAATAGACACGGTGCCGATATGGTGTCAGTGGGGTGTTTCGGTAAGTATGAGTACCCGTGAGCCGTCGGCAAGAGTCGCTCCGTGTACCATGAGGTCTCCTCCTTCGCGTACTTTGAGCTTGCGGGCCAGTTCGGGGGCTGTGAGCGGGAAGTTGCGTACAGCCACATTGACCGACGGATGGGAACGGGCGAATCCTTTTATGGCGGACTTGCTGAAGGGAATGACTTCGATTATTTTCATTTTCTTCCCAGGAAAAGCAGAGACCTGTCCGTCAGGTGCTGTGAAAAGGTGTGTTTCGGGGGCCAGTTTTGCCTCGGTGAAACGTCTGAGAGAGCCGAGGGAGACTCCCTTCATTACGGCCGGATAGGGTTCGAGCAGGATATCTCCTATTGCCGGAATGTCATATCTGGAGGAGATTTCTCCTTGGCCTGGAATGAAACTGAGCGAGGGGCGGCCAACGGTGATGCATTCCACGGTATCTTTGTCGATGTGTGTTCCTGTTTCGATTACTACCTCCTTGCATTCTCGTGTGGTCCCTATCAGTCTGACATGACAGTGGTCCAGGCCGAGTTCTTGTTTGACGGCTTTGACGTCGGCCATGGGCGACATCTTGATTATGAGCCTTTCGCAGCGCGAAGTGAGGAGCTGGAACGACGACGTGATGTCGGGGACACACTGGGATAGGAGAAAGTGACGCCCTGTAGAGTCGCGTCGCTGCGGATCGATGAAAATGATGTCGAAATGTCTGTCGTTTTCGCGAAGCCATTCGATGCTGTCGGCACAGACTGTGTGTACGCGGTTGCCAAGGCCGAGAATTTCAGTGTTGTGACATATTTCCTTGTAGGCCTTCTGGTCGATTTCGATGGCTGTCACATCAGCTCCCTTGCGTGCCATGGCGAATGTGTCGATTCCCAGTCCGCAAGTCATGTCGAGTACGGTATGGCTTGTTTCGATTGTTGATGCGTGTATCTCTGCTATGGCCTCAGAAGTGGCCATTTCAGCAAGCGCGGTCGATGGAAATCTGAATCCTTCTGTTGTGGAAAGGGTGGGGAGTTTGCGGACGCACTTGTCGCGACATTCGGCCTGCAAGACTTCGTCGAGCCTGGCTGGATCACCGTGATACTTTAGCCTCATTCTGGCATAGTCCATGCTCTCAGAATATTTTCTTCGGACGTGTGGCCTGGAAGTCCTTTATATAATTAGGTGTGGAGTAAGCGGTGTCTATGAAGTCGCGTTCCGAGTAGGCTTTCTCGGCTAAGGCTATCATGTCGATGGCAAGCGGGCGGATGTCGGGGACAAAGATGGCATTGTCGGCCTTGATTACTTCGACAGCTTTGTCGCTTCCGTCGCCGAAGAACAGCACTGGACGACCGGTGGCAAGCAGCGTCGAGTATGAGTTCTCATCGAGTATTAGGGGCTGCTGCTCCATGAGTGGAAGCAGGGCAAAGTCGTAGGCTGCGGTATATACCTCCATACGGCGGGCGTCCACCATTGGAACGAATATCTCATCGCCGGTGAACTCCGGCTTGGTGAACATAACCTGGCAGCAAAGCAGCTTGAGAGTGTCGACGCCGATGAGCGGGACATCGAGCGCATAGGCAAGGCCTTTGGCTTCGGAGAGACCGATGCGCAGTCCGGTGTAGCTTCCTGGGCCCATCGACACGGCAACAGCTTCGATTTTCAGCTCCTTCTCGGCGGCAAAATCAAGGCAATACTTTATATAGTCGCTCAGCAGGGAGGCCTGCGAGCGGCTTTCGAGTTCTTCCTGGTGGGCGAGTACCATTCCCTCGGCTGTCAGAGCCACTGAACAGGCCGCTGCAGAGGTTTCGATGTTTAATATCACTGCCATAAAACATATATTTGTCAACTGCAAAATTAAATAAAAAAAAATTCACCCACAAGGGGTACAGATGTGGGATTTAAATGCTATATTTGCATCGTTAACCATAACAAATCATCTGTCAAATCATCAAAAACACTCGATTATGGACATTAACAGTATTCTCAATTCGCTTGAGGCCAAGCACCCGGGCGAGAAAGAGTATCTCCAGGCCGTGAAGGAAGTTCTCATCTGCGTTGAGGACGTCTATAACAGCCACCCTGAATTCGAAAAAGCTAAAATCATAGAGCGCATGGTCGAGCCCGACCGCATCGTTACTTTCCGTGTCACATGGGTGGACGACCGTGGCGAGGTGCAGAACAACATCGGCTACCGTGTGCAGTTTAACAACGCTATAGGTCCCTATAAAGGCGGTATCCGCTTCCATGCTTCTGTAAACCTCTCGATTCTCAAGTTCCTTGGTTTCGAGCAGACATTCAAGAATGCTCTCACCACTCTCCCCATGGGAGGCGCCAAAGGTGGTAGCGACTTCTCGCCAAGAGGAAAGAGCGATGCTGAGATCATGCGTTTCTGCCAGGCCTTCATCCTCGGATTGTGGAAGAATCTCGGTCCAGACCGCGATGTCCCTGCCGGTGATATCGGTGTAGGTGGCCGCGAAGTAGGATATATGTACGGTATGTACAAGAAACTCGTCAATGAGTGTACCGGTACTTTCACTGGAAAGGGCCTGTCGTTTGGCGGTTCGCTCGTGCGTCCCGAAGCTACAGGTTTCGGAGCCCTCTATTTCGTGCAGAGTATGCTTGCCGAGAAGAATGACTCTATCGAGGGTAAGACTGTGGCCGTTTCGGGCTTCGGTAACGTAGCCTGGGGTGCTACTCTGAAGGCAACACAACTCGGTGCGAAAGTGGTCACCATTTCAGGTCCTGACGGATATATATACGACCCCGAAGGAGTATCGGGCGAGAAGATTGACTATCTGCTTTATCTCCGAGCCACAGGTGAGGATATCGTTGCTCCCTATGCCGAGCGCTTCCCTGAAGCTACATTCTATCCAGGTCGCAAGCCTTGGGAGCAGAAGGTGGATATCGCACTCCCGTGTGCCACCCAGAATGAGCTTGACGGTGACGATGCCAAAACTCTCGTAGAAAATGGCGTGGAGCTGGTGGCTGAGGTGTCCAATATGGGATGTACCCCCGAAGCTATCGATACATTCATCAACTCTCGCACAACCTATGCCCCTGGCAAGGCTGTAAATGCCGGCGGCGTGGCCACTTCGGGACTTGAAATGAGCCAGAATGCAGAGCATCTCCAGTGGAGTGCCGAGGAAGTAGACGCTCGTCTCCACGAAATCATGCGCAACATCCACACCCAGTGTGTGGCACACGGAACCGAGCCTGACGGCTTCATCAATTATATGAAGGGTGCAAACATTGCAGGCTTCATGAAGGTGGCCGACGCAATGATGGGCCAGGGAATAATCTGATAAATCTAACGTCAAACGCCGGGATTCTACGTGGAGTGCCTCTCCCGTGAATCCCGGTTTTGTTTTTTGTGTCCTATGACTATACTCTACTTCACAACAACAGGCAATTCACTTGCCGTGGCCAAGGCTATCGGTGGCAGGTTGAAGAGCATTCCGGCCATGTTGCTGCATGGAGAGACAACGATTTCCGACGACGATGCAATAGGAATAGTATGTCCGGTTCATTTCGGACAAGTACCGGAGCAGGTGGCGCGTTTTCTTTTCGGGGCTGAACTGAACGCTCCCTACATCTTCTGTATTATGACCTGCGGTTCCACACCGGCGCTTGCGGCAAAGCACCTATTGAAGATTAGGTCGTTTGACTATATTGCTTCGATAGAGATGGTCGACAACTACTTTCCTTTTTTCGATGTGGCCAGGCAGGTAGCCGATTTACCGCGCAAACAGGTGGAAAGTCATCTTGGGAATATCATATGTGATATAGCAGTGAGAAATCGGAAGATAGAACGCAGTGGAATATACGGTCACATTGCCGGATGGTATATGAGGGTATTTCCACTGTCTAAAACAGCATACAGGCGATTTTATATCACTCCCGGACTATGTACGGGATGTGGAGTTTGTACACGTGTTTGTCCGATTGCTAATATCACATTATCTTTCGAGGGTTTGCCGGTGATAGCCGACAAGTGTCTCACCTGTGGAGCCTGTTATCATAATTGCCCGTCCAAAGCAATACGCTATCGAGGCGAAAAGAGCAGTTACAGCTATCGTCATCCCGATGTTTCACTACATGAAATCATTGATTCTAACAATCAAACAGAACAATAATTAGTAAAAAATACGTAAAATTAGCATTAGAATGAAAAAAAGTTGAGATAAATTTGGTCACGTGCCAAAAACTGCCTAACTTTGCATCGCAATTGAGAGAGATACTTACTCAAAAGCAAAACAAAAAGACTCCGTAGCTCAGTTGGTAGAGCAACTGACTCTTAATCAGTGGGTCGAGAGTTCGAGCCTCTCCGGGGTCAC
>CAJUGS010000006.1 GCA_910586305.1 uncultured Duncaniella sp.
AACCGCCCCTTCCACAGCCGGACTTTCAATCACGAAAGACCGGCTGTTTTTTTGTTTATATACACGGCCCTTTTCCCACTATATTTAAGATTTTATTGCGTTTAAGAAAAGTTTTCGTAACTTTGCACTGTAATTGTCTATCTGTACCCCATTTAGCACGATTATTAATTATAACCATTGAAAATTCAGTACATCCGATTATATTAAATGGAACTTACTGCGTCACAGCTTGCTGCCATTGTCGGTGGCGAAGTTGAAGGCAACGGAGATGTTGCTGTCGGGACATTTGCCAGGATTGAGGAAGGACACCCGGGTGCTCTTTCATTTCTTGCGAATCCCAAATACACACACTTCATATACACGACCGGCTCATCCGTTGTGCTCGTCAAGAGAGATTTTGTTCCCGAACAGCCTGTGACAGCAACGCTCATCCGTGTCGACGACCCATATGCTACCATCGCGAAACTACTCGAGATGGTGTCTCAGATGACCAAAGTCATAAAGACCGGAATAGAACAGCCATCATTCATAGCCCCTGGTGTCGAGATTCCTGCCGATGCCTATGTGGGAGCCTTCGCATACATCGGTGAGGGCGCTGTCATTGGAGCCGGAGCTAAGATATATCCCCAGACCTATGTCGGCGCGAACTGTCGAGTAGGAGAAGGAACCATCCTTTATCCGGGTGTCAAAGTGTACGACGGATGTGAGATCGGCGCACGATGCATAATCCATTCCGGAGCTGTGGTCGGTTCCGACGGATTCGGTTTCGCTCCGGTCGGAGAAAAATACGAGAAGATTCCTCAGACAGGAAATGTTGTCATTGCCGACGATGTTGAAATCGGGGCAAACACCACTATCGACCGCGCCATGATGGGATCTACCCACATCGGACAGGGAGTAAAACTCGACAATCTCATACAGGTTGCCCACAACTGCGCCATCGGCGACAACACCGTCATGGCCGCACAGGTGGGAGTGGCCGGTTCCGCAAAGATTGGCAAGCACTGCATGGTAGGCGGACAGGTGGGATTCGTTGGTCACATATCTATCGCCGACGACACGGTCATTGGCGCACAGAGCGGCGTGACACGCGAGACAAAGCCCGGCGACCGCATCATAGGCTCACCGGCGGTCGACATGGGAGAGTTTGCCCGCAGCCTCGTATACGTGAAGCGAATCCCACGCATAATGGAGCAGATTCGCGACATCGAAAAAAGAATTAAAAAGTAATTGCACGATATGAATCAGATCACTCTTAAAGGTGAGTTCTCCTTCACCGGAAAAGGCCTTCACACAGGCCTTGAGGTAACAGCCCGATTCCTTCCGGCTCCCGAGAACCACGGATATAAAATCAAGCGTATCGATCTTGAGGGACAGCCCGTGATCGACGCACTTGCAGAGAACGTCGTAGCCACCAACCGAGGCACAGTCATCGCCAAGGGAGAGGCGCGCGTCTCGACCATCGAACACGCCATGGCCGCGCTCTACGCATCAGGCATCGACAACTGTCTCATCGAGGTCAACGCCCCCGAGCTCCCCATCCTCGACGGCAGCGCAAAGCCCTACTGCGATGCAATAGCAGCCACCGGCACTGTCGAGCAGAAGGCCGACAAGGACTTCTACTATGTCAAGCAGCGCATCGAGGTGCGCGACGAAGCCACCGGCTCGTCAATCATCGTACTCCCCGACGACGATTTCTCGCTTGATGTGAAAATCAACTTCAACTCTCCCGTGCTCAACAACCAGTTTGCCACACTTGAGCACATGGGACGTTTCGCATCCGACGTAGCTGCAAGCCGTACATTTGTCTTCGTGCGCGAGGTAGAGCCTCTGGTAACAAACAACCTCATCAAGGGCGGAGACCTCGACAACGCGATTGTCATATACGACAGTCCCATGCAGCAGGCCGAGCTCGATCGTCTCGCCGACCTCATGGGAGTTCCCCACAAGGATGTCAGCGACCTCGGTTATCTCAACAACATACCCTTGACATCCGACAACGAGCCCGCGCGCCACAAGCTCCTTGACCTCGTAGGCGATATAGCCCTCATCGGCCGCCCCCTCAAGGGACGCGTCATCGCCACACGCCCCGGACACTCCATCAACACCACATTTGCCAAGAAAATCCGCAAGGAAATCAAGCATCAGGAGGTTCAGGCACCGGTCTACAACCCCAACAAGGAGCCCCTCATGGACAACCTCCGCATCCGTGAGCTTCTTCCCCACCGTTATCCCTTCCTCCTCGTCGACAAGATTATCGAGAAAGGCTCCAACTACATTGTCGGTGTAAAGAACATCACAGCCAACGAGCCCTTCTTCCAGGGCCACTTCCCGCAGGAGCCTGTGCTCCCCGGAGTGCTCCAGATCGAGGCAATGGCCCAGACCGGAGGCATCCTTGTCCTCTCAGGTCTCGAGAACCCCGAGCTCTACAGCACATACTTCATGAAAATCGACAACGTCAAGTTCCGTCAGAAGGTAGTACCCGGAGACACACTCGTCTTCCACGTTTCATTCATGACCGAGCTGCGTCGTGG
The DNA here is from genome assembly GCA_910586305.1 of uncultured Duncaniella sp. Lineage (GTDB taxonomy): Bacteria > Bacteroidota > Bacteroidia > Bacteroidales > Muribaculaceae > Duncaniella. The sequence continues at coordinate 2,535 of CAJUGS010000006.1, forward strand.
CTGCGCCATGATGAAGGGCTATGCCTTCGTTGGCGAAAAGATAGTCACCGAGTGCGAGTTTATGGCACAGATTATAAAGAACAAGTAAAGCCTGTCTGAAATGAACCAACCGTTAGCATTCATACACCCCGACGCCAAAATACACCCCTCGGTGGTGATTGACCCGTTCGTCACCATTGCCGGCAACGTTGAGATAGGAGAAGGCACACACATAATGTCCCACGCCTGTATCCTTGACGGTGCCCGCATAGGCAAAAACTGCACCATACATCCCGGAGCGGTAATATCGGGAACACCTCAGGACCTCAAGTTCCGTGGCGAGGACACAATTGCAATCGTTGGAGACAACACCGTCATTCGCGAATGTGTCACCGTACACCGAGGCACAGCCTCTAAGGGCAAGACCGTCGTGGGCTCAGGCTGCCTCATCATGGCCTACTGCCACGTGGCTCATGACTGCGTGGTGGGCAACAATGTAATCATGTCCAACACCGTCCAGCTCGCAGGCGAGGTTGTTGTCGACGACTTTGCCGTAATCGGCGGAGGCGCCCTCATTCACCAGTTCTGCCACATCGGCTCACACGTGATGCTCCAGGGTGGAGCCCTTGTCAACAAAGACATCCCCCCCTTCGTAAAGGTCGGACGCGAGCCCATCGCATTTGCTGGTGTAAACTCCATCGGACTCCGTCGTCGCGGCTTCTCCAACGAGGCCATCCGCGACATCCAGGAAATCTACCGCTACCTCTACCTCTCGGGCCTGAACAACTCCGATGCCATCGCCCGTATCGAAGCCGAGCTCCCCGCCTCAAAGGAGCGTGACGAAATCATACTCTTCGTCCGCAACTCCAACCGAGGCATAGTTCGCGGATACGTCTGAGCATCCTCGTCCCGGTCCTCCTCCTCACGTTTCGTCAACAACACACACCACATACAACTTCAATCTCTCTCTTCTATGCTGCGGAAGCTTATAGCCTCCCTGCTCCTTGCGGGCATCCCCGCATCCGGCTATCCGGATGTGGAGATGCCCGTGAGTGGCAAAAAGGGAGAAGGACTCGCGCAGGTACTGAGGCTCCACTGCTCGCCCTTGCGTCTGCCCGAACAGACCGATTTGTCATTCACATTCTTTGACCATTTCGAGGGCCGTCCTGTCACAGTCACGGCCGGCGCTCTACCCTCGGGATACACTATTTCCGGCCTCGTCTCCCCCGAGTGGTGGAAAGAGTCCGACATCTATGGCGACACCATAGTCCGCGACCTTGCAAACTACTATCCCGCCTCTCCCGATGTGAGTCGCCATCGTGCCTCGTTTCCGCCCGGAGAGGTCACAGAGACGCGCTACGAGACACCGCTATGGTGCTCCGGTATCGGGCCGTTCGGAACCATCGAAGCCGAGTTCTACACACCTCCGGCCTCGCTGCGCGGACGCCTTGCACGGACCTACTTCTATATGGCCCTGATATATCCCCAGGGCCTCATGCGCCCCAAAGCCTATACAATGTTTACGGGACAGCCCTATCCGGGCCTCACAGCCTATGCTACGCGCATTCTTCTGCCTTGGCATCGTGACAACCCTCCGTCGCCCGAAGAAATCGAAATCAACGACCGTATGCTCTCCCTCCAGGGCAACTTCAATCCATTTGTGGCCAATCCGGAATTTGTGGAATATCTTTGGGGCGATAAAGCCGGGGAAATCTACGAAATCAAAGGTACACCGGTCCCGCTCCACTCGGCCTACTCATTGTCCGACACCGTATGGCTCACGACCCCCGACGCGCCCTCAGATGCCTTATGGACTATCGACGGCCGTCCGGAAAAAAACACCTCAGTGGCAGCCTCGGCCCTCGGACGCGGCACCCATGACATCACATTCACCTCCGCGCTCACCGGCCTCACCGGACGCGTCATGATAACCGTACTATGAGACACTTTCTCCTCCCCATCATCGCACTGTTTATATGCGCGTGTGACAGCCACACCACGCGGCGCGACGGACCCTCGCTTCCACCCGACATCGGAAATCAGAGACCTCCGGCAGGCGAAGACCAGTCATACAATCCCGAACTTGCCGACAAAGTGTGGAGGCTCACAGGACTGGGAGCCGATATGCGTTATGACAGGGGAGGAGTGCTCTTCCTCACCGACCGTCATCCCGGACATATAACAATTGTGGATCTCGACGGAGTCACACGTGCCGAGTTCAGCCACTCGGGCCTTCGTCCCGACTCCACCTACGCCGCGCCCGAACTCATCTTCCGTGGCTCCCCGGTGCCACTTCTTGAGGCGCGCATGATGGCTAAAGACCACCATTCGCTGTGGCTGCGTCTTCTCACAGCCAACTCAACATCCCTCACCCTTGTCATACCCCCTCAGTAGCTACTTCTGCATCACACGGGCCAGGGCGCGTTTGTCCTCGCGCTCCTTGATGGACTGACGTTTGTCATATTCCTTCTTACCCCTGGCGATACCTATCACCAGCTTGGCCAGACCGCGCTCGTTGATAAAGAGACGGAGCGGCACTATCGTGAAGCCGGCTTCCTTGCCCGACTTCTCTATTTTAGCTATCTCCTTGCGGTTCAGCAGCAGTTTGCGGTCTCGGCGGGCAGCGTGGTTGTTATACGACCCGTAGAAATACTCCGCGATATACATATTTTTCACCCACACCTCACCGTTGTCGGTGAAGCAGAACGAATCAACCAGCGACGCCTTCCCGTTGCGTATCGACTTGATCTCCGTTCCGGTCAGCACTATGCCGGCCGTATACGTATCGCCGATAGCAAAGTCATAGGTAGCGCGCTTGTTCTTTATATTTATTTCTTTTGGAGCTTTTGTTGCCATGATGATTTCAGAATATGAGAGAGAAAAGGAATCGGAACACAAACGGGGGGGCCAGTATGCCGAGGATAGCCAGAATCATGAACAAGCCTGTCTTCTCGGGAGTAATCTCCATATAAGTAGCCCCTTTCCACTGAATCAGGGCAACATAGATGGGCAGGAAAAATAGTTCGGCAAATCCCACCGGCAGACAGTTGACTATGATATTTGCCACAGCCAGCAATCCGAGCGAAAACAGCGAGAATATATGGCACTTGTCTTCATCATATTTCCCCGACAGCATGGGCTCGACAAAGAGCGACAGCATGAACGTGGCGAAGAAATAGCTCACAAAGTAGACTGCAAACGTAACGATCATATCCATGAAAAGCTTCAGGAAATGCTCGTGGCTGTGATAGAAGCTCTGTACGAACACACTCACCGCTGTCACCGCGATGAGAGGATAGTAGCCCGCAGAGGCAACACGGCTTGCAGAAATCCCCGAGGTCTCTATATCCTCCCACCCGTGGCCCGGCGAGAGAATGAGCTGGAATAGATATTTCAGATATTTGCTCATAGAATACAAAATTACCTATAAATAACACTATATTTAGCCAAGAGAGGCTAAATGACAGCAAAATTAAATTATTTTAACGTATCAGAGGGTGTGAATTCTGTATCTTTGTAGAACAGAACTATATGCATATCTACACACATAAACCGGCATTAATTTTTCTATCCAAATGAAATCCTTGAAAACACTATTGTTACTTCTTTCACTGCCGTTTCTGCTTGCATCGTGTGCTGACGATACAAAGGGAAGGATTGTCAGTGAAATCAAGTCGGTCAACAAGCTGCAGCTTTCGCAGATGACAATCTCCAAACTCGCCACAATAGACGACCTCCGGCTCAACGATGCTGAAAATCTCAAGCAGGGAGTAATGGCTCTCGGAGATGCCATGAAAGTAGGCAACCGGGTGGCCGCATATTCCTACGACACATATCTGACCGCCTACATCGACCTTTCCACACTTCTCCCCGACGATGTGAGGATTGACGACCATGCCCGCACGATAACCATTGACCTTCCGGCCATACAGACCGAGTTTTCCGGACGCGACCTCGGAATCAACGAGGTGCACTACCGTGTGACAGGCCTCAGAAGCGAAATCGACGCCCGTGAGCGCGCCGAAATCAAGGAGAAAATGAACACGGCCCTCAAGAAGGAAGTCGAGGAGAAGCCATTCTTCCGCGACCGTCTCGTATCTTCGGCCAAGGCCAAGGCACAGACCTTCTTCTCATCCCTCCTCGGAGGTGGCGACGAAGGCTACAGCGTAATCGTTAACTTTAAGAACTGACCACACCTATGAAAACACTGTATAAACTCTCGGCTCTTCTCATAGTCCTCGCTGTCTGCGGAGTGGCGGCCTACTTCTACTTCGCACCCGGAAAATCACGTCTCACACTTCACGATGCCACCGTCAAGGAAGTCCGCGACATGGCACGCCTCTGCACTGTGGAAATCTACGAGGAAGTTCCGGTGCGCGGCCACGTAGGCGACCGTCATCTCATAGCCCGCGAAGTGCTCGTCGGCAACATATCCTTCGACATAGACAACCTCACCTTCGACACCTCGGCCGACACCATACGCGTCAGTCTCCCGCGCGAGATTGTGGAAGTCCGCGAAAGCACCGAGCCGGGCTCCTACACAGTCATTGACAACTGGAACGACAAGTTCATGGGAAGCTCCGTGATCACAGTCGAGGAAGAAAACAAGATGAAGCAGCTCACACTCGAGAGCTTCATACGCGCCGTCTATCGCAAAGGCTACGTGCGTCGTGCCCGCGCCGAGGCCGTGGCCAATCTCACCGCTATGCTCGGCTCACTCACTGGAAAGCCTGTCATAGTCACCGACCCGACTCCCGAAGGCTATCCGGCCAAGTGACAGAGGGGTGCAGGCTCCACCAAATTTTTTCAGAATTTGATGTCTCCCCATTTGCCATGTTGGTGAAAATTGACTACTTTTGTATCATGGTAAATGCGCGTCAGCCGTTACCTTTGATGTAGAACAATCTAAAAAACACAATATGGAAATTGTAGGAAAAATCATAGCCGCTCTTCCCGAAGTCGGAGGCACATCGGCCAAAGGCAACGTGTGGAAAAAGCGTGACTATGTGCTCGAGACTCAGGAAACCTATCCCAAGAAGATAGCATTCAACTTCTTCGGCGACCGTGTAGACCAGTATCCCCTCCAGGTGGGCCAGGTTGTCAAGATCTACTTCGACATTGACAGCCGCGAGTACAACGGCCGCTGGTATGTCGACATCCGCGCATGGAAGGCCGAGGATCCCGGAGCTGCCGCTGCTGCTCCCGCCCCTGCCGCTGTTCCCGGAGCCTATGCCGCTCCCGCCGCCCCCTCCTATGGCCCGGCCACACAGATGCCCGGCGGCTATGCCACCCCTGCCGCACCCCCCAAGGTAGATCTCGCGCCCGATCCCACCGACGATCTCCCCTTCTGATTTCATCCGACATACAGATATATAGCAAGAGCCGGAAAGCATCATAGCATTTCCGGCTCTTGCCGTATATCTCACCTGCCACGGCGGTGAGCACTCTTTGCCAGGACGCGCGCACACCCTGTGGGCATAAAACAACTCCACCCCCTTCCGGCTGTGTGTGCGGAAGGGGGTGGATGGTTATGGGGTTAAATGTCTCTTAGATGCGGATTTTCTTGGTGGTATTTCCGGTCTTCACGATGTAGATGCCGGGTGTGAGAGCCTCGGCATTCACGCGGATGCCCTGGAGGTTGTAGTATTCCGGAACGGCGTTCTCGTCGCCCGAGATGCTGTCGATACCGCTCACGTCGGTGTAGTCGGAGAACTCAACGAGCAGGTACTTGCCCATATAAGGTTCGTCGGTCTCTTCGTCCCATTCGAGCATGGTCACCTCGTATTTGACGGGATAGCCGCTTGCGCTGTCATAGGTCACCTCGCCGGCAGTGCGTCCGTATATCTCCTCATAGTCGCCGTCATAGCCGATATACTCCTCGAGGAGGAGGTTGCCGTAAGCGTCATATTTCACGGTCTCGACCTCCTTGTTGGTATATGATTCGTCGCCGCTGGTGGCAGTCTGCTCTATGGTGGCTATATATCCGTCGTTTTCGAGGGGCTCGTAGGTTGTTACGGCAACCTGGCGAACAGAGCCCTTCTCTACCACGATGGTTGAGATGAATTTCTCGGAGCCTTCAAAGTACTCTACGGTCTGCTTGAACTCCATGCCACCGTTGATGATTGTGGCCGACTTGATGCGGTTTGCTCCGGAGGTGAAGCCCTCGGCCCTGAGTATCTGGCCGTCGGTGCTTTCCCACACGATATCGGTGTATTTCACGCCGTCTTCCCACACGAGCGACGAGCCGTTGCTTGTGAGGTCTTTCTGCGAGATGGTGCTTGCTTTGCCGTCAGCGCCATATGTGATATTGATTTCCTGGATCGGGTCGTACACACCCTGGTAGGGGCAGGCTACGACGATTTTGGTGATATTTCCGGCCTCGTCGCGTGTGACGGTGCGCTCATAGTTGTTGCCGTTCTGCATCCAGTCGTTGTTTAGCCAGATCCACTGGTAGTTGGCAACGACGAAATCGGTGACGCGTGAGTCGTATTTGCGCTCCTCGCGGCTGTTGTTTTCAAATGTTGCGCCGCCGTCCTCTGAGATTTCGCTGAGCTTGAGGGTGAGCATACCGTTTTCGTCATATGAGCTTGTCTCGCGGCTTATCTCGCCGGTGCCTTCGGTGATAAGGTCAAGTATGCGCTTGCCTTCCGAGTTATAGGTGGTCTTGTAGGTCTGGTCAACTTCCCATTCTTCACCATTCCAGAAGTAGGTGACTTGTGTGCCGGGACGCCAGAGTGCGTTGTTAGAGGGAGCGCGGAATCTGTATGCCTTGTTTATCGACGAAGTTTTTGCGACTGCAGGCTTGGCCATACGGGCCAGTGTCATCAGTGACTCGGGAGCTGATGCCGAGCAGGTCATTCCGACTGCAGTAAGCATGGCTACGAGAGTAAAATTCTTCATAGGCTTGGATAAATGATGGTTTTATTGTTGATTTCGGTGCAAAGATAGCTAAAATATCTATAATCTCATTTCTTTTTGCTATAAAAATAGCTTTATGGCAAAAAATATGCCATCTGTCAGGCTAAAGCTGTCCCAGCTCCACCATTGTCGCCACGCGCTCTATGATAGCGTCCTTGCGGTCGCTCTGAGGCTTGTAGGAGGTCTTGAGATTGACACCGAAGAAGCGGCCGAATGTCTGCCAGAATCCGGCGCGGAACGAGCCCAGAAAGGCCTTGAGGATATTGTAGCTCGACTGGTTGGTCTCGCGGTTGATGAGCTTTATGAGCATCTGGGCCTGGGCCTTGGTGAATTTCTTCAGCACGGGCTTATACTGCTCGAACACGGCTCCTTCCATTTTCTTGAGGTGTTCCTCGCGTTCCTTCTGGGTGGGGAATGTCTCGATATATTCGTAGGTCTCTATGAGTGTCTCGCAGATGAGTTTGGCATAGGGGAGGGTCTTGCGCACGTCGCGGACTGTCTTCCAGTAGAATTCCTCCTCCTTCTTGTTCTTGAACTTGATGGGAGGATAGACGGTGACGTCGGATAGCACCAGCATGAGTTGCTCGTCGCCGGCGTCGTCGGTGAAGAAATAGTAGCCCTGCAGTGCCTTCTTGCGCGCTCCCCGGGCCTCAATCTCCTCAATATCGTCGGGCGAGAGGGTGGGGGTGTAGGAGTCCGCATCAGCCGACACGAAAGCCCGGCTCCCTGCGGCGACAAGGAGCAGACTCAGAAGTATGTGGCGGAAACTCACGGACATATTGATATATTAACGCGTAATCATGCTTTTTATTGTGTCGTGGCGGGTAAAAAAACTCCGGCTTAGGGATAAGTGCCGAGGCACGGAGCACCCGTCTCGACGGATGCCTCGTGCCTCGGATGCTGTGTCGCTGAGAGTCGTCATTCCACCTCCGCGCTCATGCCCGGACGATCCAGACAGTGGCAGGCGGCTTTGCTTGACTGCGGGATATAGCCGGCGAAGTCGCAGGCCTTCTGAGGCTCGCCCCAGAAGTGCATGGGGAAGAAGTTTCTGACATCGATTTTCTCAAGGAATATCTGCGCGCCCTTGGCAAAGTCCTTGCCCATGCGGGCGTCAACGGGAAACATCACTATGTCCATCACGGGATATTTCTCGGCGATGCGGTCCACTATGGTGTTGAAGCGGTTTTCGGCCTTGGCCACCTCGCGCTCGTCCGACTCCTCGCTCCAGTGCCAGTCGTTGAGGTCGCCGGCGTGGAAGAGCAGTGTATCGTCGGGCAGGGTGATGGCATAGCTCACTCCGGCATCGGTGGAGCCGCAGGCCTCTACGCGTTTCACTCCGGGAATCTGTTCGATAATATCGCCCGCCGACATCCAGGCCACTTCTATCCCGGTCTTGGGAACGAGCTTCGAGAAGATGTCGTTGGAGAGGATATAGACACGTTTGCGGTTCTGCGCCAGTTCGAAGATGGAGGTATTGAAATGGTCGGCGTGGTGGTGGGTGACGAAGAAAAGCACCGGGACTTCCTCGTTTTCACGAAGCACTTTCTCGAGTTTCTTGTCGGGGTCCTTATAGTAGTCGAAAACCATTATCGCGGCGGGTGTCGACACTGCGAACCCGCTATGGTCGAGATATGTAACCTTTTTCATAGGGAAGAGTTTGGTGGTTTGTGTTTTGTCTACCCTATTAAACGCCCCGCCGGAGCTAAAAGTTCTCAGTATATCTCCCTTGCTATGCGTCGCACTGAGTCGGTGGCCATGAGGGTGTAGAAGTGTATCGAGGGTACTCCGTGGGCCATGAGATCGCGACACTGGGCTATGCACCATTCCACACCGACCTCGCGTGCCTGCTCGTCGGTGGCACACTTGCGCAGCTCGGCAGCAAACGGCTCGGGGATGTCGCTGCGGAACACTCGCGGCAGCACCGTGAGCTGGCTGCGCGTCACCACGGGCTTTATACCCGGAATGATGGGGACCGTGATACCGGCGGCGCGGGCGCGCTCCACAAACGAGTAGTATTTCTCGTTGTCGAAAAACATCTGGGTCACCAGATAGTCGGCTCCCGCATCCACCTTGGCCTTGGCGTGGCGCAGGTCGCTCTCCATATTGGGCGCGGCCTCGTGCTTCTCGGGGTAGCAGGCCATGCCATAGCTGAACGGAGTGGCGTTGGGCTCGAAACGCAGGCCGTCGTGATAGAGGCCGCGGTTGAAGTCGTTCACCTGGGCCTGCAGGTCGGAGGCATGGAGGTTGACCACCCTCGGGTCGGTAGATTTGTCGGGGCCCTTGGCATCGCCCTGCAGAAGGAGCAGGTCGTGGATGCCCAGGAAGTTGAGGTCTATGAGCGCATATTCTGTCTCGTCGCGGGTGAAGCCTTTGCAGATGATGTGTGGCACGGCGGTGATGCCATACTTGTTCTGCACGGCCGAGGCTATCGCCACAGTGCCGGGACGTTTTTTCACCTTGTTCTTTACTATGGTGCCGTCCGGATTCTCGCGATATTCTATTTCCGACCTGTGGGAAGTGATGTTGATATATTTCGGGTCAAACTCTCGCAGTTTGTCGACAATGGCATAGACCCGTTCGATGTCATTGCCCTTGAGCGGGGGAAGAATCTCGAACGAGAAAGCCGTGCTTCCGGCGGAGTTTCGGATATGGTCGATTACTCTCATTGATGAAATATGTATATGTATAGGTTGTGACTGGTTACAAAGTTAATGTTTTTAAGCCGACCGACCAAATGGATGACGGAATATGTGGGTGTTTAGCCTACGATATTTAGGCTGCCGATGTGTTTTGCTGTCCCGTATGTGCAGATATGCAAAAAGCCCGTCGGTGGCGGAAGATTCCGCTGCCGACGGGCCTGTGGGTGAAAATGTATGATTACTTATTTACTCGGAATCGGTCTTCGCCTGTGGTGAGGAAGGCGATTACCTGGCGGGCGGCGGCGATGCCGGCGTTGATGTTGGCCTCGGCTGTCTGTGCGCCCATCTTCTTGGGTGTGAAGAACACGCGGTCGCCAAACATCTCCTTGATTTCAGCAGCGCGGTCGGGAGCCACGTCGGCCGCATACTTGATGTCGGGACGTGCTTCAAGAGCGCGTATGAGCCCCTCTTCGTCTATCACCTCCTTGCGGGCGGTGTTGATGAGGAGTCCGCCCTTGGGCATAGAGGCGATGAGGTCATATCCGATGGATCCGCGGGTCTCGGGAGTGGCGGGAATGTGGACCGACACTACCTTGCACTCACGATAGAGCTGCTCTACCGAGTGGAGCGGTGTCACTCCGGCTTCCTCCATCACGGTGTCGGGGCAATAGGGGTCGACGGCCGAGATGTTCATCTCGAATCCGCGGGCTATACGTGCCACGTTGCGACCCACCTGTCCGAAGGCCTGGATGCCGAGGGTCTTTCCTTTCAGCTCGGTGCCCGAGGTGCCGTTGTACATATTGCGGCACATCATCACCGCCATGCCGAACACGAGCTCGGCCACGGCGTTGGAGTTCTGGCCGGGGGTGTTCTGCGCGCTCACTCCGTGGGCTGTCGCTGCTGCCAGGTCGATATTGTCATATCCGGCTCCGGCGCGCACCACTATCTTGAGGTTCTTGGCTGCGTTGAGCACCTCGGCGTCTACCTTGTCCGAACGGATTATCAGGCCGTCCACATCGGCCACTGCTGCGAGCAGGTCGGCCTTTGATGTGTACTTCTCAAGCAGGACCAGCTCTGCGCCGGCTCCTTCTATCACCTCGCGCATACCGTCGACAGCGACGGCTGCAAATGGCTTTTCGGTGGCTATGAGTATCTTCATGGGGGTATTCGTGGGGGGGAAGATCAGTGCTGTTTTTCAAATTCGTTCATTGCTTCGATGAGGGCCTTGACGCTCTCTACGGGCAGGGCGTTGTAGAGCGATGCGCGGAATCCGCCAACAGAGCGGTGGCCCTTGATGCCCACGATGCCGCGGGCCGAAGCGAAGTCTACGAAGTCCTTCTCAAGCTCCTTGTATTCGGGAGTCATGACGAATGTGACATTCATGATGGAGCGGGAGTCGGCCTCGGCTGTGCCTACGAACATCTTGCTCGAGTCGATGGCGTCGTAGAGCATGGAGGCTTTTTCGAGGTCGAGCTTTTCGAGAGCCTTCACACCGCCCTGCTCCTTGTAGTAGCGGAGGGTCATGAGGGAAGAGTAGACGGGGAGCACCGGAGGGGTGTTGAACATAGAGCCCTTCTTGATGTGGGTGCGGTAGTCGAGCATTGTGGGTATGGCGCGGTCCACGTGGCCGAGCGCGCTCTCCTTGACAATGATGAGGGTGGCACCTGCGGGGCCGAGGTTTTTCTGTGCGCCGGCATAGATGAGGTCATATTTCGACACATCGACAGGGCGAGAGAAAATATCGCTCGACATATCGGCCACGAGGGGCACCTTCACGTCGGGATCGGTGCGGAGCTCGGTGCCGTAGATGGTGTTGTTGGTGGTGATGTGGAAGTAGTCCAGATCCTCGGGCACGGTATAGCCCTTGGGATAGAAGTTGTAGTTGGCGTCCTTGCTGGAAGCAAGCACCTCAACGTCGCCGAACAGGCGGGCCTCCTTGATGGCGTTTGCAGCCCATGTGCCGGTGTCGAGATAGCCGGCCTTGGTGCGCAGAAGGTTCATAGGCGCCATGCAGAACTGCATACTGGCTCCACCTCCGAGATAGAGCACGTGGTAGCCTTCGGGAACATCGAGGAGTTCCTTCACGAGAGCCTGGGCTTCGTCCATAACGGCCACAAACTCCTTGCTGCGGTGGGAGACTTCAAGAATCGACAGGCCGGTTCCGGCAAAATCGTTTACGGCTTCGGCCGTATGCTTGATGGTGTACTCGCTCAGGATAGAGGGTCCGGCATAGAAATTATGTTTCTTCATATCGGAAATGTTGAGGTATGGTTTTACACTTGTGACCGCAAATATACGACAAAATATCCAATATCGTACCCGATTGGTGAAATATTTCCTTAATAGGACGTGAAAAGTGAAATTTGAAACAAAATACAGTCAAGTGCAAACAAAATGTTTGAATGTGGCTGCGTTCCTGCGAAAAAAATAAAGAAAAAGCCCTCGGATGCTGACAGCGCGGTTCAGCCTGGCAGTGTCGCAATCTCTGATTCCGGTTCTGTTGCCGGCGGTGGCATTGATAGGCCCGCATCGATAATTGTGTGTCCGTCAGGCCGCCGGAGAAGACAGCCTGTTGACAACGAAGACGACATTATCGCACCTTTCCGGGGGCGGGCTCACACTAACTTTGCAGAAAAAAGAAGCGAGCATGACCAAAGACGACTACTCCGACCTCCGCATAAGCCGTGTGGCAGTCGGGCGACATCTCACCGACACCATCGACCGGCTCCTCGACCGAAAGGTCCCGGCCGAGGTGTATGCCGCCACCATGACCGCCGTCTACCGCCATATACTCGACGGGACATGGTGGCCGGGCGAAGACACGGCGTGCGACACGGATGTCTTTGCCGGAGCGGTAGCAGCCATCTCATGCTCGGCCCGAAGGTCGGCGAGCGCGCGGGAGGCCGCCCGCCGCCGTAGGGAACGCCTTCTTCAGCCCCGAGCCAAGGTCTCGCGAAAGAAGCGCAAGGCACCGCGCCGACAGAACATGACGGCCTCCTCCGGGAGGGTCGAGGCTGTCATTTCTCCTCCTGTCGCCAGCGTTGGTTTTGCAGTTGCGCCGAACGCACCTCGGCCGGATTGTCACACGGAGTCCAGAACGCCCGGTGGCCAAGTGAGTCGGGCATATACTGCTGCACCACAAAGTTACCGGGATAGTCGTGGGCATACTTGTAGTCGCGCCCGTAGCCCATCTCCTTCATTAACTTGGTGGGGGCATTGCGCAGGTGCAGAGGCACAGGCAGGTCGCCGCTCTCCCTCACCTCGGCGAGAGCCGCGTCAATAGCCTTGTAGGCCGAGTTGCTCTTGGGCGAGAGCGCCAGATAGACGGCACACTCGGCCAGCGGGATGCGCCCCTCTGGCCAGCCTATCTTGTGGATGGCGTCGAAAGTGGCGTTGGCCAGCAGAAGCGCGTTCGGATTGGCCAGCCCCACATCCTCGGCCGCGAGAATGAGTAGTCGGCGGGCTATGAACTCCGGCTCCTCGCCCCCCTCGATCATTCGTGCCAGCCAGTAGACGGCTGCATCCGGGTCGCTGCCGCGGATGCTCTTGATGAAGGCCGAGATGATGTCGTAGTGCATTTCGCCACCCTTGTCATAGGCGGCGGGGTTTTCCTGGAGACGGTCGGTGATGACACGGTCGTTGATCACGATTTTCTCCCCCCGGGGTGTTGACTGCTCGAGCAGGTCGAGGATGTTGAGCAGCTTGCGGGCATCTCCGCCGCCAAATCTGAACAGGGCCGTGGTCTGTTCCACCTCCACGCCGTGGGCGCGCAGCACGTCGTCTTTCTCGATGGCGCGGGCCAGGAGCTCGTCGAGTTCCTCGCCTTCGAGCGGGCGCAGAGTGTAGACCTGGGCGCGCGACAGGAGCGGGCGTATCACCTCGAACGACGGATTCTCGGTGGTGGCGCCGATGAGCGTGACTATGCCGCTTTCCACGGCTCCGAGCAGGCTGTCCTGCTGGGCTTTGTTGAAACGGTGGATTTCGTCGATGAAAAGCACCGGGCGGCCTGTGGTGAACATACTCGCCGCGTCGCGCTTGCACTTGTCGAGCACGTCGCGCACATCCTTCACGCCCGAGTTGACCGCCGAGAGCGTGTAGTAGGGCACGTTGACGGTGTTGGCAATGATGCGGGCCAGCGTGGTCTTGCCCACTCCGGGAGGACCCCACAGGATGAACGACGCTATGCGGCCCGACTCGATCATGCGTCTCACCACGCCGTCGGGGCCCACGAGGTGCTTCTGGCCTATGTAGTCATCGAGCGACTTCGGCCTCAGACGCTCTGCCAAGGGTATATTCATATTCCTATATAACGGACGGTAGGGCGGTTTTAGTGTTAAATGAGTTTAACGGGTCGATGGCAATTTTTGTCATTAAGAATTTTTTGTTAATTTTACGCCGTGAGACCGTCACGAACTTTACGGTCCGCGCGGTTGTTAATTTATTACAACAGATAAATTAACGTTTTAAACTATCAAGCAATGAGCGCTCAACGTAACACCGGAACCCCTAAGTCCATGCGCAACCTCTTTGGCATCATAATGATTGTCATATATCTCGGCGTGGGCCTCCTCTTTTTCTGCGGATATTTCGATATTCTTTTCCCCACCTGGCCCTGGGTGAAATGGGCCGGAGGCATCCTCTTTACAGCCTACGGTATCTGGAGGGCCTACCGCCAGTTTGCGGGCATTGACCCCGGATACGGCAACAGCAACGACGGCTCCGACGAGTAGCCGGTATCAACCGCGCACACACACACATTCTCTCTCCTCAGCAACCGACCAACGCCAAGACAATGAGAACAACACTCACCACCGTGATATCCCGCTCCTGTGCGGCACTGCTCGCAGTAGTGCTGCTCGCTGCGTGTGGAGGCAAGAAAGAGCCGAAAGCTCCCGGTATTGCCAAAATAGCCTGCGACGAATCATTCGAATACATCATGGAGCAGGAAGTCAACGTCTACGAGTATATCTATCCCAAGGAGGACGTTATAGCCATCTATATGCCCGAGAACGACGCCGTCGACTCCATCATGGCCATGGGTTCGGTGAAGGGTGCGGTCATCACCCGCCCGCTCACCGATCAGGAGGTCAACTATCTGCGTTCAAACAAGAAAGTTGTCCACCAGCAGAAGATAGCCGTCGACGCCCTGGCTCTCATTGTCAATCCCGCCAACCCTGTGGAGATACTTTCGCGCAAGGACATTGCCGAGATTCTATCGGGCGAGGTGACACGCTGGGACCAGGTGGAGCCATGCAAGCTCGGCGATATCGACGTGATTTTCGACCACAGCGGTTCGTCGACCGTGAAGTATATGCGCGACTCTATCATGAACGGCAAGCCCTTCGGGCCCAATGTATCGGCCGTCAAGTCCAACCCCGAGGTGTTCAAGGCTGTTGCAGCCAATAAGAACGCCGTCGGCGTTATCGGAGTGAGCTGGGTGGCCAGCGACCTCTCCGGACGCCAGAAGTCGGTGGAGGAACTCGCGGGTGCAGTCGAGAAGAGCGACACCACCTCCATGGACTTCAACTCGGACGTGAAGGTGCTCAAGATACGCGGCAACAACGAAGTGACAGCCTATAAGCCCTATCAGGCCTACATCTTCGACGGATCATACCCCCTCTACCGGTCGGTCTACATGGTGAGCACTGCTCCCGGCGGAACCGTCACACACCGCTTCTACAGCTTCGTGACAGGCTTCCAGGGTCAGAAACTCATACAGATGACCGGTATACTTCCCGCCACCGTAAGGCCGAGAATGGTCGAGGTGCAGTGAACCCGTGAAAAATATTCTCCCCTCCAGGCACAATAAACCGGATAATAATCAGTTTAAGATAAAAGTACAACCTTCGAAGACGTCAATCTGCGGCCCCACATGGAAGCATCAGGCCGCCATTACCTTAGATAATATTAAAAACCATATAGAAAACAGTTTCCGATGAAATTACGCTCACTGCTCTCCCTCTGCATGGGAGGACTCGCCCTCACCGCTCTCGCACAGGGCGGCTATCAGGACGGTGTCGACTACTACAACGCCGACCGTTTTGACAAAGCCAAAACTATTCTCGAGAAGACACTCAACGATGCCGGTACCGACAAGGCCGTCAGCTACTTCTATCTCGGCTCTCTCAATCTCCGCGACGGCAAAGTGACCGAGGCGGCCGCCAACTTCAACAACGGTGTCGCAGCCAATCCGCAGAACGGATACAACTACGTGGGTCTCGGACAGATCGCCCTCAAGAACGGCAACAAGGCCGAGGCTGAGAAGCAGTTCAAGCAGGCCCTCTCTGTCAACAAGAAGGATGCAGCCGTCATGGCCGCTATCGCCCGCGCCTATGCCAGCGTCGACCCCGTGGCCTATGCCAAGGAGGTGGACAAATACATCGCCCAGGCCATGAAGACCTCGAAGAACAAGGAGCCGCAGATCTACGTGCTTCAGGGCGACCTCGCCAAGAACGTCGACAAGGGTGTGGCTGCCGGATACTACGAGCAGGCAATGATATACGACGAGGAGGCAGGCAACATCAACCCCGAGGCCTATGTGAAGTACTCCAACCTCTACAACAAGGTGAACTCCGACTTTGCCATCGGCAAGCTCGTCGAGCTCAATGAGAAGCTCCCCACATCGGCCCTCGCACAGAGCGAGCTCGCCGAGAAGTACTACGACAACAACCAGTTCACCCGCGCCGCCGAGCAGTATGGCAAGTACATGAAGAACCCCAACCACTTCCAGGGCGACGAGCAGCGCTACTCTGGCCTCCTCTTCTTCGGCAAGAAATACCAGGAGTCGCTCGATATGGCCAACCAGGTGCTTGCAAAGGACCCCGACAACGAGTATATGCAGCGTATGGTGATGCTCAACAAGGCTGCTCTCGAAGACTATGCCGGAGCTGAGGAAGCAGGCAAGAAGCTCTTCTCTCACAAGGATGCCAAGTTCACCGCCACCGACTACACCACCTATGGTGACGTGCTCGGCCACCTCGGTCGTCCCGAAGAGGCTATCGCAGCCTACGAGGCAGCATACAACCTCAATCCCGAGAAGAACAAGCAGGTGCTCGCCGAAATCTCAGAGATGTACAACAAGCTCGAGAACGATGCCAAGTCGGTGGAGTATATGCAGAAGTTTGTTGATGCCGGCGATGCCACCCTCAACGACTACTTCATCCTCTCCAACCGCTACAAGAACCTCGGTCTTTCACTCCCCGAAGGCTCTCCCGAGCGTGCCGAGGCTGCAAACAACGGTATCAAGTATATCGACATGGCTCTTGCCGAAGCTGCCAACAAGGGTCCCCTCTTCCGCAACAAGGCTACACTCCTGATGGTACGCGACGGTGCCGACACCACCCCCGAGCTTATCAAGACCTACGAGGATATGCTCGCAGCCTATGATACCGATCCCGCCAACAAGGAGAAATACAAGGATGCTTACATGACAGCCTATATGCGCATGGGTTCCTTCTACATGAACTCCGGCGATAAGGAGGCAGCCCGCGGATACTTCTCTAAGGTGCTTGAGCTCGATCCCGAAAACGAACCCGTCAAGGAGGTGATGAAGAAGCTCTAAGCCTCGCCGTCACATATCCGCGCACACGACATTATACCGGTGGCCATACCGCAGGAATTTTCCGCGGTATGGCCACTGCTTTTTCAGACCGGTCACAATCCCCGCTCAAGGCCGGTTGCTCCTGTGGGAGGTAGGCTTGAAAAGGATTAGAATAATTTGCCATTTCGGTGATTTTGTGTTATTTTTGCCGATAGCTCCTTTCCGGAGCGCATATAACCAGGCGTTTCAGAATGCACAGTGTAAACAGTCTTTTGCATATCAACGTTATGTATATGGAATGCTACCGACAATAGAATGAATAAGGAAAATCTTCTTCAGATATATGCGTCCTCGTTCCGACAGAACTGGGACATGAAGGCTCTGAGCGAGTTTGGCTCGGGGCCTACGATGACCTACGCCGACCTTGCGCGCCGTATTGCCGCCACCCACCTTGTCTTCAAGGAGTGTGGCGTGAAGCCCGGCGACAAGATTGCCCTTCTGGGCAAGAATTCCATCCCCTGGGTGGTGGTGTATATGGCCGCAATCACCTATGGTGCTGTGGTGGTGCCCGTGCTCCACGATTTCAACGTGCAGGATGCCATGCATATCATAAACCATTCGGAGAGTGTGATTCTCTTTGTCAGCGAGTCGATATTCGAAAACATCGAGTTTGACAAGCTTCCGCGCGTCAGGGCCGCTGTCTCGCTCGACCGCCGCGCGGTGCTGGCCGAACATTCGTCGTCGGGCCGATCGCTCGAGAAATTCCTGTCGCGCCTCTCGGAGAAGATGCGCCGCCGATATCCCCACGGGTTCACGGCCTCGGATGTCGACTATCCGGAAATCGACGAGAGTGCGCTGGCCGAGATAAACTACACCTCAGGCACCACGGGATTCTCGAAGGGAGTGATGCTGACGCTCCGCAATCTCGGGGGCAATGTGAGATTCGGCATAAAGTCGCGTCTGCACTACCGCGGGTCGCGCAACGTGGCGTTTCTTCCCCTGGCCCACGCATATGGATGTGCGTTCGATATGCTCGTGCCACTTGCCGTGGGTACCCACATCACCCTGCTCGGAAAGCTACCCACACCCAAGTTGCTGCTCAAGGCGTTTGCCGAGGTGAAACCCAATCTCATCATATGTGTCCCGCTCATTCTCGAGAAGATCTACCGCAACAAGCTGCGCCCCGTCATTGAGAAGCCGTCTGTGCGCCGTCTGCTGAAGGTGCCGGGGGTCAACAAACTCATATACCGCAAGATCCGCACCCAGCTCGTGGAGGCGCTCGGCGGAGAGTTTGAGGAGGTCATCGTGGGTGGCGCCCCGCTCAACCACGAGGTGGAGGAGTTTCTCCACCGCATAGGCTTCCCGTTCACTGTGGGCTACGGAATGACCGAGTGTGGCCCGCTCATCAGCTACACCCCCTGGCGCAAGTTTCTCACAGGCTCGTCGGGCCGCACTCTACCCACTATGCAGACCCGCATAGCCGACAGTCCCGACCCCTCCCGTGTGCAGGGCGAGATATGTGTGAAGGGCGAGAATGTGATGCTCGGCTACTACAAGAATCCCGAGGCCACCGAGGCGGCTATCGATGCCGACGGCTGGCTCCACACCGGCGACATGGGCACCTGCTCGGAAGATGGCACTATCTTTATACGCGGTCGCTACAAGACCATGATACTGAGTGCCAACGGGCAGAATATATATCCCGAGGAGATCGAGGCCAAGCTCAACAATATGCCATACGTGGCCGAGAGCCTGGTGGTGGAGCGCGGAAAACACCTGGTGGCTCTCGTCTATCCCGACTATGAGGCCATGGACCGCGACAAGGTTTCGACAGGAAGCCTGGAGGCACATATGGAGAATGTCCGCAAGAATCTCAACAGGCTTGTGGCACCATATGAACAGGTGGACCGCATACAGCTGATTGCCAACGAATTTGAAAAAACACCCAAACGTTCCATCAAACGCTATCTCTATAACGCATGAGCCACACTACGCCGCCATACTGCTTCGAGACTACCATCAAGGTGCGCGACTATGAGACCGACTCGCAGGGCATTGTCAACAACGCCAACTATCTGCACTATCTCGAAATCACCCGTCACGAATTCTGTGAGGAGGCCGGGACTTCGTTCGCGGTCATGCAGGCGCGGGGCCTTGACCCTGTGGTGAGGAAGGTTGAGATTGAGTATCTCAACTCTCTCCGTCCGGGCGACTCGATGAGGTCGTGTCTGCGTTTTCGCCGCGAGGGCGCGCGTTTCGTGTTCGACCAGCACATCTTCAATGCAGCCACCGGAGAGCCTGTGGTGAGGGCGGTGGTGACTGTGGTGTGTCTCGAACACGGCCGTCTGAGCCGTGGCGATATGCTCGCGGAAGCGTTTGAAAAATATCTCTGACCGTTATGAACGGAGACGACTCCCTGCTCTATCGCGTGGCTTTCTCGTCGCTGCGCAGCCTCATCCCCCGTCTGGCGGGTGACATTCTGGCACGTGTGGGCGGGGAGGAACATTTCTTCTCTTTCACTTCCGGGCAGCTTGCTGCCGTGATGGGGTTCAACAACCGGCTTTTCTCCGACCAGATGCGCTCCAAGGCTCTTGCCGAGGGGGAGCGTGAGCTTGACTTCATCAGGCGCAACCACATCCGCGCGCTCTACTTCACCGACGATTCCTATCCCCGACGTCTGCTTCACTGTGACGATGCGCCGCTGATGCTCTATGCCCTTGGCGACTGTGACTTTAACGCGGGCCACTATGTGGGTGTCGTTGGAACACGCCACGCCACACCCTACGGGAATGCCTTCGTGGCCGACCTCGTGGCGGGTCTGGCCGAGCGGCTTGCCGAGAAGCCAGTGATAGTGAGCGGTCTGGCCTACGGGGTTGATATAGCCGCCCACAAGGCTGCCCTTGAGGCCGGGATACCCACAATCGGTGTGCTTGCCCACGGTCTCAACACCATCTATCCGGCCACCCACCGCGACATCGCGGCCCGGATGGTGAGGTCCGGCGGCGCGCTGGTGTCGGACTACCGCAGTCTCGAGGCTATCCACAAGGGGAATTTTCTTGCCCGCAACCGCATTGTGGCCGGGCTGTGTGACTGCCTCGTTGTGGCTGAGAGCGATGTCAAGGGTGGTGCGATGGTGACGGCGCGTCTGGCGTCGGCCTATTCGAGAGATGTTTTCGCTCTTCCGGGGCGTGTCTCCGACCGCTTCTCGCGCGGTTGCAACCGTCTTATATCTGACTGTGTGGCACAGCTTGTCAGCGGTCCCGACGATATCATCGAGGCCATGCGCTGGCCCGAGAGAGAGCCTGAAGGGGTGCAGCATGAGCTGTTTGTCGAGCTCAGCCCCGACGAGCAGGCTGTGAGCGACCTGTTGCAGCGCAAGGGGGAGGCCACTCTCAACGACATCGCCGTGGCCGTGAATATGCCCGTGGCGCGTCTCATGGGACTTCTGATAGATATGGAGTTCCGCAATCTGTTAATGGCTGTTCCGGGTGGACGCTACCGCCCGGCTCTGCATACGTGAATCATCAATTCAAATCTTTCCTCTAACAAAAAACACAAAGAATATGGAAAAGAAAATTATCGCACCCTCCGAACTGATCATCAATCCCGACGGATCCGTATTCCATCTCCACCTGCGTCCCGAGCAGCTCACCGACCGTGTGATTCTTGTCGGCGATCCCGCGAGGGTCAATATGGTGGCGTCGTTTTTCGACACCACCGATTTCGAGGTGTCTTCACGCGAGTTTCACACTATCGGCGGTACCTTCCAGGGGAAGCCTATCATGTGTCTGAGCCATGGCATAGGCCCGGACAATATAGACATTGTGATCAATGAGCTTGACGCACTTGCCAATGTTGACTTCGCCACCCGCGAGGTGAAGGAGCAGAAGCGCCGGCTCACACTGGTGCGCATCGGCACCTCCGGCGCTCTTCAGCCCGAACTGACAATAGGCACTCCGGTGATAGCTGAGAAGGCTATAGGTTTTGACGGTGTTCTCAATTACTATGCCGGACGCGACGAAGTGGCCGACACGGAGTTTGAACACGCGTTCTGCGAGGCTGTGGGCTGGAATCCTCTCTGGGCCAAGCCATATGTGGTGAATGCCGACGAGGAGCTTGTGGAGCGCATAGGCCGCGATGACATGGTGAGAGGCAACACCATATCGGCAGTGGGTTTCTATGGCCCGCAGGGCAGGGAGCTGCGTCTTCCGCTTGCGAACCCCGATCTCAACCGCCGCATAGAGGAGTTCCGTCACTGCGGACGCAAGGTGACCAACTATGAGATGGAGTCGGCCCCGCTGCAGGGTCTTGGCCGCCTCATGGGCCACCGCGCCATGACTGTCTGCTCCATCATAGCCAACCGTATGAACACGGAGGCCAATCCCAACTACAAGAACGCTGTCTATGATCTGGTGGGCACCGTGCTTGAAAGAATCTGACAGTGATGAAACGCCTCAGACTCCTCTCTCTCGTCCTGCTGCTCGTTGTGTGTGGCGGGAGTGTGTCGGCACAGTACTACCAGATAGCCAGCCAGATACCTGAGCTGATACAGCCTGCCCTCATGAGCGGTCTGAACTATAAGGGTTATGTCGACGGCTCGTATGTGGTGGGTATGGGCAATCGCCGTGCCGATTTTCTGGAACTTTCCACGTCGCAGGGTTTCTGCTATTCGTCGTGGTTCTTCATGGGTGTCGGCGCAGGTGTGCAGGTGATGTTTTCCAATGTGGGACATCCCGAAATGCCTTCTGCTCCATCGCCGGGCTTTGACCCTGACCGCGGCCACAGGCGCACGGCGTGTATGATTCCGCTATTCACCGACTTCCGTTTCAATATAGGCGGTGACCGCAAGGATGTCACTTTCTTTATTGATCTGAAGCTGGGAGGCTCGTTTCTCATAGGCAATGACTATGTGGAGATAGGCGACGGGTATCTCACCAATTCGGGATGTTTCTATCTGAAGCCCTCGGCCGGTCTGCGCATTCCGCTCAATGAGTCGGGCAAGCAGGCTCTCAATGTCGGTGTGAGCTACCAGTTTCTTACGTCTAACTACTATCGCAGCTATGCGTCCAACTGTTCTCTCAACGCTCTTGGCGTGACCATCGGGTTTGATTGGTGAGGGGACGGAATAATGGATTATGAAAAAAGGCCTTCCCCGGGTTGTCGCAACCCGGGGAAGGCTAATCTTTACTCAATCACTTATGAGAACTATTCTGCTTTCGTATAATTATCCGTATGCAAAGGTAGGTAGTTTCTGCAAGTGTTGAAATACCTAATTTTTAGGATTTTTGCGTGGCGGAGTAATTGATTATAGTGACTGATGGCGGATGTCAGCGTGTGTGGAGTGGAGGCAGGAAGGCGTCGGGGATGTGTTCGACTGTGTATGTGCCTTCCGGTGTGCCTATGACGAGGATGATGTCGAAGCGGTAGTCGAGCGTTATTCCGTTGTCGCGGAGGTAGGCATCGGCGGCTCGGACCATGCGTGAGCGTTTGCGGTTGTCGACTGCTTCGAGCGGGTCGGCGAAGTCGGTGGAACGTGTCTTGACTTCGACGAATATCACCATGTCGTCTCTGAATGCGATGAAGTCTATCTCGACGTTTCCGTAGCGTGTGTTTTCGGCTCCGATCGCGTAGCCTTGGGCGAGCAGGTGCTCACGTGCCACTCTCTCGCCCCAGGCTCCGGTGTCGTTGTGCTGTGCCATGCGGTGACTATCCCCGAGGGTCGTCTTCGTCGAGCATTTCGTAGCCGTAGTCTTCGCCTTCGTCCCAGAGTTCGTCGTCGTCGGCCCATTCGTCGGTCTCTTCGGGGTCTTCGGGTGTGGCGGGGATGTTTTCGAATATGAATTCGTCTTCCTCACGGACGCGGTGGTGTCCGTCGAGCGGACGGTGGGTTATGGGTGTGACTTCGATGCGGTTTCGCTCGTCGGTGATTTCGCTCCAGAGGAGGTCTTTCAGCTCGGTTATTCCCTGGCCTGTTACGGCTGAGATGAACACTGTCTTTATTCCTTCGGGGAGTGTCTGTGCTATCTCGTCGCGCAGTTCGTCGTCGAGCATATCGCTTTTTGAGATGGCGAGCAGGCGTGGCTTGTCGGCAAGCTGCGGGTTGAATTTTTCGAGTTCGGCCGATAGTATTGCGTATTGTTCGTTGATGTCGTCGGCGTCGGCTGGTATCATGAACAGGAGTACGGCGTTTCGCTCGATGTGGCGCAGGAAGCGAAGTCCGAGTCCTTTGCCTTCGCTCGCTCCTTCGATGATTCCCGGTATGTCGGCCATCACGAATGAGCGGTCGCCTCGGTAGGAGACGATGCCGAGCTGTGGCTCCATTGTGGTGAAGGGGTAGTCGGCGATTTTCGGACGTGCGGCAGAGATGGCCGACAGGAGTGTGGATTTTCCGGCGTTGGGGAATCCCACGAGGCCTACGTCGGCGAGCAGTTTCAGCTCCATTATGATGGATTTCTCAATGGCCGGTTCGCCGGGTTGTGCGTAGCGCGGGGTGCGGTTGGTGGGTGACTTGAAGTGCCAGTTGCCGAGTCCGCCACGTCCGCCTCGCAGGAGCTTTACTTCTTCGCCGTCGCCGGTGACTTCGCAGAGGAATTCGCCTGTTTCGGCGTCAAATACGACTGTTCCGCAAGGTACGTCGACGATTACGTCGTCGCCGTCTTTTCCGAACGACCGTCCTCCTGTTCCGCTCTGTCCGTTTCCGGCGAAAATGTGTCGGCGGTATCTCAGTGGCAGGAGTGTCCACATATGTGCGTTTCCACGGAGTATGATGTGGCCTCCGCGTCCTCCGTCTCCGCCGTCAGGGCCGCCTTTGGGGACGTATTTTGCACGGTGGAAGTGGCGTGAGCCTGCACCGCCTTTGCCTGAGCGGCAAAGGACTTTAACGTAGTCTATGAAATTGGAATCTGCCATGGTGGGGAGGGAAGGGGATTAGTTGTGATTTGTCAAATGGGTTGTTGTGGTGGGTGGGGAGAGGATGGTGTCTTTTTTATTCTAACGTTCGGGTGGATGGTGTGTTCATGATGTGTTTCATGAGCTGGCAGGCGTGGGCGTAGTCGGCCGGTGTGCCTATGTCGATCCATGTGCCCGAGATGGGGTAGAATGTTACTTTGCCTCCCGATGCGATCACGCTGTCGATGAGGTCGGTGGCATCGGTGCGCTCGTCGGATGGGAGGTTGCGGAGGAGGTGGTTGGAGATGATGTATATGCCGGCGTTGGCATAGTAGGTGTAGGAGGGTTTTTCCTCAAGGGCTTTTACTCGCGAGCCTTCGGTGGAGAGTATGGCGTAGGGGACGGGTATGCTGTATGGGATGGCTGCTATTGTGATGTCGGCCTGCTCGGCGGCGTGATGGATGTACATATCCTCGAAGGATATTGTGGTGAGTAGGTCGGAGTTCATGACGAGTGTCTGTCCCTCGGGCGGGATGTCGCAGAGCAGTGCCGATCCTATTGTTCCAAGCTGTCGCGGCTCGCGTATGCATCGGACGCTGACTCCGGCCACGGGTGTGGCGAAGTGCTGTTCGATTTTTTCGGCAAGGTAGTTTACGGTGACTGAAATGTGGTCTATGCCTGCTGCGGCGAGTGATGCGATGTTGTGGTCTATGATGGCCCGTCCTCCTACGGGGAGGAGTGGTTTTGGGGTTTCGAGTGTGAGGGGTCTGAGTCGTTCGCCTTTTCCTCCGGCCATCAGTATGGCTCTCAACGGGAGGAGTGTGGATGTGACGGATGTGTCGATGATGCGGAGTATGTGTCCGTTGTCGTCGAGTATGGGTATGAGTCGTAGGCCGAGCTGCCTGAGGCGGCGTATTGTGGCGACTGTGTCGGGGTCGTCCTTGCGGATGAAGCGGTAGTCGCGCTTCATTGCCATTTCCACGGGTGATGTGAGGGACAGTCCACGGAGGAGTGCGCGGCGAACGTCTCCGTCGGTGAGTGTGCCTGCCATGGAGCCGTCGGGGGCTGTGACGAGGAGTGTCATGAGGCCTCCTGAGAGGTCGTTGAGGCGTGAGAGTGCCTCGATGATCGTGGCTGACTGCCGGATGGTGTGGTTTTTCATTTTTCCATGATTTTTTCCATTACCATCCAGTCGAGCGGTGTGTCGAGGTCGACGGAGCGCTCGCGCGGCATTACGTAGGGTATGCGTCGCGGGAATGCTCCGAGCGGCATGGCGCGGATGGAGGCGGGATTGATTACGTAGACTGCCCCGTTGAACTGCCAGGCCTGAGGCGCGTCCTGGCGGCGTGTGTATAGTCCGTCGCCTTTCGAGATGCGGAGGGATCCGTCGGGGAGTGTCTCGAAGCAGTCGTAGTAGGGGTTGGCGGCTGCCGGTGTGACTGATACGACCATGTCGCAGGCGGGTGTGTAGAGGCTGAGGGCGGCTCTGGTGTCGTCGACTGTCCGGAGGGGTGATGTGGGCTGGAGCAGTATGACGCAGTCGTAGGCTATCCCCTCACGGTCGGCGTAGTCCATGGCGTCGATTATGACTTCGCGGGAGCCTACGGTGTCGCCTCCGAGTTTTTCGGGGCGTGTGTAGGGCACCGGAAGTCCTGTGGCCTGTGCGACCTCGCGTATTTCGGGGTCGTCGGTCGACAGGATTATGTGGCTGTCGGGCGAGATGGCTCTTGCCACTTCGATGGAGTAGTGTATGAGCGGTCTGCCTGCAAGGAGCTTTATGTTCTTGCGGGGTATTCCTTTGCTGCCTCCACGGGCCGGGATGATGATGAGGGGAGTTGGCTGACTCATGATACGTCGTGGAATTTTTTTGTGGCGAGAGCTGCCGGGCTGACCGATGTGATGGCGTCGACCATCAGTGAAAGTGTGTCGGGTCGCGCGTATGGGTTGGGGGCTGTGCGTGCTTTGAGCTGTCCGTCGGGTGATAGCGCCAGGGCTATGGCTCGTGCTATTTCGGGGGCTGAGTCGCCGCAGTGTATGACGGATTCAGAGCAGAGTCTTCCCTGCTGTCTCACTCCTATGTCGACTGTCGGTATTCCCATCGACGGGACTTCGACGATGCCGCTGGATGAGTTTCCGACAACGGCGCTGACCTGGCGCAGTGCGGACAGGTAGCGTAGTTTTCCCAGCGAGGGGACTACTCTGACGCGGTTGGGGTTGTTTCGGGCATATTGCTCGATGAGGTCTATGATGACGCGTCCCCTGGGGTCGTTGTTGGGGTAGGTGAAGAGGATGTCTGACTGGGGGAATGTGTCGAGTGCCGTGAGAAGGTCCCGGCATCTCGTGGCTACGTCGCCGTCGTCGAGGGTGGCGGGATGGTAGGTGACGAGGAGTGTGCCGGGGCGGAACGGGAGTCCTACGGAGTCGCTGAGCTGGCGGCGCGAGAGGAGTGGTGTGTGTAGTATGTTGTAGACTCCGATGGCTCCGGTGCATATGACTCGGTCGGGCTGTTCGCCCATTGCTATTACCCTGTTCCGGTATTCCTCGGTGGCTGTGAGGTGCAGGGAGGCCATCTTTGTGATGGCGTGGCGTATGGAGTCGTCGATGGCGCCTTCGGATATTTCGCCTCCGGCGATGTGGACTATCGGTATTCGCATCATTAGCGATGCTGTCGCTGTCGCGAGCATTTCGAATCGGTCGCCGAGTATTATGACGATGTCGGGCGCCAGTGTGCGGAGGGCGTCGGCCATTCCTGTCATGCACGAGGCCATGGCGTGGACTGCTTCGCAGGATGTGTCGGTGGCTGGTGGCATCTGCACCCGTGTTATCGCGGATGTGAATCCGTCGGCCTCTATTTCGCGGATTGTGTCGCCGTAGAGGGGTGATAGGTGCATATTTGTCGCCAGTATCTCTACACGGCAGTCGGTGCGTGAGGCGAGGGCGCGCGCCAGGGGACTGAGGAGTCCCCAGTCGGCGCGTGTTCCTGTGGCTATGGCTATGCGCATGGTCAGTATTCTCTTTCGCCGAATATGGTTGTGCCTACACGTATCATGTTGGCTCCCTGTGCTACCGCGAGCGGCCAGTCGTGGCTCATTCCCATGCTCACCACTGAGAATTCGGGGTGTGATGCGAATGTGCCTTGCGATAGGATGTCGAATGTGTGGCGTATTTCGCGGAAGTCGGCTGTGATGCGCCTTTCGTCGTCGACGTTGGAGGCCATTCCCATTACTCCGGTTATTCTGACGGCTTTCAGGGAGCCGATGAATTGCGGGGTGAGGAGTGAGATCATTTCGTCGGGGGTGAGGCCGAACTTGGTCTCTTCGCGGGCTACGTGGAGCTGCATCAGCACGTCGATGCTGCGGTTTATCCGTAGTGCTTCGTTGTCGATGAGCCTGAGGAGCCTCTCTGAGTCGACGCTGTGGATGAGGTCGACGTGGGGCACTATGGCCCGCACCTTGTTGGTCTGGAGGTGTCCGATGAAGTGCCAGCTGATGTCGGACGGTAGGTTTCGGGCCTTTTCCACGAGTTCGTTGGCTCGGCTTTCGCCGAATACTCTCTGGCCGGCGTCGTAGGCCTCGCGCAGGGCTTCGACGGGATGGAACTTGGAGACAGCCACGAGTGTGATACCTTGCGGTATGCTTCGACGCAGGCCGTCGAGCCGAGATGTGACGGTCTCTGTCATGATTTTTCAGTCTTCTTTTTTACCGGCGAGGTCGGCTTCGTATACGTCGAGAATCGCTGTCTCCTGGATTGTGTTGATCTCGAAGTCGGCGAGTGTGCTCTTCATTCCCTCCATGAAGTTGTCGTAGGCTTCCTTGAACGAGTCGGCTGCCACGAGAATCTGCGAGATAGATTTCTTTTCTACCGCTGTTTTTTCGTCGAGTGTTATGAAGGCTACTTTCACGAGATACCATTTGTCGCCTGTGCGCTGCTGGAATATTTCGGAAATCTTTGAGATTTTTACAGCGGAGACTGAGAACTCGGATGTGAAGTGGGCCATCTCTTCGGTGATGCGGGCCTCGGCCTCGGTGAATGAGAGTGCGTCGACCATGAAGGCTTCGGTGACTTTCTTGATCGAGCCGTTCTCCATAGTCTTGTCGTAACGGACTTTAGTTTCGAACCACATATGTTGATATGATTAATTGTTATTGGAATCGGACTGCAAAATTAGTGAAAAATCACGCGATTCACAAACTGAAAATCGCTGTCAGAACGGGCTGCGGTATTTTCCGGCAAGCTGCCGGGCGAAGTGGTAGAAGAAGCGTGTGTCGTCGATGAAATATCGGCGGAACATTCTCCGGGGTTCGCACAGGAACCTGAAGAACCATTCCATGCATATCTTGCGTACCCATTGTGGTGCGCGGCGTATGTTGCCTGCTTCGAAGTCGATGGTGGCTCCGAGTGCCATCCACAGCCTTATGCCCGGCATGAGGTGGCGGTGGCGTGTGATGAAGAGTTCCTGCTTGGGTGCTCCGAGTCCGACGAGGCATACGTTGGCTCCGGATGAGTTGACTATGCGGGCTATGCGGTCGATTTCGGCGGGGTCTTTCTCGAATCCGAATGGGGGGGAGTAGGTGCCTGTCACTATCTCTCGCCCTACGCGGGCGTTGATGCGCCGCGCGGCTTCGGCGGCGACTCCTTCGCGTGCTCCGAGAAGGAATATGCGGCAGTCGGGGTCGTCGGCGTGGTGGAGGTAGTAGTCGGAGAAGAATGTGCTTCCGGGTATTGCCTCGGGCAGTGCCTCGGGCAGGAGGCGGGAGCAGGTGAGCAGGATGCGGCTGTCGCAGACTATCCAGTCGGCGTTTTTGTAGGCTTCGAAGAAGGCTTTGTCGGTCTGCAGCTTTACGAGGTGGTCGAGGTTGGGGGTGAAGAGTATTCCGTCGTGAAGCGAGTCGAGGAGCTGTCGTTTGGTTATGGACAGGACCGGGATGTTGAGGATGGTGGTGGCTGGGAATTGTGTCATCACGGCAGTGAAAAATGCAGGGGGTGGTTGTGGAGGTGTCAGCGGCGTGTGATGCGGCTGACGATGTTGAAGAGTCCGAGGCGCATGAGTGTCATTACGGCTCTTTCGCCCGTTGATGAGGGGGTGTGGGAGGAGAAGGCTCTTCGCACCATGGGGTGGCGTAGGTATAGGCGCGGGGTGGCGTGGTCGCCGGCGTGGATGAGGCGGAGGATGAGGTTGTAGTATTGCGGGAAGGCGAATTCGTCGATGTCGGTGGAGAGGGCCGGGTCGAACCATGCGAGCATTTCGGAATGCAGGCGTGTGTAGTTGAGGAGTATTTCCGGGGTGGCGTGGGATGTGACCGATCCGCTGCGGTGGACGTAGTGGTAGAGGGGGGCTGTGTCGAGACTTGCTGAGGTGCAGTGGCGGAGGTAGGTGAATACGAAGTCGATGTCTTCGAGGAGGTCTATCTCCCGCAGGCGCAGGGAGTGGGCGCGGATGATGGGGAGCGAGAAGAGTTTGTTGCAGAGAGAGGCCATGAGGCCTGTGGGTAGGAGTGAGGCGAGGGCCGGTGAGGATCGGAGTGGTGAGAATGTGTGGCGTCCCTGCAGCGGGAGTGTGTGGGGGCGTGTCTCGGTGCCGTGGTGGTGGAGGAGTGAGCATATCCTGAGGTCGCCGTCGAGGGATGCGAGTGTGGACAGCCATGAGGGGGATACGTAGTCGTCGCTGTCGGCAAATGTGACCCATTGCGCCGACGGGGAGCAGTGGAGGAGCCCTGTGTTGCGGGCCGAGGCGGGTCCGCCGTTGGGCTTTGTGACTATTTTCAGTCTGTCGGAGCGGATGGCGCGGGCGACTGCAAGGGTGGAGTCGGTGGAGCCGTCGTCGACGACGATTATCTCGAATTGGCCTGTGTAGTCCTGGGCGAGGATTGAGTCGATGCAGCGTGGGAGGGTCGTGGCTGCGTTGTAGGCCGGGATGATTACGGATATCATTGGCGGCAGAGGTTGTCGAGGTAGAGCTGTGATTCGGGACCGAGGTTGAAGATGAGGTCGAGTATGCTTAGGGAGGGGATGAAGCCGAGTTTTGAGGCACGGACCTGGTAGTAGGGCGGCAGGGTGGGGGAGGGGATGCGGCCGTGATCTATCGGTGTGGTCTCAAGGGTGTCGGCGGGGGTGTCGGTGAGTCCGAGGATGTCGCGGATTTCGGTGTCCCATGCGAGTGAGAGGTCGCGGAGGAGCGGGTAGCGCGATTCTACTCCGTCGGTGAGCATGGGCATGAAGCGGTCGATGTAGAATTCGAAGTAGGGTGTTCGTCCGTAGGCGCTCTCGAGTGCTACCCGGTGGACGTTCCACCAGTCTCCGTGGGTGGATATGTGTATCTCGTCCCAGCGGCAACGCGATGTGGGCGGCTTGGCTATGGGCACTGTGAGTGATAGCGGTCCACGTGTGTCGGCTATGTCAAAGCGGTGTGTGGCTTTGTCGCGTTTGTCGAACGGCGTGGTCCAGTCCTGTCCGGATTTTGCGCATGACCATGCTGCCGCATAGTGCTCTACCCCCGCGCAGAGGCGCGGGGGTAGGAGTATGGAGTGTTCGGGATGTGGGATCGGTCGCATTCCTATATTGCGTTCTTGTCGGGGTTGGCGTCGCGCAGGACTCTGTTCCAGCGTATGCCTCCGTTGAAGAGTGAGTGGTCTTTGTCGAATGATATGAGTACTCTTTCGGGCCGTCCTACGATGTGGTCTTCGGGCACGAATCCCCAGTAGCGCGAGTCGAGGGAGTTGTCGCGGTTGTCGCCCATCATGAAGTAGTAGTCCATCTTGAATGTGTAGGTGTCCTGCGGTTTTCCTCCGATGTATACCTTGCCGTCGCGCAGTGTGGCGTCGTGGTTGCCTTCGTAGTCGCGGATCACGCGTCCGTAGATGTTCCATGCTTTAGGTGTGAGGCGCAGGCGGGTGCCTTTCTTGGGTATCCATATTTCGCCGTAGTCGGCTCGTGTCCATGAGTCGGCCTCGCCTGCGGGGTAGAGCATTTCGCCCTCGGTGGCCGGCATTTTCATGACTTTGCATACTCCTTTGTCGGCTTCGAGTGTCTTGACCATGGCCGGTGTGAGCGGCGAGACGAATACCGGGGGTACTGTGCCGTCGGGGTTGACTGTGAATCCGAGTGAGCGGAGTGCCTCGATGTCTTCTGGTGTGACCGGGACGCGGTGGCGGTCGTCAAGCGATATTCCCAGGGTTTCCCAGGTTTTTTCGGCGTCGGCGGGGTTGGCAAACTGGTAGTAGTAGTTGAACTGGACGTTCTCGGGCTGTGGTATGGGTTTGCCGTTTATGAAGATTACTCCGTCGACGATTTTCAGTCGCTCGCCCGGGAGTCCGACTGCTCTCTTGACGTAGTTTTCGCGTCGGTCGACGGGCCGGTATATTACTTCTCCGAATGTCTGTGGGTTGTTACGGACGTTGTCGCGGCCATACATACGTGAGAGTGTGTAGTAGTCGGGGTTCTGTACTTTCAAGGCCACGGTGTCGCCCGCCGGGAAGTTGAAGACTACGATGTCGCCCCTCCGGACTTTGCCGAGTCCGGCCAGGCGGTGGTATTTCCACTGCGGGTTGTCGAGGTAGCTCTTGGTGTTTATTATGGGGAATGTGTTCTGTACGAGCGGGAAGTGGACCGGTGTGTTGGGGACGCGTGGTCCGTAGGCCATCTTGTTGACCCACAGGTAGTCGCCTACGAGGAGTGACTTCTCGAGCGATGACGATGGTATCTGGTAGTTCTGCCCGATGAATGTGAAGACGAAGTAGACGAGGACGAGTGCGTAGAGAATGGCGTCGACCCAGCTCATAATGCTTCGGACTACCGGGTTCTTGGACTTCTTCCACCATGTGAGCGGTATGTAGCCTGTGATGTAGATGTCGAATAGCAGGAACCATGCGAGTGCCACCCACCAGTTGCCGAGCCAGGCTACCCAGAGGAAGAATATCACCGATACGATTGTGAATCGTATCCACCTGGTTTTTCCGGTGGCGCGAAGACGTTCGGCGAAGTCTTCTTTGAAGTTTTTTTTGCGGTATTGTCCGGGTGTCATTTCATCAGTTCCTCCATCATTTGGTCAATAGTGAATATGCCCTTGCGTCCCTGTATCCACTCGGCGGCCATTACTGCTCCGAGTGCGAATCCGTCGCGCGACTTTGCTGAGTGTTCGATGGTTATCATGTCGACCGGGGAGTCCCATTTTATGGTGTGGATTCCGGGAACTTCGTCTTTTCGAAGCGAGAGGATGGGGAGTGTGTTGTTCGGGACGTTGTCGAGGGCTTTTGCTGCCGCGTCGAGCTGTGCCTGTCGCTCTTCGGGTGTGGCGTTGGCCCATACTATTCCGGCGTCGCTCCACGAGGTTATCTCATGGTCTTCGGCCATTATTCCCTCGGCCAGTGTGAGTGCTGTCCCCGACGGGTGGTCGAGCTTGTGGACGTGGTGAACTTCGGTCATTGTGGGACGATAGGACGGAATGTGTGCCATTATTGACGCGAGGCGTCGCGATATGATGTTGAAGACGTTTACTCCTATGCTGAAGTTGCTTGACGCGAGGAGTGCTCCTCCGGCGTTTCGGACTTCGTTTTCGACCTTTTCCCTGTCGGCTCCCCATCCCGTGGAGCCGCATACCACGGGCACACCGGCGAGTGTGGCGCGCACGATGTTGGCCGGAGCTGTGGAGGGTGTGGTGAATTCGATGGCTGCGTCAGCCGATGCGAAGGCCTCTCCGTCGATGTCGGCGGTGTTGCCGGCGTCTATGACGGCCACAATCTCGTGGCCTCTTTCGAGGGCGATGCGCTCTATGGCATGGCCCATTTTTCCGTATCCGATGATTGCTATTTTCATAATGGAGGCAAAGATACGAAATAATTTTATAATGTGGTAAGTATTAAGGCCCAAGAGTTTGCGACGGGGATGGGAGTGTTAAAACAGGAGGGGCTAAAAATACAATAATTTACAATATTTTGCATTGCGGGCGAAGTGTGAATTTGGCTTGATGTTTTTTATGTTATTTTTACACTTATGTATAATAGTTTGATTATTAGCGATGTATGATGTGCGGCGGGGCCGTATGTCGCGGCGGGGCGGATGGGCGGCGATTGAAAGTTTGGTTAAGATGCTCAGAATGATTATTTTTGAGGAGTGAGAAACTAAAAAGTCAATAATCGTTAAAAACAAAATGGAACAGACACTCGTAATCTTCAAGCCGTCGTCGGTCCAGCGCGGACTGGTGGGCGAGGTACTCGCTCGATTCGAGCGGAAGGGTCTTGTCATAGCCGGCATGAAGATGATGCAGCTTGACGAGGCCATTCTGCGCGAACATTACGCTCATCTGACCGACCGTCCTTTTTTCCCGATACTGGTAGAGTCGATGACTGCTACTCCGGTGATTGTGATGTGTCTGCGCGGTGTGCAGGCTATCAGTGTGGTTCGCTCGCTCACCGGTGCCACCAATGGGCGCCAGGCTGCTCCCGGTACCATCAGGGGCGACTTCTCCATGAGCAATCAGGAGAATATCGTCCATGCGTCGGCGAGTGCCGAGGATGCCGAGGTGGAGCTGAGACGCTTCTTCAAACCCGGCGAGATTTTTGACTATGACCTCGTGGGAATGAGGTTTATCAACGAGCCTTCCGAGTTGGAGTTGTAGCTCGTCCCCCGGTTCCCCAATAGTATCACACTTCACCCCAAAAAAATCAATCTGAATCGCAATAATATCTCTTGCCAAGAAACAATATAGACTGTAATGAATCTCCCCGTAAAAATAATTCTCTCCGCCGCTCTTCTCATCACCACTCTTTCATTCTCCTCTGCCGCGCAGATGCGGCTTCCGGCCTCTCATTCCAAGGAGCATAGCTCGCTCCTGGCTAATCAGACCCCTACGGTAAACCCTTTCAAGATCGAGAACAACAATCTCCTGCTCGACCAGCTTAAGGAGCGCGAGCAGGCCGACATAGCTACTGATGCGGAAATCTACAGCCAGTTCTGGGCTTCGGACCGCGTGAACCCCTACGGGACTGCTGTCGCTATTCCCGAGCATAAGAATATCGATGTCAGCGAGTATGTCCCGCCTGTGACCGGGGTTGTGACTTCCAACTATGGCTATCGTCCCCGTTTCCGCCGTATGCATTATGGTGTTGACCTGAATCTCCACAAAGGCGACACTGTGCGCGCTGCTTTCTCGGGGAAGGTGCGCCTCACCAAGTATGAGGCACGTGGCTATGGCTACTATGTGGTGATGCGCCATGACAACGGTATGGAGACTGTCTATGGACATCTTTCGCGTTTCCTTGTCAAGCCCAACCAGGTGGTGAAGGCCGGCGACCCTATAGCTCTGGGCGGCAGCACCGGACGCTCCACCGGTCCGCATCTTCATTTTGAGACCCGCTATCTTGGTATAGCCATCAATCCGGCTGCTATCATAGACTTTGAGAACAAGGTGGTGCACAAGGATGTGTTTGCCTTTGACAAGACTACCTATACGAAGTCGCAGAAGTATGCTCCCGGCAAGCGTGTCTCGAAGAAGGGACGTGCGTATGCCAAGAGAAGGTCTACCGCTCGCAAAAGGAAATAGACTGCGCATCATGCGTGTTTTTCCCGTCGCTCTCACCGGTTGCGGTGGTGCGGGACGGAGAAAAAACTATCGGCCCGTCATCACGACGGGCCGATAGTTTTTAACCTTAAATCTAATACCATGAAAACACAGTGCAAATATAGTAACTATGTCTCTAAAACCAATGGTGGGGGGAAATAGTTCGGCGAAAAAGTCCGATTTAACATATGTTAACCAAGTGGACGAAAAAAAAATAGTAATTTAGCGTCCTAAAGGATAAGTATACAATATGAACGCAAGAATATTAGTCATAGATGATGAGGAGTCTATTTGCGAGATTGTCCGTTACAATCTGAAGAAGGTGGGGCACGAGGTCGATACGGCCTACAGCGCCGAGGAGGCTCTGGAGATGGATCTGAAGAAATATGACCTGTTTATCGTCGACATCATGATGGAGGCGATGAGCGGTTTTGATTTTGCCAAGATTCTCAGGTCGGGCGATAGCACTGAGGATGTTCCCATCATTTTCTGTTCGGCGCTTAACGGCGAGGATGATACCGTCATGGGGCTGAATATAGGTGCGGACGACTATGTCACCAAGCCGTTCAAGATGAGCGAACTTATAGCCCGAGTGAACGCGGTGCTACGACGCACGGAGCTTGCCCGCAAGGCTGCCGCCTCGGCTGTGGCGCAGTTTCCGCTGTCGCAGGATGACCCTCTTGAGCAGGCCATCACCTACAAGGGTCTGTCGCTCGATCCCAACAATAAGGAATGCTTTATAGACGGAGAGCTCGTATCGCTCACAAAGACCGAGTTTGAGCTTCTCGAATTCTTCCTGACCCACCGTAACCGCATCTACTCGCGCGAGGAGATTATCCGCCGTGTATGGGCCGACGATGTAGTGGTCACCACCCGCACTATCGACACCAATATCACCCGTCTGCGCAAGAAGATAGGCACCTATGGCAACAATATAGAGACTCGTCTGGGCTTTGGCTATGGGTTTAAGGAGAAGGATTAACTTCCACTGGCGTCTGTTTCTGCCGATTGCGCTGTGTCTGTGCATCGTTTTCGGCTTTATCATATGGTACCAGTATAAGCGCGAGGCTGAATATCGCGCCGAGATACTTACGCTTCAGCTTGACCTTATCAACAACCGAGTGCTGAAGGCCTACCGTGAGGATCAGACGCTTCGTCCTTTCAACCTCTTTCTGTCGAGCTATTATGCCGGTTCGAAGTTTGAGGGAGTGCGTATCTCTGTC
Organism: uncultured Duncaniella sp.; assembly: GCA_910586305.1. Classification (GTDB taxonomy): domain Bacteria; phylum Bacteroidota; class Bacteroidia; order Bacteroidales; family Muribaculaceae; genus Duncaniella. The sequence continues at coordinate 38,277 of CAJUGS010000006.1, forward strand.
TACGGCACCCGTGACGGTATGCTGCGCTACTCCCTTGGTCTGCCTCTCCCGTTTGAGGACGAGGGGGTCCATGTCGTGAAGACGATAGATGCCGGAGGCACCCTTCGCCGTGTCATTAAGGATGAGGACGGCCTTTTCTATCTCATGAGCACCCGTAAGAGCAACGACGGCCGTATCAAGGTGCTCACGGCGATGCCATACAGTAATGATGTGGACGATGCTATCTCGGTGGATGCCACCGTGTGGCTCGTTATTCTGGCCTGTATGGCTGTCACTCTGTTTGTCACCTACTATTTCACGCGTATGCTCACCCGCAGTGTGACGCTGCTGAAGGATTTTGCCTACCGTGCGGCTACCGGAGGGCGTTTCACCGGGCTTGACAAGTTTCCGCGCAACGAGCTTGGCGATATATCGCGCGAGATTATCAGTCTGTACCGCGAGCGCGACCGTGCCGTTGAGCTGATCAAAAAGGAGCGCAAGGTGGCTATCCATGCCATAGAGGAGAAGTCGAGGGTGACGCGCCAGATGACCAATAATATCAATCACGAGATTAAGACCCCGGTAGGTATCATAAGGGGTTATCTGGAATCGATACTTGGCGATCCCGATATGGACGAGGAGACGCGCACTCGTTTTCTGCAGCGTATGCTGAGCAATGTTGAGCGTCTCACCAACCTTCTCAATGATGTCTCTACGATGACAAGGCTTGAGAACGGGTCGGACAAGATATCGGTGGACAAGGTGGATATGTATGACCTGGTCTACCAGATAGACTATGATATGCCGGCCAGCAATATCGCCGGTTCGATGAAGTTCAGCTTCGATATTCCCATGGAGTGTTATGTCGTGGGTAATTACGGGCTTCTTCACGGCATGATATGCGGGCTTGTGCGCAATGCGGCCATGTACTCGGGCGGGACGAAGATAGGTATGCGTCTTATCTCTGAGAGCGAGCGCTTCTATGTGTTTGCCTTCTACGACAACGGTACCGGTGTGGGCGAGGAGCACGTGCCCCATCTCTTCGAGAGGTTCTATCGTGTCGACACCGGACGTTCGCGCAAACAGGGCGGCACCGGCCTTGGTCTGCCTATTGTGAGGGGTACTGTCATGACTCTTGGCGGCACCATCTCTGTGCACAACCGCTCGACGGGCGGTCTTGAATTTATCTTCTCTCTGCCCAAGTGGCACGGGGAGGATGAGTAGGCCGCTGTCTGCGGCATCTCCGGGGCTAAACTTTTATCCCCCTCTCAAGTGTTTAATTATAGTACCGTGTCAAGGGACCGGTATGACTCTCACGCAGCAACCCATTTGTTTATGGACAGCATAAAGGTAAAAATCATCAATGACTCGGGCTTTGACCTGCCCGCCTACGAAACCCCTCTTTCGGCCGGGATGGATGTTCATGCCCGCCTTGACTCGCCGGTGGTTCTGGCGCCTCTTCAGAGAGCGCTGATTCCGACCGGTCTGCGCATACAGCTTCCTGCCGGTTATGAATGTCAGATACGCCCCCGTTCGGGCCTTGCTCTGAAGCATGGTGTCTCGCTTGTGAACACCCCCGGCACTATCGATGCCGACTATCGCGGGGAGATAGGAGTGATACTGATCAATCTCTCCGACACTCCCTTCACTGTCAATCCGGGCGAGCGTATAGCGCAGATGGTTGTCAAGGAGTGTGTCCGTGTGGAGTGGGAGCCTGTCGGACGTCTCGATGATACTGTCAGAGGCGAGGGCGGATTTGGCCACACCGGTGTTGACTGACACGTATTTTCCTGCCGTTAGCAGTCTTCTCTCCTCATCTATCAAAATAGTATCCAAGAAAGTATGAAGCGACTACCCGTAATCATCACTTTTGCCATCATGCTTGCCGGACTTCTCGTGCAGGCCAAGCCCGGCAAGGTGGCACGCCACGACGAGGATGCGGCCAAGGCCGACTATATCTTCCTCGAAGCCTTGCGCGAGAAATCGCAGGGCCACCCCGATGCGGCATTCGAGCTGCTGAGAAGGGCCAATGAGCTGAATCCCTCCGACCGCGAGACCGGGATGGAGCTGTCCTACTTCCTGCTGTCGCTTGCCCAGAATGATACGGCCAACGCTGTCAAGGCTCTGGAGCTTATGAGGGATTACTGGGAGGCCAATCCCGAGGATTACTACTCGGGTGTGCGTTACGGCCTTCTTAACGACAATCTCGGACTCCGCGAGGAGGGTCTGAAGGTGTGGAACCGTCTGCACGAGGTGCATTCCGACAAAATCGAGCTGACCTACAGGCTTGCCGATATGCTGGCCCAAGGAGGCGATGCAGCCGAGCGCGACCGTGCGATAGCCATATATGACTCCATAGAGCTTGCCGAGGGTCCGAATATTCCGCTTTCCGGCAAAAAGATACAGATATATCTCATAGAGAACGATACTCTGGCCGCTCTCTCGGAGGCCGACCATCTGCGCGAGGCGTCGCCTACCAATGTGGATTTCCAGGTGTTCTCGGGCGATGTCTATTCTATGCTCGGGAAGCAGGATGAGGCTCTGGCCTTTTTTGACCGCGCTGTGGAGCTTGACCCGTCGAGCGGATATGCCCGGTATTCTAAGGCCCAGTATTTCAAGGAGACCGGCGATTCGGCCGGGTTTGACCGCGAGGTGTTTGTGGCTCTGAAGCAGAACAGTCTCGATGTGGATACCAAGCTCATGCTTCTTCGCAGCTATATATCCGAGATGATCAACGACTCTGTGCAGCAGCCCCGCATCAAGGAGCTTTTCGACACTTTGCTTGTGGTGCATCCTTTGGAGCATGACATACATGATCTCTATTCCCGTTTTCTTGTGACTGTGCGTGACTACAAGGGTGCTGCCGAGCAGACCGAGCAGACTCTGGGTCTTGACCCTGCCGACCCGCAGGGGTGGGAAATGCTGACGTCGCTCTATCTGCAGACTGAGGAGTATGACAAGGCCCGCGATGCCATAATGAGGTCGCTGCGCTATTATCCCGAAAATGCGCGCCAGCATCTCATGCTCGGTTCCATCTACAATCAGGAGGGGCACCATGTCGAGGCTATAGAGCAGTATAAAGAGTCGCTTTCACTGACTCCCGAGGGAGATGCCGAGACCATATCGCGCATCTATGGCTCGTGGGGCGACGCGCTTTATGCCATGGAGCAGGCCGACAGTGCGTTTGTCTACTATCGCAAGGCTGTGCTGTATGATCCCACCAACTATCTGGCAATGAACAATTCGGCTTATTTCATGGCCTGTGAGGGCGGTGATCTTGACGAGGCTCTGAGGCTGATAGAAAAGGTGATAGCTGTGGAGCCTGACCAGGCCACCTCGCTCGACACGTATGCATGGGTGCTCTTCAAGCGCAAGGATTATGAGAAGGCCCGCGAGGTGATGGATAGGGTGCTTGAGATAGAGGGTGACGAGCCTTCGTCGGATGTGCTCGATCATGCCGGCGACATCTACTTCATGGACGGGGAGCCGCGCAAGGCTCTGGAATTCTGGAAGCGTGCCCTGAAGCTCGACCCGGAGAATGAGAAAATCGGTAGAAAGGTGAGAGAAAAATGTATAGTGAAATGATGCTGAAAAAACTCATATATGTGATTGTCGCTGTCGCCGTGGCAGCCGGCGTGTGGAGCTGTTCGTCATCGAAAGGTGCGGGCGGCCAACATACTTCTATATCAGGCGAAGGACCGGATGTGAGGGCGCTTGCCGAGCGTCTTGCCGACAACGGTGACTGGCAGACAATGAAGATTCCCGTGAGCGTGGCTCTTAAGAAGCCTGTCTCGGCCAAAATCGGCGGCAGTATGACTCTGGTGAGAGGAGAGGAAATAAGGCTGTCGCTGAGATTTTTCGGTATGGAGGTGGCGGCCGCAAGTGTCACCGGCGACTCCGTGAAGGGATATGTGAAGATGCAGAAAATCTATGTGGCCGAGAGCCTTGACCGCTTTCTCGGCGGATTCCCGGCGTCGATCGACAATGTGCAGAGTCTGCTTCTTGCCAGGATATTCCAGATAGGCAGGACCACTCCCGATTTCAACCGGTGTACATTTGGCGGAGATGCCTCTGTCTACACCGTGACTCCTCCCCGCGCGGCTTCGGGCCTGGACTATTCGTTTGTGGTCCGGACCGACGGAAATCTTCTTACCACCCTTGAAATAGCCCATACAGGCGGCCACCGCGCCTCGGTGGAGTATGCCTATCCCCGCAATGTCTCTGACGGCAGGCCCGAATCGGTGGCTATATCCGGGAGTCTCAAGGGAAAGCCTGTGGAGGTCGAGGTCGGTTATTCCACGAGTGGTATAGACAGCTCGGCGCCGGCTCTCAAACCTTTTTCCATACCGCGCGGCTATCGCAAGGTATCCGCTTCCTCACTACTGAAGATGCTTGATTCGCTTAAATAGTGCATATTACGAAACTGAAATACACCACTGTCCTGCGCAATCTCCTCATTCTGGCGGTCGCGCTGATTCTCGCTGTCCCTGCTACTGCCGACGGGAAGAACCGCCGTCGCTCGCGCAAGTCTTCTGCTCCGGCTCGCTCCATGGAGGCTGTGAGGAGAGAACAGAATGCCGCGCAGGTAAAGATTTCGGAGACGTCCAGCCAGCTCAATACCACCGGGCGCGAGCTTAAGAAGCAGCTCAACAGGCTGAACACGCTCAATGCCGACATAGAGTCTTCGACAATCCATCTGCGCAGGATGCGTACGGACATTGACTCGATAGGGTCGCATATCTCCGCTACGTCCGACTCGATAGCCATACTCGAGAAGAATCTCGAGACTCTCCGTTCGAACTACGTGGAGGCTTTGCGGCAGTTACAGCCTGTGACGGGGCATATCAGCACACTTTCGTTTGTTTTTTCGGCCAAGAGTTTTTCGGAAGGATGGGCTAGAGTGAGGTATCTGCGCCGCTTCTCCCGCTGGCGTGAGGGGAAGGTGCGTGATATAGACAACGCGATAGACCGTATAGCCGAGCGCCGCCAGCATCTCACAGGTCTGCGCCATGCCCAGGACCGTGCCTACCGTCAGGCCGAGGTGGCAAGACAGCAGCTTGCCCGCGAGCATGAGGAGTCGAAGCAGCTTGTGAGCTCTCTCAAGAGCCGTGACAAGGAGCTGAGGGCCGAGCTTGCCGAGCAGAAGCGCCGTTCGGCCGCTCTTGACCGTGAGCTTGACCGTCTCATTGCCGAGGAGCAGGCCCGTATAGCCCGCGAGGAGGCCGAGCGCCAGAAGAAGGCCCGCGAGGCTGAACGCAGGCGCCAGAAGAGCGGATGCTCGGCCTCGCATGGTGGCGGCAGTAAGGCCGACACGCCTTCGGCCCGCGACGTGGCCTCGGCCAGGGCCGAGGAGATGGTGGCCGCCAACAATGATGTGTCGAAGCTTTCGGGGTCGTTTGCCGCCAGCAAAGGCCGACTCCTGTTTCCGGTTGCCGGCAGTTATAAGATTGTGAGGCGTTTCGGCCGTCAGCCCCATCCGACACTCAAGCACGTGATGACCGATAATGCCGGCATAGATATCGAAACTTCCGGAGGCACTACGGTGAGATCGGTCTACTCGGGCACCGTGTCGGCCATCTTCAAGCAAGATGGTTTTAATACCATCGTGATGCTTCGCCATGGCAAGTATCTCACAGTCTATGCCGGTCTCGGCTCTGTCTCTGTCCGCAAGGGCGAGAGAGTGAAGGCCGGAGAGTCGCTGGGTACCCTTCTGTCCGATCCTTCCAACTACGGGAAGGGTATCCTGCATTTTGAAATCCGCGACGAACGGCGCAAACTAAACCCGCAGCAGTGGGTGAGATAGACAAAACTTCCGTTCGATGAGTTTTGTTTATAGTAAAATACATTGTATGAAAACATTTGAAGAACTCGGGGTAGCAGCCCCGCTGCGTAAAGCCGTTGAAGAACTCGGCTTTGAAAACCCCATGCCGATCCAGGAACGCGTGATACCGCGTCTGCTTGGTGACGCCCACGATATAATAGCTCTTGCCCAGACGGGCACTGGCAAGACTGCGGCTTTCGGACTTCCCGTGCTGCAGCGTGTGGACCCGGCAATGAAGCAGCCTCAGGCTCTGATTCTCGCGCCCACACGTGAGCTGTGTCTGCAGATCAGCGGTGATCTTGTGGACTTTTCCATCTATGAGCCCGGAGTGAGGGTGATTCCCGTCTACGGAGGTTCGAGCATCGAGAGCCAGATACGTGCCGTGAGAACCGGCGCGCAGGTTATCGTGGCCACCCCCGGCCGTCTCATCGACCTGATCAAGCGTCATGTGGTGAAGCTCGACGAGGTGACCACCGTGGTGCTCGATGAGGCTGACGAGATGCTCAATATGGGTTTCCTTGACTCGATAGAGGAGATTCTCTCCCATGTGCCCGAGGACCGCAAGATGCTTCTCTTCTCGGCCACTATGCCCGAGGGTATCCTGAAGATAGCCAAGAGGTATATGAAGGACTATGAGGAGATTGTGGTGGGTTCGCGCAACGAGGGAGCAGAGAATGTGCGCCACATATATTATATGGTGAACGCCCGCGACAAGTATCTCGCTCTCAAGCGTATTGCCGATAATTCGCCCAATATCTACGCCATAGTGTTCTGCCGCACTCGCCGTGACACCCAGGAGGTGGCTGACAGCCTGATACGCGACGGCTATAATGCCGAGGCACTCCACGGCGACCTGTCGCAGCAGCAGCGCGATATAGTGATGAAGAAGTTCCGCGACCGTGTGGTGTCGATTCTCGTGGCTACCGATGTGGCTGCCCGCGGTCTTGATGTGAGCGATCTGACCCACGTCATCAACTACGGTCTGCCCGATGATACGGCTGTCTATACCCACCGTTCGGGCCGAACCGGCCGTGCGGGCAAGTCGGGTGTCTCCATCGCCATCATACACTCGCGCGAGAAGGGCAAAATGCGCGAGATAGAGCGCATCATAGGCAAGAATTTCGAGCGCAAGGAGGTGCCCACTCCTGAGCATATCATAGAGAAGCAGCTCTACTGTCTGGCCGACCGCATAGAGCGTGTCAAGGTCAACGAGGACGAGATAGCCCGCTATATTCCCGGTATTTCCAGAAAGCTCGAGTGGCTGTCGGAGGAGGATCTCCTGAAGCGTGTAATATCGCTTGAGTTCAACCGATTGCTCGACTACTACAAGGATGCTCCCAAGATTGATTTTATCGATGCCAAGCCCGAGAAGAAACGCAAGGGTGACAAGCCCGGACACGAACGCCCCAAGGATGACGCTGAAAAGGACCGCCGCACCGCGTCGAAGGGTATGGAGCGTATATATGTCAATGTGGGCAAGCGCGACGGCTTCTTTGCCGGAAACCTCATAGAGCTGCTCAACAAGCTCGTGCAGGGCAAGAGGGTCGACGTGGGCCGTATAGACCTGCTTCCGTCCTACTCGCTCTTTGATGTGAAGAAGTCTGACGCCCGCAAGGTGGTGGGCGCTCTCACCGGCGCCGAGTTCTTCGGCAAGAGGCTCCACAGCGAGATTGCCGATGCGGACCGCGACTATTCGAAGCTTGCCGATAAGAAGAGGAAAAGAAAGTAGGTGGGGAAGAGGCCTTGTCCCGACTCTCCATATTCATCAACAACAATCACATTATAAAAATGAGACATCTGTTTACAATTATGTTTGCCCTGATAGGTCTCGGTCTACAGGCTGCCACGGCTGCCGATGCTTTTGTGTCGGCTCCGTCGTCGGTGTTTCCTTTGCTCGACAAGAACACAAGGCTGGATATGCTGGACTATTTCCGCAACGGGTTGTCGACACCGTCCAACAATCTGATGCAGGGCACGTCGGTTATCACTGCCCTTGAGCCTGCGTCGGTGAAGGTGAAGATGACCGATTCGTCGACCGCGCAGGTGGTAGTGCTTCCTGCCGGTAGCGATACGGTGATTGCTTTGATTTCTACGGTGGCTACTCCGGGCCTTGACTCGACTATCTCGTTCTACGACAAGGACTGGCGTCCGCTCGACAATGGCAGGTACTTTTCCAAGCCGGGCTGGAAAGAGTGGATTCAGCCGGGAGGGAATATGGATGATGTCATCATGCAGACTCCTTTCATGCTGGCGTCCTATGACTATGATCCGGCCTCGTCCACGCTGACGCTGACCAACAATCTCTCAAAATTTCTCGATGCTGATATCTATGATATGATTTCAGGGTCACTGCGTCCGAAGCTCACTTATCTCTGGACCGGCAAGAAATTCGATAAGAGATAGTGATACCCCCACAGCCATCGGAATTGCACGTCTTCCCGTACATCGTGCAGTTCCGATGGCTTTTTTATGCTTTACCCGTGTTAAGGTTTGTTGGCTTAAATGGCGCTAACTATCGCATAAATTTCAATATATTCACAATTGAGTGCTATTTATAACCTTTGTTTACAATATTAAGCGATTTTTAAAATAAAAATTATTTTACATTTCGCAAAAAAGCACTACTTTTGAAGGCTCTTTTGGATGAAGTGTGTTTTCTCCACTCATAACCTATCCTTACAGGAGCTACTTGAACAGATATCAATCATTTATAACACATCGTTTTTTTATTAACTGAAATCATGAGTAACACTACTGTAAAACCCGCCAACGGCAAGCTTGGCGTACTCGTAGTTGGTCTCGGCGCCGTAACATCGACATTCATGACCGGCGTCCTCATGGCTCGCAAGGGTCTTGCAAAGCCCGTCGGCTCCATGACGCAGTATGACAAAATCCGCGTAGGAAAGGGAGCAGACAAGAAATATCTGAAATATGAAGAAATCGTGCCCATGGCCAGCCTCGACGACATCGTCTTCGGCGCCTGGGACGTATATCCCGCCAACGCTTACCAGAGCGCAAAATACGCTGAGGTTCTCCAGGACAAGGACATTGAGCCTGTCAAGGACGAGCTCGAGCAGATCGTGCCTATGAAGGCCGCTTTCGACCACAACTATGCCAAGCGTCTGAATGGTGACAACATCATGACCGGCAAGACCCGTTGGGAGATGGTCGAGCAGCTCCGCGAGGACATCCGCAACTTCAAGAAGGAGAAGGGTGTTGAGCGCGTCGTAGTGCTCTGGGCCGCTTCTACCGAAGTCTATGTTCCCATCGACATGAAGTATCACGGCACTCTGGCCGACCTCGAGGCTGCCATGAAGGCCGACGACAAGGAGCACATCGCACCCTCTATGTGCTATGCCTATGCAGCTCTCTGCGAGGACGCTCCCTTCATCATGGGCGCTCCCAACACCACCGTTGACATCCCCGCTATGTGGGAGCTCAGCGAGAAGACCTGTATGCCCATCTCCGGCAAGGACTTCAAGACCGGCCAGACCCTTGTGAAGAGCGGTTTCGCTCCCATCATCGGCACCCGCTGCCTTGGTCTGAACGGCTGGTTCTCGACCAACATCCTCGGTAACCGCGACGGCCTCGTTCTCGACGAGCCCGCCAACTTCCGCACCAAGGAGGTTTCGAAGCTTTCCACTCTCGAGTCAATCCTCGTAGCCGAGGAGCAGCCCGATCTCTACGGCGCTAACTGCGGCGGTGCTGAGGAAGGCGGCCACGAAGGCTACTACCACAAGGTGCGTATCAACTACTATCCTCCGCGCAACGACAGCAAGGAAGGCTGGGACAACATCGATATCTTCGGCTGGATGGGCTATCCCATGCAGATCAAGATCAACTTCCTCTGCCGCGACTCTATCCTCGCTGCTCCCCTCTGCCTTGACCTCGTGCTTCTGAGCGACCTCGCTGCCCGTGCAGGCCGTCACGGCATCCAGCGCTTCCTTGGCTTCTTCCTCAAGAGCCCGATGCACGACTACACCAAGGGTGAAGTGCCCGTCAACCACCTCTTCAAGCAGTATACCGTTCTCAAGAACGCTATCCGCGAGATGGGCGGCTATGAGGCTGATGAGGAAATCGACTAATACGCAGTCACTTCCCACGACTCATTACAAATCATATTGATATGAAACGCAGAGGCTGTGTCCGTCAGGACACGGCCTCTGTCGTGTATTTGCAGGACGGGGATACCGGGGTGTAATTTTCCGATAGGATTATTCGGAAAAAATGTGTAAGTTTGCATCGGAATTTTTTGATTGCGTTTCACATGACACGTAAATATGACTATCTCGTAATCGGGTCGGGCATCGCCGGGATGAGCTTTGCCCTCAAGGTGGCCGGACACGGCACTGTGGCCCTTGTCTGCAAGACTACGCTCGACGAGGCTAATACTGCCCTCGCACAGGGAGGTGTGGCCTCTGTGACTGACCTTAAAGTAGATGACTTTGAAAAGCATATACATGATACTATGGTGGCGGGCGACTGGCTTTCGGACCCCGAGGCTGTGGAGAAGGTGGTGCGCAACGCCCCCTCGCAGATACGCGAGCTTATAGGCTGGGGTGTTGATTTCGACAAGAAGGAAGATGGCAGTTTCGACCTCCACCGCGAGGGTGGCCATTCGGAATTCCGTATTCTCCACCATGCCGACAATACGGGTTTTGAGATTCAGGACTCTCTCATCAAGGCTGTGCGCTCCAATCCGAATATCGATATCTACGAGCACCATTTTGCCATAGAGATTCTCACCCAGCACCATCTCGGCAAGATAGTGACCCGCCGCACTCCGGATATCACCTGTTATGGTGCCTATGTTCTCGATACGGAGACAGGCGTAGTGGACACTTTCCTCTCGCGCGTCACCCTTATAGCCACGGGTGGTGTAGGTGCGGTCTATCAGACTACTACGAATCCGCTTGTGGCGACAGGCGACGGTATTGCCATGGTGTATCGTGCAAAGGGTACTGTGAAGGATATGGAGTTCATCCAGTTCCATCCCACGGCTCTGTACCATCCGGGCGACCGTCCGTCGTTCCTGATCACGGAGGCTATGCGTGGCTACGGCGCCGTGTTGCGCAACAAGCGTGGCGAGGAGTTCATGCACAAGTATGACCCGCGCCTTTCGCTGGCTCCGCGTGACATCGTGGCCCGTGCCATCGACTCGGAGATGAAGCTTTCAGGCGACGACCATGTCTATCTCGATGTCACTCACAAGGATCCCGAGGAGACCAAGAAGCATTTCCCCAATATATATGCAAAGTGTCTGTCGCTTGGTATAGACATCACAAAGGACTATATTCCCGTGGCTCCCGCTGCCCACTATCTGTGTGGCGGTATCAAGGTGGACGGAAACGGCGAGTCGAGCATCAAGCGTCTATATGCGGTGGGTGAGTGTTCGTGCACCGGTCTGCACGGCGGCAACCGTCTGGCCTCCAATTCGCTCATCGAGGCTGTGGTCTATGCCGACGCTGCCGCGGCCCATTCTATGGACAGTCTTGGCCACTATGACTTCCGCGACGATATACCTGAGTGGAACGACGAGGGAACGCGCCATCCCGAGGAGATGGTGCTCATAACCCAGAGCATAAAGGAGGTGAACCAGATCATGGGTACCTATGTGGGTATCGTCCGGTCCGACCTGCGTCTCGACCGTGCATGGAACCGTCTGGATATTCTGTATGAGGAGACTGAGAGACTCTTCAAGAGTTCCAAGGCCACGCGCGAGATATGCGAGCTGCGCAATATCATCAATGTGGGCTATCTCATCATGCGCCAGGCCAAGGAGCGCAAGGAGTCGAGAGGTCTGCACTACACGGTGGACTATCCGCCCGTGGCGCGCAGGCAGGAGTGAACTCCGGAACAGTAGACGATATAACGAAGAAGAGGGTCTGTCAGAATTCAATTTGACAGGCCCTCTGTGTCTGATATAATCCGGATTATGGTGTTGTGCAGGAGGAGTGAGTGGTGTGTCGTATTGGCGGTCAACGGCGCAAGCGGCGGAGCAGGCTGCTGATATACAGGTAGAAGGTTGACGGGGGAGAAATGAGGTCGGTGGACATCACTTCGGCCATTGTCATGGGCGGTTCGGTGCCGAACTGTCCGGGATAAATGAGTATGAGGTTGGAGCCGCTGAAGTATCTGTGGAGGTATTCGGGGACTGCGTCCATGTCGCCGTCAAACGACACCGAGGCGCGTCGGGCCGAGACTACTACGAGGAGGTCGTCGTCGGTCACCACCTGTGACTTGAGCACGAAGTCGTCGTAGCTGCTCACGTCGTCGAACTGTATTCTCACTCCTATGCGGGCCTGTGACAGGACTGTTGTTATCATGGGTCTTAGCGAGGGCTCGCACCAGAACACCATTGGGCATCCGGCGTGTCGCCCTATATTGCCGAGAGCTTGCACCCAGCGGCGGAACCCGGTCTCGAACTGTGCCTTCTTTGGCACGGCCACGTAGATGCGCTTCATTGTGGAGAGTGGGGCGAAGCAGCGGGTGATGACAATCATGCGGTTGGTGGACTGGAGGAGGCTCTCGATCTTTCCTCCAAGGAAGGAGTCGATGATGGTGGTGCGACGGTGGAGTCCGATGACCACCTCGGTGATGTCGCGCTCCTCCATTGTGTTTATCACACCCGTGATGAAGTTGAGGTCGTATCGCTCGATCGGTGTCAGAGCTACCTCTACTGAGGCTGCTGCTCTCTCGGCCACGTCGAGAGAGTTGCGTCCGATGGCGCGGGAGGATGCTGAGTTGTCGTTGCGCACGTGCAGGGCGTAGAAGTCGCCCGGCACCGAAGAGTCGGGGAATCGCATGGCCAGGGCGAGCTCTACGATGGGAGCCGAGGTGAGAGGATTGGATATGGCTATGAGTGTGCGCGGGCGGGTGGTTGATTCGTCTCTTGCCATCTCTTCGGCCTCCTTCTCGAGGAGCTGCACTTTGAGGTGGGAGGCGGCGCGGGCTGTGCCGAGCGAGGAAACGGTGCAGGTGACGAGAATCATCACCACGGTGCCGTTGAGTATCTCCACTCCGAAGAGTCCCATTCCGTAGCCGATCATCACCACGGCGAGGGCCACGGCTGTGTGGGCGTTGGAGAGCTGGTACATGATGCTGCGGTCCACTCCGGTGAGACGGAATGTCTTCTGTGTGAGCCATGCTGCAATCCATTTTGTGGCCATGGCTACTGTGCTCATGACAGTGGCTATGTAGAGGGTGTCCCAGCCGTCGGTGACTACGCGCAGGTCAATGAGCATACCCACGCCTATCAGGAAGTAGGGTATAAAGAGCGCGTTGCCCACAAACTCGAGGCGCCCCATGAGTGTGGAACGTCCAGGAATGAAGCGGTTGAGCACAAGGCCGGCGTAGAATGCGCCGAATACACCTTCGATGCCGATCCATTGAGCCGTGGCGGCTGCAAGGAATACCATGAAGAGTATGTAGACAAACTGCTGTATGCCGTCGTGGTATTTTCGGAAGAAGTAGCGTGTGAGACGCGGATAGAGGTAGAAGATGGCCGCACAGTAGACGGCGAGGTAGAGGAGTGTGCGCAACAAGGATGAGACTGATCCCTCTCGCTCCACTCCGAGTACTCCTGCAAGCACTATGAGGGATCCGAGCACTGTCACGATGGTGCCGGCGATGGCTATGATGACGGCCGGGGATTTTGTGACTCCGAATCGGGCCACGATGGGGTAGGCCAGGAGGGTGTGGGCTGCAAACATTGAGGCAAGCAGGGTGGCCTCCGGAAGAGCCATCCCGAGCACTATGATGGCTGCCGCCGCGCCAAGTACGAGCGGGACTATGAAGGTGAACAGTCCGAAAACCAGTCCTTTGCGCAGATTCTTGCGCAGATGGTACATATCAATCTCTATCCCCGCGAGAAACATGAGGTAGAGGATGCCCACCTGTCCGAAAACCTCGAAACTCATGTCGCGGGCAAGCACTCCGAATCCGTTGGGACCTACGGCCACTCCCGCCAGAATCAAGCCTATGACATGGGGAATCTTGAGCCTGTTGAGCAGGAGCGGAGCAACTAATATGATGCCCATCACCGTCAGAAATATGGGGACAGGCTGTGAGATGAGCGGCTGAGTATCGAGCAGTGTCATTGTACTGCAAAATTACTCAAAACACCGCGAAAATGCAAGAGGGGGGTTATTTCCAGCATTCGGTTTTGTCGGCGATTTCGGGGATTGTGCCGGAGCGGTAGACGGGGTCAAGCCCGCGCCGGCGCTGGTCGGTGTAGTCGGCGAGGAGGCGGAATGCGTATTTGCCGAGGAGCAGTATGGCTGCGAGGTTGCAGAGGGTCATTAGTGCCATTGTGATGTCGGCAAATCCCCATACGAGGTCGAGCGACATGATGGCTCCGAGGTAGACTGTGACTGTGACGGCGAGTCGGTAGATGTTGACTGCGAGCCGGCTGTTGCGTATGAAGCGTATATTGGTCTCGCCATAATAGTAGTTGGCTATGATGCTTGTGAAGGCGAAGAAGAATATGGCTATGCTGATGAAGGTGGATCCGATGCGGTGGCCTCCTCCAAGGCCTGCGTCGATTGCTGCCTGGGTGAGCACTATTCCGTCGGCTCCGGTTGTGAAGACTCCGCTGCATAGGATGATGAAGGCTGTGGCCGTGCACACGAGCATGGTGTCGGTGTAGACTCCGAGTGTCTGTATGAGTCCTTGCTTGACGGGGTGGGTGACTGATGCTGTGGCGGCGGCGTTGGGGGTGGAGCCTTCTCCGGCTTCGTTGCTGAAGAGTCCGCGCTTGATGCCCATTATCATTGCCGCTCCGAGGGTGCCTGAGGCTGCTTCGCGGAGTCCGAATGCGTTGCTGACTATGAGGCTGATTATTTCGGGGAATCGGTTGATGTTCAAGACGATTATGACTATTGCGAGGAGGATGTAGGCGACGGCCATGACGGGGACTACCACCTGGCTGAAGCGTGATACACGCCGCACTCCGCCGAGGATGATGACGAAGGTGAGGATGGCGAGGGCGCAGGCTGTGGCCTGGCGCGGGATGTTGAAGGATGATAGGAGGGCGTCGGAGATGGTGTTGGACTGGACGGTGTTGAATGCGAATCCGAATGTGAGGGTGATGAGGATGGCGAATGTCACTGCCCACCAGCGGTGTCCGAGTCCTTTCATGATGTAGTAGGCTGGGCCGCCCATGAATGAGCCTTCGCCTTTGACTTTGAATAGCTGTGCGAGTGTTGATTCGACGAAGGCGCTTGCTCCTCCGAGGAATGCTATGACCCACATCCAGAATACGGCTCCCGGGCCGCCGAGGGTGATGGCTGTGGCTACGCCTGCGAGGTTGCCGGTGCCGACGCGTGAGGCTATGGAGATGGCGAAGGCCTGGAAGGAGCTTACTGTGCCGTGGTGGGGTTGGTCGGCTTTGCGTGTGTCGTTGTCGCGCTTTCCGGAGCGGGCGAGCAGTCGGCACATCTCGCCGATCATTCTGAATTGTACTCCGCGTGTGGCTATGGTGAAGTAGATGGCGGCGATGAGAAGCACGCTCACCATGACATAGTCGGTGAGCACTCCGCTCACCGATGAGACGATGGACTGGAGTTTCAGAGAGATGGCTGTCGTATCCATTAGTTAGTGGCGCTTTGGAAATGGGTGTATAAATCACTAACGTGATGTCACCTCAATATGTTTTATAGTGAGGGGAAGTTTGTGACAAATTTTTGGATATCGGCTAAAACGGCAGGCAGACAATTGCACGCTGTTGTAGATGCAATTGTCTGCTTGTCGTTGTTGTGAGTATGACAACACTATGGGTGGATGAGTCTTACGTGGAAGATGCCGCCGGCTGTCTGTCCCCGTTCGCCGGAGAATTTCACGGTTATGTACTGTTTGTCTTTGACGATGTGTGGCGGTATTTCATATTCGATTTCCACGAATTCGTCGGTTTTCCATTTGTTTGCGGTGTCTTCGGAGGCTATGAGCTGGTCGTCAATGAAGATGTCAAATTTTCGGTTGCCTGTCTCGTTTCCCCAGTATCTTAAGCGCAGTGAGAGGTCGGTGCGTTGGTCGGTCTTCATTTTGTATGAGAAGTATCCGCCGTCAGATGACGCACGCCAGGGCTCTCCGTTAAAGTTGCCGGCCGACGAGGACTTCAGCTCCATGAAATGATCAGCCTCGGGTTGCTGTTCTCCTGTATTTACCGCGTCGACAGTGCGTTTGTCGAGCGCCAGTCTCTTGGCCTCGTCTTTGCGGGCGTTGTCACGGTATCTGGCGTATTTTTGGGGAGTCATTGAAAGCCAGTACATGACGTAGCGGGAGTCGTGAATTCTGTAGAATGGTTCAATTTCAATGTTTCTGTCGCTATGGTCAAAGAGGTTCTCGGCCGAGTAGGTGAGGGTCTTTCCGTTCACAGGCTGCATTGAATTGAGTTTTTTCAGCAAGGAGGAGCGTTTGCCTATAAGTATCGGAGTGTCGAACACCGATACGAGTTCTCCGCCGGCTATATGTGCCCATCGATGGTCGTCGGCTATCAATCCTTTGAGGGGAGTTCCGTTGTCATATCTGGCAGCCATGACGATGGGTCCGCGCAGGATGCTGATGTAGTCGGGGAGATAGTTCAGTTCTTCGATTGTGAATTTCATGGGCATTTCCATCTCCACGATATCTCCGTCAGACCATTTGCGGTTCAATTCAATGTATGATGATGGCCCGGAGTTGGTTTTGATTTGCTTGCCGTTGACTTTCACCATGACATTGTCGCTCCACGCCGGATGTCGCAGGCGCATACTGAATTCTGTGGGCTCACAGACGTTGACGGTGATTTTGGTGTTGCCATTTTCGGGGAACGAGGTGTGTTGTGTCAGCTTCACGCCCTTGCTTTTCCAGTCAAGGACGGAGGGTATGAAGAGGTTTACCCAGAGTGAGTCTTTCTTATGCGTGTAGATGAACTGGCCGTATTTTCCGTGGTTTTCCATTCCTGTTCCGACACAACACCACATGGCGCAATTGGGCTTGGAGTATACGCGATAGTGTCCGGGCCTTGCTGATGTGAAATAGACGTAGCCTCCATGTTCGGGGTGCTGCGATGATAGGATGTGGTTGTAGAGGGCTCTTTCGTAGAAGTCGGCATAACGTGCCTCGGGCGACATTCTGAAGAGGCCCTCGGTCAGTTTGAGCATATTGTTGGTGTTGCACGTTTCGGGGCCTTCTCTTTCGTCCACATAGCTTTTTGCGTCGGCCTTTGAGGCAAAATGTTCACGTCGGCTGTTTCCTCCGATTGAGAGTGAACGGTTGTTTACAACTGTTTCCCAGAAGAATCGTGATGCGGTATCATATTTTTCGTCTGAGGCAAGTTCGGCGATACGTTGGAATCCGACTACTTTCGGCACTTGTGTGTTCGCGTGTCGGTTGTCGAGGTTGTCGGTGCCTCTGAGCATATCGTCAAATAACTGGTGGTGTGTGAAACGTCGTGCCGCGTCGAGATATTTCTTGTCACCCGTTATTGCGTAGGCGTCGGCATACACTTCGTTCATTCCGCCGAATTCGCAGTCAAGCATCGACTCCATCTGTTGGTCTGTGAGGTTGGCGATGACCTTTAGACCCCAGTCGCACATTCCGAGAAATAGATTGAGTCCGACTTTTGAGTCGGCATATACCCAGCTGTCGCGTAGTCCGGCATATATTTTATGGATATTGTACCATGGAACCCAGTAGTCCCATACCTTTCCCGCATTGCCATCGGATATGGCTTTCCATAACGGGTCTCCGTTAGGAAGTCCTCCGACATATCCGTCGCCTCGCGCTACGGCACACATCGAGAGCTGTGAGAGCATATAGTCCATGCGTTCTTTAAATTTGGGCCTGCCGGTTGCCGCATAGTGTATTGCAAGTGCTGAAAGGTAGTGTCCGCCAATATGGCCGTCAAGACCATCCCAATTGCTGAAGCTTTCTCCTTTAGGCTCAAGACCGGCTGCCTTGAGATACGGGGCGAGAAGTCGGTCGGTGTCGTAGCTCAGAAGAACGTCGGCGTTGAGATGCATTGCGTTGGAAAAAGGACTGTCCAACAATGTGATATCCGATAGTGGAAACTCGTTGTCATATAGTTTCTCTTGAGACGACGCCTCAGGAATCAGTCCTGTGGCTAAAATAATGGGGATAAAATATCGGATGATATTCATGGTTATAGTGGATTATATTACAGTTTTCCAGCCAACAGACATAAGATGCTTTTTCCTAAAACAGTTTTCCCTCAGATGTATGGCGTATGACGGTTTTCCCCAAAAAAAAGCACTGCCAGATGTCTGGTCCTATTGGGCGATCGAGTTGCGATAAATGTTGAAAAGGTATTGATTGGAAGAAGAGTTCTGCCGACTCTTCTACATGGGGAGAATCCGGTTTATATAAGTGATTTGGACAAAGTTACTGAAATTATTTCTATGTTGCAATAGTTTTTCTGTGTCTGTGGTGTTTTTCTTGTCCGGATATCGGGGAGGGAGGTGCGGGATGTGATGGGGGGTAGATGCAGTTTGGGCAAACTCTCCAAGAGCTTGCCCAAACGATTGTTGTGATTATTTGATGCAGGGATTATTGTCGTGTGCGGTGGAGGTAGGTGTGTATGGCTCCGACGAGGAGTGCGCCTCCGATGATGTTTCCGATTGTCGATGGAATGAAGTTGGCTGTTATTGACTGCATTACTGTTACGTTGGCCCCTTCGAGTATTCCGGCGGGGATGAAGAACATATTGGCTATGCAGTGTTCGTAGCCGAGTGCGACGAAGGCCATCACCGGCAGCCAGCATCCGAGGGCTTTCTCGAAGAGGGTTTTGCCTGAGAGTGCGAGCCAGACGGCGAGGCATACACACCAGTTGGCGCCTATTCCTTTGAGGAGTACTGTGAGGAATGGCATTGATACTTTGGCTTCGGCTACGCGTATTATGGCTGCGTGCCACGGGTCGGCGGCTGTGAGTCCGCATCGGTAGACCATGAAATATGTGAAGAGGAGTGCTCCGACGAGGTTGCCGACATATACGAGTGTCCAGTTGAGGAGGATGGTGCGTGCCGAGTGGCGACGGCCTATGTAGGATGGTATGAGCAGAGCGTTGTTGCCTGTGAATAGCTCGGCTCCGAGCACTACGACAAGTATGAGTCCGATGGGGAAGGCCGCTCCCGACAGTAGTCGTTGTAGCGATGGGTTGCCGTCCATCATTTCGGGGAAGCCCCATCCGAGGATTACGGAGAGTATGCCTCCGAGTGATATGTAGGCTCCGGCCATAACTGCCGCTACAAGGAGCCTGCTGACGGATGATGTTGTGAGACGTGCTTTGTTTTCGCCTGCGTTTGCGGCGGCTTCGGTGATTTGGGGCGGTGTGAGGATTCTCATGCCTGCTCGGGGTGGGTTGGAACTACGATGTAGGGTGAATTCTCGGGGTTGAAACTGTGGCTTTTGAGGAGGTTGTAGATGCGCAGGCAGGCCCATGCGTCGATGGATGCGTAGCACATCTGCGAGGGGGTGAGGGTGGCGGCTTCCCAGTTGGTGAGTCTCTGGCTTTTGGATATGCGTCCGCCGAAGAGGATGCCGTATATCTTCTGAAGGCTCATGTCGGATATGTGGAAGCGGCGGACGAGGTCCTGAAGCTCCACGAAGTTGGCGGGCTCGAATTCACATATCCTGTGGAGCACGTGGAAGTCGTCTTTGAGCGATAGCCCTACCTTTATTACATCGTCACACTCCATGAACTCTTTGAGTTCGGGAGGGAATCCTATCTTGTTGAGACGGAACAGGTAGGAGTGGTCTTCGGTGGCTACCTGGATCAGCGAGACCTTGTTGGTCATGCCCTTGCGGAAGTTGGGCTTTGTCTCGGTATCGAAGCCCACGGCCTGCCTTGAGCGTAGAAATCTGACGGCGTCAGCCACATCGGCTGTATTGTCGATGACGGTTATAGCCCCGTCGAACCCCACGGTGGGGAGCTCGGCAAGCTGTTGTTTTGTTATGGCTATGTTTAACGGTTCGCTATCCATCAAGAGATTGAAAAATTTGGTGCAAAATTACGCAATTCTCCGGAAAAAACCTAATCATTGTTTCCGGCACCGTGTGGCGACGGGGTGTTTTGCCGCCTGATGCGGGCCGGAGGAAGTGGTGGATGTGGTGTGGGTCAGAGTGAGGGGATGACTGCAAAGTGTGAGCCGGGGAAGTGGCGGGCTGTGTAGCGGCGGATGAATTCGCGAGTGTCGTCGGCTATCACGGCGTCGGTGTCGAAGTGTGAGTTGTATATCACCGCGGCCAGCTCTATGCCTCTCGACTTGATGGCTTCGAGCGACAGGATGGTGTGGTTGATGCTTCCGAGTATGCCGTTGGTGACGAGTATGAGCGGCAGGTGGCGTGTGGTCACGTAATCGATCGAGAAAAAGTCGTCGGTGACCGGCACCATCAGTCCTCCGGCTCCTTCGACGAGCACTATGTCGTAGCGGGAGGCAAGTATGGCCGTTGAGCGGTCGGCGAGCGTGAGGTCGATTTCACGTCCGTCTATCCTTGCGGCGAGCTGGGCTGAAGCGGGGTATGAGAATATGATGGGTGATGTGGTGAGGTCGGTGTCCTCGGGGAGCATCCCTGTGCCCATGATGCGCCGGTGTAGCTCGATGTCTTCGGAGTAGCCGGTGTTGCCGGTCTGGATGAACTTCTGGGTGACGACGCTTTTGCCCTGTTCCATGAGGTGGCGGGCTATATAGCCTGTGGCGTAGCTTTTGCCGGCATCGGTGTCTATGCCTGAGACGAAATAGACGTTTTTGTTCATAGTGGTCGGTGTAGGGTGATGTAGACGGGGCGGTATGTGAGTCGTGCTTTGCCGTCGGTGGTGAGGGGATATCCGTCAAGAAGGCGTCGGGTGGCTGCCGGAGAGGTGGCTGCTCCGAGTGAGTTTACTCCTGTGAGTCGGACGTGGCGCAGTGCGTCGGCCGGTGAGGGGAAACAGAGCGACAGCTCTTCCTCGGTCACCCGGGCTGAGGGAATCATGCGGCGGATGGCCTCGGTGGACGGGAATCTCGGCGTGGAGCCAATGACCGAGTGTATCTCGGCCATTGTGAGAGGGCTGAAGGTGGATATGAGTGCTTTGCCTCCTGGTGCCAGGATGCGTTCGGTTTCGCGCAGAAAGGCGGGGAGTGAGTTGAACCACTGCACGGTGGAAGCCGAGAAAAGGAGGTCGACGCTTCCTGACGGTAGGTGGCGCAGGGCGGTCTCGGCATCGCACGCGCGGGCTGTGATGCGGCCTGCGGCGGCGAGCGACTCCACGGCTGGGGTGAGGGCGAGGTCCCAGGCTTCGACTTCGCCGAGGTCGGCGAGGCGGGAGGTGGCATAGCCTGTGCCTGGACCGATCTCGAGGATGCGGTGGCACGGGGTGACACAGGATAGCATCCGGTCGGCTATGTCGCGCTGTGCTGTGGCATTGGCTTCGTAGGTGGTGGCTGCCCCGCGGAAGCGGCTCTCCACAAGCTGCTTGTCGGTGAGAGTGGAGTCAAGCAGATATTTGAAATCGGGCAGGTGGGGTGCTCCGTCGAGTTCCACCTGCTCATAGGCTTCCTCGTCCCACGCGCGTCTCTGGTTGTCGGGGGGTATGATGAGGTCAGCCGTGGATATGTAGACCTTGTCCCATGTGATGGGAGTGGCTGAGCGCGAGGCTATGGCCTTGAGTTCGTCGCGCAACTCGCAGGTGTCTCTCGCGGGAAGTCTTTTGGCAAATTCGCTGTAGGATCTGCTGCCGCCACACATACGGCGGTAGAAGCGGACGAGATTCCGGTCATCGAGGGTTTCGAGTGTGCCGTTGAATATCTCTGTGGGTATTCCGAGAGTGTCGTGGACGGGGTGTGCCGTGCCGTTGACAGCTATGCGCGCTGTGACGGGGAGTGAGGAGTGGGCTGCGATGAACGCGGAGGCGGCCGGGACACCGAACGACCATGCGAACACTGCAATCTCTACATAGCGGTCGAGTTCGCCTATCCATGTCGCCGAGAGGTCCCTGTAGTCCCACACGACGGCCAGGTCGTAGCCGTCGCGCCTGATGTTCTCGAACGGGTGCGGGTCCATGCCCCATCCGGCAAAGAGCAGGATGAGACGCTCGGATGGATGGCGGTGTATGATCTTAAATTTCATTTCTGCTGAAAAAATCGTCGAGTGGGTCGAGGGCTTCGAGCGGTAGTGAGGCCGAGAGGCTGAAACGCAGTCTCTCGGTGCCAGGCGGCACAGTGGGGGTGCGTATCGGGAGCACTTTGAATCCGGCTTCAAGGAGTGACTGTGACAACTCCACGGCCTTGCGGGGATCGCCTACCACGAGAGGCTGTATGTGGCTCGGCTCGGTCGGGGAGGCCGAGAGCGGGGCGAGGATGCTGTGGAGCCTTGACCCGAGGCTGCGGAGATGGTCGCGCCGTGAGTCCAGACCGACGAAGTGTCGTATGACCCATTCCGTCCAGGCTGCCGAGATGGGCGGTAGGGCGGTGGAGAAGATGAAGCTGCGCGATGTGTTGACAAGATATTCCCTGATATCAGGCGACACGGCGGCAAATGCTCCCATAGATGCACAGGCTTTGCCGAATGTACACACCACGACGTCGATATCGGTATAGGAGGCGGCACTGCGGCAGAGGCCGAGTCCGCGGGCACCCTCTACTCCGAATGCGTGAGCCTCGTCGACATAGAGCATCACGCCCGGATGGCGTCGCTTGATGGCGGTGAGGGCTTCTATGTCGGCGTGGTCGCCGTCCATCGAGTAGACGCTCTCCACGATGACAAGCAGGCGTTCGTGGGAGCGCGATTCCTTTTCGATTATTCGCTCGAGATGGCCGAGGTCGTTGTGGCGGAAGCGTGTGAAGGGGGCTTTGGAGAGCACCATGCCGTCGATGATGCTTGCATGGACCAGTCTGTCGGCCACAATCATTGTGCCTTTCACTCCGGCGAGTGCCGAGACGAGCCCGGTGTTGGCGTGGTATCCGCTGTTGAACAGTAGCGCCGGACGGCAGTAGAGCTCTTGGAGCAAGGCCTCCAGAGAGGCGTATTCGTCTTGTCTTCCCGCGAGGAGCCGCGAGGCCGATGATGTGAGAGGGATGGCGCGCCGGGCCGGACTGTCCATGAACTCGGCCTGGAGTGAGGGGTCGGTGCCGAGGCCGAGATAGTCGTTGGACGAGAGGTCAATCACGTTGTGACTGCCGATGGCTGGACAGGGAATTGTGCGGAGGTTGCCCGACTCGGAAAGCCGGGCGGTTATATCGGAATATACGCTCATCGTATGCATTCGATCATCTGTTCCGCCAGATACAGGAGATCACTGTCGGAAATTATGTAGGGTGGCATTATATATACGTTTCGGCCGAACGGGCGGACCCATATGCCACGGTTGACGCATTTCTTTTGGAATTCTCCCACATCGACAGGCTCCTTCATCTCGATCACGCCTATTGCTCCGAGCACTCTCACTTCTTTTACTCCGGGAAGTTGGGCGGCCGGTGATAGGTGACGTTTCAGAAGCTTTTCGATGTGGCTTATCCTTGCGGCCATGTCCTGCTCGTCGAGCATACGGAGTGACTCTATGGCTATGGAGCAGGCGAGTGGGTTGGCCATGAATGTTGGGCCGTGCATCATCACTCCTGCCTCTCCTCGCGATATGGTGTCGGCCACTTCGCGCGAGGTTAGCACGGCGCTCATTGTGAGATATCCTGCCGTGAGTCCCTTGCCCACCATCATGATGTCGGGGTCCACTCCGGCGTGTTCGCAGGCAAACATCCGTCCTGTGCGCCAGAATCCGGTGGCTATTTCATCGAATATAAGGTATAGGCCGTTCTCGTCGCACAGACGGCGTGCGGCGCGGAGATATTCAGGGTGATAGAACCGCATTCCACCGGCACCCTGTACTATCGGTTCGAGTATGAGTGCGGCGAGTTCGTCGCGGTGTTCGCGTATGATTTCGGCCAGTGGAGCGATGTCGGAATCATTCCACTCCTCGTTGGGCCCTATTGCCGGAGCCGGTGCGAAGAATCGGATGGGCAGGGCGGTGCCGAAGGCTCCGTGCATACCTGTGACGGGGTCGCAGACGCTCATGGCATTCCATGTGTCGCCGTGGTAGCCGTTGCGGACGGTGACGAAGTTGGTCTTGCGGTGGTCTCCCGACCTGCTCACGGCGGCCTGTACGGCCATCTTCATGGCCACTTCTGTGGCCACGGATCCGGAGTCGGCGTAGAATATGTTGTGCATCGAGGCCGGAGCGTGGGCCAGCAGTAGTTTACCGAGTTCTACGGCGGGACGGTGTGTGAGGCCTCCGAACATCACGTGGCTCATGCTTTCGAGCTGTTTTGAGGCTGCTGTGTTGAGGCGCGGGTTGTTGTAACCGTGTATTACGCACCACCAAGAGGCCATTCCGTCGATGAGCTCGCGTCCGTCGGCCAGCTTTATTCTCACGCCCGACGCGCTCTCCACCATATATGTGGGGAGGGGGTTTATAGTAGATGTATAGGGGTGCCAGAGATGCTCCCTGTCGAAGGAGTCGTGAAGCACCGAAGAGTCTGTTTCCATATTCTGTGGTAGCTCAAAAATCCATTCAACCGCTAAAACTTGACTCCGACACCGACGAGTCCGTGAAGTCCCTGTGAGGGTGCGGCTCCGAGGTGGTACCAGCGACGGTTCATGAGGTTCTCGCCACGGGCAAAGAAGGTGACGGCTGAGTTGAATTCATATGAGGCGCCGATAGAGAGGTCGGAGACTGCCTTGAGCGAGCGTCGGATTGGAACATAGACGTAGGATCCGAGTATTTCGGTGGCCTGGTCTTCGAAGGCATACTCGCATCGGCCCGTGCGAAATTCATAGGTGGCTTCGAGGAGCAGGGGGCGGACAGGACGCAGAGCCAGCGAGGCATTGACCACGTGGCGGGCGCGGTCGCGCCACTCATAATAGGCACGGTTGAATTTCGAGGGGGCTGTTTCCCAAGATGCTTTCAGTGAGAAGTTCCGGCCGTTGTCGTATCCGGCTGCCACTCCGAAGTGCCATCCTTTCAGGTCGACGCCGAACATTCCGGCTCCGCCGGGATAGTAGTCGCCTGTGGCTGCCATGAGCCAGCGGTCGGCCTTGGCGTAGCCTCCGGAGATTTCAAGGAATGTGCCGAGGAAGCGTCCGAGTGTAATCTTTCCGTCGAAAGCGTAGGGTATGCGGCTCATCTCGGTGTAGGCAGCTACGGTGGAGAGGTAGGGGGTGATGTCGTAGAGCGATGATAGCGGGTTGAGCCTGGAGCCTCCGTGGGCTTTAAGCTCGAGTCCGAATACCTGTGCGGGAGTCCAGGCGAATGTGACGTCGGGAGAGAAGCGGAAGGCGTTGCCCGACTTGAAGGCTATGTCGACATCTGCTCCGATTCGCAGGCTCACTTTGTCGGTGCGTGAGTGCCAGTAGGGAGTGAGGGTGATGAGTCCGGTGGTTTTGCCGCTGAACCATTCAAAGTTGTCTATACGGTAGGGGTATACGAGATTGTAGAAGTCGGACGAGCGCAGGAACGAGGCATCCACGTCGAGGCCGGCGCGTGAATTGTCGGACGATGCTATGGAGCCGTCGAGTGTGAGTTTGAAGAGGTTTTCGGAGGTATGGGGGTAATTGTAGACGGGAGATTCGGATGATGGGAGATCGGGGAGCCGCTTGGTGTTGCTTTCCCATTCAGGAAGGTCGCGCTGGCGTCCGAAGGCAAAACGGCGGAATGTCAGACCGGCGGCGTAGGCCAGACCTCCTGCCTCGGAATGGAATACGGCCGATGCGTTGAACCTATTGGCCGGTGCGGTGTATGTATCCATGTCGCAGGGGACTGTGTGGGTGGAGTAGGTATAGTCCAAGCCTGCATCGATGAACGATGCTGTTCCGACAGCCCGGTGCAGGTCTATTCCGGCAGTGGCAGTGTGGTTTTTCCACTTCTTGTTATCGGTTCCGGAGTATTCATCGCGCTTGTATATGCTTCCGTCATACTGTCCCCATATGCTGAGGCGTGTGCGGTCGTCATCGAGTATTCGGTAGCCGGCGGATACGAGGCCGTTGTATAGCGGACCGCCGAGTCCGAGATCCACATAGCCCTTGTAGGGCGACGAGTATAGGCGGTCGCCCCAGGCCACCGGCTCGAGTATGGTGAGCGAGTTTGGCACCTCGGTGGTGACTGTCCGGTCGCTGAATGCGAGCGATGAGGCCTTGAGCGGAGGCAGGGTTACGGCCGGGTGGAGCATGATGCGTGATGCATCCCGCTTGGTCGGGACTATCTCCTGCTCTACAGTGATTTCTTTGTGGAGATCCTGGGCGGAGACAGCACATGGGAGTGCGAGAATGGCAAGAGGGAGAATGTATCTGGTGAAGTTCATTTTTTATTTCGTGTTGCTGAGACGGCTGTCGATCATCAGGAAGATGTCGGCTTCGGAACCGGGGTAGTTGGAACGGAGTGATTTGAGATACTCGTTGGCCTCAAAGGTCTTCCCCTGTTTGCGGAGGATGTCGCTGTAGAGTATGAAGCCTCGGGCGAGCCAGTAGCGGTGGGGTGTGTCGGAGGATATGAGCGAGTCGGCCACCTTTTCGGCGCGATCGGTCTTGCCTCGGTCGAGGAGCGACTGTCCGAGATAGTAGGCGCTCTTGGCTCCGTTAATGTCCGATGTGTTGGCTGCGAGGGCCTCCCAGTCCTCATAGGCTGCTTCGGTGTTGCCGAGTCGGTCGTTGGCCATTGCTCGGGTGAATCTCACCTCGTTCATATCGGTAGGAGATGTGGCCGCTGTTGTTGTCAGAATCTTGTCGGCCACCACTACCACGTCGGCATATTTGCCCATGTCTGCGGCTGTGTTGAGGAGTCCGAGGCGTGCGGCACGAAGCATATTGGCCCCCGATGCGTGGTGTTCGAGCTCGAGGAATGTGGAGTAGGCTATCTCGGTCTTGCCGAGTGCTGCTTCGGCCTGTCCCTTCACGAGGAGTGCGTCTTCGGCCACTTCGGAGTCGGGGTATTCGAGCAGCACCTGCGAGGCATATCCCTGCGCTTCGGCAGCTTTGTCGGAGTTCCATGCGTTTTCGGCGAGGAGGTAGAGGGCGCGTGCGCGTGATGAGCCTTGCGGATAGTCGCGCACGTAGCTTTCGAGTCCGGCGGTAGCACCTGAGTTGATGTAGGCGTTCTCGGCTGCTGTGAATGCTGCTCGTTCGATGTCGTCGGGTTCGAAGCGTGGCGCGTTGGGCACGGAGTTGATGAATGCCACAAACTCGTTGAGCTTGCCGTCGGCTGCATATATCTGCTTGAGGTCGTCGGCGGCTATTCGTGCCTCCTCGCTTGATGGGAATGTATATATTACCTTTTTATATGTTTCTACACCCTTGGCTTTCTCGCCTCGGTTGATGTGTGTGATGGCGAGCTGCAGATATCCGTTTCGGCCGGGAGCGGTGCCGGGATAGAGACGGACGAGTTCGGAGTAGGTGTGTATGGCTGCTTCGGTGCTTCCTGTCGCAGCCTGACTTTCGGCTTTTTCAAGGAGTGCCCCAGGCACGAGACCCGACGACGGGAATTTCTCGACCATGCGGTCGATGAGTGCGATTTTCTCTTTGTGGTCGCGCAGGAGTCCCTTCATTATTGCCAGCTGGTAGAGTGGGTAGTCGCCTGTCGAGGGGTTGAGGTCGTAGGCTTTTTTGTAGTCCTCGGCTGCGGTGGCGTAGTCGTTCATGTAATAGCGGCAGTCGGCCATGCGGGTGTATATGTCGGGAATGATCCTGTCATTTGCGGGCAGGCGCGAGGCCAGTGCCGACGCGTCGGTGAAGTTGTTGAGCGCGGCGTCGTATTTTTCCTGCTGGAATCTTGTGTAGCCGAGTGCGTATCGCATGAGGGCTATGCCTTCTGCATCGCTTTTGGGTGTGGCGTTGAAATAGGCCATATAACACTTGGCTGCGTCGTCGTAGTTGCCGCGTGTGTAGTAGCAGTCGCCGAGCCAGAAGTCACACTGGCGGCGGATGGCTGCGTTGCCGTCCTTGATGTTCCTTGCCTCGGAGAGATGGCTGATTGCGTCGGCCACTCTGCCTGCCGAGTATTCGCGTGTGCCAAGTACGAAGAGCACTCTCTGCTTGGCTTCAAGCATCTCGGTGGTGGGACGGCTCACCTTGTTTATCGCTGCGAGCGCGGCTGTGTAGTCGTTGTCGGTCATGTAGCCGTTGACGATGAACCGTCTCACATCGCCGGCATATCGTGAGTCGGGGTATTCTTCGAGAAAGTTCTCGAGGAGTGCCACGGAGTTGCCGAACGGTGCGCGTCCGCCATCCATACGGGCTACGGCGTAGTTGTAGAATGCTGTCTCGCGCACAGTGCGGTCGTGGTTGACCTTATAGGCGTTCTCGAAGGCCATCATCGCCGATGTCTTGTCGCCGCGTTTCAGGTAGGCCTGTCCGAGGAACAACCATGCGCTCTGCTCCATGGCGGAGTGAGATCCTATGGCCTGCTGGAAAAGTTTGATCGATGCATCTACATCGCCCTTGTCAAACTCGTCGACACCGAGGATGTAGAATGCCGACGGAGCCGGAGTCTTTGTTTCTGCGCAGTATTTCCACAGATATGGCATAGCCTCGGAGGAGCGTCCGAGGTTGTAGAGCGACTCTCCGGCTATGCGGTTGCACTCGGCGGTGAATTCCGGGACTGTGCCGGCTGCAAGGAGCTTCTTCGCTCCGGCCAGTGAGGTGTCATATTCGCCTCTCGCAAAGGCCATCTGCGCTTCGTAGTAGGGGACGGCATTGCCCGGGGCGGTGGTTGTGTCGACTCCTTTGAAATAACTTGTGGCTTCGGTGAAGTTTTTGCGTGAGTATGCTATGTAGCCCAGGTAGAAGCGGGCGGCGTTGCTCCATTCCTTCTTGTTGAGGAGTGTGCGCAACAGCGCGGCTGCTGTGTCGGTCTCTCCGAGGAGCATATAACAGTAGGCCTGTCGGTAGTTCATCTCGTCCATCCGCGCTGTTGTGAGTGCTGCCGGGTCGACGAGCAGGTATTCGCGTAGGGCGTCCGAATACTCGCCGCGATGGAAGTAGTAGTCGCCTACCGACATCATCACATCGGCACGCAGAGGCGAGACCGGGTAGTCGTTGAGAAACCGGCGCAGTATGAGTAGGGCCTCATCGTCGCCCAGGCCGAGTGTGGCTTTGCCGAGGTAGAAGAGAGCTTCCTCCCTCTGAGCAGAAGTGGATGTGAGGGAGTTGATGCGGGCGAGCTGGTCGATGCATCCGCCATAGTTGCGGTTTTCGAACATCAGAATGCCACGCCGGAGGTATCCTCCGGCATCGGGAGATTCCACTTGGGCTGCTGTGGTGCCTGTACCGGCGAGAAGCATCCCGATAGCCGTGAGTAAGAAGGGTCGTTTCATTGATGAATGTTTTATAGATGCAAAGATAATACAAAAAAGTATGTGAACGACGAAAAATCTGTACTGATCCACACTTTTTCCATTCACCTGTTTTCGCGTTACATTAAAAAACAGTACATTTGCCATTATGAATATATTGATGTGTTGCTCGGATCTGTCCTATAAGGGCGGTATGGTAAGTGTGGTCAAGGGCTATCTTGACTATGCCGACAAGGGTGATGTGGATATCACGTTCGTGCCAACCCACCGCGATGGAAGCAAGGCCACTATGGCCGGCTTTTTTGCCCGTGCCTTTGTGAGAATTGTCCGCATGGCCCGGCGTGGGGAGATCGACGTGGCCCACCTTCACGTGTCGGAGCGTGGCAGCTTTGTCAGGAAGGGACTGCTGCTCCGTGTTCTGAGGCGTCTCGGGGTGAAGACTGTGCTCCATCACCACGGGGCGGAGTTCGAGCAGTACTATGCCGGAGCGTCGCCGCGACACAAACGTTTCATTGAACGCACAATGCGTCTGGCCGACGTGAACATCGTGCTTAGCAACCGTCTGGTAGGTATGGTGAAGGACAAAGTGCCCGAGGCCCGTGTGGAGGTGCTCTACAATGCCGTGGCCGTGCCTGCCGAGAACCCATATTCCCCCGACAACGCCACTGACGTGATGTTTCTTGGCCGTATCGGAGTACGCAAGGGTGCTTATGACCTGGCTAATGTGATGGCCGGCCTTGACCCTGAGTTGCCCGAAGAGGTGAAGTTTCTCTATTGCGGAGACGGCGAGGAGGAGGGCATAGAGACTATTGTCGACAAGTATGGGCTACAGCACCGAGTGAGGCATATAGGATGGGTGGACGGTGAGGCAAAGGAAGGTTTCCTTGCCGATACAATGGTCAATGTGCTACCCTCCTATAATGAAGGCCTCCCGATGACTATCCTTGAGACGATGGCGCGCGGCATCCCCAATATATCCACCCGTATAGCCTCGATTCCCGAGGTGATCACCGACGGGACCACAGGTATTCTCATAGAGCCGGGCGACACCGAGGCGCTGTCGGAAGCCATCCGCCGCATAGTGGCTGACCGTGGGCTGAGGGCCAGACTGTCCGAGGCGTCCTATAGTCTTGTCAGGGACAAATTTTCCATCGATACGGCTTTTGCCCGCCTCGCCTCCATCTACCGGTCGCTATTGTCATAAAGCTTACTACAATCATAGTTGTCATGAACAAACCTATCATTACCACATTAGTCGCTCTTGCTGTCACAGCAGGGGCGTCGGCCCAGTTGCGCACCAATAATGGTGTGGAATATCTGCTGAGCCAGACGCGTGACATGAGTGGAGATTTCTCCGACTTTGGCCATCACTATTTTCTGGCTGATTCTCTTGCCGGTTTCGACTCGGCCACAGGCCGCGGTTTAGTAAAGTGGACTCGCCACCAGCTCATGCCCCGTCAGGCTTTCAATGCCAACACGTATCTGCTACAGCCGCTAAAGGCGCTTGATTTCCCGGACACGGCCTATGACAATGATCCGATACTCGGCTTCAGGGTGGATCCAGTCAACGAGTATACTATCCGTGTGAGGCTTTACACATCGCCCGTGGAGCCGGACGATCCGACCGACGACCCGATGCTCGTGGGTCCTGCACCGGTGAATCGCGATTCCTGGACGGTGACCGATACCTCCGAGTCCATAGTCTATCGTTCGGAAGCAGGGTCGCTTGAAATAAGGCGTGATCCCTGGAGGCTCGTACTCCGCAACAGTTCCGGTAAATTGCTCACCGAGACACGCACATGGAGCGACAATGATTCCACGCAGGTGAAGGTTCAGCCTTTCAGCTTCATCAAGCGTGGATCAGACAACACCCGTTCGGTCAATCCGGTGTTTTCCCTCATGCCAGGCGAGAAAATCTTCGGTACAGGTGAAAGTCCTACCGCTCTCAACAAGGCCGGACAGAAGGTCAATATGTTTGTCACCGACCCGCAGGGGCCGGAGACCGCCGATATGTATAAACCTGTCCCGTTCTATATGAGCGACAGGGGCTACGGAGTGTTCATACACACATCTGCCCCTGTCACCGCTGACTTCGGCGCGAGCTACGGCGGTGCCACCAAGCTATTTATGGCCGATGAGGTCGTGGACCTTTTCATAATTCTCGGGACTCCGAAGAAGATACTGTCGGAGTACACGGCTCTCGTGGGCCGTCCCGAGATGCCACCGTTGTGGAGCTTTGGAACCTGGATGAGCCGTATCACATATTTCAGCGAGAAGGAGGGTCGCGAAGTGGCTCGCAAGTTGCGCGAGAACAAAATCCCGTCGGATGTGATTCATTTCGATACTGGATGGTTTGGCACCGACTGGCAGTGTGACTATGCGTTTGCATCCGACCGTTTCGATGATCCCGCCGGAATGCTTGCCGATCTAAAGAAGGATGGTTTTCACACCTCGCTGTGGCAGCTTCCCTATTTTACACCCAAGAACAAGTTCTTCCCGGAACTTGTGGAGAAGGGGCTCTATGTTCGCAACGGTCGCGGACAGCTTCCATATGAGGACGTTGTGCTTGACTTTACCAATCCAGAAACCGTGGCATGGTATCAGGACAAGCTTGCCGGACTGCTGAAGCAGGGAGTGGGAGCAATAAAAGTCGACTTCGGTGAGGGTGCTCCGCTCGAGGGAATTTATGCAAACGGACGCAGCGGTCTCTATGAACACAATCTCTATCCTGTGCGCTACAATCGTGCCGTGGCCGAGGTGACACGCCGCACCAACGGCGAGAATATCATATGGGCGCGCTCGGCCTGGGCCGGGTCGCAGCGCTATCCGCTCCACTGGGGCGGTGATGCCGCCACGACCAACACCGGTCTGCAAGGCACTCTCCGCGCGGGTCTCTCGCTCGGTCTTAGCGGATTCACTTTCTGGAGCCACGATGTGGGCGGATTCGTGACCGAAAGTCCGGAGGAGCTCTATCGTCGCTGGCTTCCTTTCGGTTTCCTCACTTCCCATACCCGAATCCATGGCGCACCTCCCACCGAGCCTTGGCTGTATGGCAAAGATTTCACCGACTATTTTCGCAAGTGTGCCGAGATGAAGTATCGTCTCATGCCCTATGTCTACTCGGAGGCTGTGACCAGCTCGGCCAACGGCTGGCCCATGATGAGGGCTCTGCTGCTTGAGTTTCCCGATGATCCGGGAGCATGGAGGGTAGATGACGAATATATGTTCGGTTCGTCTATTCTTGTTGCCCCCATGATGGAGGCCGGATCTTCTCGAGATGTCTACCTGCCTGGAAAGGGCAAGTGGATAGACTATCAGACAGGCCGTGTCTACACTCCCGGCTGGCACCGCATAGACACAGCAGAGATGCCTGTGGTGATAATGGTAAAGGACGGAACCGCCCTGCCGATACTCCCGGTAGCTCAGTCCACCGACCGTCTTGAGTGGAACAAACTCACCTGGAAACCTTTCAGTGCCGACATACCCGCCACCGGCACCGCCACACTACCCGACGGAAAAACCGTCAGCTACAAATAAACAGGACAATAAGAAAACAGGCTTTAATGAAATTGGTTCCGGATAAGCTTTGCTTAAGCAGCTTGTCCGGAACCAATTACTTTATTCGTTAAAAAGTCAAAAGTTATCACTCGTTTTTGCTGATAGCGGGATTTTGTGTAATTTTGTGGTTATGAAAGAGTTTTTTAAATGGTGCAGGAGGTATCTGTCGTTCACACTGCTGGCTGCTCTCGGTGTGGGTGCGCTTGTGCTTTTTTTCAACGAGAACTCTCTGCTCACATCCATAGAGCAGGAGCGACGCATCGAAGATCTCAAGGCCCGTATCAGCGAGGCCACCGATTCTCTCGTCTATTACCGCGACCTCAACCGCTCACTCAATACCGACAAGGAGACTATGGAGCGCATAGTGAGAGAACAACACCATATGCAGCACCCCGACGAGGATGTCTACATATTCGAGTAATCACCGATTAGAAACATATTTGTAGTATAAATGAATAAATCGATGCTGGGCTTTTGGCTCACCAATATAGGGCTCCTGGCCATCATGGTCGCAGCCGCGCTTCCGCTGTTCAATGTGTTTAGAGATGGTTTCGGCTATGTCTATGCAGCCGGGGCTGCTATGCTTCTTGCAGGACGTTTTCTCACACTTCCCTCCAAGGATGAGGCACTGCGTGTGCGCCGGCTTGGGCGTATGGAGGTATGGACCGCTCTTGTATTTGCTGTCGGCGCGGTGTTTATCTTTCTTCCACAGGGAGCAGGCAATGACTGGCTTGCGTTCACAATGGCCGGAGGTGTGCTCACTATCTACACATCCATCATGATTCCCCGTGAGAGAAAAAAGGCGGCCGAGCAGAAAATGGGAGCTAAAAAGTGAAAAAATACTAACTTTTCTGAATATTCGCGAGTTAATTACTACTTTTGCACGTTAATTGACTCAAAGTGTCCTATTATCTGACAATAGACCAAGGCAACTCGGAGGCTAAGATTGCTCTCTGGGACGGCACTGAGCTTCTGGACTTCAGAATGGAGCCCTCGCTCACCCCGGCGAAGGTGGCCGCTTTCGCCGGTGACCGTATGCTCGACGGGGCTATCTACTGTTCCGTTGCCCGCGAGGATGTGGAAATCATGAGGCATCTCCGCCACAATTCACGTAAGGCCATGCGCCTCAATCCCGATACACCTACTCCGCTACGTGTCGACTACCGCACCCCCTCGACTCTCGGAGCCGACCGTGTGGCCGCCGCTGTCGGCGCCTGGAGTGATTTCAAGGGTCATCCGATTCTGGTGGTAGATGCCGGCACAGCTGTCACCTGCGACTTTGTGGATGCCGACGGTGTTTATCGTGGCGGCAATATCGCCCCGGGTATATCCATGGGGCTAAGGGCGCTCCATGAGTTCACATCGCGCCTGCCGTTGGTGCCGTTTCCCGAGGATATGCCGTCGCTCTGCAGCGTGATGATGGGACGGAACACCCGCGAGGCCATAGCTCTCGGCGTGGTTCACTCTGTCCTTGCACAGATTGACTATTACCGCAAGCGTCTCCCCGAAGGTACCGTGACGGTGCTCGGAGGTGGCTGCGGACACCATCTTGCCTCAGTGTGTGACTTCGAGGCTGTGGTTGACGAACATCTCGTAAGCAAAGGTCTCAACAGAATACTCATTTACAATACGGCTCCCTAATGGATGCCGATCCCAAACCATAGATTGAATAAATGAACACAGTAAGACGACTTCTTTTCCTCATAGCCGTGGCGACAGCCTGGGTGGCTCCGGCTGCGGCGCAGACCACCAGTCCCTACTCGATGTACGGCTACGGTCTTCTCCGCGACAATGCAACGTCGGAGCAACGTCAGATGGGCGGTACAGGCTATGCCATGCACTCCGGACGCCAGATAAACGCAATGAACCCTGCGTCGTATGCTGCTTCCGACTCCATGACGTTTCTCTTCGACATAGGCACAGATGTGTCGCTCTACTGGCGCGAGGATGCGTCGGGCAAGGATCGTGACTGGGGCGGAGGTCTTGACTATATCACCATGCAGTTTCCCGTCTCCTCCCGTGTGGGCGTGAGCCTCGGTCTGGTGCCTTACTCTTCTGTGGGCTATGCCTTCGGGTCGGATATAAAGAACGGTACTACAACTCACCAGGGTCTTGGCGGCATCAACCAGCTCTATGCCGGTGCGGGATACACTCCGTTCAAGAATTTCTCTGTCGGATTCAATGTGTCCTATCTCTTTGGCACACTGGTGAATGATGTGTATGCCAACGCGTCGGACGGCTCGTCGGCTGTGTTCGAGCAGATGATGGAAATCAAGGACTTCCACTTCCGTTTCGGTGCACAGTATACTGCGCAGATTTCGCGCCGCAACTCGGTGACACTCGGTATCGCCTACGAGCCGGGCAAGACTCTGCTCGGAGAAACATATGTGCTTAAGTATCGCCAGAATTCCACAGAGGCTCCCGACACAGTGGCTCCTGGTCTGGTGTCGCTCAAAAACCGCTTCTCGCTCGTGTCGTCCTACGGCATCGGTCTGGCATGGGACTGGAACCGCCAGGCCCATGTGGAAGTAGACTTCACATATCAGCCCTGGAGCAAGGTGAAATACGCCCGACTCGAGAACTTCACCCGTTCGCAGTTTGACGATCGCTGGCGCATCGGTATCGGTGCAAGCTACCAGCCCAATCCCCGTGGCGGATTCCTCAAGAGAGTGACCTATCGCGCCGGTGCCTTCTACAACCGTGACTACATCATGGTGGGCGACAATCATGTGCGCGACTACGGGGTGTCGTGTGGTTTTGGTATTCCCACCGTCTCCTCCAAGACCATGATAAATCTCGGATTTGAGTATCACAACCGTCGTGCCACTCCCGACCCGCTTCTCAAAGAGCAGTACTTCAACATCACACTCGGTGTCAACTTCAACCAGGTGTGGTTCTATCGCAACAAGCTGAGATAGCGATGAAGGGCCCCGGTGCTCAAATGCGGCTTTTGCCGCCGATAGCGGCGGTCATGCTCATAGCCATGGGTATGACCGTCGGCTCGTGCAAGGAGGACAATCCCATAGCCACCGCCAATGTGGACGCTGAGAAAATGCCTACGATGCTGACGCGCAATGTCGAGACACTTATATCCGACTCGGGCGTCGTGAGGTATCGTATCAAAACACCGCTTTGGTATGTCTACGATGAGGCTGAAGAGCCCTACTGGCATTTTCCCGCCGGACTTAATCTCGATAAGTTTGACAACTTCTTCCGCCGGGAAGCCGAGGTGAAAGCCGACTCGGCCACATATTTCAAGGACAAGCAGCTGTGGCGCCTTGATGGAAATGTCAATATATCCAATGTCATGAACGAGAAGTTCCTCACTGAGCAGTTGTTCTGGAACCAGCGTCAGCGCAAGCTCTATTCCGATTCGTTCATACATATCGAGACATCCGACAAGGTGCTCGAAGGATATGGCTTCGACTCCAACGAGCAGCTCACACGCTACTCCATACGCAAGGTGTCAGGCATCTTCCCGGCCAATGCCTTCAAGCGTAAAGACTCAATACAATAGTTTGCTACACACAGACATATGACCACCTGGATCATTATCACAATAATATCGCTTATACTTTCGGGCTTCTTCTCGGGTGTCGAGATAGCCTTCATCACGGCCGACCGTGTGAGAGTGGGGCTTGATACAAGCCGCGGAGGATGGCTCAACAGCATCATAGGCCGCTATTATTCCCATCAGGAGTTTTTCATCTCCACCATTCTCGTGGGCAACAACATCATGCTTGTCATCTACGGTATGGGAGCAGCCGCGCTGCTCGAACCTTGGATAGCGGCTCATGTGTCGGACAACCAGGGTGTGATTCTCCTGCTTCAGACAATTATATCCACACTGATAATCCTTTTTACCGGCGAGTTTATCCCTAAGTCGATATTTCGCATCAATCCCAACACGTCGCTGAAGGTGTTTGCTCTTCCGGTATATTTCTTCTATATCGTTCTCTATCCAATCGCGGCTTTCACTTCCTGGCTTTCGAAGATGCTGATGAAACTGGCCGGCATAAAGGCCGAGGAGGCCAGACTCGGAGTGTTGTCGATGGAGGATCTCAACGAGTATCTCGAGACAAAGATCGATGACCTTGAGAATCCCGGAGAGACTGAGGTGGAGGACGAGGTGAAGATATTCCACAATGCGCTCGACTTCTCGTCGACACAGCTTCGCGACTGTATGGCTCCGCGCAACGAACTTGTGGCCATTGATCTTGACAGCACTTCGCGCGAAGAACTTTCCGCGCTGTTTACCTCGTCGGGACGTAGCAAGATTCTTGTTTACCGCGAGGATATAGACAACGTGGTGGGTTACGTGCATATCTCCGAACTGTTTGACCCGCAGAGCGACTGGAAGGAGCATATCAAGGATGTGCTGTATGCGCCGGAGACGCTTCTGGCCAACACCATGATGAAACGTCTGCTTAGCCAGAAGAAGTCGATGGCAGTGGTGGTCGACGAGTTTGGCGGCACTGCCGGACTCGTGACACTCGAGGATCTTGTCGAGGAGATTTTCGGCGATATTCAGGACGAGCACGACAAGAACGGCATTACAGCTACGGAGGTTTCTCCGGGTGTATATGAGTTCTCGGGCCGTATCGAAGTGCGCACGTTGCGTGACGACTTCCGTCTGGATATACCCGAGGATGACGAGTATCAGACGCTTGCAGGCTATCTGATGCACGAGACAGGAACACTTCCTGCCAAGGGCGAGACAATTGAGATTGACGAGCTGTCGTTTACAATCGTCGAGCGCTCTGCCACACGTCTCGACCTGATTCGTGTGGAGCAGCTTCATGCCGACAGAAAGAGCGAGGAGTAATCCTTGTTTCATACAGATACAAAAATCAAGGGCTGTCATCTCGACAGCCCTTGATTTTTTAACCTTAATCTAATACCATGAAAACACAGTGCAAATAGTAGTAACTATACTCTTTAAACATTACTGTGAGGGAAAAGTTTAAACGATGTTTTAGCTTTAACCTTTGTTAACTAATAAGACCGGAATTACTGGAATATATCGAATCGGTAGAAGTAACCGGGCGCTGTAACACCCGATTGGTGTTGTAGCGCCCGGTTAAAAAAGATATGGAATAAATGTCTTTACAGCTCGAAATTTTTGAGTATGTTGTGGAATTTGGCTGAGATGCGGTCATTGGCCGGGTTGCTTATGGAGCCGAGATGGGTATGGTGGACCTCCTTGACGGGGCTGTAGGTGCCCTGCTGCACTTCCTGGCCCACTTTTTTGTAGGCCTCGCGGAATGGCATACCGTCGAGCACGAGGCGGTTGACCTCTTCGACTGTGAATAGATAGTCGTAGCGCGGGTCGTCGAGTATATCTGCGCGCACCTTCATTTGCGGTAGCATGAAGGTGGCCATGTCGAGACACTCAATGATTTCGCTCACGGCCGGGAAGATAATGTCCTTGAGCAGCTGGAGGTCTCGGTTGTAGCCGAGCGGCAGGTTGGCGGTGAGAAGGGCTATCTCGTTGGGCACGGACTGGAGGCGGTTGCACTTTCCGCGCATTATCTCGAACACATCGGGGTTTTTCTTGTGGGGCATGATGGAAGAGCCAGTGGTGAGTTCGTCGGGGAAGGTGACGAAGCCGAAGTTCTGGCACATCCACATACACACGTCCATGGCCAGTCGGCCGAGTGTCGAGGCTATGGATGCGATGGCCATCGATGCGGCCCGTTCGGTCTTGCCTCTCGACATCTGAGCTGCCACCACGTTGTAGTGCAGGTCGGCGAATCCGAGTAAGCGTGTGGTCATCTCGCGGTCGAGCGGGAATGACGAGCCGTAGCCGGCAGCCGATCCGAGCGGATTCTGGTTGGCTACGTTGTAGGCGGCAAGAAGCATCTGCATATCGTCGGCAAGGCTCTCCGCATAGGCCCCGAACCATAGTCCGAACGATGATGGCATAGCCACCTGGAGATGGGTGTAGCCCGGCATTAGCACATCGCGGTGTTTGTCGCTGAGTGATATGAGGGTGTCGAAGAGACGGCCGGTGGCTGAGGCGATGTCGCGGAGCTTGTCGCGCATGAAGAGTTTGAGGTCTACGAGTACCTGGTCGTTGCGCGAACGTCCGGAGTGGATTTTCTTGCCTATGTCGCCGAGACGGGCCGTGAGCATGAATTCTACCTGTGAGTGCACATCTTCGACACCGTCCTCGATTGTGAATTCGCCGCGTTCGATCACTGCGGCTATATCGGCGAGTGCCTCGAGAAGCACGTCAAGTTCCTCGCGTTTGAGCAGTCCGATGCTTTCGAGCATACGTATGTGGGCCATCGAGCCCTCCACATCGTAGCGGGCCAGCTGCAGATCGAGCTCGCGGTCGCGGCCCACAGTGAAGTTTTCGATCATCTTGTCGGGCTCGAAGCCCTTGCTCCAAAGTTTCATAGTGAGGTGATTATTTTGATGTATTTTTCCACTGCATCGTGGATTTCGGAAAGCATTATATATTCGTCGGCGGAGTGTGAGCGGGCCGAGTCGCCTGGACCTATCTTGAGTGACGGGATGTGGTGCATGAGCGACATATCGCTTGTGGTGGGTGAGACGAACGGCTGTCCGCCATACTCTGTGGCTGCTACGACGAGGGGGTGGGAGAGTGGAATCACCGAGGCTCGCACACGGGTGGAGCGTGGTGTGAGAGTAGTGTGGTCCGACACCAATGCTCTCATCATTTCCACTATCTGCTCGTTGGTGTAGGCATCGGTTGTGCGGATGTCGGTCACCCATCGGCAGGTGTCGGGGATGGCGTTGTGCTGTCGTCCGGCTTCGATCTGTGTGACGTTGACTCCCACCGGGCCGAGTATGTCGGAGACCAGCGGAGGGGAGAACGATCTCACCCGCTCAATGTCGGCCATTGCCCTGTATATGGCGTTGATTCCCTCCCCTCGGGCGGCGTGTCCGGCCACTCCCTCGGTGACACAGTCGAGCACCACGAGCCCGCGTTCGGCCACAGCCGGCTTCATTCCGGTGGGTTCGCCTACGATTGCCATATCCACCTTCAGCCCATCGGCTGCAATGGCGGGGAGAAAGGCTCTCATTCCGTTTTCTCCTCCCACCTCCTCCTCGGCTGTTATGGCCAGGATGAGGTTGAGTCCGGACATCTTGTCGCGTAGGCGCATGAATGTCTCTGTGAGAGCCACCGCCGATGCTCCCGCATCGTTGCTTCCAAGGCCGTAGAGGCGGTCGCCTTCGATGTCGGGACTGTAGGGGTCGCGTGTGTAGGTGGGCGCCGGCATCACGGTGTCGTGGTGGGAGTTGAGCAGCAGTGTGGGACGCGATGGATCGTAGGCCGGTGAGACAGCCATCACATTGTTGCCTATACGCCTGGGTTCAGCACCACGGCGGGCAAGATAGTCGTGGATGAGAGTGGCGGTATCCCCCTCCTCGCGGGAACGCGATGGGGTGGATATCATTTGGCGGAGCAGCTCTATGTGGGAGGGTAGTGTCATTTTCGGAGTGTGGTTCCTACGGGACTTGAAAGGTTGTCGGCGTGTTTTATGACCACGCTGTCTACCCCGGCCTCTATGGCGCGAAACGAGTTGTCGAGCTTTGGAATCATTCCCTTGCTGACTACCCCGCGCTCGCGGAGTTCGGCATAGGATGAGGGTGTGATGAGGAGTATGAGCGAGTCGGGGCGTTCGATATCCTCCATTACGCCGGGCTGTTCGAAGCAGTAGACAAGGTCGGTGGGCAGGATGCGGGCCGCCGCCGTGGCCACGGCTGACGCTATAGTGTCGGCGTTGCAATTGAGCAGCGTGCCTTGGCCGTCGTGGGTGATGGCACAGAATACCGGGGTGAAGTTGAGTCCGAGGAATGTGGCGAGTAGTCGCTCGTTGACACCATCGGGGGAGATGTCTCCGACAAATCCATAGTCAACCGGTTCGGCCGGACGGCGCGAGGCGGTGATGGCGTTACCGTCGGGTCCGCTAAGGCCGATGGCATTGCAGCCTTCGGCCTGGAGCATGGAGACTATGCGTTTGTTGACAAGTCCGGCATATACCATAGTCACCACGTCGAGGGTCTCGCGCGAAGTGACGCGGCGTCCGTCTATCATGGTGGTGGGTATCTCGAGCTTGCTGCTGAGACGAGTAGCCTCCTTGCCTCCGCCGTGTACGAGAATCTTTGGTCCCTGCAGGGCTGCAAACTCTCTGACGAAACGGCTAAGGGCTTCGGGGTTGTCGACCACGTTGCCTCCGATCTTTACTACTGTGATTCTGCTGTCGGTCAACATATCGATTCGAGGAGGCGTTTGATGACTACCTGGGCCGAGATTTCGCGGTTGGCCGCTTCGGGTATCACTATGGAGCGGTCGCTGTCAATCACTTCGTCGGTGACTATCATGTTGCGGCGCACGGGCAGACAGTGCATGAAGTAGGCATTGTCGGTCAGTGCCATTTTTTCGGCATCGACAGTCCAGGCGCGGTCGGTGGAGAGTACTTTGCCGTAGTTGGGGTCGGCATAGGCACTCCAGTTTTTGGCATATATGAAGTCGGCTCCTTCGAAGGCCTTGCGCTGGTCATATTCCACACGGGCGTTTCCCACAAATTCGGGGGCGAGTTCGTAGCCCTCGGGATGGGTGATTACGAAGTCATATCCGGCTGCGTTCATCCACTCGGCAAATGAGTTGGGGACTGCCTGTGGGAGTGCTTTGGGATGCGGAGCCCATGTCAGCACCACCTTGGGGCGTTCCTTTGTCTTGTATTCCTCGATGGTGATGAGGTCTGCGAAACTCTGGAGTGGATGGCGTGTGGCGGCTTCCATGGAGAAAACCGGGCGTCCGGAGTAGCGTATGAACTGGTTGATGACACGCTCCTCATAGTCTTCGGCCTTGTCGGAGAGTCCGGCAAAGGAGCGCACTCCGATGAGGTCGCAGTAGCATCCCATCACGGGGATTGCCTCGAGGAGGTGTTCGGCCTTGTCGCCGTCCATTATCACGCCTTGTTCGGTCTCGAGCTTCCAGGCTCCCTGGTTGATGTCGAGTACGATGACGTTCATTCCGAGGTTCATTGCCGCTTTCTGGGTACTCAGGCGTGTGCGGAGCGATGAGTTGAAGAACACCATCATGAGTGTCTTGTTGCGTCCCAGCTGAGTGTGGGCGAA
The DNA here is from genome assembly GCA_910586305.1 of uncultured Duncaniella sp. Taxonomy (GTDB): domain Bacteria; phylum Bacteroidota; class Bacteroidia; order Bacteroidales; family Muribaculaceae; genus Duncaniella. The sequence continues at coordinate 80,058 of CAJUGS010000006.1, forward strand.
GCGGTCGGATTTTATGGCGAGGGCTTCCCTGACAGCTGCGTCAAAGGGGCCTATGTCGTGTACGTCGGTGAATTTTTTCATAGTATCTGTGTTCAGCTTATGAATTTTTCGAATGTTGTCAGGAATGTGTCAGCCTGCTCGCGTGTGAGGCCAAGGGCGGGGAGAAGTCTCACGGTGTGCTCTCCGGCACCTCCGGTGAATATCTTGCCTTCGAACAGCAGGCGGCGGCGCAGGTCGGAGGCCGAGCCTTTCACTTCGATGCCTATCATGAGTCCGCGTCCTCTCACATCGGTGATTTCCGGACAGCTGGCAGCCATTTCTGCAAGCTTGTCGAGCAGATACTGGCCTGTCTCGGCTGCATTTTCAACGAGATGCTCGTCTTTCATCACGTCGAGCACGGCCACCGCTGCCGCACAGGCCAGATGGTTGCCACCGAATGTGGTGCCGAGCATTCCCTTGCGAGCTTCGATGGAGGGCGAGATGAGAACAGCGGCCATGGGGAATCCGTTGGCTATGCCTTTGGCACAGGTGATTATGTCGGGACGCACTCCGGCGTGCTGGTGTGCGAAGAAGTTGCCGGTGCGGCCATATCCGCTCTGGATTTCGTCGAGGATGAGCAGGGTGCCGGTGGAGGTGCAGAGTGTGCGTAGACGGCGCAGGAAGTCGTCTTCGACCATGCGGATTCCGGCCACACCCTGTATGCCTTCGATTATGACTGCTGCAAATTCGCCTGTTGAGAGTTTCTGCTTGCAGGCATCGATGTCGCCGAGTGTCACGAATTCCACGTTGGCTGTGGCGTTGAAGGGAGCCTGTATGCGCGGATTGTCTGTGGCGGCTACGGCTCCTGACGTGCGCCCGTGGAAGGCGCGGTCCATGGCAAGGATTTTGGAGCGTCCGGTGGTGAAGGATGCGAGTTTCATCGCGTTCTCGTTGGCTTCGGCTCCGGAGTTGCAAAGGAAGAGCTGGTAGCTGTCATAGCCGCTGAGGCTGCCGAGGCGGTCGGCCATCTGCTGCTGGAGTGAGTTCTTGACGGAGTTGGAGTAGAACCCGAGCCGCGCAGCCTGGTCGGCGATTGCCTTTACATAGCGTGGATGTGAATGACCGATGGAGATTACTGCATGGCCTCCGTAGAGGTCGAGATAGCGGGTGCCGTCGGAGGTGAAGACGTAGGAGCCTTCGCCCTTGACGGGCTCTATGTCATAGAGGGAGTATACGTCAAATAAGTTCATTGTCAGGATCAGAATGCTGAGGGTTTGAGAGAAAGACCGGTCTTCTCGGGAAGCCCGAACATGAGGTTCATGTTCTGCACGGCTTGTCCCGACGCGCCTTTCAGCAGATTGTCGATGGCGGCGAGGATGAGGAGTTTGGAGCCGTGTTTTTCCACCGATACGACACACTTGTTGGTGTTGACCACCTGCTTGAGGTCTACCGGCTTTTCAGAGAAGTGGGTGAATGGTGCTCCGTCGTAGAAGTCGGCGTAGATGTCGCGGGCCTCTTGTTCGGATAGCGGGGTGTCGATGTAGGCTGTCACGAATATTCCTCTCGGGAAGTCGCCGCGTATGGGCACGAAGTTTATCACAGGTTCCTTTCCGTCGCTGTATTTTGCGAGAGTCCGGCCTATCTCTTTTAGGTGCTGGTGGCGGAAGGCTTTGTAGACCGAGATGTTGTTGTTGCGCCACGAGAAGTGGGTTGTTGCCGACGGCTTCACGCCGGCTCCGGTGGAGCCTGTGATGCCTGTGAGGTGTACTTCGCCGTTGAGCTTGCCTGCTGCCGCGAGTGGTAGAAGGGCGAGCTGGATGGCTGTGGCGAAGCAGCCTGGGTTGGCCACCTTTGATGCGTTGCCTATGGCTTCGGCCGCCACTTCGGGCAGACCGTAGACATATCCTTCCGACTCGTCGCGGAAGTCCTGGGCGAGGTCGATCACTTTCACCCCCTCGGGGAGTGTGTTCTCTTCCCAGAAACGTGCACTGAAGCCATGGCCCTGGCAGAGGAATACTACGTCGACCGCCGAGAGGTCAAAGTCGGATGAGAACACCAGGTCGGTGTCGCCGATGAGGCCTTCGTGGATGTCGGTGACGGGTGCTCCTGCATTCGATGTGGAGTGTATCCACGCCACCTCCGTCTCCGGGTGATTTATGAGGAGGCGGAGCAGTTCGCCTGCGGTGTAGCCCGCGCCTCCTATTATACCTGCTTTTATCATGCTTTACCGTTGCGTTTCTGGACGTTGTGGTATATCTTCATCTGGTTGCCGAGAATCTTGGTGAATCCCTTGACGTCTTCGGCGCTCCAGGCCTTGTTGACCTCGCCGTATTCGCCGAAGTCGGTTTTCATGAGGTCGAATGGCGAATCTACGCCCACGAGTGTGAAGCTGTAGGGACGGAGGGTGAGTTCGACGGTGCCGCTCACGTTGGCCTGCGAGCTTTCAAGATAGGCCTCCATGTCGCGCATCACAGGTTCGAGATACTGCGACTCGTGGAGGAACATTCCATACCATGTGCCGATCTGGTCCTTCCAGTACTGCTGCCATTTGGTGAGGGTGTGTTTCTCGAGCATCTTGTGGGCTGCGATTATCACTATGGGTGCTGCCGCCTCGAATCCCACTCGGCCCTTTATGCCTATGATTGTGTCGCCGATGTGCATATCGCGTCCGAGGCCATAGCGCAAGGCTATGCGCTCCACTTCTCTGATGGCTTCAACGCGGTCGGGTATCTCACGGCCGTTGACAGCAGTCAGTTCGCCCTTCTCGAATGTCAGTTTCAGTGTTTCCTCGCCTTTCTCGGTGATCTGGCTGGGATATGCGCTTTCGGGAAGAGTGAGCTCGGAGTTCAGTGTCTCCTTGCCGCCTATTGATGTGCCCCAGAGGCCTTTGTTGATGGAATACTCCATTTTCTTGAAGTCTGCCTCAAAGCCATGCTTCTTCAGATAGTCTATCTCATACTCGCGGGTGAGGGTCATGTCGCGAGTGGGTGTTATAATTTCGATTTCGGGGGCGAGAATCTGGAATGTGAGGTCGAAACGCACCTGGTCGTTGCCCGCTCCGGTTGAACCGTGTGCTACGGCGTCGGCGCCTATTTTCTTTGCGTACTCGATGATGGCGATTGCCTGGAAGACGCGCTCCGAGGAGACACTGATGGGATAGGTGCCGTTGCGGAGCACGTTGCCCGCGATCATGTACCGGATGCTCTTGTCGTAGTATTCGGATGTGATGTCGAGGGAGGCGTGTGAGGCGGCTCCGAGCTGAAGTGCCCGCTGCTCGATGCGCTCAAGGTCGGCTGGGGAGAATCCTCCGGTATTGGCCAGTGCGGTGTGTACTTCGTAGCCGAGGTCTTCTGACAGATACTTTGCGGCAAACGAGGTGTCAAGGCCGCCGCTGAAGGCAAGAACAACTTTCTTTTTCATCGTAGTATGTTGTTGTAGTGTGTTTTATTGTTTTTGATAATATATGGTTGTTTGTTGGCGTGGAAGTGATTGCGCTATCAAGTTATAACGCTATTTCAGGTGCAGGAGTTTTGCTACCTTGTTTTTTATCCACATCCAGTAGGGGCGGAATTTTGAAGGGCGTGTCAGTCCGGCCTTGGGGTCGTAGAGCATTCCTGTGCATAGGCACATACGCCTGTTGTTGCGTTCGAGAATGTCATAGTTGACACATCCTTTGCAGCCTTCCCAGAACTCGTCGTCGGCGGTGATTTCTGAAAATGTCACCGGCATATATCCCATCTTTGTGTTCATCTTCATGACGGGCAGTGATGTGGTGATTGAGAAAATCTTGGCATATGGGAATCTCATGCGGGCGAGTTCGAATGTTTTTGCTTTGATACGGGCAGCCAGTCCGAGTCGTCGGAACTCGGGGTCGACGATAAGGCCCGAAGTGGCCACATAGTCACCATGCTCCCAGCTCTCGATGTAGCTGAAGCCAATCAGACGGTCGTCGCAGAGGGCTACAACGGCTTTTCCTCCCGAGATTTTTTTTGCTATATACTCGGGTGAACGGCGCGCTATGCCTGTGCCTCTCTGGAGGGCCGATTCGTAGATGAGGTTGACGATTTGCTCGGCGTACTTTACGTGGTCGTCTGTAGCAAACATCACCTTAATCTGGTCATTGTTCATCTGACTCAAATTGTGTTGTAAGGGGATAGAATTGATTTCATTCAGTTCGCAAAATTAATAAAATAATATCAATTTTGCTCTTGATTGAGTGTTTATACGGCGATTTTGTCGCAAAAACGTGCCGTAATATAGAAATTTTTAAAAATTTCTAAAATTTCACCACCAGCTCGGCGCAGATTCTGTCGTTGTCGCCCATGGCCGGTGTCACACTTCGTCGGTAGAAGTATTTTTCATAGGAAAGCTTCACGTCACATCGGACGCGTGTCGCAAGATAGGTCAGTGTTCCGCCTGCAGTGACGCGGTTGCGGCCGGGATGGTTGGTGAGAAGCAGTCCCTTGCTGTCGCGCACTGCTGTGGAGTGGTCGGTCATACCGTCGAAGCGCGCCTGGAACGAGGCCTGGCGGAACACTCCGGCTTTGACCGGGAAATGATAGTCGGCCCACAGATTGTATCCATGGGTTGATTTGTGTCGGTTGTGTGTGTAGTGTTTGTAGATATATTCGCCCTCTACGATCCAGTGTCCGCAGGTCCAGTTGACGCTTGCGCCTGTGAGGTTGGTCCTCACGCTGTCGGGCACGATGGTCTGGAATCCTGTGGCTATGGTGACGTTGCCTGTGGAGAGCTGCGCCTTGGCGGCATAGGCCAGGGTGGATACCCACACGTTCTGGTCGGTGATCGATGTGGGGTTGAATGCTCCTCCGTCGAGGCTCAGAGTGGAGCCGGGGAGGGTGAATGTGTAGGATAGCTTGGCTCCTACTCCGCGCACGTTGTTCATCTCGATGCCCACGAAGGAGTGGTTTGGGAAGATGTAGTTGCCGGGTGCGCGGAAGCAGTCGGTGCCGAACGGCAGGCGGAATTGTCCGGCCTGTAGGGCCAGTGACTGCCATAGTCCGAGTTTTCCCCATGCGTCGAGAATCTTCATTGATCCGCGGTCGCAGAGGTCGGTCTGTATGAAGTAGCTGACGGACGGGGCTATGGCTCCCGAGAGTTGCAGACGTGCGTTGCGCATCTGAAACCGTCCCTTTCCATCGGCTGTGGAGTACTCATAACGCGCTCTTAGCGCGCCGTGGATGGCGGGCTTGTAGTCCACGCGCGATTCTTCGGCCATGGCCGGTGATGTGGCTATGGCTGCGAGTAGCGTGGCTATGAGTGCGTTTGAGTAGGGTTTCATTGATGTTGTTTATACTGCGAGAGAGATGTTTTTTTCGGCTGCGAGACGGCGTATGTTCAGGATGGCGTAGCGCATACGGCCCAGGGCTGTGTTGATGCTGACACCTGTGGCTTCGGCAATTTCCTTGAACGACATATCCCGGTAGTAGCGCAGGACCACTACTTCGCGTTGGGAGTCGGGGAGTGCCATCACGAGAGCGCGCAGATCGTCGTTGACCTGTAGTGACACAAGGTCGTCTTCGATATTTCCTTCACAGAGGTCGCGACGGTTGAGAAGGTCGGTGTTTTCTTCGTCGGTCGACACGGCGTTCTCCACTTTTTCCTGTCGGAAGTTGTCAATGATAAGGTTATGGGCTATTCTTGTGAGCCAGGCGCTGAACTTGTTCCTCTCGGAATATCGTCCCTGCTTTATGGTGACGATTACTTTGACGAATGTCTCTTGAAAAATGTCGTCGGCCAGATCCTTGTTCTTGACGATGTGGAATATGTAGGAATATACTTTCTGCTTGTGGCGCTCAAGCAAGACGTCAAACGCCTCGTTGTTGCCGTTGGCATAAGCTTCGACCAGCTCGCGGTCGGTCAGCTCAGTCAGTTTCTGCATTGTTGTATCCTTTGATTGGTTAGCGTAGCAGTGTTTCGATAGGCAGGCGGGTTTAAAATTAATGTAATTGCTGTGTTTGTTAATAATCATTAAATTAAGAAAGGTTGTGCAATAATTGTACTTTCAATCATGCAAAGATAGAGAATTGTTGTTTTGTCTGCAATTTCATTAATATTATTTAACTGTGTTTTTACAATAAATCATATTTCATTTCTCTGTCCAGGATTGTTATACTACAAAGACTCTGTCCGACAATTCATCCGCTTGCTCGGCTTTGTGTCTTATGTCATCATCAAGTTAGCATATATAAAGGAATATTTATGGATTCAGAGCTCTACATAATATCGGGATGCAACGGGGCTGGTAAGACCACGGCTTCGTTCACTCTGCTCCCCGATGTTCTCGGAGTCGACGAGTTTGTCAACGCCGACGAGATCGCTGCGGGGCTTTCTCCGTTTAATCCCGCCAAAGTGGCCATGGATGCCGGACGTCTGATGCTTAAGCGCATCGGCGACCTGATGGCCAAGCACAAGACTTTCGCGATAGAGACCACGCTTGCCACACGAAGCTATGCCGGTCTTATCGACCGTGCCCACAAGCTGGGCTATGTGGTGCATCTCATGTACATATGGCTTGCCTCTCCGCTCGAGGCTATACAGCGAGTGGCCATGAGGGTGAGCGAGGGCGGTCATAATATTCCTCGCGACGTGATTGTGCGCCGCTACTACAGGGGTATCAATAACCTCAAGAACATTTTTATGCCCAGGGTGGACTCCTGGATGCTTATCGATAATTCAATGGGGCGCCAGCACGTGGTGGCTACAAATGAATGTGTGATAGACAGGAGTGTCTATGATAGAATTCTCAATGATGACTGACGCGCAGCTTGTGATATATTTCGGACGGATAGAGCGTGGTCTTCAGCTGTCGGTGCTCCGCACTCTAAGAAACAAAGCTATGCTCGGGCGCGATGTCGTGTATGCGCGTGTCGACGGTCGGCCGTTTGTCATGCCGGCCCGTGAGGCTCTTCGCATCTACGAGGCGTCTGCCACGTCGGGCGAGCGGCGTTGAGGCCGACCGTCGTGGTTCAGTAGATATAGACAGAAGGCCGCTCCCACTTTGTGTGCGTGAAGGGGAGCGGCCTCGGATATGTTCAGTGTTGTACTGTCAGTCTATCAGATCCAGCGCACGAATGCGAAGTCCTGACGGTGGGGGAGATTCTCGTTCCAGGGATAGAGACGGAAGCTGTAGCGGAACACGCCCGGATCGCGGAGTTTGTCCGTGCACTCGAAGGTGACGATGTTGCCCTCCTTCGAAATTGTTTTGAAGGGAATGGTGTAGACACGCTTGGTCTCGTTGTCGACAATCTTGTCTACCACGAGTTCGAGGCGGAGGTCGTCGGCAAGGCCGTTGGTGTCAATCTTCACTGTGCTGGAGAATACCTGGCCGGTGATGTTGTTCTGGTGGATGTCTTCCTTGGTGTGTACGTCGAGCACTTTCACGCCGTCCCAGGCAGCTGCCACTTTCTCCTTCCATGCGGCAATCTCTTTTGCGAGCTTGTCGCCGTCGGCTGCGAGTGCGTTGAAACGCTTGGCCTCGGGCTGGTAGAAGCGGTCGATGTAGTCCTCGATCATGCGCTGCATGGTGTACTGGGGAGCTATGTGGCCGATGGAGCGCTTGATATACTGGATCCACTCGGGCGAGTAGCCCTTGGAGTTCTTGGCGAAGTAGAGGGGGATAATCTCGTTCTCAAGCATCGAGTAGATAGTGGCTGCGTCGAGCTTGTCCTGCTGGCCCTGGTCGGTGTAGGTGCGCTTCTCGGTGAGAGCCCATCCGGCTTTTTCGTCGAGACGGTAGCCTTCATACCACCAGCCGTCGAGTACTGAGAAGTTGAGCACGCCGTTCATCTCGGCCTTTTCGCCCGATGTGCCGGAGGCCTCGAGGGGACGGGTGGGGGTGTTGAGCCAGATGTCGACACCGGTGACGAGACGCTTGGCCACAATCATGTTGTAGTCCTCAAGGAAGATGATCTTGCCCTGGAACTGGGGCATATGCGAGATCTCCATGATGCGCTTGATGAGACCCTGGCCTGCGCCGTCGGCGGGGTGGGCCTTGCCGGAGAATACGAACTGCACGGGGAACTGCTCGTTGTTGACGATGCGGGCCAGACGGTCGAGGTCGGTGAAGAGCAGGTGGGCGCGCTTATAGGTGGCGAAGCGACGGGCAAAGCCGATGATGAGCGCGTTGGGGTTGATGCGTTCGAGAATCTTGATCACAGCCGAGGGATCGCCCTGGTTGGCGAGCCACTTGGCCTTGAAGTCGCGCTTGACGAAGTTGATGAACTTGTTCTTGAGGGCTGTGCGCATATCCCAGATCTCGTCGTCCTTGACCTTGAAGATGTTCTCCCAGGCCTTGGGGTCGCTTTGGTGTGAGAACACCTGCTCGCCGAGCTTGTCGGCATAGAACGATTTCCACTCGCTTGCGGCCCATGTGGGCATATGAACGCCGTTGGTGACGTAGCCTACGTGGCTTTCCTCCCATGAGTAGCCTTTCCAGAGTCCTGCGAACATCTTCTTGGACACTTCGCCGTGGAGCCAGCTCACACCGTTGGCCTCCTGGCAGGTGTTGAGGGCGAATACGCTCATTGAGAAGCGGTCCTGGCTGTCGGGGTTCTCGCGGCCCATGTTCATGAGGTCCTGCCATGAGATGCCCAGACGTGCGGGGAAGTTCTGGAGATACTTGTGGGCGAGGCCTTCGTCGAAGTAGTCGTGGCCTGCGGGCACGGGGGTGTGAACGGTGTAGAGCGACGATGAGCGCACGAGCTCGAGGGCTGTCTGGAAGTCGAGGTGCTTCTCTTCCACGTAGTCAGCGAGACGCTGGAGGTTGAGCAGCGCTGCGTGGCCTTCGTTGCAGTGGTAGATGGTGTGGTTGATGCCGAGTTTCTTGAGGGCGAGCACACCGCCGACGCCGAGAAGATACTCCTGCTTGATGCGGTTCTCCCAGTCGCCGCCATAGAGTTTGTGGGTGATTGAGCGGTCAAACTCGGAGTTCATGTCGAAGTCGGTGTCGAGCAGGTAGAGATTCATGCGGCCCACGTTGACGCGCCAGATGTGGCTGTAGATGATGCGGTCGTGGTAGGGCACTTCGAGAATCATGGGGTGGCCGTTCTGCTCGGTCACCTGCTCGATGGGGAGCTGGTTGAAGTTCTGGGGCTCGTAGTTAGCTATCTGCTGGCCGTCTACGCTGAGCGACTGGGTGAAGTAGCCGTAACGATAGAGGAAGCCGATGGCGGTCATGTCGACGCGGCTGTCGGATGCCTCCTTGATATAGTCGCCGGCGAGCACTCCGAGGCCGCCGGAATAAATCTTGAGACAGTTGCACAGACCATACTCCATGGAGAAGTAGCTCACAGAGGGGATATCGGTGCGCATGGGCTCGGCCATATAGGCCTTGAACATCTCGTATACGTGGGCCATGCGGTCCATGAGAAGATTGTCGGCCATCACTTCCTCGAGGCGCTCGGATGAGAGCTGCTGGAGGAGCATGACGGGGTTTTCGCCTGTGGCGCGCCACAGATCGTGGTCGAGGTCGCGGAAGAGGTTTTTAGCCTCGGAATTCCACACCCACCAGAGGTTGCGGGAGAGCTTTTCGAGAGGCTTGAGTGCCTCGGGGAGCTGTGCCTTCACGGTGATGTCGCGCCATACAGGAGCGTTGGTGTTACTTACGGGAAGTTTCATATTAAAACGGTTAGTATTTTCTATATTCTAAAAGATAGGTGTAGTTGGCTATATGTTTCGGAATCTGTGTATGATATATTCCTTGTGTCAGATAGTCGACACGGAAGTGGCCTCGCCGGCTATGGCCTGTTGCGGTCCTTTGTCCGGCGGTGGGTGGCCGTTCCGTGTTGTCGTGGGGGTTATTTCCTTTGCGAGGCTTTGGCAGTTGCCATGGCAAAGGCTTTTTCGTAGTACTTGATGAAGTTGGTCCATGAGGCAGCCTCGGCTGTGCGCGCTGCAGCACGGTGTATGCGTCGGATTGTCTTGTCGTCGGCACAGGTGAGATACTCCACGGAGTGGGCTATGTTGTGGACCACGCCGTCGTAGTTGGAGTCGCCTCGGCCGATTACGTTTACGCCACAGTCTTCAAAGTCGTTGTCGTAGGTTTCGATCACCCACTGACCGAATCCGGAGAGCGATGTTGTGATGGTGGGTACTCCGAAGGCCACGCTCTCAAGGGGTGTGTAGCCCCAGGGTTCGTAGTAGGAGGGGAACACTGTAGCGTCGGCTCCGATGATGAGGTCGTAGTAGCTGCGGTTGAAGATGCCGTCGGTGCCATTGAGGTAGCAGGGGACATAGATGACTGTCACGCGCGGATCGATATGCTCCCATCCCATTTCGCGGATGCGGTTCATCACCGCGTCGCCATAGGGGTTGTTGAGCCAGTGGGTTATGACCGGTTCGGCGAGAGGTGAGGCATCGGCGGGGAGGCCGTTGTCGAGGCGCTCTCTCAGGTCGGCACGTGCTTCTTTGGGCCATGCGGGCACCATCACGTAGGCCAGCACCTTGCGGCAGCAGTTGATGCTCTTGAGGGTTGCAGCCATGTCGAGATACACATCGAGACCTTTGTTGCGGTATTCACAGCGTCCGCCTGTGACCACGATGAATGTGTTGTCGTCCATCTGTCGGCCTGTGAGGGCTGATGCTACGTCGAGCATCACCTTGCGGGCCTCGGCGCGGTCGCTCTTGAATTTAGCTCCCGAGGGCACGAATCCTTTTTCGAAGCCGTTGGGGGTCACTATGTCGGGACGGCGGCCGAGGAGCTGCTCGCATTCGCGGGCTGTGATCTCGCTGACGGTGGTGAACACGTCGGCCTGTGTGGCCGCTGCTTTCTCAAGCGAGTGCTTGGCCTCCATGTTGAGTTCGCGGGCCATCTGGTCGCCGTCGTAGGCGTTGAGATAGTCGTAGAGGGGCTTGTTGTTGCCACAGATGCTGCGGCCTATGCTGGTGGCATGGGTGGTGAATATGGTGGCTACCTTGGGGAGCTTCCATTTCACATAGAGCAGTCCCATACCGGTGGTCCATTCGTCGAAATGGGCCACGACGTCAAACTTTATCTTTCTCGGACGGCCTCGCTTGCCTTTGGGGGCAATCGCGCCTTCCGGGGCGCCATAGCCCGAAGCGAGAATCGATTCAACCACTACTCCTGAGGCGTGGGCAAAGGCGCAGCCTTCGTCGTAGTCGCCATAGGCGTGGAGCGAGTCGACTCCGAAACGCGTCCACATTTCGCCATAGAATTCGTCCTTGACGGCATACATTCCGTCGAATTTCACGAGGACGGCGATGGGACGGCCGGGAATCTCCCAGCGGCCTACACGCACACTCACCCCCTGGGGGAGCTGCGCTTTCTTGGCCCAGACAGTGAGACCGGGAACGTTGCATTCAGTAAACCAAGGAGATGGGTGCTCTTCAGTCCAGACATCAGGACCGATGAATACGGTCTTGTCCCTGTTGAGTTTCTGGAGGGTCTTGGCCTTGGTGGAGAGGACGGTGTATATGCCGCCTATCTTGTTACACACTTCCCAACTGACCTCAAAAAGCAGGTCAGGCTGCTGCGTAGCAGGTCTTTTATCCATTTATATTCCAATATTTTGTTTTAGGGCGCAAAGGTACAAAAAAAAATCCAATTATCTCATTTTTAACTCACAAAAGTTAGAACGGCAATATCTGCGCCATAGTCTGCGTGGGCTTTGGTGGTGTCGGAAACGACCTGTGAAATATCTCTGACGCCTCAGTCGGTTTTGTTGATGAAGACCTGTCGCGTCCTTGTGCCGAATATGTGAATGGATGCTCCTCAGTGCCTGCTGTGGTGTTTCTAATCCAATAAATACCATCGGAAGGAACACTGTCAGGAAAATGATCCAATGGCAATGGTCAAGCCAAGTGTATTAGGATTTGTACCTGTAGCGATGGGACAGGGGATGGTTCGAAAGTAGCTCGCAAGGCCTAACAAGGTTAAAATGCATACAGATATGCGTATAAAGGTATCTACAAAATGGTATTTTGCTCTTGGTTTATTGAGCTATAGGCGTAAACTCGACGTCATAGAACCCGTAGGACCAATCATTTCGCACGGTGATTTTTGTGCAGATTTTACTCCATTTACTGTTCCGGGATTGAGAACAGGAATCTGACGCAGATAAGTCTCTGTCAAATCGTCATATATCGGTAAAGTGGTCTTAACAATCTTGATGTCCTTTATTTTACCATCTGTATCAATTATTATTTCCATCAATGATATACCGACCGGTTTTACATTTGATGTAGCGACGCATTTGCGAGCCGCGCGTTTCATTTTTTCGTTGATTATATCCAGCAAGGCTCGAGAATCCCCATTAAATGACGGAGGTATAAACGATTTTTTTATTTCTGAGATGTTGTCATGTATTTTATATCCGTCGAGTGGCTCTGCTTTTGTCTCACCGTTGCAGAAGGATGATGTACTAAAGAATGCAGTAAGCAGAATAGCGAATAATCTTATGTTTTTCATGGCGAAATTCGTTTTTCGCAAAGATAATAAATGCAATGTGTTTTTTTCTAAATTTAATATGAAAAAACATTAAATTACACATCGGTGTGATAAAAAAAGGAGCCGGTGGGTGGGATTGAAAAAGCGGCGACCATTGCACGCTTTTTGCAATAGTCGCCGTTGTTGGTGTCAGTATGCCTGTTTTATCTGTCAGTTTTTGCTGTCTTGCGCGGTTCGAAGCGGAGGTGTGTGAGAGTGCATACCGATTTTCCCTCTTCGGGTGAGTCGAAGACAAGATAGAGGGGGTGCTTGCCTTTGAGCGACTTCACTGCGCTGACGTCGGCTTTCACGCTTAGGCCCGTGAGAGCCCATCCCGGTATCTCCATGCGCCCTACGGGGCTGGGATTTCCCTTCCAGGGTGCTGAGGTG
>CAJUGS010000007.1 GCA_910586305.1 uncultured Duncaniella sp.
TCGCCTTTTTGCAGAGATGCAACGGTTTTCTTTGCCATGAGTCAGTGAATTATTTAATTTCTTTGTGAACGGTAACTTTCTTGAGGATGGGGTTGTATTTCTTCAACTCCAGACGCTCGGTGGTGTTCTTGCGGTTCTTGGTGGTGATATAACGGGAAGTGCCGGGCATACCGCTTGCCTTGTGCTCGGTGCATTCGAGGATGACCTGAACGCGATTTCCTTTAGCTTTCTTTGCCATCTTCTTTTAAATGATGTCTAAGTATTTGATTTCTGTGATATATCCTTTTGCGGCAGCTTCCTTGATGGCTGCGTCGAGACCCTTCTTGTTGATGGTGCGGAGACCGGCGGCAGAGAGGGTCAGGGTGATCCAAGCTTGCTCCTCTACCCAGAAAAATTTCTTGGTGAAGAGATTGACGTCAAACTTGCGCTTGGTGCGACGCTTGGAGTGCGACACATTGTTGCCCACCATTGCTTTCTTGCCGGTAATCTGACAAACTTTTGACATGGCTGTTGGTTTTTATCTCTTTGTGATTTACTTATTTATTTGACGGGAAGCAGTGGGCGCCATCACACGTCTCATATCACCGCACGGTGCATCTTTCCGGCAGTTTTCGAGGATGTGCCACAAAACTCGGCTGCAAAGTTAAGCATTTTCAATGGGTTTAACAAATATTTTTAACGATAATTTCATGTTAATTACAATGTTTAACCCATAAAAACAAGACCGGCCGTCCTCATGGAGAGGAGTGCCGGTCTTGCAGTTATCATACGGTGGTGATTCTATTCAGAACGGATAGAGGCCCTCTGCGGCACCCTGCATGATGGCGTCGATCACATAGGCATTCTTAGCTGTGCCGTTGTTGCGGTTGATATCGCCGCCGGTCTCCCAATAGAAGGGAACGCATCCGGCATTCTTAGCTGTCTTGGTGATATAGCTTGTCCAGTAGGCGCGTGAGTCCTTCCAGCGAGGGAAGTCGATATCCTTGGCCGAGGATGTGAGATTCTGCACAGCATACTCGCCCACAATCACAGGAATACCCTTTGATGCCCAGTTGTCCTTCATCACCTTGAACTTGCCGTCGATGTGGCTTTCCTCGCCCCAGGTGCAGTTGCGGTCCGATCCGGGCACATGGAACTGCGCGCCCCAGTAGTATTTGATGGTGGGCGACCATGCTCCGTCCTTGTCCATGATGGTGAAGTCGGAGGGGTCGTACATATGCACCTCCACAAGTGTGCGGTCGGCCACGCCATCCTCGGGGAGCTTGAAGCCGTTCTTGCCGAGCTCGTCTATCTCGGTGCGCGGAGCCTGGTGGATGAGACAGCGCATAGCGTTGTTTCCGCCGGTGGCGCGGACGGTGTTGACAAATGTCTGCTGATACTTCATGATTGCCTCCACGGCCTTGGCGGGAGAGCCATGCTGCACGCCGGGCTCGTTCATACTGGCAAAGAGGAGGTGCTCGTCAAAGTGGTTGAGCTTCTCGGCTATCTGCTTCCAGTAGTCGGCCTGCTTGGTGTTCACAGCTTCATCGTAACCGTTTGACACCGATTCCTCGAGCCAGCCGCCGTCCCAGTGGATATTGAGGATGGCATACATCCCCTCGCCCACGATCCAACCTACCACCTCTTCCACGCGTGAGAGCCATGCGGGGTCTATGGTGTTGGTGGACGCGTCGGAAACGTGGCTGTCCCATGCGCAAGGTATACGCACAGCGTTAAAGCCGAGAGCCTTGAGGCCCTTGATATAGTCGCGGCTGACTGCGGGATTTCCCCAGCCGGTCTCACCGCCGGGCACTTCCATGGTGTTGCCGATGTTGATACCTGCCTTCATGCGTGAGGCAAGCTCTTTGGCTGTGCTCTTCATCTCGTCCGACTTGGGAGCCACCTCCTGGGTGAGGCTGACGGTTACAGCCACCGAGGGGTCCTTGACAAGCGAGATGACCACGTCGCCAGAACGGGCAGCCTCGGTGAAATTGCCCGGGAAGTCAAATGTCACGGCATTCTCCTGGAGAGAACGGGCCTTAACCTGCGACAGCCATTCAGGGCATGAGATTTCCACCTCGTCGGTGGCAGCGTAGGTGATGGTCACCGAGCCTCCGGCAGGAGCCAGCTCCTGTGAGGGAGATACGGAGACAAGCTTGACGGTCTCTGAGCCATACTGTGTGACGGCGACGGTGGCCTTGTGGCTTCCGGAGGTCACGAGCAGATTGCCCGTGCGGGGTTCGAAATCCGCGTTGGGGTCACAGGTGATGTCGCAGACATACATCTTGCCCGAGGTGGATACACGCAAATCCGAAGCATGGAGCCACTCGGAGTCGGATGCCACCGACGGTTTTGAGGGAGCGAGAATGGCGATGGTCTGCGGAGTTGTGCCGGCCATGGCCATCTCGGTCTTGCTAACTTTGAAATCGCCGTCGCCTCCGATAATTTCGGGCTTTGCGCCTTCGTTGTCGTCGCTGCACGACGCAGCCATCATCATTGCGGCTGTCAGAAAGAGAGAAGAAATGAGTGTCTTGAGTGTTTTCATTACTGAGAGAAATCGGGGCGGCCAAAGTCGAGTCCGTTTATTGAGCCGTGATTTTGACCGCCCCGCGTAAAGGGGTTAGTTTATTCGTGGTGTTGTAAGAAGATTACCAGGCCACAGAGTTGAAGAGATGCTTGAATGTGAACTGTGCGCGCTGGCTGTCCTTGAATCCGAGACCGGGCATAAGGTCGCCGTTGCGTGTACCGAAGGCACAGTTGTTGCCGGTGGCACCGTAGCAGTTCCAGAGTTCAAGACGGTAGGGAGTACCGTCATTGGTATCGAGCACCTTGGATGCGTCATAGCCTGTCACTTTCACACCGTCTTTATACAGGGCGTCGAGCACTGCATGGGTCTGGGGGAAGTAGGCATAGAAATTGTCCACCTGCACGAATGTCATGATTGTTCCTTCCGTGAAGTCGATACCGTTGGCGTTAAGGGTGATGTCAAACGAAGGATTTTCGAATACAAGCTTGTTGTTGCCGTCGACTACCACGTTGAACGAAGCACCCTGGTTGTAGTTCCAATCACCGGCCCAATCCTTGTTGATGGAAACCCAGTTGGGAGTGAAGGTGGGCTCGCAGAGTATCACGAGGTCCATCTCGATGGATTTGCTGAAGGCAAGAGCAGGCTCCGAACCTGCATTGGTGGCCGAGCTGAAAGCCGATTCAACCACCAAGCCGTCCTTGGCACCCTTTCCATAGATGTTGAAAAGCTCGACACGGAAGTTGCCGTTGTCCTCGATGTCGCCATAGAAAAGCTTGTTGGCATCCATAGCGATTGCCTTGCCGTCGAGACGAATCTCTTTGACCGAAGCAATAGCATTGGGATATGCGGCACGCAGACCTGCGATATCGACATTCCATACCATTCCGTCGACACACGAGCCCTCATACTTTAAAGTGTGCACACCGTCAAGTTCGGCGGGAAGCAGGGTGGCCATGTTAGCGGCCCATTCGCCATTCCAGTCGGAACCAACCACACAGAGGTTTACCGGAAAGCCATACTTCTTGTTGGCGGGAATCATGTTGACCGACAGAGTGGCAGGTTCGCTGTCGCGGAAGAAACCAAACTGTGCCTTGTCATCGGTGAGTGACAGAATCTTGATGGCGGTCTTGCGGTTCTCCACCAAGGGGCTGATGAAGTTGTCGGGAGCGAGAAGGTCGATAGTGGCTGTTATGGTCTTTTCAACCTCGTCGAGTGTATAGGTACCGGTCTGCTCCACACCGTTGTGGTCTTTGACGACGATAGTACCGTCGGCATTGATGGTCATAGAGCCGTTGCAGTTGCCGAAGGCCCATGTGTTGGTCTTGTCGGCATCCCAAAGCCACGAGTCGCCCACTATGGGCTCGCCGTTGCTGACAGTGCGCCATGAATCCTGTGTGCCATAGAACCACACCGGACCGTTGAACACGAGACACTCGCCCTCGTTGTAGTCAATCTCCCATGTCTTGCAGAGGAGTTCCTTCTTGAAGGGAACGTTGCGGGCTGTGGAGACGGGACGAACCGAGAGAGCTTCGTAGAGAGGAGTGGTGGTGCGCGACGAACCGGCTGAACCGAAGCGGTAGGAGACGGCAAACTGAGCGTCGCCGGCATTGATGGAGCCTGTGGCATAACGGCCCTCGCTACCTGCCGAGCTAATCTCGCTGATGGTGCGGGAGCCTGCGGCGGGGAGGAAGATAGAGTTGCCGTTGGGACCGGTGAGACGGAAGCCGGCTACACCGTCGACCTCGGTCCACTCCTTGGAACAGCTGTTGAAGAGTTCTTCAAACTCGGCTGCTGTGGGAAGAGTCACCTTGCCGCCCCAGGCACGGTTGGCTATATCGGCGGAAGTCTTGTAGATGTCGCCGCTCGCATAGTCGGCCACGTCGATGGAATTGTTGACACCGGTCACGTCGCCATAGCCGAAGAGGCCGCCGGCTTCGTTCTCGGAAGAGGCACCGACATTGTAGCGTGCCCACCTCACTGAGAGACCCAGGTCAACAAGGTCGTTATCAAGGTCAAACTCGTAGGGAGAAGTCTTGAAGGTCTGCACGTCGCCATACACTATGCCACTGCCGAGATCGGCATAGCCTGCATAATAATAGGTAGTGGCGGGAGCAAGATTCTTGAGCTCGGCTGAAAGAGTAGAAGCGTCGGCGAAGGGGATGGAAAGGCCTGCACGAACAGCCTCTGCATCCTCGACAGACGCTATGACAACGCCGAAGGTGGCATCGGCCGGAGCACCGGTAACACTCAGGCCAACCTTGGCCCCGTTGAAGGCCACGGCCTCGGGAGCAGCGGTGGTCACCTTGGTGTTGGTAGTGACAAGGCTCTTCACCTCGCCTACATAGGTGATACGCTTCTGCAGTGTCACGAAAGTCTGGTAGTAGAGGGTGGTGTTCTCGGTCAGGCCGGTGAGAGTGGCTACGAGATTCTCGCCGTCAAGCGCTCCGGTGACATTGTCGTGGAGATTGTCGGCGGTATAACCATAGTTGAAGCCAACGGTATATGACGAAGGATCGGTGTTACCAAGACCCTTGACCGTACCGTTGAGAGTGGCGGTCGTGGCTGTCACGTCAGCCGAGCCGGTGACTACGGAGTCCTCGCTCAGGAGCGGGTCTTTCACGATGGTGTAGTCATCGTCGTCGTTACACGAGGCCAGCACGAGCCCCATGAACAGCGATATGAATAGAAACAGTTTTGTTTTCATTTTTCGGTGATAAGGTTGGAGTGATTACTCGATGGTGAAAGATGTGATAGTCACGTTGACATCGGTGAGATCGTTGGAAGAGCAGGTGCCGTCCATATCCACAGAGATTTCAATAGCATCGTTGCCATAGAAGTTATAGGTGGCTCCTGTCTCGTTGGTGAATGTCAGCTCGGTCTCTCCTGTGGTGTTGAGGTCGCGGACAAATGGCGAGCCTGAGTAGGCGGCGGCATCCCATCCGTAAGTATTGGCATCCTGGGCGCAGATTACAGCCTTGGGGGTCGAGGTCCAGTCGACACCTTCGACAGTGAAGCGCACCTTGACTGTCTGGCCCTTCTTGAGCTTGAGCTTGGATGGATCGATGGCAAACATCGAGTCGTCCTTGCCTGCCCAGGGGTTGTAGAGCATGACGCGCATATACTTATTGTCGTTGAGATAGAGAAGGTCGTTGGCCTTGATGTTGGCATTGTTGACGGGGATCACCATGGGGCCGCTCTGACCTCCGCTGAGGGGCTTGATGGTCATGTTGGCACAGAGATACTTGTTGACATCACCGTTGGCATCCTTCTCAACGGGCACACCGAACACCACTTCGTTGTTGTCGGCGTTGCACATCATCACCTTGAATTCCTTGCCGGTGATGGCCACGTTTCCGCTGGTGAGCAGGGTGATTTCCTTGTCAAAGACAATGTTGTTTCCTTCGATGGTGAAGTTGGCGGCATCGCCTCCCTCGGCATTCTCCAGAGTGGCCTTGCCATTGTTCTCGAGAGTGAGGGCGAAGTCCTCGATCGCACCGTAGGCAGGAGCCCACGACGATCCGTAACCGCCTACCCATTCCCATGCACCGTTGGCACCGTTCCACCACAGGAGGTCATAGGGAACCTCTTCGTTGAGCAGGAAAGTGGTCTTGGAGGCCAGATAGGAAGCGTCGTCGCCTGAAATGGTGAAGAGTTCCTTTGCAAGGTCATCATACTCCGGTTCCTTGACAGGCTTGGTCTCCACAAGGTCGGGACCCTGCGAGGGAATCTGCACGAGGCCGTCGCGCACATCCTTGGCCACGAAGTTCCATACAATCCACCATGCGCCCTCCGAATTGGTACGCATAGTAGCTATCTGGAGCACATAGGGATTGACAGTGAGAATGTTGAGGTCCTGCGAGTAGTTGGAGCAGACATCGTCACCCCACGCTGCGTGAAGCATCTCGCAGTCGTTGAAAGTGAGGAGGGGGCTCTTGGGATTGGAGACATTGAGGTTGAATCCGCCGGTGACGGTGGTAGCGCCGTTGGAGTCGACACGCTTTATCTCGGCCACACAGCCCTTGGAGGCATCGAGGCTGAGAGTCATCTCGGAGCTCATATAGGGGTCGTCGGCCGGTATGAGCCAGCTCTGGAAGCCGGGATCCCAGTTGAAGTTCCAGTTGTCAAGGGTGATGTCGGTTACTCCCGAGCCATCGTTGAGCAGGTCGTCGGGACTCATGTAGCCCACGGGGGCAGTTCCCTTGTAGGGGAGATACGCACGGTCCATAGGCACCCAGGTCTTGGGGTTTCCGTTGCCGTTTTCGTCAACACCGCCTGCAAGGTCGGTCCAGATAGCGTCGGAGAGTTCCTCGAACTTATTGGACTCTATAGTGAATACATAAGGCTCTCCCCACACGAGACCGGCCTGGGTGGTGACACCGAATTTCACCGTGTACTCACCTGCAAAGGGAAGTGTCATGGTGATCTCGGGCTGTTGCGAACGACCGTTGGGGGTTTCCCAACACGGTGTTGCGCCTTTCACGAGCGATTTGAGGTAGATAACATTGGGATCATTCGGGTCTGCAGTGACCGAGTAGGCGATACCTTCCACGAGCTCTTCGGAGGAGATGCTGGCGGCGGGAGTATCATGATCCTCCGGGCTACAGGCGACAAAAGCGGGTACTGACGCGCCGAGAGCCAGGACTAAAAGATAGTTTATTGCTTTTTTCATTGGGAAAAATAGGAGAGATTGATGTTTTAAGACATTAGGTGTTTTTGGCTCCGACCGAGGAAGCGGGAATAGACGGAACGCATGGACTGACGTCTGTGTGTGTGCTTATACACAACGGGATTATGGTTCCGAAATTATCTACCGTATTAAGTTTTAACATATTATAATACCTCGATTGTTCCCGCACCCTCCGGCCGGACAGTGCCTTCTTAAATCCGTTATCTCCAGCCCTCGTTCTGGACAAGCACTCCGTTGGAGAGTGTAATCTGGTCCTGGGGAATTTGCTGGAGGCCTTTTGTGGCGACAATCTTTGAGCGGACATATGAGTTGGTTGTCTCAACACCACCGTTCCATATCTTGCCTCCCGAGGCACACACGGCATCTGCCATCACGTCGACACCCTGACGCAGGAGGTCCCAGTAGCGGAGCCCCTCGAAAGCAAGCTCACGGGCGCGCTCGTCCATGATGTTTTTCTGTGTGAGGGCCACTTCGCCGAGACCGGCGCGTTTGCGGATGTTGTTGAGATAGGTAGCTCCCTGGGGGGCGCCGAGTTCGGCAGCCATGAGGAGGACGTCGGCATAGCGCACCATCACAAACTGCTCGGGGTTGTTGATCATGAAGTCAAGTGTACCCTCGGCGTTGGCAAATGGAGAGCCGTTGCCAAAGATGATGGGAGTGTACTTCTTGTTTGAGTATCCTGTATAGTTACGCCAGTCGAGATAGCAGGCCTCGAATGAAGCCTTGGATGCAATCCCCTCTCCTTCCATATCTATGACGGAAGGAGCCAGACGCTTGTCGCCGTTCTCGAACATTTCGAGGAACTCCGGAGTCACGGTGCAGACACCCCAGCCCTTGCCGTAGGGAGGACAGTCGTTGAAGTTACGCATACCCATGTTGACGAGCAGACGGTTGGAGGCCTGGAGGGCATAGTTGTCTTCTCCGGAAGGATAGTTGTAGGTGGGGAAGAATTTCATGGCGAGGATGACTTCCTTATTGGCATCGCCGGCATATGACGAACCTTCGGCCCAACCAAGTTCACCGGGAATGGGAACAAGAGAGGCTGCCGGCCAGAGATCCTTGAAGTCATCAATAAGGCCATACTTGCCGGATGTGATGATATCGGTCACTGCTGCGAGCGCATCGGCCTTTGTCACGGATCCGATGGTTTCGCCGTCGGCAGGTGTGAAGCCAGGCTCCTTGCCGTAATACCCGCTATAGTACAGATAGGCGCGGGCCATGATAGCTTCGGCAGCATAGCGGGTGATGCGGCCATGGTCATCGACCGATGTGTTCTTGTCGGCCGGGATGTTGGCTATGGCATACTGGAGGTCATCGAAAATGTGGGCATATACCTCGGCGGGATCGGCCTGGGCACGGTTCTCGCTCGAAGGCTCAAGGAAGAGGGGTATGTTGCCGAATAGGCGGACCAGGTCGAAGTACATGATGGCACGTATGGCACGTGCTTCACCCAGATATAGACCCTTTGTCTCCTCGCTCTCCCATTTGATTTGCTCGGCACGGGTGATGAGCTCGTTGCAACGATATATACCGGCATAGTAGAGCTTCCAGTCATAGGTGAAGATTGTCTGCTGTCCGGGACCGTAGGATGTGTCGAAATGGTCAAGCACGATATTGGCCGAACCGTCGCCCACACCGCCACCTCCGAGAGTCTCGTCGGAGAGGATGTTGGAGGCGATAAGGAATGTGACAGGGCCGTCGGTCGACATGACTCTGCGCCATCCGTCATAACAGCCGATGAGGGCTCGCCATGCGTCCTTCTCGGTCTTGTAGAAGTTTTCGGTGTTCGACTCTGTCTTTGACGTAACGTCGAGGAAGCTTTCGGAGCAGGAAGTCATGCCCAGGAAGCCGGCGAGGCCCAGAGTGAGTATGAGGTATTTATATTTATTCATTGTTGATGGAAGTGATGTCGTTAGGAGATTCACCATTGATTAGAACGAGAGGTTCACGCCGAAGAGGAATGTGCGGGGACGGGGATAGAAACCCACGTCGATACCCGATACCCAGTCGGCTGTACCGTAACCGATTTCGGGATCCATACCGTCATACTTGGTGAAGGTATAGAGATTCTGCACCTGGAAGTAGAGACGGGCCTGGCTGCACCACTTCTGGTTCATGAGCGGAGCAAAGTTGTAGCCGATAGTGAGGTTGGAGAGGCGCAGGTAGTCACCGTCCTGGAGATAGAGGTCGGAGAACTGCCAGTTGGCATCGGAGTTGAGCACACGTGGCATGGAGTTGGATGTACCCTCGCCGGTCCAGCGGTCGAGGATGCGGGTGGTGTAGTTGCTCTTGAATCCGTCGGGACCACGATAGCTCTGAAGAATCTGATAGCCTGCAGCACCACTTGCCACGAGGCCGAAGTCGAAATTCTTATAGTAGAGGTTGAGGTTGAAGCCATAGGTCCACTTGGGCATACCGTTGCCGATATTGGTCTTGTCGCTCTCGTCGATCTTGCCGTCGTGGTTGAGGTCGACATAGATGAGATCGCCGGGGCCGACGTTGGGCTGGAGTATACCGTTGCCGGCAGCCACCCATTCGTCAATCTGCTGCTGGTTCTGGAAGATACCGGCAGTGCGGTAGCCCCAGAAGTAGCCGATGGGCTGGCCGTTCTCAGCGCGATAGCACTCCTGCGAGTTGTTGTAGATCATGCCTGTGGCACCGTGGATGATACCGTCCTTGTTGGGGATGGAGCCGACCTTGTTCTTATTGTAGGCACCGTTGACTGTGATGCTGTAAGAGAAGTCCTTGCCGATCACGTCGTTCCATGTGAGGGCGAGTTCGACACCGGTGTTTTTCACGCTACCGCCGTTGATGAAGGGAGCATCGGTACCTGCGGTGGCGAGAATGGGAGCCTCTACGAGCCAGTCTTTGTTGGTCTTCACGTACCAGTCGAAGTTCACGGCGAGACGAGAGTTGAGCAGGCGGGCGTCAAAGCCTATGTTGGTCTGCTCTGAAGTCTCCCATGTGAGGTCTTCGTTGCCAAGGCGCGAGGGGAAAGCACCCCAGTTCTGATTGGTGATGCCGGAGTAGTCGGAAAGCTGTCCGTTGGGGCCGATGAACTGTCCGAAGTAAGCGTTGGTATCAGCCACCTTGATGGGGGCGAGATACTGGTAGTTCTTCACGTTCTGGTTACCCACACGGCCCCAGCTGGCACGAATCTTGAGGAAGTCAAGCCATGAGCGAGAGGACTCCATGAAGTTTTCGTTGGAGATATTCCATCCTGCCGATACGGAGGGGAATGTGCCGAAGCGGTGGCCACGGGCAAAGCGCGACGAGCCGTCGCGGCGCACAGTGGCGTTGATCATATACTTCTCCTTCCAGTCCCAGCCTAAGCGGGCAAAGTAGCTGACGGAGCGGGCATCATCGTGGGGATTGCCTTCCACATTAACATTGTTCTCGCCGATGGTCGATCCTGTGCCATTGTTGATCCAGGCATGGGTCCAGTCGTCAAATCCTTCCTTGAGCATACCCTGGCTTCCACCGAGATACTCGCCGCTGTAGCGGTAACACTCCATACCGATAAGGGCATTGAAGTGGTGGTCTTTGATGTCAAAGTCGTAGGTAGCTGTATTGGTCCAGGTGAGACCGAGAGTGTGGGTCATGTTCTGGCTCACCTTGGTGATGGGAGCAGAGTTCTGGGCGGTGAAATGAGTGAGAGGGCTGAAGCTGCGATAGTCGCTCGAGCCGTATACGGCACCGAATACTGTGCGCACTCTGAGGTTCTTAATAGGTTCAACCTGTGCATACACATTGCCTGAGAATGTGGCCGACTTGCTCTTGTTGTTACCACACATCATGCTGCCGTAGGGGTTGCCGTCGTTGACATTCCAGCTGCTGTTGGATGAGTCGTAGTAGAGACCATTGTTGATCACCTCGCCGTTGTAGGTCGGGGTTTCCGTTGCATATACGGGGGTGAGGGGCGATGTGCCGAACGCTCCACGCAGTGTGTTGCTGTAGGGGTTGCCCACCTGGATACCGTTGCTCTTCCTATATATAAAGGAAGCCTGCTCACCCACGGTGATAATACCGTCGAAGAGTTTGTGGTCGGAGTTGATACGGAAATTGTATCGGGAATAGTTGGATGCTTCCTTGCCACCCACAATACCTTCCTGGTTGACGTAGCCGAGAGAAAGGGCATATGTTGATGTGGCCGAACCGCCGGTCACACCGAGAGTGTAGCTCGATGTGGCTGCGTTGTCGACGATCATCTCGTCCATCCAGTCGGTGTCGTAAGTGCCGATGCGCTCACCCTCGGCGTTGGTGCGCCAGATTGATGTCATGGAGTCCCAGTCGTAGGGAGCGAGGCCCGAGTTGATGTTCTGCTCGTCCATAATCATGCGATATTGGTCGGCATTGAGCATCTTTATCTTGCGGGGAGCATTCTGCCATCCGTAGTAGCCGTCGAAGGTCACCTTGGCGCGGCCTTCCTTGCCTTGCTTTGTAGTGATGAGCACAACGCCGTTGGCAGCCTGCGCACCATAGATAGCAGCAGAAGCGGCATCCTTGAGCACGTCGATGCTCTCGATGTCGGAGGGGTTGAGAGTGGAGATGTCACCGCCTATACCGTCGATGAGATACAGAGGCGAGCCGTTGCCGATGGTACCGAGACCGCGGATGGTCACCTTCATGCCTTCGCCGGGCTGGCCGGAGTTGGAGGCAATCTGCACACCCGGCAGCTGGCCCTGCATGGCCTGGAGGGGCGAGGTGGTGTTCATCTTGGCAATGTCGTCGCCCTTAATCTGGGCGGTAGCACCGGTGACGAGTTTTTTCTTCTGTGTGCCGTAACCGACAACCACTACCTCGTCGAGTACCTCGGAATTGTCGAGAAGGGCCACATCGAGGCGGGGGCCGTCAACGACAATCTCACGTGTCTGCATTCCCACATAGGAGAAGCTGAGAGTAGCGCCTGTCTCAACCTTGATGGAGTAGTTTCCGTCAAGGTCGGTAGATGTTCCCTGGTTAGTACCCTTGACAAGGACGCTGACGCCGATGAGCGGTTCGCCGTCCGAGGCCTGGGTGACCGTGCCCTGCACTGTGATAGGTGCAGCAGATGCACTCATACCCAGCAAAAGGGTGAGCGCAAACAGGGCAACTCGGAAGAGGTGCAGCGACGTGCACCGTTCCAAACATTTTTTTCCCATTGTTTTTAAAGATTTACCGGTTAGTATTTAAGATTGTTTGTTTTGTATGCTATGTCAGAGCTTTGAAGTGTATGGCAGATGCAGGTAAGAAGAATTCTTAGTGTGGTTTTGACACTTAAAAATCGTCGGTTTGAGTTCAGTTATGTTTGCATAATAAACTTTAGCAAATGTAAAAAGACCTTTCGAAAACTCCAAATTTTACATCCACTTCATTGTGGCGGTTTTTCGGTCTGAAGGGGTAGTATTTGTTATATCTTTATGGGTGAATTGTTTTGTTGCCGGTCTCTTATGCGCTGACATTCAGCATATAGACAAAATGTTAAAAGTTACATCACGTCACACAATTTTTCACACCTTCACTTGTGGATGTCACGGATATTGATTTACTTTGCAATACCAAACCAAACCTATCTCCGAGTCACGCAGTCAATGACGTGTCTCCAATCGACCATGAAAAAACTGTTTGCTATAATCCTCATCATCACAGCCACCTTGCTGCAGGCCCGCGGAGATAATCTCAGGCTTAGCCGTTTCGATATGGAAGGAGGCCTGACAAACAATAAAATCAACACACTCACCCGCAGCCGAGACGGATTCCTGTGGCTCGGATCCATAGCCGGACTCGTGCGTCACGACGGATACAATTACCGCATCTATTATATCAACGGCACTCCCCTGGTGCCACAGGGAGAAAACGACGTCGACGCCGTTATCGAGGACGCATCCGGAAGGCTTTGGCTCAAGAGCCACGACACATGGCACACCTACAATCCTCTCACAGACCGTATAGAGCACAACGCAGACTCAATACTCGCGAAAAGAGGAGTAACAGGCTCGGTGACGAGAATCGACAAGGACTATAATTCCGGGATGTGGATCTACACCGATGCTGACTCTGTGTTCCACCTTCCGGCCAACGCGCCAAAAGCCTTCCCCATCAACTTCGGCGACTTCCCGACGCTGGAAAACAAGGTGATAACATCGTTTGCCGACTCGGGACGCGGCATGACAGCCATAACCGACAGGGGGGAACTCTACGAGATATCACCCGTCACTCACCGCGTGGAGCGATATGACAACCACATACCACGCATCACAGGACGTGACGAGAAAATGGTCCACACCATTTTCTATGACCGCGAGGGATACTGCTGGATCTATACCACCGAGCGCCTGTGGCTCTTCGACTCCAACCTGCGTGTATGGAAAGAGCATCTTCTGCCAGGCGAGGGACGCAATATGATTGTCAAATCCATAATGCAGGACTCAAACGGCCGGATGTGGCTCGCACGCGACCACCACGGACTCGAAAGGATATTAAAGCGAGGCGACAGATTTGAATTTGTCCACGGAGCCGACAGCGAGATGCTCCCCGACAACTCGACCATAACCGCTCTATATGAGGACCGCAACGGCACCATATGGGTGGGTACATTCAAATACGGACTGTTTCTGGCCAACGAGAGCACCCACAAGTTCTCGCTCGCCAGAATGCCCGACACCAACTGTCTGTTCACCCGTCCAGACGGAAAAGTATGGGTCGGCACCGACTCTGACGGTCTACTGCTGTGGAATCCTGCCGACGACACATACACCCCCCTCCCCGACCCTTCCGAAGGCTCGGAACCAAGCTCGGTGACGGCCCTCTACGAGGATCCGCAGTCAACCCTGTATATAGGCAGTTTCTCGCGCGGACTCCGCACACGTCGCGACGGCCACTTCAGGCGCCTCGACACCAAAAGCCCGATTGACGACACATACACATGGGCAATAACACCCTCGAAAGACGGCTCGCTATGGATAGCCACACTGACTGCCGGGTTCTTCAACTTCGACCCACGGTCAGGCAGCGTGACACCATACACCACTGCGAACTTCCCGCTCACTTCCGACTGTGTGATGTCCATCGTCGAAGCCCCCGACGGCACCGTCTATGCAGCCACAGCCTACGGCGTCTTGGTACTATCAGCCGACAGAAAGAACATACGCCCGCTCGAAGGGCTACCGCTCGTGACTGTCAACGACCTCCTCGTCGACCACCGCGGACTCCTATGGATAGCCTCGCAACAGGGAGTCAATATCTACGACCCGCGTCACAACAAACTGGTCGGGGCGGAATACGCAGCCTCTCCTGGCGCAAGATACGCCACTGGCATCGAAGAAGACCGAAGCGGGACAATCTGGGTGGCCGAGGGAGGCAAACTGGTCAACTTCGAGGTGAACTACGACGAAAACACAGGCGACATACAGACGACTCCTCGAATCTACGACTCACGCGACGGACTGCAGAACGTGGACTTCAACCACCGCTCATTCGCACTCCTTCCCTCCGGCCAACTCCTCGTGGGAGGCCTGCACGGTGTCAACCGCTTCGACCCCGACGAAATATCGTTCAACAATGTCGCGCCCAAGGTGATGTTCTCATCCATCTCGGTAAATGGCAATGAGATAGCTGTCGGCGAGAAGGTGAACGGACGCACCATACTCCCCACCTCGCTCAACAGCTCCCCAGTGGTCAGCCTCGGGCCCGATACCAACGACTTCACAGTGGCCTTCGCCACCGATAACTTCGTCCTTCCAGGCAAGACCGTGTTCCACTACCGTCTCGAAGGACTCGATGACGAGTGGAAGACCACCCCGCCCGGAAGCAACTACGCCACCTACACCAACCTCTCGCCCGGCAACTACCGCCTGCTGGTGAGAGCAGTCAACAACGACGGAATCATAGGCGACGAGACGGCCATAGACATCAGCGTAGACCCTCCCTTCTATCTCACAGTCTGGGCCTTCATCTTCTATGCCCTTCTTTTTGTCGCAGCAATCGCAGCAATCATCATAGCCATCCGCCGGCACGAACGCCGCCGCTTCACGGAAAAACAGCACAAGGAAGCGCTCAAAAAAGAAGAAGAACTCAACAACATGAAATTCAAGTTCTTCACAAGTGTGAGCCACGACCTGCGCACGCCGCTCACCCTCATCATCTCCCCGCTCGACACCATGATAAAGGAGACCGAGGACGAGTCGAAGAGAGCACGGCTCGGCATAATGCGACGCAACGCCGGCCACCTGCTCGACATGGTCAACCAGCTGCTCGACTTCCGCAAAATCGAGATGGACGGTCTCAAACTCCATCCGACTCATGGCGACCTCGCCGTGCTCATAGCCAATATATGCAACTCCTTCAAGATGCTCTACACCTCCAAGAATGTCACTCTCGACTTCAGAAGCGACACTCCCACTCTGCCAATGACATTCGACGACGACAAAATGTACAAGGTGATGATGAACCTGCTGAGCAACGCATATAAATTCACCCCCGACGGAGGCAGAATAGAAGTGGCCTTGACCTGTTCAGAGGACAGAAAGAATGTCACAGTCACAGTCAGCGATACAGGCAGCGGAGTGTGCGACGCAGACAAACAGCGCATATTCGACCGCTTCTACCAGTCTGAGAGTATAGGCACCGAAACATCGGGCTACGGAATCGGCCTCGCACTCGTCAAGGAATACATCGAACTACACGAAGGCACCATAGAGGTAAAAGACAATACACCTTCTGGAGCTGTCTTTGAGTTTACCATGCCTGTAGTGGACGACACCACACCGACAGTCGACGACATGGTGCGCCCGAAAAACGCAACACCGGGGGCGCTCTATGCACCGCTTCCCGCCCCGGAGCCCAAGAAACCGGCACAGGAGCCTACGCCACAGCCCGGTACCGCCGACGGCGAAAAACCTCTGGCACTCGTCATCGACGACAATATCGATATGCTCCGGTTTCTGAAAGACGGACTCACATCAGAATTCCGGGTGTTCACGGCCACCGACGGCGAGGCGGCTCTCACACTGCTCGCCACCATCAAGCCGGCAATAATTGTCACCGACATAATGATGCCGTCGATGGACGGAGCCGAGTTGTGCCGACGCGTCAAGGGCAACCCCGACCTGGCCGACATCCCCCTGATAGCCCTGTCGGCCAAGAGCGACGAACAGGCCAAGGTGGAGATGCTCACCATAGGTGCCGACGACTATATCACAAAGCCGTTCAACATCGAGCTTCTCATACTGCGCATGAAGAGAGTGGTATCACTCGTAGCCTCCGGAGCCGGACGTCGCCTCATCACCCCCGAACCCGGCAACATCGACATCACTCCCCTCGACGAGAAGCTCGTCGAGAAGGCCATAAAATACGTGGTCAACAACATGAAGCGCACCGATCTCTCCGTAGAGGAGCTGAGCAGCTACCTCGGCATGAGCCGCGTCCATCTCTATAAGAAACTCAAGGCTGTGACCGGAAAGACACCCATCGAGTTCATCCGCCTCATCCGCCTCAAGAGAGCGGCCCAACTGCTGCGCGAAAGCCAGCTCAATGTCTCGGAGGTGGCCTACCAGGTGGGATTCAACAGCCCGAAATACTTTGCACGGTACTTCAAGGAAGAATACAACATTCTGCCATCGGAATACAAGGACCTGAAGGAGCAGACAACATTCCACCCCCTTTGAGTTAACATCCGATACACCACTAAAAACATTTCAAACACCGAGCCTCAACATAATTGAGGCTCGTTTCCATTTATATATAGTAACTTTGCACTTAGACAAAAACATCAATTAACCCGCAATTCTCCAATCCATGAAAATGAGGCACCTCTCAACCCTCCTGCTCGGATCGCTGCTCCTGTTCAGCTCCTGCGGATCGGGCGTATATGAAAAGAACGCCGACGGAATAACGGTCAACGTCTCTCAGCAGACCGCCGACAATTCCGTGCGCAAAGTCCGGCTCATGGTATACGGCGATAAAATCATCCGTGTATCAGCCACCCCTGACAAGAAATTCTCATCCGACGAGAGCCTCGTTGTGCTTCCCCGCGACAAGGCTGCCGCCAACTTCACCGTCGAGGAGACCGACTCAACTGTCACAGTCGTGACCCCCGAACTACGTGCAACCGTGTCCGTAGCCACAGGCGATGTCAAGTTCTACAACAAGGACGGGAAACTCATCGTATCCGAGGCCGACGGCGGACGCTCATTCTCTCCCATCGAAGTAGAAGGCACCAAAGGCTACACAGTGCGCCAGGTATTCGAGTCGCTCAACGACAACGAAGGAATCTACGGACTGGGACAGCACCAGAGCGACGAGTTCAACTACAAGGGACTCAACGAGGAACTCTTCCAATACAACACCAAGGTATCAGTCCCGTTCGTAGTGTCGACCGACAACTACGGCATCCTTTGGGACAGCTACTCGCTATGCCGTTTCGGCAACCCCGAGCCCTACAAGCAGCTTGGCCAGGTATTCAGAATCTTCGACAAAGAAGGCAAGGAAGGCGCGCTCACCGGCACCTACGTACCCGCAAGCCCCGAAGAGAAGACACTCGTACAGCGCGAGGACTCGATATACTTCGAACACCTCATCCGCAAGGAACTTAAACACGTGGTCAACCTCCCCAAGGACTTCAACTACCCCGGTTCACACGTGACCTACGAGGGTGAGATCGAGGCTCCTCAAACCGGCGAATACAAGTTCATCCTCTACTATTCGGGCTATATGTCGGTATTCATCGACGGAAAAGAAGTCGTGCCCGAACGCTGGCGCACAGCCTGGAACCCCAACTCCTACAAGTTTGCAGTCAATCTCGAAGGCGGCAAAAAAGTGCCCGTCAAAATAGAGTGGAAGCCCAACGGATCCGTGGCCTACTGCGGCCTGCGTGCCTACGCGCCTCGCGACAAGAAGGAACAGATGGACATGAGCTGGTGGGGCGAGATGCAGAGCCAGATCGACTACTATTTCATCTATGGCGACGACATGGACGACGTAATCTCGGGATATCGTACCATCACAGGCAAAGCCTCCATCATGCCCAAGTGGGCACTCGGATACTGGCAGAGCCGCGAGAAATACAACACAGCCGACGAAGTGCTCTCGACATTCACCGAGTTCCGCCGTCGCGGCATTCCCATCGACAACATAGTCATCGACTGGCTCCACTGGAAGGAAGACCAGTGGGGAAGCCACGAGTTTGACCCCGTCCGTTTCCCCGATCCAAAGGGAATGGTCGACTCCATTCATGCCATGAACGGACGCGTCATGGTGTCGGTATGGCCAAAATTCTACGCCAACACCGAGCACTTCAAGGAATTCAACGACAAGGGCTGGATGTACCAGCTCCCCCTCCGCGATTCCATCAAGGACTGGGTAGGTCCCGGCTATCTCGGCTCGTTCTATGATGCCTACGACCCCGAGGCCCGCAAACTCTTCTGGCACCAGATGGAGGAACACTACCTCCCCCTCGGAATCGACGCATGGTGGATGGACGCCTCCGAGCCCAACATCCGCGACTGCACCGACCTCCA
Source organism: uncultured Duncaniella sp. (assembly GCA_910586305.1). Classification (GTDB taxonomy): domain Bacteria; phylum Bacteroidota; class Bacteroidia; order Bacteroidales; family Muribaculaceae; genus Duncaniella. The sequence goes on from CAJUGS010000007.1 coordinate 18,689, forward strand.
GTACCGCAAAGACCTCATCACACCCACCGCACTCGGACCCTCCACCAAATACTTCAACGCCTACGGCCTCATGAATGCCGAAGCCATCTACGACGGCCAGCGCGGAGTTGACCCCGACCGCCGAGTGTTCCTTCTCACACGCTCCGGATTTGCCGGACAGCAGCGCTACTCCACAGTCACCTGGAGCGGCGACATCGCCACCCGCTGGGAAGACATGAAGTCACAGATATCGGCAGGACTCAACTTTGCCGCATCGGGTATCCCCTACTGGACCCAGGATATCGGCGGATTCTGCGTGGAAGACCGCTATGTGGCCGCTGCTAAGGAAAATCTTGAGACAGGCAAGGAAAACCCCGACATGAAGGAATGGCGCGAACTCAACACCCGCTGGTACCAGTTCGGAGCGTTCTCGCCCCTCTTCCGCGCCCACGGACAGTGGCCCTACCGCGAAATCTACAACATCGCCCCTGAAAGCCATCCCGCCTACAAGTCGGTGGTCTACTACACCAACCTCCGCTATGACCTCATGCCCTACATCTATTCTCTGGCAGGCATGACATATTTTAACGACTACACCATCATGCGTCCCCTCGTGATGGACTTCACAGCCGATCTCCGCACACGCAATATCGGCGACGAATATATGTTCGGTCCCGCATTCCTTGTAGCTCCCGTCTATGCCTACGGTGCCAAGACACGCGAAGTCTACTTCCCCGAAGGTGCCACATGGTATGACTTCTACACTGGCACACCCGTCAAGGGCGGACAGCTCCTCAACGTAGCAGCGCCCTACGAGCGCATACCGCTCTACGTACGCTCAGGCTCCATCATACCCTTTGGTCCAGCCATGCAGTGGAGCGCCGAGAAACCGGCCGATGTAATAGATCTCTATGTCTACGAAGGCGAGAACGGCGAATTCACCCTCTACGAGGACGAAAACCTCAACTACAACTACGAAAAGGGACGTTACTCCATGATACCCCTCACATGGGACAACGCATCCTCGACCCTCACCATAGGCGATCGCAAGGGCGAATTTGACGGAATGCTCTCACAGCGCAGATTCAACATTGTCAAAGTATCTCCCGACAACCATCTCACATTCTCCCGCTCCAACAAGGGAGTAGAGGTGACCTACGACGGAAAAGCCATGGAAATTAAGCTCTAACGACTCACATAGACACAGGCGGGGGAAGTTCCCGTACTTTCCCCCGCCGCTATTAACCGCATACACATGATTTCTAAGGTAAATTTGATGCGTTTGGCAGCCCTCGCCCTTGTGGGCGTGGCTGCCTTTTTCTATGCCGGTGCCACCGACTCCCGGGCCGTGAGCTTCAACGACGACTGGAAATTCATCCTATCCGACTCAGCCGTCTACGCTTCGCCCGACTACGACGACTCCGCCTGGCGTCAACTTTCGCTGCCCCACGACTGGGCCATCGAGGGAGACTTCAGCGAGAGCAACCCCTCGGGTACAGGAGGCGGAGCACTACCCGGAGGAGTGGGATGGTACCGCAAAGCATTCCCGACACCGGCAGGAGAGAAAAACCGCAACGTCTTCGTTGATTTCGACGGAGCCTACATGAACTCGACAGTGTTCGTCAACGGTCACGAACTCGGCACACGCCCCTACGGATATGCCTCGTTCTCCTACGACATAACCCCGTGGCTCAAAAAAGACGGCACGGACAATCTCATAGCCGTCAGGGTCGACAATGCCGAACAGCCCAACTCGCGCTGGTACTCCGGATGCGGCATCTACCGCAACGTGTGGCTGCGAACCCTCGGCGACATACACATCCCGCTCTGGGGACAGCACATACGCACAGACGTGAGCGCCGAAAAGGCGGTCATCGACATAACCACCGACATTGTATCGCGTCTGCGCGGAAAAACAGCCGTGAGCGTATACTCAGCCCTCATCGACGCCTCCGGAAAGATGGTGGCCAAGACTCCTGCCACGACAGTGGTCCTCAGCAGCAAGCAGAAAGAAGCAAGCGCAAAAGCCTCCGTCACAATCGACCGGCCCCATCTGTGGAGCACAGAAGACCCCTATCTCTACACACTTGCAACATATGTCTCCGACTCACGCACAGGAGAATTGCTTGACGCCTATCTGACCACCACCGGACTGAGATTCTTCAACTTCGACCCGCGCAAGGGATTCTCGCTCAACGGCAAACCAATGAAACTCAACGGAGTGTGTATGCACCACGACCTCGGAGCACTCGGGGCGGCAGTCAACACCCGCGCCATCGAGCGACAGCTGTCAATTCTCAAGGAGATGGGAGCCAACGCCTACCGTGCCTCCCACAATCCTCCCGCTCCGGAAGTACTCGACCTCTGCGACCGCATGGGCATCCTCGTCATGGACGAGACCTTTGATATGTGGCGCAAGAAGAAGACATCTCACGACTACTCACGCTACTTCGACGAATGGCATGAGCGAGATCTCGCCGACCTCGTCAGGCGCGACCGCAACCACCCATCAGTGATAATCTGGAGCATCGGAAACGAGGTGCTCGAACAATGGAACGATGCCTCAGCCGACACCCTGTCGCTCGAAGAAGCAAACCTCATTCTCAACTTCGGACACGGCAAGGACAAACTCGCAGCCGACGACGGCTCAATGAGCGTCAATTCGCTGCTCACCAAGAAACTCGCCGATTTCACACGTCTGCTCGACCCCGACCGCCCCGTCACAGCCGGATGCAACGAGCCAAATCCCGGAAATCACCTCTTCCGCTCAGGCTCACTCGACATCATAGGCTACAACTACCACGACGACTGGTTTGACTCCATCCCCGGATGGTTCCCGGAAAAGCCGTTTGTCATCACAGAGAGCGTCTCCGGACTTATGACCAGGGGCTACTACCGTATGCCCTCCGACTCGATGTACATCTGGCCGGTCAGATGGGATATACCATTCACCGACCCCTCATTCTCCTGCTCCTCCTACGATAACTGCCACGTGCCCTGGGGCAACACCCACGAAGGCACCATGCGCCACGTCGAAGAGAAAGATTTCATTGCCGGACAGTTCGTCTGGACCGGATTCGACTATCTCGGCGAGCCCACACCATTCGGATGGCCGGCAAGAAGCTCCTACTTCGGCATAGTAGACCTCGCCGGAATCCCTAAGGACATATACTATATGTATCAGTCCAGATGGAGGCCTGAAAAGACAGTGTTGCACCTCTTCCCCCACTGGAACTGGACTCCCGGAGAGACCATAGACCTGAAAGCCTACTATAACAATGCCGACGAGGTAGAGCTCTTCCTAAACGGCGAGTCGAAAGGTGTCCGCTCCATGCAACCCGGCAAATACCACGTCATGTGGCGCATACCCTTCGAACCGGGCACTCTCGAGGCAGTCAGCCGCAAAGACGGACGCATAGTGGCCAGGCAGACCATCCGCACAGCCGGCGAGCCATACGCCATACGCCTCACACCCGACAGGTCGCTCATCAAGGCCGACGGAAACGACCTCAGCTACGTACTGGCCGAAATCGTAGACCGCGACGGCAACCTCTGTCCTCTCGCCGACAATCAGATAACATTCCGGGTGGAGGGAGCCGGCTACAACACAGGTGTCGACAACGGATCGCCCACCTCGCTCGAACGCTTCAAGTCCGACCGTCGCAAAGCCTTCTACGGCAAGGCAATGCTCATTGTCCGCAACAACGGACAGGAGGGCCCCGTCACCGTCACAGCCTCGTCTCCCGGACTCCGGCCCTACACTGCAACCATCAACTCCAACGCTAAATAACCGATGAAATACACTCTCATTATCGCATCCGCCCTCCTCGCCTTGTCTGCGGGAGCAAAGGATACCCCCGTCTACCTCAACGAAGACGCTCCGATTGAAGAGCGTGTTGAAGACGCTCTCTCACGCATGACCCTGCGCGAGAAGGTGGCAATGTGCCACGCCGAAGGCAAATTCGCATCCCCGGGCGTGGCCCGGCTCGGAATCCCCGACCTGTGGATGAGCGACGGACCACACGGCGTAAGAGCCGAAATAAACTGGAACGACTGGGGATACTCCGGCCGAACCAACGACTCTATCACAGCCTTCCCCGCACTCACCGCGCTCGCCGCCACATGGAATCCCACACTCTCCGGAGCCTACGGCAACGCGCTCGCCGAGGAAGCCCTCTATCGTGAGAAAGACATGATGCTCGGACCCGGTGTCAATATCTACCGCACACCGCTCAACGGACGAAACTTCGAATATATGGGCGAAGACCCATTCCTCGCCGGCGAGCTCGTGGTGCCCTACATCCGGGAAATGCAGAAAAACGGCGTATCGGCCTGCGTCAAGCACTACGCCCTCAACAACCAGGAGCTCTGGCGCGGACACATCAACGTCGAACTCTCCGACCGCGCACTCCACGAAATATACCTCCCGGCCTTCAAGAAAGCCGTCATCGACGGAGGGTCATGGTCTATAATGGGCTCATACAACAAGGTGCGCGGACAGCACGCCTGCCACAACGAGCTCCTGCTCAATAAGATACTCAAAAACGACTGGAATTTCGACGGAGTAGTAGTGACCGACTGGGGAGGAGCCCACGACACCCGCGAGGCAGCCCTCTACGGACTCGACCTCGAGATGGGATCCTACACCAACGGACTCACATCCGAAAGCGAATTCACCACCGATGACTACTACCTGGCCAACCCCTACCTCCGTATGCTTCAGAACGGTGAAGTGCCAATGGCCACACTCGACGACAAAGTGCGCCGACTCCTCCGCCTCAATTTCCGCACAGCCATGAACCGCCGCAAACCCTACGGCTCGATCGCCACACCCGAACACTATGCCGTGGCCGAGGAAATCGGCAATGAAGCCATCGTGCTGCTTAAGAACGTCCCCGCCACACCCAAGGGACAACCGCTCCTCCCAATCGAGGCCGACAAATACTCGCGCATACTCGTCGTGGGCGACAACGCCACACGCAACCTCATGGCCGGAGGCGGATCCTCAGAACTCAAACCCAAGGATATCGTCAGCCCCCTCGCCGGACTCCAAACCCTCTATCCCGGCAAAGTCGAATACACACAGGGCTATGCGGCCGGACGCCCAATGTATGGACACGCCGACGTGATACCGGCCGAGACACAGGACTCACTCCGCAACAAAGCTGTGGAGATGGCACGTGAAGCAGGACTCGTCATCTTCGTCGGAGGACTCAACAAGAACCACTTCCAGGACTGCGAGGGAGGCGACCGTCAGGAATACTCACTCCCATTCGGACAGCCACGTCTCATTGACGAACTCGCCGCCGCCAACCCAAATCTCGTCGTAGTGCTCCTCACAGGCAACGCCGTCGAAATGCCATGGGCCGACAAAGTACCCGCAATCGTCGAGGCCTGGTATCTCGGATCAATGGCCGGCAAATCTGTGGCCAACGTCCTCTCCGGACGCGTCAACCCCTCCGGCAAGCTCCCCTTCTCATTCCCACGCCGTCTTGAGGACAACGCCGCCCACCACTTCGGCACATACTCCTATCCCGGCGACTCCATCAACCAGGAATACAAGGAAGACATCCTCGTGGGCTACCGCTGGCACGACACCAAAAAGATTCCCGCCCTCTACCCCTTCGGCCACGGCCTCAGCTACACAACATTCTCCTACGGCAAGCCTGTAGCATCAGCCAAGACACTCGGCCCCGACGGCTCCATCACAGTCACCATTCCCGTCAGCAACACCGGATCGCGTGAAGGCAAGGAAACCGTGCAGTTCTACATCGGCGACGAAAAAGCATCAGTGATCCGTCCTCTCAAAGAACTCAAAGGTTTCGACAAACTCACCATAGCCCCGGGAGCCACAGCCACGGCCACATTCACCATCCGCCCCTCCGACCTCAGCTTCTACGACCCCGCAACAGCCTCGTGGGTGGCCGAACCGGGCAAATTCAAGCTCTACATCGGCTCCTCCTCGACCGACATCCGCGCCACCCTCCCGTTTGAATACAAATAGACTTTCCGAAACAGTCAGATAACCACCGTGTGCCGAGACAACCGATTAAAAGTCGGACACCTCGGCACACGGTCTGTTTTTCCTCCCCCCCTATTGATAATATCGGGAATTATCACTACATTTGCGCATACCCACTTTCAACGCCATGAATAAGAAACACATAGCCATACTCATAGCCTTTCTTTCACTGACATCGGGCCTGTCGCTCCGCAGCCAGACCATACTGAACGGGCGGGTAGACGAGATACGCGCTAAAATCGAGGCCTACAACAAGGAAAAAGCCAGTCCAACCAAAAGGACTGTCCAAAAACGCCAAAAACAATCCACAAAGGCAAAATTCAAAAAACTCCGCCACATATCAGACAGTATCGCCATAGCCGACTACATGATCCAGCTCGATAATGTCAACATCTTCGCCAGTCGCGGATGGCCGCAATTTCCCATCTATTCCTCATTCAAAGAAGCAAAAAAGGCATTTCAGGAACCACAATTCACAAGCAGTTATTACCGCACAAAACACAACATACGCGACCGATTCCGCCAACCACACGACATACTTTCCTACCAGGGGATAGACGAATGGGGATATTACACCGTGAGATTCCTCGTAGACCAGGAAGGCTTGATACTGATGGCAAAGGCCGTGACAAACCTCTCGCCCGACATCGACGAGGAGATGGAGCGTTGCATCCTCGGTCTGCCACAGCTTACGCCCGCCACCTTCGGCGAAAAGAAATATCCCGCCACAGGCACCCTTGTCATAGAATACGAAATCGAAAAGCTCGACGAGGAAACCAAAGAGAAATACCTGAAAAAAAACATCCGACTCGGCAACGAACACTACTACCTCAAGCTATCCGAATTCCACATCTCATGGATGCCGGCAATAACTCCAATACTCTGAATTAATTATTTTCACTCGATATACCACAGAATACCTCGGTCTGCAATTTCCTTCAATCCACCTTTCGCACGCAGTGGCTGAAACCCCGTTTATGGCATATTAAATCTGCTGTCGATAAATACTATCTGAACATTATTAAATAAATGCTCCGCATATAGAAACCGGCATAGCCGAAGGCTCCGAAACAAGCCTTCGGCTATGCCGGTTTTTCACCGTCAAGACATCATCCCAACGTTTCATTTAATAACTTAAATATGTTAAAAACGCACAAATATTTGGAAATCAAAAAAAAAAAAATACATTTGCGCCAAATACCTAATACCTGAATCTTTCACACTTTTTTATCGACAATGGGAATATTCTTTAGCTCCGAGCCTGAAAGCACAAACAAACTGAAAGACGAGATAACCAAGCTCGAAGAACGGCTCAAAGACGCGCAATCATCCAATTGGGAAATACAGCAGGAAAACAAAAAACTCCTCGACCAGATTGCAGCACAAGCCGAAGCGATGGACGAAATTTCCGCCAAAGCAGTTGCCTTCGACCGAATCAAGGCCGAACTCGACAGCTTGAAAGATACAGCCACACAACTCGAAGCAGCAAAGGCCCGTATTGCCGAACTCGAAAAGGCAGCCTTGACACCTGCTCCTGTCCCTCCTCCATTCAACAACAGCACAACGCCAGAACCTCCATCTCAGTCAGCCGAGCCTGCATCAGTCAGTTTAGATCTCGGCCCAATAGCCAACAGACTGGAACGAATCGAAAAATATCTCGATGACAACGCCTACAAAGACGGAATAATCAAAAAGCTCCACACCGACCTGCAGGAGCGTTCCGGTGACTTCCTGGGCCAACTCAAACGTCCATATCTGAAAAGCATCATACGCATCCACGAACGCCTGTCAAACACCCTCGATGCATCGACAAAACCAGAGGCTATGGCCGACACGGAAGCTCTCGCCAAAACACTGAAAAAAATGAACGGCGACGTGCTGATGGTGCAGGATATGCTCGACGACGAATATGACCTCGAATACTTCCGCCCCATTCCCGGCGAAAAATACGATCCCCGTGCACACAACGCCCTGCGTAGCATTCCGGCCCCATCTCCAGAGAAGGCAGGCACTATCGTCGAATGCCGTATCGGAGGATTCTCAGAACAGTCGACAGGAAAGGTCGTCAAGGCCGCAATAGTAACCGTCTACAAAGCATAAAACAAATAAACCTATATACAAGCAATGGACAATACAAGAGCCGTATATGGCATTGACCTCGGAACCACCTACAGCTGCATAGCTCAGGTCGACAAGTTTGACCAGGCCGTGGTGCTCCGCAACTTCGAGGGCGACTCCACTACACCCTCAGCCGTCTTTTTCGAAGGACCCGACCGCGTGGTGGTGGGTAAAGAAGCCAAAGGTATGCTGCCTGTCGAACCAGACAACACAGTAGTGTTTGTCAAACGTGAAATCGGAATTGACGAGGCGTTTGATAAGGCCACTAACAAATTCCCTTACCATTACGACCCCGCCGAAATATCAGCCTTCATTCTTAAAAAACTCGTAAAAGATGCCAACGACCTCGGTGACAACCCCGAGGAGATAAAGGACGTGGTGATAACCTGTCCTGCATATTTCGGAACAAAGGAACGTATGCAGACCAAGCAGGCAGGCGAGATTGCCGGCCTGAATGTACTTGCCATAATCAACGAGCCCACTGCGGCGGCAATAAGCTACGGACTTAAAACCGACCAGAAAAAGACTATACTCGTCTACGACCTTGGAGGAGGAACGTTCGACGTCACAATAATCAACGTCAACGGAGGAGCCATAAAGGTAATCGCAACAGGTGGCGACCATCATCTCGGAGGAGTAGACTGGGACACACTTCTTGCAGAATATATGCTCTCGGTGTTCAACTCCGAAAACGGCACGTCCTACACACTTGACGAGTCGCCCGAACTCAAGTATACTCTGCTGCTCGAGGCCGAAATGAAGAAAAAACAGCTGTCGGCAAAGGAAAAGGTGAGAGCAAACATACAGTTCCAGGGAATGCAGGCCCGTGTCGAAATCACCCGCGACCTCTTCGACTCACTCACCGAGGGCCGTCTCGAAGAGACCGTCGACGCAACACGCAAAGTAATTGAAATAGCACAGCAGAAAGGCTACAACAATATCGACGAGTACATCCTTGTTGGTGGCTCATCGCGTATGCCGCAGATCAAGGCCAGAATAGACCGTGAATTCGGCTGTGATTCCAAATACAACGACCCGGACGAGTGCGTTGCAAAGGGGGCAGCCATATACGCCATGAACGCTGCATATAACCAGGCCATGCAGGACTATGAGGAAGGAGAATCGGATACCCGCCCTGCTCCTCTGCGCACCGACCGAACCACTGTGGTAAACGTAACCTCAAAGACCTACGGAACCGACGTAAACACTGACGACGTGGCCAATCTGATTTTCGCCAACACCACCCTGCCGTGCAAAGTCACCGATACCTTCCTGACAATGTACGACAACCAGTCGGCCGTAGCCATCAAGGTGAGTGAAAGCGACTTCACCAATCCCGAGACTGACAGAATCGTAAAAGCTAAATTCTGCAACATCCTCAAAGAAGAAGTATTGCCGCTTACAAAGAACTGGCCTAAGGGAACTCCTGTCTCCGTCACGTTCGAGCTTGACCATGAAGGCATCCTCAAGGTATATGCCTACGTCGATAAGGACAAACTCAACTTCGAACTTCAGATTACAGGTGTGAAATCACAGGAAGAGATATCCAAATCGCGTGAGATAATATCAAAGGCTGTCATAGAATAATCAATCACAGAACAACAAAGAATTTTGTCCGAGACTCCTTGACAGGAGTCCCGGACTGTTTCGTGAAATAATGGATAAAATAATCTTACAGCAACACATCTCGAAGTGGAACGAGTACTTGCGTTACCTCAAAGGGTGCGAAAGCGAGCTCACCGTCGAGGAAAGCAGTGCTATCGAAGTACTCAAAGACCTCTGGCGCCGACGAACTGCATTCACCCCCGACATGGTACAGGAAGCCACGGAGATGATCAACACACTCGTCAACAGCTCGAAATTCCACGGCAACAACCGAGACCTTGGAAAAGTAATCAAAGAGTTTTCCTCAATCGCGAGAAAATTCTACACCACGGATGCCGCCACATATCTCGAGATACGCACAGCCCTGCAGCCAAGACGCACCACCCCGCAGCCATCTCCGCAAGACCCCTCACTCACACCGGCCATCCTGCTCAACTACGTCAAGGAATGGCACATCGGTATGCAGTATCTTCTTGACCATGAAGAAGACCTCGACGAATCGGAAGTGGCAGACATGAACCGCATCATCGAAGTCTGGACCGGATACAGCGGACATCCCGAAGAAAGAAAAGCCATCGAGACAGCCGCACAGTCAATGAAAGACTGCGAGAGACTTCACGGATCAAACCGCGACATTGTCACCTACTCAAAAAAAGTAACCTCCGCCTCCCGCAAATACATCACCAACGAAAGACTCGCCCAGGCTTTCGCAAAAGCACTCGGAGAATACCTGCGTAAGACACCATTGCGCAGACCGGCCCCGCCTTCCGGACCACCCATACGCATTAAATCGGTCTCATTCTGCAGCACCGACTACGACGGCAATCGCACAAGCGACAGCGCAGACACAACCACACAATATCTCACACCGATATTACAGATTGAACGCCTCCGACAGTGCGAATCAACCGCCATATATTTCCGCCTCTACCGCGCTGACGGCACAATGGTGAAAAACGGCGACCGAAATTTCACATGGATGTACACATTCACCCCGAGAGCCGGAACCACATCGGTTGTCACATCAGGCTATGGCAACAGCGATGGAAAATGGTGGCAGCGCGGATCCTACCGCCTTGAATTCATATGTGAAAACACAATAATTTACACATCCAACATCCAGATTACATCTCGCACTGTCACTCCTCCGCCTCCACCACCGCGGGAGACTCCACAGAGAGCTACTCCGAAACCAGCAAAACCAAAGAAGAGTGGAAGCAAGTGGTGGCTATGGATTCTAATTGCCGTGGCAGGGTATTTCGGATACGACTACTATACCGAGAAGAAGGCCGACGAAGCAGCCACCGTGATGTACACACTCCTCGACACCGACTTCTTCAAAGACTCAGGCTCAGATCCCTATGACCACCAAATTAACGACGGAGAAAGAGTACTCGTATACAATACCACCGACAATCCCGGATGGGCCTACATAAAAAGTCCGGAAGGGAAAAAGGGATATGTTTCCACCCGATCACTGATATCGGAAACCGACAACAACCTGCTACGGACAGTGATCGGCGAGGAAGTCAACCCAAGCCTATGTGAGTTGCATCAACGCGCCGCTGTGGTACACCTCCTCAACTCGGGTAAGCTCGGCAGCGAGAATCCCGGCGGATGGAGAATACGAAACAACGGCGAAGGACTTACACCAAACACTGTAAACAACACACAGTTCTTCGACGACTCAGCCAAAGGATTCAAAACCCTCACAATGCTCCTCGAAAATGTAGAGAACGGCAAATGCAAGATTGCAATCTACACATTCCAGTCCGACGGCTCGCCGGAACTCAAATACATCACCGAGGCGCCAAAAGGGAAGGAGATTGGAGATGTCAGCTACAAGTCCAACCGCAAATACTACTACGTGAACTACGTTTCCTCCGACAAAAGGGTCAGTTCGCTCACTAAACCCGACGAGAAACATCCGTTCATAATCACCGATTTAAAGTTTGTCGATACTGACAGACAAGGCAATCTGGTCAGCACCTATGTGGGTAAGCGCGCACAATATGTAGCCCCGAAAATCACCTACAAGACCAACTACACCGGAACTGTCGAACTAAAGGTCAAAATATTTGACAATAAGACCGGTGAACTGCTCACACCCTCCGACAAAAAAGGTCAAAAGTATTCTTACCGCACAAGCATCTATACCGGGTCCAAAAACCGAGGTACCAAGATACTTGATGGATGGGGTAATCCGCAGAAGACCGGATGGAGCGGAGGTGTAGACCGCCGATTCGAAATATACGACGGCAACACCCTTATCGCTACCGGACGTGTAGCACCATAAAATACCTGTACAGATTTCATAACAACAGAAAGAGGTTGTATCGTAAAAAACCGATTACGATACAGCCTCTTACTCTATATTATCCGTCTGCCACAACTTACACCCGCCTCCTTCAGCATTGTCTCATAGAATACGAAATCGAGAAGCTCGACAAAGGCACCAAATAGAAATACCTGAAAAAACATCAGACTCGGAAACAAACACTACTACCTAAAGCCTCCGCTCCTCTCCTACCGCTAACTTATTTTAAGTATCGTGTGGATTGGTGTGTGGTGTTTTTTCACTATCTTTGCCGATTGAAAACACTTTAAGCAAATCACCTCATGCCCCACAACATAGCCCTCCTCGGCTCGACAGGGTCGATAGGGACTCAGACTCTTGATATAGTAGAGCGGTTTCCCGACCGCTTCAAGGTGGCAGTCCTCGCCGCCGGACGCAATGTCGAACTCCTCATATCCCAGGCCATACGCCACCGCCCCGCTCTCGCCATCATAGCCGATGAGTCGAAATACAATCGTCTCCGCGAAGTCCTCGCCCCGCTCGGCATCGAGACAGCCGCCGGTGACGCAGCCCTCGCCGACGCAATGGAGCGTCCCGACTTCGACACAGTGGTCACAGCCACCGTGGGCTACAGCGGCCTGCTCCCAACAGTCCGCGCCATCAAGGCAGGCAAAGACATCGCGCTTGCCAACAAGGAGACACTCGTCGTGGCCGGCGAACTGGTCACACGTATGCTCGCTGAATCCCGCTCCAAAGTCATACCCGTCGACTCCGAGCACTCCGCTATCTACCAGTGCCTCCAGGGCGAAGACCCGGCAACAGTCCACAAACTCATCATCACAGCCTCCGGAGGCCCGTTCCGCACATGGACCCGCGAGCAGACAGCCGGAGTCACAGCCGAGCAGGCACTACGCCACCCACGATGGAACATGGGCGCGAAAATCACAATCGACTCGGCCACGATGCTCAACAAAGCCTTCGAAATCATCGAAGCCCGCTGGCTCTTCGACATCCCCGCGCTGCGCATCGAAGCCGTCGTACACCCCCAGTCAATAGTCCACTCCATGGTCGAATTCATCGACGGAGCAGTCAAGGCCCAGCTCGGCATCCCCGATATGCACCTGCCGATACGCTACGCACTCGGCGACGCCACACGCCTGCCACGCGACGAAAGGGCCATGAGCCTCACCGACTATGCATCGCTCACATTCGAGCAGCCCGACCCTGTGAAATTCCCCTGTCTCGGACTCGCGCCCCTCGCGCTTGAGCGCGGAGGCAACTCGGCCTGCATCATCAACGCAGCCAACGAGGTGGCAGTAGCCGCATTCCTGCGGGGAGAAGTGTCGTTCCACGGCATATACGACACCATAACCGACGCACTTGACAACATCCCCTTCATCGACGCACCGACTCTCGACGACTACGTGGCAACACACCACGAAGTCATTGCCTACTGCAAAGACAAACTGAAAAAATAAATGGAAACATTCCTCATCAAAGCCATTCAGCTCATAGCCGCCCTGGCCTTTCTCGTCATAGTCCACGAGTTCGGCCACTACATATTCGCACGCATCTTCGGCATAAAGGTCGACAAGTTCTATATGTTCTTCAACCCGCGCTTCAGCATACTGCGCTACAATCCGCGCACCAACAAAGTGGGCCTCTTCGTCTCCCAGGGCGACGAGGAAAAGAACACCCCCGACCACGCCGCCATCACCTTCTCGGTGGGCCGCCCCCATCCGGCCCCGGCCGACGGCCGTCCATCCTGGCGCGACACCATCTACGGCATCGGATGGGTGCCCCTCGGAGGCTACTGCGCCATCAACGGAATGATCGACGAGACCAACCGCAAGCTCGACTCCAAGCCAAAGCCATGGGAATTCCGCACCAAGCCGGCCTGGCAGCGACTCCTCGTCATGGCCGGAGGCGTACTCTTCAACTTCATCCTCGCCATCCTCATCTATGCAGGCATAGCCATGCACTGGGGTGAGAAATACATCCCCTTCGAGGCAGCCACCGAAGGATTCGACTTCGTGCCCGCCGCGCAGAAGGCCGGATTCCGCAACGGCGACATACCCCTCAGCGCCGACGGAGTGAAACTCGACGCATCAACAGGCGACTATATGATACGCATGGTCGAGGCAAACGAAGTCAAGGTGCTCCGCAACCACCGTGACACCGTCACAATAGCCATCCCCGAAGACTTCATATTCCGTGTCAACGACGAAGGAGGCTTCATGGCCTACCGTCTGCCCGTCTACATCGACCGCATCGTACCCGGCGAGGCAGCAGCCAAGGCCGGACTCCGCGAGGGCGACCGCATAATTGCAGTAGATACCGTCGCCACACCCACCTACACCGAGCTCACGCCGGCACTCACGGCAGCGGCAGGTCGCGAGACCACAGTCACAGTTGAGCGCGACGGAACCACACTCTCGCTCCGGGCCACACCAAACGAATACGGCAAACTCGGATTCCAGCTCCGCCCCATCACAGCAGTCTACACCCCCGTCACAATCTCCTATGGCTTCTTCCGCTCCTTCCCCAAGGGATGGGAGATAGGCACCTCCACACTCAGCAACTACATCGGTTCGATGAAGCACGTATTCTCGGCCGAGGGCGCACAAAGCCTCGGCGGATTCGGAGCCATCGGCAATATGTTCCCCGAGCGATGGAGCTGGCTCGCATTCTGGGAAATCACCGCCTTCCTCTCCGTGGCACTCGCGTTTATGAACATCATCCCCATCCCGGGCCTTGACGGCGGACACATCGTATTCCTCCTCTGGGAAGTGGTCACACGCCGCAAAGTGCCCGAAAACGTCCTCATAATCGCACAATACATCGGCATGGCCTTACTCCTCCTGCTCCTCCTCTATGCCAACGGCAACGACATATTCCGTGCCTTCCTCAAATAAAACACGCCACAACATACACCCCACATATGTCAAAGACCATCACCCTAAAACGCGGCAAGGAGGACTCCCTCCTCCGCTTCCATCCCTGGGTGTTCTCAGGAGCCATAGCCAACCTCCCCGAAGGACTTGAAGAAGGCGATACCGTCAGCGTAGTCGCCGCCGACGGACGCCCACTCGGAACAGGCCACTACGAAATCGGCTCGATAGCAGTGCGTATGCTCTCATGGGACAACGAAGCCGACATCGACGCATCGTTCTTCGCAACACGCCTCGCCGCAGCATGGCAGCTCCGAGAAAGACTCGGACTCGTCCGCCCGGCCGACAACACCACATTCCGCCTCGTCCACGGCGAGGGAGACTTCCTCCCCGGATGCGTGGTCGACGTCTACGGCAACACAGCCGTACTCCAGGCCCACAGCCCCGGAATGCACTATGCCCGCCACGACATAGCGCGCGCGCTTACCCAGCTCCCCGGAGCCGGAATAACCAACGTCTACTACAAATCCGAGACCACTCTCCCCTACAAGGCGCGTCTTGACCCCGTCAACGACTACCTGATCGGAGGTTTCGAGACCAACATAGCCCTCGAAAACGGCCTGCGGTTCAACATCGACTGGCTCAAGGGACAGAAGACCGGATTCTTCGTGGACCAGCGCGACAACCGCGCGCTCATCGAGAGCTTCAGCCGCGGAGCCAGAGTGCTCAATATGTTCTGCTACACAGGCGGATTCTCGGTCTACGCAATGCGAGGCGGAGCATCGCTCGTACACTCCGTCGACTCATCCGCAAAGGCCGTCGCGCTCACCGATGCAAACATCGAGCTCAACTTCCCGGGCGACACACGCCACACAGCATATGCCGAAGACGCGTTCAAATATCTCACCGATATGCCCGCCGGAGCCTACGATCTCATAATCCTCGACCCGCCCGCCTTCGCAAAACACCGCAGCGCCATCAAGAACGCCATGGTAGGCTACAGGCGCATCAACGCCGCAGCCTTCCGCAAGATAACACCCGGAGGAATACTCGCCACATTCTCCTGCTCGCAGGCCATCTCGAAAGAACAGTTCCGACTCGCAGTGTTCACCGCAGCAGCACAGTCAGGCCGAAAAGTGAGAATACTCCACCAGGTCACACAGGGTGCCGACCACCCCGTATCCATCTACCACCCAGAGGGAGAATACCTCAAGGGACTCATCCTTCACGTCGAATAAGAGACTTCACATCATCACACCATCAATCAATATGTCACTTTCCAAACTCATAATTCCGGCAATGGCAGCATTCGCCATCACATCATGCTCGTCGGGCGGAGCCAAAGACGCTCCCGCAGCCGACTTCGACTACACAGTCGACCGCTTCGCCGACATCGAAGTACTCCGCTACAAAGTGCCCGGCTTCGAAGACCTCACACCGAGCCAGCGCCTCTATATCTACTATCTCACCGAGGCTGCCATCGCAGGACGCGACATCCTCTGGGACCAGAACGGCAAGTACAACCTCGCCATACGCGACCTCGTGGAAAACGTCTATACCAACTACTCAGGCGACCGTGACGACAGCAACTTCAAGGCGCTCGAGCTCTATCTCAAGCAGATAGAATTCGGCAACGGCATACACCACCACTATTCCACCGACAAATTCATCCCCAAATTTGACCGCGAGTGGTTCGCCGCACAGGCAGCAGCACACCCCTCCGCACCTTCCGCCGAGGAAATGGACACACTCCTCCCGGTCATCTTCGACCCCTCCGTGATGACCAAGCGCGTCAACCAGGCTGAAGGCCAGGACCTCATCCTCACATCAGCCAACAACCTCTATGGCGGAGGAGTCACACAGGCCGAAGTCGAGAACTACTACAACGCACTCAAGGACACCACCGACCTCACCCCCGTGTCATGGGGTCTCAACGCCCGCGTAGTCAAGGAAAACGGCAAGGTAGTCGAGCAGGTATACAAGGCCGACGGACTCTACGGACCGGCCATCTCACGCATCATCGAAAACCTCGAAAAAGCAGCCGAGTATGCCGAAAACGACTCTCAGAAAGCCATCATAGCAAAACTTGTCGAGTTCTACCGCACAGGCGACCTCAAGAAATTCGACGAATACTCCATTGCATGGACCGAGGACACAGCATCGCGCATCGACTTCATCAACGGATTCATCGAAAGCTACGGCGACCCCCTCGGAATGACAGGAGCCTGGGAATCAATCGTCAACTTCAAAAACGAGGAAGCCTCGGAGCGCACCCACACCATCGCATCAAACGCCAAATGGTTTGAGGCCAACTCACCCGTAGATCCCCGCTTCCGCAAAGACGACGTCAAGGGAGTCAGCGCAAAAGTAATCACAGCAGCCATCCTCGCCGGCGACGCATATCCCGCCACACCTATCGGCATCAACCTCCCCAACGCCAACTGGATACGCGCTGCCCACGGCTCAAAGTCAGTGACTATCGAAAACATCACCGAGGCCTACGACCAGGCCAGTCACGGCAACGGATTCAATGAGGAATTCGTCATCGACGAGGCCACCGGCAAACTCCTCGACGACTACCTCTTCATCACCGACAACCTCCACACCGACCTCCACGAGTGTCTCGGTCATGCCTCCGGCCGTCTGCTCCCGGGCGTAGACCCCGATGCCCTCAAGGCCCACGGCTCCACCCTCGAGGAGACACGCGCCGACCTCTTTGCCCTCTACTATCTCGCCGATCCCAAGCTCCTCGAGCTGGGACTCCTCGACAACCCCGAAGCCTACAAGGCCGAATATTACAAATACCTCCTCAACGGCCTCATGACACAGCTCGTGCGCATCGAGCCCGGCAAGGATGTGGAAGAAGCCCATATGCGCAACCGCCAGCTCATCTCCAAATGGGTGCTCGAAAAGGGCGCGCCCGACAATGTGGTGGAGCTCGTAAAGCGTGACGGCAAGACATTCGTCAAAATCAACGACTACGAAAAACTCCGTGCACTCTTCGCACAGCTTCTCGGCGAAATACAGCGCATCAAGAGCGAGGGTGACTATGCTGCCGGCGCAGCTCTCGTAGAGAACTATGCCGTCAAAGTCGATCCCGAGCTCCACAAGGAAGTGCTCGACCGCTACTCCCACCTCGACATCGCCCCCTATCGCGGCTTTGTCAATCCCGTCTACACCCCTGTCAAGGACAAGGACGGCAACATCACCGACGTCACCGTCAGCTACGAAGAGGAATACCTCCCCCAGATGCTCCGCTACTCCAAGGAGTACCGCACACTCGGCAAATAAACAAGCCGACATGACAACAACGGCGGTAACCCATTCACCGCCGACACACGCACACAATCCCCGGCAGAAAGCACCAGCTCCCCTGCCGGGGATTTCTGCACACCCCCAAAACCTTCCACACCACCCTGATACCACATCACATTATCATACGTCAAAAAATTTGCCCTCTTTGCGAAAAAACTTTATCTTTGCAAATCAAAACAACCAACACTTTAATTTAAAATATGATGACCCACGTATCGGAGCGCGTACAAGCGCTTGCACCATCGGCCACACTGGCTATGTCGCAGAAAAGCGCCGAGCTGAAAGCCCAGGGCGTCGACGTGATCAACCTCTCGGTTGGCGAGCCTGACTTCAACACCCCCGCACACATCAAGGAGGCAGCCAAAAAGGCAATCGACGACAATTTCACCTTCTACACACCCGTGGCAGGCTATATGTCGCTGCGTAAAGCTGTCAGCGAGAAACTCAAGCGCGAGAATGGTGTCGACTATGCACCCGAGCAGATTGTCGTGGCCAACGGAGCCAAGCAGGCCCTCTGCAACGTAATCCTCGCCTCCATCAATCCCGGCGACGAGGTGGTCATCCCAATGCCGGCCTGGGTGAGCTACGTAGAAATGGTAAAACTCGCCGGAGGAACCGTGGTCAGCGTTGATGCCGACATCACACAGGACTTCAAAATCACCCCCGATCAGCTCGAAAAGGCCATCACACCGGCCACACGTATGCTGCTCCTCTGCTCCCCTTCCAACCCCACAGGAAGCGTCTACTCGCGCGAGGAGTTACAGGCCATTGTCGACGTGCTTGCCAAACACCCCGACGTGATGGTTCTCGCCGACGAAATCTACGAACATATCAACTTCACCGGCTCATTCACTTCAATGGCCGCATTCCCCGAGATTGCCGACCGCGTGATTCTCATCAACGGAGTCAGCAAGGCCTACGCAATGACCGGATGGCGCATCGGCTACTGCGCCGCACCACTCTGGCTCGCCAAGGCTGTCACCAAGCTCCAGGGACAATACACATCCAACGCATCCTCCATAGCCCAGAAGGCAGCTGAAGCCGCCTACACCGGATCGCAGGAATGCGTAGCCGAGATGAACGAGGCCTTCCGTCGCCGCCGCGACCTCGTCGTAGAACTGGCCTCCGACATTCCCGGACTCAAGGTCAACCGTCCACAGGGAGCCTTCTACCTCTTCCCCGAAGTGAGCGCCTACATAGGCAAGACAACACTCGAGGGCAAGAAGATCGAATGCTCGGCCGACCTGGCAATGTACCTCCTCGAAAGCGGACACGTGGCGACAGTCGACGGTGGCGCATTCGGAATGGAAGGATACATCCGACTCAGCTACGCAACATCCGACGACAATATCCGCGAGGCACTCCGCCGCATGAAAGAGGCACTCCTCGCTCTCAAATAAATCCACCACACACAATACCACCCACAAAATAATATCCCAATGGATTTTATTGAAGAACTCACTTGGCGAGGCATGATCCACCAGATGATGCCGGGAACCGAGGACCAGCTCAAAAAAGAAATGACAACGGCCTACCTGGGCATAGACCCAACGGCCGACTCCCTCCACATAGGCCACCTCGTAGGTGTAATGATGCTCAAGCACTTCCAGCGTTCAGGCCACAAGCCCATCGCTCTCGTCGGCGGGGCCACCGGCATGATCGGCGACCCCTCAATGAAGAGCCAGGAACGCAAACTCCTTGACGAGGAGACACTGCGCCACAACCAGGAAGCAATCAAGGCGCAGCTTGCAAAGTTCCTTGACTTCGACTCCGACGCTCCAAACGCCGCCGAGATGGTCAACAACTACGACTGGATGAAACCATTCTCATTCCTCGACTTTATCCGCGACGTGGGCAAGCACATCACCGTCAACTACATGATGGCAAAAGACTCAGTCAAAAAACGCCTCAGCGGAGAGTCTCAGCAGGGAATGTCGTTCACCGAGTTCTCCTACCAGCTCTGCCAGGGCTACGACTTCCTCCACCTCTACAAGGAGAAGAACTGCCGCCTGCAGCTCGGAGGCTCCGACCAGTGGGGCAACATCACCACCGGCACAGAACTCATCCGACGCACAGTGGGAGGAGAAGCCTTCGCCCTCACCTGCCCCCTCATCACCAAGGCTGACGGAGGCAAGTTCGGCAAGACCGAGAGCGGCAACGTATGGCTCGATCCCCGCTACACCTCACCCTACAAGTTCTACCAGTTCTGGCTCAACGTCTCCGACACCGATGCCGAGAAATACATCAAGATATTCACCTCGCTCACACGCGAAGAGATTGAGCAGCTTGTAGCCCTCCAGGCCGAGGATCCCGGCCAGCGTCCCCTCCAGAAGCGTCTCGCCAAGGAAATCACCACAATGGTCCACTCGGCCGAGGAATACGAGAAAGCAGTCGAAGCATCACAGATTCTGTTCTCCAACAAAGCCGGCGAGGCACTCCACAACCTCGACGAGAAGACACTCCTCGACGTGATGGAAGGTGTGCCCCAGTTCGAAATCCCCCGCTCGGCTATTGAGGAGGGCGTGAAACTCGCCGACCTCATCACCGACCTTGCACCCGTCTTCCCCTCCAAGGGAGAGATGCGCAAGATGGTACAGGGCGGAGGAGTATCGGTCAACAAGGAGAAAGTCGCCGACCCATATATGGAGGTGACCACCGATATGCTCCTCAACGACCGCTACATCCTCGTGCAGCGTGGCAAGAAAAACTACTTCCTGCTCCGCACCGTCTGATAACAATCGGTTCATGAATATAAAATTCTGTCCCCCCTTTGAGGTGCGCCTTAAAGGGGGGGACAGAATTTTATATTCATTATGTGCAATCTATTTATTCCTTGACCTGCCGGGTATGAGATCCCTCAGCCCCACGTGCTCGAGCCTCAGAGCCATCAGGACATACAGAGCGAGCAGAGGAGTGCGTATGACCATCGTGAGCCACGGATGCGCCTCAATGGCAATGACCTCCGAGAAGGCCCACAGAGCCATAGCCGTCAGAAAATAAAACGCCAGCCTCGGCACATTGTAGCCTATCGGGTAGTTCACCCTTCCGGCCACATAGCTCGCCACCATCATGGCGCCATAGCAGCCGAATGCGGCCCACGCACACCCCATATATCCCCACTTCGGCACAAGCAGGAAGTTGAGACCGAGAGTCACGGCGAGGCCAAACAGCGACAGCCACATACCCCAGGCAGTACGGTCGGTCAGCTTGTACCACAGCGAGAGGTTGAAGAACACACCGAAGAAAAACTCAGCTATCATCACCACAGGCACCACCTTCAGACCGCTGAAATAGCTCGACGAGATGAAATGGCGGATAATGTCGAGATAGAACATCACCCCGAGGAAGATAACCATCGAGAAAATCACAAACCACTTCATGGCATCGCGATAGCTCTGAAGGCGATCCTCACCCTTGTCCTTCGACTTGGCAAAGATAAAAGGCTCGTAGGCAAACCTGAACGCCTGGATAAACATCACCATCACGATTGCTATCTTATAGTTGGCACCGTAGATACCAAGCTGCGTCATGGCCTCGGCCTTGTCGACAAAGAGATGCGGAAAGAGAATCTTGTCGATTGTCTGGTTCATTATACCGGCCACGCCCAGCACAAGAAGCGGAGCGGAATAGGCTATCATCTCGCGCCACAGACGCCCGTTGAAACGATAGGGAAACCCTCTCAGCTCGGGAAGCAGAAGCACCAGATTGAGAGCCGAGGTGATAAGATTGGTGAGAAAAATATAGCCTATGCCGAAGTCGGGATCATAGAACCACGCTATCCACCCCGGAGCCTGCTCCCACAGCCAGGGACAGACGAGGATAAAGAAGATATTCAGTGTGATGTTGAGTGCGATGTTCACCAGCTTCAGAAACGCAAACCTCATGGGCCTCTTGGCATAGCGCAGATAGCTGAACGGCAGCGCAGTGAATGCATCGAGAGCCACGGCCACAGCCATCATGAGTATGTAATCCTCGTGTTGAGGCACATCAAGCCAGCCCGATATAGGGCCTATGAACGCACACACAGCTATGAGGAAGGCCGACGAGCTAACGGCAAGCGAGATGAGCGACGTGGAGTAGACCTCCATCGGGTCCTTCCATCGGTCGTGGTTGGCAAAACGGAAAAAACCCGTCTCCATACCATAGATCAGCACTATCATCACCAGCGCCACCACCGAATAGATATATGTCACGACGCCATATTCCGCAGCCGGGAACATGACAGTGTAGAGAGGCACAAGACACCAGTTGAGAAAACGGCCTATGATGCTGCTGAGGCCGTAGACGGCGGTATCCTTTGCAAGACTTTTTATTCCAGCCATATCAGGTTCAGAAAAGACTCCCGGACGACACCGGGGGATTGAGTTTCAGATGTGTATAGGCCAGCGAGGTCACCTCGCGGCCTCTCGGAGTGCGTCGGAGGAAACCCTCCATTATAAGGAACGGCTCATATACCTCCTCGATGGTGTCCTGTTCCTCGCCGATGGCAGTGGATATCGTCGAGAGTCCCACAGGGCCGCCGCCAAACTTATTGATCATTGTCAGCAGCAGCTTATGGTCCATCTCGTCGAGACCATAACGGTCTATATTGAGGGCCTCGAGGGCAAAGCGGGCTATCTCCGGATCGATATCACCGTTTCCCTTCACCTGTGCGAAGTCCCTCACACGGCGCAGCAGCGAGTTGGCTATACGCGGAGTCCCTCGTGAGCGCATGGCTATTTCATGGGCCGCCTCAGCCGTACATTTCACCCCCAGGAGTGCTGCCGAGCGGGCTATGATACGTTCGAGAACATCGTGGGTATAATACTCCAGATGGCAGTTGATGCCGAAGCGGGCGCGCATCGGAGCCGTCAACATACCCGAACGCGTCGTGGCACCTACAAGAGTGAACGGCGACAGCGACAACTGCACCGAACGCGCTCCGGGACCCTTGTCAATCATGATGTCTATACGATAGTCCTCCATAGCCGAGTAGAGATACTCCTCCACCACACGGCTCAGACGGTGTATTTCGTCGATAAAGAGCACATCGTTGTCGCCAAGCGACGTGAGTATGCCGGCAAGATCGCCGGGTTTGTCAAGCACAGGTCCGGAGGTCACCTTGAAGTTGACGCCCAGTTCGTTGGCTATGATACCCGCAAGCGTGGTCTTTCCGAGTCCCGGAGGGCCGAAGAGGAGCAGGTGGTCAAGAGCCTCGCCGCGCATCTTGGCAGCCTGCACAAACACCTTGAGGTTCTCCACAATCTTCTCCTGGCCGTTGAACGACTCGAAAAACGAAGGCCGGAGGGCCTTCTCGAATTCCTTGTCGGCATTGGCTTTGTTGTGTATGTCGAATTCTGATTCCATGTGGTGCAAAATTACAAATATTTTCGTGTATAACACCAATCTTCCACGCATACACCAACGAATTGGTCGACATTTTCGGACAAGCCTAAACAACCCAAGCAAAAAAATAGTGGCCCGACTGTTCTCACGAACTGCCGGACCGGGATTCACTTAGATGAGTTGGATTGCTTGCTAAAGTGAATGGGGGATGGGGATGATTTTATGTCGCAAAGGTATGTAAAATTTCCGACATCAGAAATTATTACAACTGTTATTTTACCAATACCTTCTTCACGTCATTACCCTGACGGCGGATGTAAAGACCGTTGGCAGGATTGTTAACGCGTACACCCTGGAGATTGAAGTATTCTACGGGAGCATCGGCATTGTCGACACCTATTTCGTTGACGGCTGTTGTGGCGCGGATAATCTCAAACTTGGTGATGGTGACGCCGTCGCCCTGTGCGAGGATTGAACGCTCGTTCTTGAGCACCTCGAGGGCTGCCTCGTCAATCTCGATCTCGATTGTGCCGGGCGCTGTCACCCAGAGGGTGCCATACTCTTTCTGCACATCTGGAACGGCAAGGAATGCGGGCCATTCGGTCCACTGCCAGTCCTGGGCTACGTAAATAACCTTGAAAGATCCACCGGCCTCGGCTGCCTCATATGAGACAGCAATCTTGTCGCCCACGGCAATCTTCTCGGCTGTGAAATCCGAGCAGGGAATCTGGATATTGTTTCCCCATTCTACCAGAGCGGTCGAGCCTTCCCACACAGTCACGCTCTTGGTGGGATCGAACACTTCGGCATTCTGGAAATAAGCCGAGGTGAGAGTGAGAGTTCCGGCAGCAGAGGGCTGGAGATAGACCTGCATTACATTGGACTTGCCTTCGGCACTCAGCTCGCATTTCACCGATTCCTTGCCGGCAGACGCGACAGCCGTGCTTGATGCCGCACCGTTCTCCTTGGTGTACTCGACGACCACCTGCACATTGAAGTCGACCTTCTCGAAGTTGACGACAACTTCGTCGTACTTGGAGTAGTCCATATCACCGAACCACCAGCCACGGCCGTTCCAGGCACCGTCGAAAGTGATGGTTTTGGTAGCGGGGTCATAGGACGATCCCCAGCCTGAACCGAGGTCTGAGAGTGAGAGTTCAAGAGTGTCGGCGTTAGCACCCACTGACAGCATAGCTACAGTGGCGAAAGTGAGTAGTTGTTTTACCATAAGCTTCTGGTTGTTTTAGGTGTTAGTTTTGGGTAAGATAGATTGTTGTTTAGCGTTGTGAAGACGCGATGAATGTGTCCTTGTCTGGAGTTTGTAGATTCAATGTAGGCTCCGATGACAAATTTACGGTAAAATCTCCCGCTCCTATGATACTTTTTTATCTTAAAATTGCATAATCCACAAATGTGTTTTATAACATATTTTAAAGATTGGCATAAGAGTGCGCCACTGCACATTATCCGGCATAACGGATAGTACGCAGTGGCGCATTAACTTATACGATAGACTTGACTATTTCTTTTTCCTGTCCATCGACCACCATGCATATGCAATATAGGCCACTACTACCGGAATCACAAGTGACACGTAGCTCATGACCGTGAGGGTGAACTCTGAACTGGAACTGTTGTAGATGGTGAGCGACGAGGCCGGAGAGAGCGACGACGGGTAATAGGGAGTGTCATTGTAGCCGGCTACCCAGAAGAGGCTGAGCACAACGAGCACAGTGCCTATACCGCTCCACCAGATACCGCAGGTGAAGTGGCGAGCCAGGGCCGAGCGCAACACGCCGTAGAGCACCATCACAGTCCCGACAAGCAGAGCCACGAGGGCTGCAGGCATATCAATATAGTTGTAGAAATACTTGCATCCTATGTAGGAGAACTCCGACGGAGTGCCGTCGAGACCGCCTCTCACCATCGTGACCATACCCACATTGGTGAACAATACCCCGAGAAACGCGAGGAAAAGCACCACGAACACCACACCGTTGACCAGCACACGGCGACGGTTGGCATCGAAGAGCACACCCGGTTCGGGATGGTTGTTGAGCATATACACAGCCGCCTGAGTGCGCGCGAGAAAGAGCACAGCCACTCCGAGCAGCAGATTCTTCCAGCAGGCTATAGCCTCAAGGCCGTGGGTAGGAGCCCAGCGTGAAATCACCGGCGAAGCACCGTCGAGCAGATTGCCCTTGCTCACCGTGAAGTCAGCACCGAAAAACATCATACCCACTGCGACACCGAGCAATATGCATCCCACACAGCCGTTGACGAAGAGAAAGATATCGTAGGTGCGCGTGCCGAAAAGATTGCCCGGCTTCGAGCGGAATTCATAGCTCACAGCCTGAAGCACAAAGCTGATGAGGATAAGCATCCACAGCCAGTAGGCACCACCGAAACTGGTGGAATAGAACAGTGGGAAGGAGGCAAAAAAGGCACCGCCAAACACCACAAGGGTCGTGAAGGTGAGCTCCCACTTGTGGCCCATCGACTCTATTATGATTCGCGAGGCCGGAGAACCATCCTTCACACCAAGGAGGAAAGTCTGGCCACCCTGCACGAAGAGCATGAACACGAGTATGGCCCCCAGCACTGAGATGAGCAGCCACCAATATTCCTGAAGCATTGAGAGTTCCATAGTCTTATTCCTCCTTCTTGTTGATTTGTTTTACCATGATTGCCACCTCGGCAGCCAGAAGGGCTGTGAAGACGGCGGCGAATATCCAGAATGTGAGTATCACCGAGCCGGCGGGGATGTCGGATATGGCGGCACAGGTGGGCATGAGGTCCTGGATGATCCAGGGCTGACGGCCCACCTCGGCGGTGACCCATCCGGCCTGCGAACATATGTAGACCACGGGGATTGAGAGCAGGGCAATCCACTGCCACGCCTTGTTGTCCCATAGACTCGCCTTGCGATAGGCGGCCCAGAGAGCGACTATGAGGAAGAGGAGCAGGTAGCCTCCGGCAAGTACCATGACGCGGAACGCATAGAAGGTGACACCCACAGGCGGCACGGCCTGTTCTACCGACGATAGATAGCCGTAGCCGAAATAGGGATAAGATTCCTTGATTTCGGCGCGTGCCTTGGCCATGGCCATGGAGTCGCCGGCGGCGAGAGCGGCATCGAAGGCTCTAAGAGCCTCGTGGGCCTTCTTACCGAGCACTATACGGTCGGCGTAGCTCACGGTGCTGACCGTGTCACCCTCGGCATTGACAGATATTCCGTCGATGATATCGTTGATACCCGGCACAAACGAATCGGCATCATGATTGGCCAGAATGGATAGGCCGTAAGGCAAGCCTATTTTGAACAGGAACGGATCCTCGTCCGACGTACGCTCGTGGCCAGGGCGCAACAGTCCGAAAGCCACCAGCTCCTGAGACTTGTCACCGTTGTAGAGACCTTCCATTGCCGCAAGCTTCATGGGCTGTACCCGTGCAACATCGACAGCCGAGAGGTCGCCGGTCCACATGGTTAGCACCATTCCCACCACTCCGGTCCAGGCACCGATCTTCACCGAGCTGAGTGCCATGGGGCGACGACGGCCGGTCATGAGTAGCCATGCGCTCACTCCGCATACGAAAACACCGGCAAGCACCCAACCGTCAAACACCGCGTGGAAAAATTTGTGAATAGCCACTGGAGAGAGGGCCACAGCCCAGAAATCGTCCATCACATTGCGCATCTGGGCAGGATCGAACTCCATACCGACGGGATATTGCATCCAGGCGTTTGCCACAAGAATCCAGAGGGCTGAGATAGATGCACCGAGGGCGGTGAGCCATGTAGCGGCCAGATGGAATCCGGCCGAGACTTTCTTCCAGCCGAAAAACATGATGGCAATGAATGTCGACTCCATGAAGAAGGCAAACAGACCTTCGATAGCGAGCGGCGCACCGAAGATGTCACCAACAAACCAGGAATAGTTGCTCCAGTTGGTTCCGAACTCAAATTCAAGGATTATACCCGTGGCCACTCCGATAGCGAAGTTTATGCCGAAAAGAGTCATCCAGAACTTGGTTGTTGATAGCCACGCCTGCGAGCGGGTGCGATAGTAAATGGTCTCCATTATGCCTACTATCACGCTGAGGCCGAGTGTCAGCGGCACGAAGAGCCAATGGTACATGGCAGTGAGGGCAAATTGCCATCGCGACCAGTCGACTACGGTAATTAAGTCGTCCATAGGTAAGAATTTGTTAGAGTTGTAAGTTGATTATCGTGAGCGGTCTATAAGTGCAGATCGGACTGCGGCGGCGCGCTGCCGGTCGTCGGAATAGCGCGTGGCGAGCAGGTCGGGAAAGAAAAACAGTTTCAGTATGCCGAAAATTATTATGAGTTTGATGATTATGAGAAGCCACAGCTTTCGCCCCACGGTCATTGAGCGGAAGCCGTCGATATAGAACCGCACGACTCTCGCCGGCCACGACCGGGATGTGAAGATTGTTGCCATAACGCAAAAGTAATAAAAAAACTATTGTACTACAGATATTATAACAAAAATGGTTGAAAAAAGCGTTAGCCATATCCTGTGGTCTCAGCATCATATCACGGACGTGAAAAAAAATATCGTGCCAGGGCGAATGCCTTGACACGATATATTTCTATGCATACCCGGGGATAAGCCTCGGGCTACAGGGTCTGATTAAGCCTTCACAGCCTTTTTTGCACGGCGATAGTCGGTGAGGTAAGCCACGGGAGCTGCCACGAAGATGGTGGCGAGTGTACCGATGATTACACCGAATATCATTGCGAAGACGAATGAACGGATGGAGTCACCGCCGAGGATGAAGATGCAGAGAAGCACGAGGAGGGTCGAAGTGGATGTCATCACCGTACGTCCGAGGGTGGAGTTGATGGACGAATTGATGGTGGTGAAGAAGTCCTGCTTGGGATAGAGACCCACGTTCTCACGCACACGGTCGAAGACTACCACAGTGTCGTTGATCTGGTAACCGATCACAGTGAGGATGGCTGCGATGAACGACTGGTCGATCTCCATTGCGAAGGGGAATACACCCCAGAAGAGAGAGTAGAATCCGATGATGGTGAATGCGGTGAAGGCTACGGCTGCAAGCGCACCAACCGAGAAGGCCACGTTGCGGAATCGGAGCAGGATGTAGAAGAACATTGCCACGAGTGCGAAGATAACGGCGATATATGCATCGGTGCGCATATCGTTGGCCACGGTGGGGCCGACCTTCATTGACGACTGGATACCCACATTCTCGTTGGTGGTCGAGAAGTCGGCCATGCTCATGCCGTTGAGTTCGTCCTTAAGACCGTCGTAGAGAATCTTGGTGATTTCCTCGTCCACGCCTTCCTCGTCAGAATCGATCTTGTAGTTGGTGGAGATACGCACCTTGGTGTTGTCGTCGATAGTGATTACGCTGAGCTGTGCGCCGCCGAAGAGGGGTGTGAGCTTGGCGTCGAGTTCGTGGGTC
Organism: uncultured Duncaniella sp.; assembly: GCA_910586305.1. GTDB lineage: Bacteria > Bacteroidota > Bacteroidia > Bacteroidales > Muribaculaceae > Duncaniella. The sequence goes on from CAJUGS010000007.1 coordinate 47,694, forward strand.
TTCACGGGATGGTCAAACTGCACCACGTAGTTGCGTCCGCCTGAGAAGTCGATACCCTGGTTGAGACCGCGGGCAAAGAGGCTGATGATTACCACGAGCACTGCAGCGCCGACGATGCTGAAGCTGACCTTGCGAGCACCGAGGAAGTTGTAGTTGGATCCGGTGAACATCTTGCGCGAGAGGGCTGTGGTGAAGGTGAGCTTCTCGAAAGCCTTGCTCTTGGCGCAGAGGATGTAGATGAGACGGGTGAGGTATACGGCTGTGAAGAACGAGCAGATGATACCGATGATGAGAGTGGTGGCAAAGCCCTTGATAGGACCTGTACCGAAGAGGAGCAGGATCACACCGGTGATAATCGATGTGAGGTTGGAGTCGAAGATGGCCGAGAATGCGTTGGAATAACCGTCAGCAATAGCAGTGCGGACATTCTTGCCGGCACGGAGCTCTTCCTTGGCGCGCTCGTAGATGAGCACGTTGGCGTCAACCGCCATACCGAGCGCAAGCACGATACCTGCGATACCCGAGAGGGTGAGCACGGCCTGGAAAGAGGCGAGGATACCAAATGTGAAGAAGATGTTGAAGATAAGCGCCACATTAGCAATGAGGCCGGGGATGAGGCCGTAGATGGCACACATGAAAACCATGAGGAGCACGAGGGCTATCACGAACGACCACAGACCGTCCTTGATTGCCTGCTCGCCGAGCGAGGGACCGATAACGGTGTCGGAGATAATGTCGACCTTGGCCGCCATCTTACCCGACTTGAGCACGTTGGAAAGGTCCTTTGCCTCATCGGTGGTGAAGTCGCCGGTGATCTGCGAGCGTCCGTCCTCGATCACAGAGTTGACATGGGGTGCCGAGTACACATGGTCGTCGAGCACGATGGCCACCTGCTTCTCGATGTTGGCAGCGGTGATGCGTGCCCACTGGCGGGCAGCATCGGGCTTCATGTTCATGGATACGTAGTTGCCACCCTGCATAGCGTCATAGTCGCTGGTAGCAGATGTCACCACGTCGCCACTGAGAGCAGCCTTGCCGTTGGTGGTCTTGAGGGCCACGAGCTGATAGATGGCGAGGTTGCGCTTGCCACGGAGAGAATCGTTGATCTGAACCACCTCGGGCTTGAACTCCCACGCGAGTTTGAGGTTGGAGGGCAGTATGCGCTTTGCGGCGGGCGATGCGAGAAGCGCGTCGATGGTGTCGCGGGCTGTCTCGGTGGCTGCGCCCACGCCGATGATGTTGCGGGGATTGCCTACCTGGAGGAAGTAGTCGAAGAGGCCCTTGCCATTGCCGGTAGAGTCGGCACGGAGGGTGTTGTCGAGCTGCTGGAGGGCACCGGAAATCTCAGAGAACGGAGTGGTCTCGTAGAACTCGAGATTGGCGCTCGACTTGAGAAGCTCGCGCACACGGTCGTGTTCCTTCACACCGGGAAGTTCGAGAAGGATCTGACCGTCGTTTTCAAGCTCCTGGATGTTGGGGGCAACCACACCAAACTGGTCGATACGGGTGCGGAGCACGTTGGTCGACGAGCTTACGCGGTCCTTGACCTCCTGCTTGAGAGCAGCCTTGACAGCATCAGCGTTGTCGCCGCGCTTCACCTGGTCCTTGAAGACTACAGAGAGGTCGCCCTGGGGATCGAGCTTGCGGTATTCGTTGAAGAAGATGTCGATAAAGTCGGCGCTCTTGTTGGCACGAGCCACAGAGTCGGCGTTATTCACGGCACGGTCGAAGTAGGGATTGCCTTCGGCGTTTGCCATGGAGCGGAGGATATCGGGAACGGAAACCTGGAGAGTGACGTTCATGCCGCCCTTGAGGTCAAGGCCGAGCCCCACACCGAGTTTTTGTACTTCGTTAAAGGTATAACCAAGATAGACCTTTTCGTTGGCGATGTTCTTGATGTAGTCGCTGTAGGCCTTACGATAAGTGTCCGGAGAATTGTTGTCAAGCGCTGCCACTCGTGTTGCTTCCTCTGCCGCCTTGTTCTCATAGTGGTTGGTCACCACGGTGAAAGAGAGGTAGAAGAGGCAGATGAGCACCATGAAGATGGCTATTACACCGGCAACAATACTTCCCAAAGATCCTTTGCTTTGCATTGTGTTAAATTAGTGTATTTAAGTGAATTAGGGATTGATTAATTGCGTGGGTTGAGGGCAGGGCACACTTTGCCCCGCCAATTTAGTGTGCAAATATACTAATTTTCTTTTAAATACACGTGTCCGGGACTAAAAAAGTTGCACTCTTTAGGAGGTGTTGCAATATCAGGAATATCGCAACAACCGACAGCCTCAAAAACCCGGCAGTCGGTCACGCCGACGGAAGAAGCGGATGATGTGGCGACATCGCAATCCTCCAACGAGGGAGACAGAAGTGACTCCGTAGCCGATTCGGGAGCTGTGGCTTCGGGCCGGGCGACTTCTGTCTCAGGCTGTTGCGGCGTTGGCTCGGGAGGTTCCGAAACAGGCTTTGCCTCCATGGCAGCCTTGCGACGCGCAGCCGAAATGCGGGCTGAGGCCGAACGTTTTGCCGAACGTGAAATAGCCTCGACAGCCTCGGCATATATAACAGGGTCGGTATCGAACGACGGGTCGGAAACTCGTGACTCGTCAAGTATGTGGAGGTAGACTTCTGTCACAGTGTCGGCAAACACATCTCCCACGACTTCTTTCTCTATCAGACGGTCGATTACATCCGTGATGTGCAAGGCCAGGGCGGAACGGCTGATACGGAGGTGGGCAAGATCTTCTTTGGTCATATAGTGTCGTGTTTTTTTCCACAAAGATAGCCCGGAAAAGAAGTGGAAAAGGTGCGATAGTGTCGCGAAACGAGAATCTATTTTAACTTTTTATGGCCAAAACGGTGTCAACTTAGCCATTTGCGGGTGTGTTTTTATTACAAAGAACTTACTTAAAACTATACGATTATGAAAGAGTCTCACGAAGATCTCAAGAGATTGGGCGAGCATCCAGAGATGCAAAGACTGGGAGGACACCCCGAGGCTCAGCGCCTCAACAGACATCCGGCTCCCGAAGAACTCCCGGCTCATGAAGAGGCTGCTCCGGCGGCGGCCCCGCTCATGGACGATGTCGCGACAGCCGACATACAGGAGACTAAAGGTATATTCCGCGGCGCGGGCTGGGTGGCTCTCGCTATTCTCGCCATAATGGTGGCGGCGGCTCTGATATGGAGGCCGAAAATCGATGGAAACACACGGCTGACGGCTTTGTCAAATTCCGATATTCCGACCTATAGAGTGGCCGAAATAGACGGAGTGGCCCCGCTCGACACCATCGTAGAGATGGTGAGCACGGTAGGGTACGGACAGTCAAAAGCCACTGCCGGAAAGGGTTATACCTCCTCGTCAAAGAGACACGAGACTGCCACATCCACACCTACGGCAGTGGTCGTGTATCTCTTCAACACCGACAACTCCCAAGTGCCCGAGACAGCCTCGCTCACAGCTATAGCAGGCAAGGCTGCAAAGTCGGGCAAGACAGTGGTGGTGAAAGCCTATACCGACGAGACCGGCAATGCAGACTATAACCGCCGTCTCTCCAACCGTCGTGCCAAGGCAGTGGGCGACTATATGGTGGCACACGGCGTACCGGCCCATCATGTAAAGGCAAAGGGTTATGGCCCGACCCACGCTTATGCCAACAATGCCCAGGACCGCCGAGCCGAGGTGACACTGGAATAATCTCCGACACGGACCACAAACACCCCGTCCGTATCACACCTAAACGGGTGCGGTACGGACGGGGTGTTGTGTATCTGAGATATTGCTCAGTAGGTTATGTCCCAGAGGTAAAGTGCCTGAGGTGGCATGGAGGTGCCGGCGGCACAGCGGTCACGGCGGGCTATGATGTCGGCAAAGTCGTCGACGGTAATCTTGTGACGACCCACTTCAACAAGCGTACCCACCACAGCGCGGACCATATTGCGCAAAAAACGGTCGGCGGTTATGACAAACACATGGGCCGACGTGGTTTCGCCGGGGAAGGCTACAGGATGCCAGGCAGCGTGGGTGACGTGGCAGATGTTGGTCTTAGCGTCGGTGTGGAGCTTGGCGAATGATGTGAAATCGTCGGTCTCGAGCAGGAGGGCTGCAGCGCGGTTCATGGCCTCATAGTCAAGTCCGGCGGGCGCCTTCCAGGACAGAGGATGGAAAAACGGCGAGTTGCCCTCCACCGCATAGTAGTGGTAGGTGCGCGAAGTGGCCGAGAATCGTGCGTGGAGCTCGGGGTCTACCGGGTAGATGTCGTAGATAGCGATGTCACGACCTGTGAGCGCGTTGAGCGCGCCTATGAGCCTTTCGACAGGCATCGCGAGCGGCGCCTGAAGGTCAAAATGAGCTATCATGGTGCGTGCGTTCACACCGGCATCGGTGCGCCCGGCCCCTGTGATCTTCATGGGGACACGGAGCACTTTTGACAGAGCTTCCTCTATGGTCTGCTGGACGGTGACTGCTCCCGGCTGGTTCTGCCATCCGTGGAAATGCTCGCCCCGGTAGGCGAGGCGCATGAAATATCTCTCCACAGCGGGTCAGTCCTTCTCGATGTAGGTGTATCCGTAGAGGCCCGAACGGTAGTTGGAGAGGAACTCCCTACCCTCTTCGGGTGAAATCTTGCCTTCTTTCATAGAGGCTGTCACCCAGGCCTCGACGTTGCGCACGAGCTTCTTGGCCGAGAACTGTACGTAGTCGAGCACATCGGCCACTGTCTCGCCGTCGATGATGCGGTCGATCTCATAGCGGTCCTTGTAGACTGATATGTGCACGGCGTTTGTGTCGCCGAAAAGATTGTGCATATCACCGAGAATCTCCTGATAGGCTCCCACAAGGAAGACTCCGAGATAGTATGGCTCGCCTTCGCGGACGGGGTGGACCGGGAGCGCGCCCACAACACTTCCGGAATTGGAGATGAAGTTGGCTATCTTGCCGTCGCTGTCGCAGGTGATGTCCTGGATGGTACAGGTGACCGATGGTCTCTCGTTGAGACGCGATAGCGGCACGATGGGGAACACCTGGTCGATGGCCCAGGAGTCGGTGAGCGACTGGAAGAGCGAGAAGTTGCAGAAGTACTTGTCGGGCACCATCTTGATGACCTTGCGTAGCTCCTCGGGAGCGTGTTTCATCTCGTTGGCAATATCGACCACATCACGGGCCACGCTCCAGAAGAGTTCTTCAATCTGTGCGCGGGTGCGGAGGTCGAGAAGACCGAGTGAGAAAAGGTCGAGCGCCTCCTCGCGAATCTGGAGAGCGTCGTGCCAGTTTTCGAGCGAGTTGCCCTGGTCTATCTTGTCCCAGATTCCATATAGCTCCTTGACCAGTTCGTGGGCATCGGGGCTTATCTCCTTTGACTCCTTCCAGAGAGGAAGATGGGTGGTCTCGAGCACTTCGAACACCAGGACTGAGTGGTGGGCTGTGAGCGAACGTCCGCTCTCGTTGATGATGTTGGGCTGCGGGAGGTTGTTTTTCTCACAGGCATCAACAATGGTTGAGACGGCATCGTTGGCATACTCCTGGATGGAATAGTTCATCGACGAGGAGGATGCAGAGTTGCGCGATCCGTCGTAGTCGACTCCGAGACCGCCGCCAATATCCATATACTCTACGGAGTAGCCCATGTTGCAGAGCTGGACATAGAACTGTGTGGCCTCGCGGAGTGCGTTCTTGATGAGGCGTATCTTGGTGACCTGGCTTCCGATGTGGAAGTGGATGAGTTTGAGACAATGCTTGAGGTTGTTGGCTTCGAGATAGTCGAGTGCCTCGAGCAGTTCGGAGGAGTTGAGTCCGAACTTCGACTGGTCGCCCCCGCTTGTCTCCCACTTGCCCGAGCCGGATGAGGCGAGCTTGATGCGGATACCGATGTTGGGGTTTATCTTCATTCGTCCGGCCACCTCGGCTATTGTGCGGAGCTCGTTGAGCTTCTCGACCACGAGATAAATGCGGCGTCCCATCTTCTGGGCAAGGAGGGCCAGCTCGATGAATGTCTTGTCCTTGTAACCGTTGCAGATAATGAGGGCGTTCTCCTTGATGTTGGTGGCAAGGACGGCGTGAAGCTCGGGCTTGGAACCGGCCTCGAGACCTATGTTGAATTTTTCGCCATGGGTCACGATCTCTTCCACCACAGGCCTCATCTGATTGACCTTGATTGGATAGATAATGTAGTTCTGGCCCTGGTAGTTATACTCTTCGGAAGCCCGGGCGAAACAGTTGGAGATTTTCTCGATACGGTTGTCGAGGATGTCGGGGAAGCGGAGGAGGACCGGGGAGGTGATGTCACGGACCTGGAGTTCGTCCATCACTTCACGAAGGTCTACAGATGCGTAGCCCTCTCTCGGAGTCACGGCAATATTGCCTTTGTCATTGATGGAGAAGTATTTGCGACCCCATCCGGAAATATTGTACAGCTCCTCGCTGTCCTCAATGCGCCATTTTCTCATCGGCAGAATGTAAATTAATAGATTAAACCAAGCAAAGTTATATAAAATTGCCGAGATTGCAAAATCTAAGGAGTCGTGTGGCGATGATAAGCGCGTGGGTTGTGGCTGTGTCAATGACACGCGCCCTGTCGCCGTTGAAGTGGAGTGTGACGTACTCCTCGCGCGGGTGGCCGTCGCCAAGGTCAAGGCGGGCACAGAAGCAGACGGTGCCTACGGGTTTCTCGTCGGAACCTCCGCCTGGGCCGGCGATGCCGCTGGTGGCTACGGTGAGTTGTGCCCCTGTGACTCGGGATGCTCCTTCGGCCATCTGTCGGACCACCGGAATGCTCACGGCTCCGTGGGCGGCGAGGGTGTCGGGGCTGACAGAGAGAACGCGTGTCTTAACGTCGTTGCTGTAGGAGACTATTCCTCCTGCCACAACGTCGGAGGCGCCGGGTATGAGCGTGAGCTCGTGGGCCACGTTGCCGCCGGTGCAGCTTTCGGCCGTGGCGACCATGAGACCGCGCGACCGACATTCCTCAATGAGGATTTCGGCAGGGGTAAGGTCGCGCGAGGCGAGGACGGCGTCGCCGAGAATGTCGTGTAACTCTGAGGCTGCGCGGTCAACCTCAGCGCGTATGAAGGAGGCATCTGAGTGGCGGCCGTCTATGCGGAGACGTACAAGACCAGGCTTTGGAAGATAGGCCAGATGGAGGTGGGGAGGCAACGCTTCTTCCCACGCGGCTATCTTCATGGCCAGCGCACTCTCGGTGTAGCCGGTGACGATGGTGACGGCGTGGTGGATGGCTACGTCGCTGTCGAATCGTGCAAGCAGACGCGGAAGCACGGCCGGAGAGAACACTGAGGCTGTCTCGAATGGAACTCCGGGCATGGAGACAAGTACCTTTCCGTCTTTCTCGAACCACATTACCGGGGCGGTGCCGGCAAAGTTCTGTATGACGGTACACGATGTGGGTACAAGTGCCTGTGCGGCGGTGAGCTCGTTGAGCTTCAACCCACGGCGTGCAAAGAGGCGCTCGATATTGGCGGTGACAGAGGGGTCAATCTCAAGTGTGCCCCCGAAATAGTCGCAGAGCACACGCTTGGTGATGTCGTCCTTAGTCGGCCCGAGTCCTCCGGTGGTCAGCACCACGTCTGTGAGAACAAAAGCCCGGGTGATGGCCCGGGTGATTTCTTCGGCATCGTCGCCGACTGTCTGTACGTAGGAGACCTCCCATCCGTAGGGTGCGAGATCGCGGGCTATGCGGCCCGAGTTGGTGTCGGTGACCTGGCCTATGAGCAGTTCGTCGCCGATGACAATGACTGAGACTTTCATTGTGGATGTTGGAGGGGGTATGTATAAACGTTTCTCTATACCGTGACGCGGGCAAATGGCACGCTGTCGTAACGGCAGAACTCACGGTCGATGTATTTGAAGTATCCGGCCATGGCCACCATTGCGGCATTGTCGGTGGTGAACAGTCGCGGGGGAATGAAAGCCTTGAGATGACGGCGGGCGCAATAGTCGGCCACGGCGTCGCGCACTCCGGAATTGGCCGAGACTCCTCCTCCTATGGCCACTGTGGTGACCCCGGTGGCGCGGACTGCCTTGTCGAGTTTGTCCATGAGGATGTCTATGATGGTGCGCTGGAGCGAGGCGGCGAGGTCGGCCTTGTTTTCTTCGACAAAGTCGGGAGCGACCTTGATGTTGTCGCGCAGAGTGTAGAGAAACGAGGTCTTAAGACCGCTGAAGCTGTAGTCGAGCCCGGGGATGTGGGGCTTTGCGAACTTGAAGCGTGCCGGGTCGCCCTGTGCAGCAAGCCTGTCGATGTGGGGACCTCCGGGATAAGGCAGTCCCATGACCTTGGCACACTTGTCGAAGGCCTCGCCGGCGGCATCGTCGATGGTGCGTCCGAGGATTTCCATATCGTTGTAGTTGCGCACAAGTATGATCTGGCTGTTGCCTCCCGACACAAGAAGGCAGATGAACGGATATTCGGGGACCATGTCGGACTCCTCGCGGCGAATGAAGTGGGAGAGCACGTGGCCGTGAAGGTGGTTGACATCGACTATGGGCACTCTCAGTCCGAGCGACATACCCTTGGCGAAAGATGTGCCCACGAGCAGGGAGCCGAGTAGTCCGGGTCCGCGCGTGAAGGCTATGGCCGAAAGCGAGTGTTTGTCGACCCCGGCACGGCGCAGAGCCGTATCTACCACCGGGAGAATGTTCTGCTGGTGGGCGCGTGAGGCAAGTTCGGGCACCACTCCGCCATATTCGGCATGGACTTCCTGTGATGCGATTACGTTGCTGAGCAGGAGGCCGTCGCGAATGACTGCCGCGGATGTGTCGTCGCAGGACGACTCGATACCTAAGATTGTGATATTATCGTTCATAACGGGTGCGAAATTACAAAATATCTCGAAAAGAAACAACAATGCGCCCGTCCCGTCGGCAAGGACGGAGCGGGCGCATATATTTAACGTATTAATCTCGCTGACTATAGATCAGAGACGTGCCTTGATGGCCTCGGTCTCCTTCTCGTAGCCGGGCTTGGCGAGAAGAGCAAACATATTGCGCTTGTAGGCCTCTACACCGGGCTGGTTGAAGGGGTTGACATCGAGGAGGTAACCGCTGATACCACAGGCCTTCTCGAAGAAGTAGATGAGCTGGCCGAGATACTTCTCGCGGAGAGCGGGAAGGGTGATGTGGATGTTGGGCACACCACCGTCTACGTGGGCTATGCGGGTGCCGAGCTCGGCCATCTTGTTGACTTCGTCGATGTGCTTTCCGGCGATGTAGTTGAGTCCGTCAAGGTTGGCCTCGTCAGAGGGGATGAGCTTCTCGTGCTGCTGCTCGGCCACTGAGATAACGGTTTCGAAGATGGTGCGCTCGCCTTCCTGGATCCACTGTCCCATGGAGTGGAGGTCGGTAGAGAAGTCTACGGCTGCAGGGAAGATGCCCTTGTTGTCCTTGCCTTCGCTCTCGCCGTAGAGCTGCTTCCACCATTCGCCGAAGAAGTGGAGCTTGGGATTGTAGTTGACGAGAATCTCAATCTTCTTTCCGGCAGCGTAGAGGGCGTTGCGTGTGAGAGCATAGAGATACGAGGGATTGTTTTCACCGGGGGCAGATGTGGCCTTTTCCATCTCGGCAGCACCGTCGATGAGCGCACGGATGTCATATCCGGCCACTGCAATGGGAAGAAGTCCCACGGGGGTGAGCACGGAGAAACGTCCGCCCACATTGTCGGCAATGACGAATGTCTTGTAGCCTTCCTCGGTGGCAAGAGTGCGGAGCGCGCCACGCTTTGCATCGGTGATGGCCACGATGCGCTTGCGTGCCTCTTCAAGACCGAGCTGGCTCTCAAGCTGCTCTTTGAGAAGACGGAATGCGATGGCGGGCTCGGTGGTTGTTCCGCTCTTGGAGATGACTATGATACCGAAACGCTTGTCCTTCAGATAGTCCTGAAGTTCATACATATAGTCTTCGCCGATATTCTGTCCGGCAAAGAGGAGCTTGGGCTCGCCCTGCACACCGGGACGGTAGGCTGCAAAGCTGTCGTTGAGGGCTTCTACCACGGCCTTTGCTCCGAGGTAGCTACCGCCGATGCCTATGGCTACGACGGTGTCGCATGATGCGCGGAGTTCGTCGGCGCAAGCGATGATGTCGTCAAGAAGAGCTTCGGTGGTTTCGGTGGGGAGGTTGACCCAGCCAAGGAAATCATTTCCGGTTCCGGTAGCGTTGAGCACTTTGTCAAGGCTCTCGGTAGCTTTTGGTTCGAGGGTTTCGATGTCCTGACGGCTGATTGAGCCAAGGACGTGCTGGATGTCTACATTAATAGTCTTCATAGGTATTTGTGAGTTTAGGACTTTCATTAGTAGTGGAGTTTTGAGGGTGAGAGATTTTGAGGAATTGAGAGTTGTTTAAAAGAGTTGTTAAAAATATGTTTATATTCTCGCCTGTGGTCAGATGAACCATTTTCCGAGGGCGCGCATTGAACGCTCGGCATTGGCATGGCGATACAGTATGTCGTAGACGGCATCGAGAATGGGCATCTCTATACCGTGTTTCTTGTTGATTTCCTTTATGCATTTTGTGCCGTAGTATCCCTCGGCTGTCTGCTCCATCTCCATACGGGCTGTTGACACGGAATATCCCTTGCCGATGATCGACCCGAAGTTGTGGTTGCGGGAGAATCGGGAGTAGGCTGTGACAAGAAGGTCGCCGAGATATACCGAGTCGCATATGCATCGCGGACGCGGGCACACCTCGTCGACAAAGCGCTCCATCTCCCTGATGGCATTGCTGACGAGCATGGCCAGGAAGTTGTCTCCTCCCTTCATACCGTGGACTATGCCCGCAGCTATGGAATAAACATTCTTGAGGACTGCTGCATACTCTATTCCCTCGATGTCGCTCGAAGGGATGGTGCGTGTGGATGGCGAATTGAGCTTTCGGCCGAACTCCTCGGCCAGGGCTACATCGTGACATCCTACCGTGAGGAAGCTCGGACGGTCAAGAGCGACTTCCTCAGCATGGCACGGTCCGGCGATAACCAGCTCTGACTCAGGGTTGACACCGAAGCGGTGAGCCATATAGTCGGACACAATCTCGTTGTCGCCGGGTATTATTCCCTTTACAGCCGAGACAATTGTTTTTGCCGAAATATCTACGCTAATGCGGTTGATGTGGCTCTTGAAGTAGGGGCTCGGCATGACGAGCAGGAGGGTATCGGCTTGAGTGCAGACAGCGTTTATGTCGCTGGAGAAGCTGATTCGTTCGGTGTCAAACTGGACATCGGTGAGATAGGCGGGGTTGTGGCCCAGCCTTTTGAAATCCTCGATGCGGTCATCACGCCTCATATACCAGATTATCGAGTCGCAGTTGCGCAGCAGAAGCCTGGCCAAAGCCGTGGCCCAGCTTCCGCCACCCATAACCGCTATTTTCCGGAATCTCTGTTGCATATCAGATCGTGGTGGATATGAAATGGGAATTTGTCAAGAGTTTTTTGTATAGAATCATTCGGCACTTTCGCCTTCGGCTGCCGGTGAGGCTGAAGCCACCCAGGCCTTCACTTCGTCGGCGAGGGGAGCCTTGAGTCCGAGCTTGAACTTCTTGTTAATTCCGATGAGTTCCTGGAGGAGCTTGCCGGGGGCTGCGGCTCCAAGCGCGGCGACGGTGTAGATACCGGCCTTGCGGACGGGAGCTATCCACTCCTGCGGCACACCTACTGCGATGAAGGCCTCGTCCTTGTCGCGGGGCTGGGTCTTCTCGGGACGCATCTGGGGGAAGAAGAGCACTTCCTGGATTGTGGTCTGGCCTGTCATGAGCATTACGAGACGGTCCATGCCGATACCCATGCCGGATGTCGGGGGCATACCGTATTCGAGAGCGCGGATGAAGTCCTTGTCGATAATCATTGCCTCGTCGTCACCCTTCTCGCCGAGACGCATCTGCTCAACGAAACGCTCATACTGGTCAATGGGATCGTTGAGCTCGGAGTAGGCATTGGCCAGCTCCTTGCCGTTGACCATAAGCTCGAAGCGCTCGGTGAGCTCGGGGTTGTCGCGATGACGCTTGGTGAGGGGCGACATCTCGATGGGATAGTCGATGATGAAGGTGGGCTGGATGTAGGTGCCTTCACACTTCTCGCCGAATATCTCGTCGATGAGCTTGCCCTTGCCCATGGATTCGTCGACCTCGAGGCCCATTGAAACGGCTGCTTCGCGAAGCTCCTGCTCCGACTTGCCCTCTATGTCGAAACCTGTGTGGGTGAGAATGGCCTCGCGCATTGTGACGCGGGGGAAGGGTGCCTTGAACGATATGACGTTGTCGCCAACCTTGACTTCGGTTGTGCCGTTGACATCAAGACAGATTTTCTCGAGCATCTTCTCGGTGAACGCCATCATCCAGTTGTAGTCCTTGTAGGCCACATAGATTTCCATGCAGGTGAACTCGGGATTGTGAGTGCGGTCCATGCCCTCGTTGCGGAAGTTCTTGGAGAACTCATACACGCCTTCGAAACCACCCACGATGAGTCTCTTGAGATAGAGCTCGTCGGCAATACGGAGATAGAGGGGGATGTCAAGAGCGTTGTGGTGAGTTATGAAGGGACGGGCCGAGGCACCTCCGGGAATAGACTGGAGGATGGGAGTCTCGACTTCCATGTAGCCGGCATTGTTGAAGTACTCGCGCATGGAGTTGTATACCTTTGTGCGCTTGATGAATATCTCCTTCACGCCGTCGTTGACCACGAGGTCGACGTAACGGCGGCGATAGCGGAGCTCGGGATCGTCGAAGGCATCGTAGGCCACGCCGTCCTTGACCTTGACGATGGGAAGCGGGCGAAGAGACTTGCCAAGCACTGTGATCTCACGGGCATGGATGGATATCTCGCCTGTCTGTGTGCGGAACACGAAGCCTTTCACTCCGACAAAGTCGCCTATGTCGAGAAGTTTCTTGAACACCACATTATAGAGGTCCTTGTCTTCTCCCGGGCAGATTTCGTCGCGGTTTATATAGACCTGGATTCGGCCCCTGGAGTCCTGGAGTTCCATGAAAGAAGCCTTTCCCATGATACGGCGGCCCATGACACGGCCTGCCACTACTACATCGCGGGCGGGAGCGTCGTCGGCAAACCTGTCCTTGATTTCGTCGGTGTACGCATCGACGGGGAAGAGCGCTGCGGGATATGGCTCTATGCCGCGACGGCGAAGCTCTTCAAGGCTTTGGCGGCGGATAATCTCCTGTTCACTTAGTTCAAGTACGTTCATATATTAATATGTGGTGTGGTTGATTTTGGTATAATAAATGCAAAATTAGTGATTTTTCATGCTGTACCCAAAAAGAATGCGCTCCAATTGGCGCGGGTGAATGTTAAAAACTCAAAACAACCGGAATATGAAAAGCGAGCCACCGCCGTGGTGGCTCGCCGGTATGTCCGAGAAACAATGATGCTTATTTCACAAGTACTTTGACGGTCTTATCGCCCTGGCGCTTGATATAGATGCCGGGGGTGAGGATACACCAATCTTGTTTTGAACCACAGACGCGTGTATGGGAGTGTTCAACCGTTTGTCAGGCTTCACCGTAACGATTGGGGCCTTCGGACGGCTTGATGGCAAGTATAATGTACCAGATTATGCCAATGATGGGAATGAGGCTGATGAGAACCCACCATCCGCTCTTGCCGATGTCGTGCATACGGCGCACAGCAATGGCGATAGACGGAATGAAGTTGGCAATCGAGAAGATGTAGCCCAACCAGTCACTGACAGCACCGAGAACGAATCCTCCAACCAATGTGTAGAGGACCACATACCAATACTCTGCACGGGTGGCGCGGGTATCAAAGTCAGTGTACTTGTTGTAGAAGAGCTTGATAGCTTCGGTGAAAGTTATATCCATAATAGCTTTGGGTTAGGGTTGTATTGAATATCGCAAAAGTAGGTAAAAAATTGCCAAACGGAAAATTTTTCACCTATAAAAATAAGGACGGACCGCCATGAGGCAGTCCGTCCGGGATGATTTATAGGGGGGGATGTTACAAAGAATATTACATCTTGTTCACATTGATACCAATCTGAATCTTTGATGTTGTGTCGATTACCTCGGGGACCGATGCAAGAATGCCGGGGAGCATACCTGCCATAAAGCCCATATTGGGATCCTTGGACGCAGCCTCAACGATAGCGTTTACGATGTCCTTATCAGACAAGACGGGAGCAGCGAGTTTGAGAATGGGAAGAAGTACTTCCTCGTCAAGGTAGAAGCTTATATTGGAGGGATCGTCAGTGACAGTTCCTTCTTGATCGACAATGGCGGGACCATAGCATACGGGGATGCCGTTGGCGATAAGGGGAACTACATCGGTCATAAGCCCGGTGATAAGCGCGTTAATGTCGAGAGCGCGAGACTTGCTTGCAACGTTGACGAGGGATGTCACGATGTTGGCGGGGTTAACAAAAAGAAGGATTGAGCCGTCTTCCTTGACAACATAGTCAGCGAATCCCTTGGGTGAAGTAACGATCGGCCAACCTTCCTTGTCGGTATCGGCGTATGTGGCAACGACGCTACCGTCAGCACCGAGAGTGATATCCTTGAGCATCTTGGGGAAAAGGCTCATGAGTGATTCGGACTGGCCTTCAGCATTATTTATCTTGATAAACACGGACATCAAACCTACAATCGAAGAGACAGGCATATCGAGAATTTGTTTATCAGCCTCCCAGACAACACGGAAAACATCGAACACATTGTACTCGGAACTAACGGTGGCGTATGTAGCGGCCATCGAGGTGTTCTTGAGAGTGAGGTCCTTCACCTCAAAGTTGAGGTTTTCACCTTCCATTGCACCTGTGTAGGAGAATGTGGCGTATTCTGTCTCGTGTGTGCCGGAGAATGTGCACTTGTCAGCATCGCCGACGAGGGTGACGGGAATCTCGACAGAAGGAGCGCCGGGAATTACACCGGATGTAGGGATGGAGAACCCGGGGGCGGGCTGGTTGTCGGCCTTTGACATCACACCTCCAATGATTGCGCTGAGATCGAGGGGAGCACCGGCGAGAGTGACAACTGCCTTGTCGCCGTCTACGTGCTTGAAGTCAACAGACTTGCCGAAATAGGGAGTACCGTTGACGGTGAGAGTCAGGCCTGATTCGTCGGTGTAGTCCCTGTCTTCAAACTTGCTTCCAGGAGTTGCGGGTTCGTCGTTATTGCTGCATGATGTGAAGCAAAACACTGTACACATTACAGCAATAAGGCTAAAAAATTTCTTTTTCATTGCTTATTTGGTTAATTTTTGGTGAACAAGGAAATGCCACCGTTAAAAGTGATTAATCAAAATCCGGGTGCAAAGGTAATTATTTTTACAAAAAAACAACGAGAGTTCGCAAGAATAACTTGTGCTATTTGTTAAAAAAGAAGATTTTTTCTGCGAAATTTACTAATTTTGCAGCTTCAACCACATTATCACATCACATGAAATATTTCAAATTACTGCTTGTTATGGCGGTGTTCCTCACAGGCATATCCTGCATAAAGGAAGAACCCCTCAACGCAGAATGTGACATCCTCGGGGTGACACTCTCCGACGACGCACTAAACCGCGCTCCAATAATCAACAACGACAAGGTCATACTGTATGTCAGAAACAATGTGTCAACGGAAGCTCTTTCGCCCGAATTTGAGCTGACTCCAGGTGCCACAATTTCACCGGAGAGCGGCACCACGCGAAGCTTCTCCATCCCGCAGACCTATACCGTGACCTCTGAAGACGGCAAGTGGCATAAATCCTACATAGTAGAGGTGCGCCGGAATTCTTCGGTCAACCTCAACTACGACTTCGAGAATGTGCGCCAGATGAGCGCGCTGGGCGGAACCTGCCAGTATGACGAGTTCTTCGAGGTCGATGCCGACGGAAAGGAGCGCTGGGCGTGGGCGAGTGCCAACGCAGCATTCGCGCTGACCCTCCAGGCATCAAGCCCCAACACCTTCCCCACTTATCAAGGCGAGGACGGGGTGACAGGAAAATGCGCGGTGCTTGTGACCCGCTCGACAGGCGACTTCGGCAAACGTGTCGGCAAGCCTCTTGCCGCCGGCAATCTCTTCATGGGCAAATTTGACATGACAAACGCCATCAAGTACCCACTGCTTGCCACCAACTTCGGCACACCGTTCTCGCGTGTGCCCGTGACATTCAGCGGATATTATAAGTATATGCCCGGCGAGACCTATTGCGAAGCCAACGAGAAGGGCGACCTTGTGCCCGTGCCCGGAAAGACGGATATGTTCAACCTGTATGCGGTGATGTTTGAGTCGATGGACGGACGAGACTTCCTTAACGGCGAGAACGTGCTTGCCCCCGATAACGAACAGATAATCCTGACCGCAGAGATAGAGGACCGCCACGCCTCGTCGGAGTGGGTGGAATTCACCATACCGTTTGTCGCCCGCCCGGGCAAGAGCATTGATCCCGAGAAACTCCAGGCAGGCCGCTACAGCATAGCCGTGGTGATGTCGTCGAGCCAGGAGGGCGACTATTTCAACGGTGCCGTCGGAAGCACACTGATGGTCGACGAGCTTGAAATCGTGTGTCAGTAATACAGCCAAACATATCCCCCACCCAAAACAATGAAAAAGTATCTTCTTATTATATTATCTCTCTGCGCCGCGCTCGGAAGCTATGCGCAGACCGACGGCCCTCTCAGCCTATTCTCGGGCCTGGAATATGAAGTAAACGCCGGCGTGAACATCGGCGGCACATCGCCTATACCCCTCCCGGCCGAGATACGCAAAATCGACTCATACAGCCCCAACCTGAACCTGCAGGTGGGCACCACCGTCACCAAGTGGCTCGGTGTGGACCACCGCTGGGGCGTGGCCGTCACCCTGCGCCTCGGCACCAAAGGTATGGAAACCGGAGCCCAGGTGAAGAACTACGGAATGGAGATATACCAGGACGGCAAGAAACTGGCCGGACGCTGGACGGGTCGCGTACACACCAAGTATCACTCCCAGCAGCTCGAGATTCCCGTGACCGCCGTTTACAGAGTGAACCGCCGCTTCAAAGTGAATGCCGGCGCCTATGTGGCCTATGCTTTCAACAACGGATTTGACGGCTATGTCGAGGAGGGCTATCTGCGCGTGGGCGACCCGACAGGCGACAAGGTGGTGTTTGAGGACGGGTCGAGAGCCACGTATGACTTCGGAGAGAATCTGCGCCGATTCCAGTGGGGTCTGCAGGCCGGAGTGTCGTGGGTGGCCTACAAGCATCTTCTGGTAAACGCCAATCTGACATGGGGACTGAACGGCGCGTTTGAGTCGTCGTTCAAGACCATCTCGTTCGGTATGTATCCGATCTATCTTAATGCCGGTTTCGGCTACGTGTTCTGACGCTCAACCGCCGATAACAGCATATGCATACCACAGGAGAGACGTGGGCCGGAAGGCTTCGTCTCTCCTGTGAGCATCTCTGACATCCCGACTCTCTTCTATCAAAATAAATTACGGAAAAATTTCCTTAAATTTGTCAGAGACGGGGATTTGCATTATCTTTGCAAAGAATTATCACTCGAGAAAAAAGGAAGGTAAAAAAGCGAAGAAACAAAACTATATTCAATAAATCCTTACTTAAATTATTTATCCGAACTACTATGTGGTTAACTTGTTCATCTATAGGACGAAAACTCGTGATGGCAGTCACGGGCGCGTGTCTCGTCCTATTTATCACGTTTCACTGCCTGATGAACGGCGTAGCGATTTTCTGGCCTTCGGGCTACAACGCTGTGTGTGAGTTCCTTGGAGCCAACTGGTATGCCCTCGTGGCAACCGTGGGCCTTGCCGCACTCGTCGTCATCCACATCATCTATGCCGTATGGCTTACCCTTCAGAACCGCAGCGCCCGCGGCAACGACCGCTACAACGTTGTGAGCAAGCCGCCGCAGGTTGAGTGGGCATCACAGAATATGCTCGTTCTCGGTATTGTGATTGTTGCGTTCCTTGTTGTCCACATGATTCAGTTCTGGGCCAAGATGCAGCTTGCCGAGATTCTTGGCTGCGAGTATGTTCACGACGGTATCGAAGTGGCTCCCGCCGCCGGTACCCTCTTCATCCACATTGCCTTCTCTCAGATCTGGACTCCCATCGTCTACATCATCGGATTCGTAGCCCTCTGGTTCCACATGAACCACGGTTTCTGGTCGATGTTCCAGTCTTGTGGCTGGAACGGCTCCACCTGGCTTCCCCGTCTGAAGACTATCGGTTGCTGGTGGACCACTATCGTGGTAGGTCTCTTCATTCTCGAGGCCGTTGTCTTCACAGTCCGTGCCAACAGCAATGACTTTGCTACCGAGGTGGCCGAGTACACCGAATGGAAGTCGGCCGAGGGAGCTCTTTCAACCGACGTATTCAACGGAGGCGAGCCCTGCGCGGCTCCCTTTGGAGAATAATCAATCTTCCCCACCACCAATATACAATTCTTAAAAACATTCCAAAACCGAAATGGCAGACTTAAAGAATCTCGAGGGGATGATTGATTCCACCCCCATCATGAAGGATTATGCCGACATCGAATCCTCCAAGCTACCTGAATTTCAGATAGACTCCAAGATACCCGAAGGTCCCCTTGCACAGAAATGGACCAACTACAAGGCCCACCAGAAGCTCGTCAACCCGGCCAACAAGCGTAACCTCGACGTGATCGTAGTCGGCACCGGCCTCGCCGGCGCATCGGCCGCCTCGTCGCTTGGCGAACTTGGCTTCAACGTGCTCAACTTCTGCATCCAGGACTCTCCCCGCCGCGCCCACTCTATCGCCGCACAGGGCGGTATCAACGCAGCCAAGGACTATCAGAACGACGGCGACTCCATCTATCGCCTTTTCTATGACACCATCAAGGGCGGTGACTTCCGTTCACGCGAAGCCAACGTGTACCGTCTGGCAGAGGTGTCAAACAATATCATTGACCAGTGCGTGGCACAGGGTGTGCCTTTCGCCCGCGAATACGGCGGCCTGCTTGCCAACCGCTCGTTTGGTGGCGCACAGGTGTCTCGTACATTCTACGCCAAGGGTCAGACCGGCCAGCAGCTCCTCCTCGGTGCCTATGCTTCTCTGAACCGCCAGATCAAGAAGGGCACCGTGAAGTCGTTCAACCGTCGCGAGATGCTCGACGTGGTTATCATCGACGGCCGTGCCCGCGGTATCATCGTGCGCAACCTCATCACAGGTGAGATAGAGCGTTACGCCGCCCACGCCGTGGTGCTCGCCACCGGCGGTTATGGCCGTGCCTTCTTCCTCTCCACCAACGCCATGGGCTGCAACGGCTCGGCTGCAGTGCAGGCTTTCAAGAAGGGTGCTTATCTTGCCAACCTCGCGTTCACTCAGATCCACCCCACCTGTATCCCCGTACACGGCGAAGACCAGTCGAAGCTCACCCTCATGAGCGAGTCGCTGCGTAACGACGGCCGCATCTGGGTGCCCAAGAAGAAAGAAGACGCCGAGGCTATCCGCGCCGGCAAGAAGAAACCGACCGATATCCCCGACGAGGACCGCGACTTCTATCTGGAGCGTCGCTATCCGGCCTTCGGTAACCTCTGTCCCCGCGACATCGCCAGCCGTGCAGCCAAGGAGCGCTGCGACGCAGGCTTTGGCGTAGGTACCGGCAATGCCGTATATCTCGACTTCAAATATGCCATCCAGCGCCTGGGCGAGGATGTCGTGCGCGACCGCTACGGCAACCTCTTCGATATGTACCAGATGATCTCGGACGACAACCCCTATGAGACCCCGATGATGATCTTCCCCGCTTCCCACTACACCATGGGCGGCATCTGGGTGGACTATGAGCTCCAGACCTCTATCAAGGGTCTCTTCGCCATCGGCGAGTGCAACTTCTCCGACCACGGTGCCAACCGTCTCGGTGCATCGGCACTCATGCAGGGTCTGGCCGACGGATACTTCGTTGTGCCCTACACCATGCAGAACTATCTGAGCGACCAGATCAAGGTGCCCCACTTCACTACCGACACCAAGGAATTTGACGAGGCAGAGAAGGCTGTACGCGCCCGCATCGACCGCCTGATGTCTATCAAGGGTACCAAGTCGCCCGACCAGATCCACAAGAAACTTGGCCACGTGATGTGGGACCTCGTGGGTATGGGCCGCACACTCAAGAGCCTCGTGAAGGCGCTCGACGAAGTGGAGAAGGTGCGCAAGGAGTTCTACTCCGACCTTCGCATCGTGGGCCGTGCCGACGACCTCAACACCGAGCTTGAGAAGGCTCTCCGCCTGGAGGACTTCCTTGTAATCGCCAAGATGATGGCTATCGACGCCCTCAACCGCAACGAGAGCTGCGGCGCACACTTCCGCGAAGAGTATCAGCTCGCCGACGGCGAGGCTGCTCGTAACGACAAGGACTATATGTATGTGTCCTGCTGGAAGTATACCGGCGACAACGAGAAGCCCATTCTGCTCAAGGAGCCCCTCAACTACACCGAGATCAAGGTGCAGACCCGTAACTACAAGTCATAAACAACCCCCACGACTTTCAAAATAGATATTACAACAATGGAACATACTATAAATGTAAATCTCAAGATCTGGCGCCAGCGTAGCCCGAAAGAACCGGGGGCGTTCAAGACCTACCGTGTGGAGAATGTCTCCACCGGCAGCTCATTCCTCGAAATGCTCGATATGCTCAACCAGCAGCTCGTAGACAAGAACGAGGAGCCTGTAGTGTTCGACAGCGACTGCCGCGAAGGTATCTGCGGTATGTGCTCGCTCTATATCAACGGACATCCCCACGGCCCCGTGCAGGGCATCACCACCTGCCAGCTGCATATGCGCAAGTTCAACAACGAGGACACTATCACCATTGAGCCCTGGCGCTCGGCTGCATTCCCCGTGATCCGCGACCTCATGGTCAACCGCAACGCTTTCGACCAGATTCAGCAGGCCGGCGGCTATGTGTCGTTCAACTGTGGCGGCGCTCCCGATGCCAACAACCTCCCCATCTCGAAGGAGGTGGCCGACATCGCCATGGACTCTGCTACCTGCATCGGCTGCGGTGCCTGCGTGGCTGCCTGCAAGAACGGCTCGGCAATGCTCTTTGTCAGCGCCAAGGTGAGCCAGTTTGCCCTCCTTCCCCAGGGCCAGGTGGAGCGTGCACGTCGCGCCCGCGCCATGGTGAGAAAGATGGACGAACTCGGATTCGGCAACTGCACCAACACCGGTGCCTGCGCTGCAGAATGTCCCAAGAACATTTCTCTGAGCAATATCGCCCGTCTCAACCGTGAGTTCATCAAGGCCAAGATTGCTGACTAAGCGCTTGTCCTTCCCTACCCTATAAAACCGTCCCCCCGACACGCGGAAAAGTGTGTCGGGGGGACGGTGGTTTTTCCGGCTGTCGATTATCTATATTAACACAGCCGGAAACAGCAAAAAATCAACCCCTGCGGTCTATTCTTTCCGCAGGGGTTGATACGTGTATTATCGGGGGAATAAACGCCGTGGTGCAAGGGAGGATTAGCGAACCACTATCTTGGTGGCATTGCGTGTACCGGCACCATCGGTGACGGTGACTACATATACACCACGTCCGAGACGCCCGGTATCGATTGATGTATGTGTAGTGCCAGGCTCGAGATTGCGGCGCATGACGGTGCGGCCGTCAGATCCTACGACTCCAAGGACAAGGCGATTGCCTGTGGTTGCGCCTATTTCCACATCGACAGTTGCGCCTCTCACGGGTGCTGTGGGATGCACCTTGACAGGTAGGGGCTCTCCGACCATATCTATGAGGCCCGACTCACGGCTTATCTCATATATGAGCGAGTAGTTCTCGCTGTAATCAGCGGTGAATACAGCAACCACCAGGTAATATCGATTGTCTATAATCAGAAGTTCAGGACTATCATAAATATATCCATATAGACCTGACGGAAAGGCCACGGTAGCCACAGTGGAGCCATCTTCCGACTTCACCATAAAACCGGTGCTCACCAAGCTCTGTCCTGTCTCTTTGCGATCCAGGGTGGTGAGTGATATATCTACGGCAGAAATCACGGGGATAATCCACTCAAAGGCCTCGTCGTCGTTGAAAAGAGTCTGCGTCAATGGTATATCCTCCATATCGCCACAGTCGGCTGACTTCAGTTCGGTTTCCAAGATCGTTGGTCTGACACTCTCGATCTCGGTCTGAGGTTCGCCGTACAAACCGGTGGATCCCCAATCCTCATAGGTATATTCTACACTGACCATTACACCGTTGCGTGTCTCGGAGTCCCATTCAATCCAGCGTGCCGGATATTTGAGGCCGTATATCTCCCCGTAATAATAATCCCATAAGTTATCGGTCATATAGATTATCGTGTTGCCCGACTGGCTTCTAAGCTTATAGCCATTGCTTGCAGCGACATTGTCCATCTCTTCGGATGAAATGTCTAACCAAGTGGGTTCTTCATGTCGACCCGACTGCGAGATACCTACCGGTCCACGAATTCCCTCTTCCACAATCTTTGTAGCCTTGACTTCGGGATATTCCGGAATAGAGATAGTCCTGACAGGTTTGAGAGTTTTGTCAAAAATCTCGAATACACGCTCATATTCGACCTCGCTGTAAAGAGCGACCTCGTTACCCATCGTGAACCTTGAATTGATAAAACGGAATGATGTACCTGTGCCGGTTCCCACTTCGGTTATGGCTGCCGAGGCCGTAAATACGGATGTTACGACAACGGCTCCGAGAAAGGAGCCTCTTAAAGAATGCTTCATAGAATGTGACAAATAATTGATTGATAGATTAGGTGCTTACAATGCAAATATACTATTGGACGTGACGAATTTCCAAAAAAAGAGATATGTTGTAGAACATATCCGCCCGAGTGGCACACATTTGCGCAATGATATGAATTTTGTTGCAAATAGTATAAAAAATAGTGTGTTCACGCATTTTTTATAGCGTATACAAGATTCTTTATATGCTGGGAACATGACAAGTAGTAAATTTGTGCAAAAATTCTTACAAAATCTATATTACA
The DNA here is from genome assembly GCA_910586305.1 of uncultured Duncaniella sp. Taxonomy (GTDB): domain Bacteria; phylum Bacteroidota; class Bacteroidia; order Bacteroidales; family Muribaculaceae; genus Duncaniella. The sequence goes on from CAJUGS010000007.1 coordinate 70,647, forward strand.
ATGAAAAGATCAATTCTCAGTGCAATTTTACTGTTTGCGATAGCAGTAATGGCGCAGGCGCAGAATCTCACTGTGCATGGGACCGTTCTCTCTCGCACAGACGATGAGCCGCTGATCGGTGCATCGGTTGTCTGCCAGTCAACCAAGGCCGGCGCGGCTACCGACATCGACGGCAACTTCCAGCTGACAGTGCCGGAAGGCTCAACTCTCACCGTATCCTATGTAGGCTTCAAGACCGCCGAGGTCAAGGCCGAATCACACATGACCATACATCTTGACGAAAACACCGAGATGCTCGACGAAGTGGTGGTCGTAGGCTATCAGACTGTCCGCAAGGCCGACCTCACCGGCGCGGTATCGGTGATTTCTACCAAATCGCTTGAAACTACATCGGACACTGACCCTATGCGTGCTCTACAAGGGAAAGTGCCCGGAATGACTATTACAAGCGACGGCTCGCCAAGTGGAACAGGTTCAGTGCGAATACGTGGCATCGGCTCATTCAACGCTTCTCAAGATCCTCTTTTCGTCATCGACGGCGTACCAACCACTGCTACCCTAAACTCTCTTAACATGAATGATATCGAATCGATGCAAGTGCTGAAAGACGCCGCATCGGCTTCTATCTATGGTTCGCGCGCAGCCAACGGTGTAATAATTATAACGACAAAGAAAGGAAAAGCTAATGCAGGAGCAAACAAAGTGAATGTGAGTTTCTCGGCCAATCTGACCGCACAGACCTACACCTCACAATCAACTATGAAGCTCCTCAACACTCCGGGCTATGCCACCGCCATGGCACAGGCTGCCCTCAACGACGGAATCGATCCAGTAGCCTATGCATCAAGCTACGGACTCAACCTCAATGCCACCGATGGTTTTCCCATCCGTGTCTACGACATCAACACAAACCAATACAGAGACTACAAGGTGAATGGACAGTATGACGGATATATCAACCAGAAACGCACTATGCTCATGTCTGACACCGACTGGCTTGACGAAATCTCCCGCACCGGTTTTGCTCAGAGCTACGATGCATCTGTGTCCTCAGCCAACGACAAAACTAACGTATTCTTCTCTCTCGGTTATAAGAAAAACGAAGGTATTCTAAAATACACCAACTTCGAGAACATCGCCGCCCGAATGAACTCATCGTTCAACATCAGTCCCATCCTCACTGTAGGGGAAAACTTCACCCTTACCCACACAAAGCAGGTTGACTGCCATCCGATGGAGAATGCCCTAAAGATGCCTAGCATCGTTCCTGTATTCGAAACTAACGGCACCACCTATGCAGGACCGGTCGGAAGTATGGCGGATCGCCAGAATCCACTTCGCGAACTTGCATTTAACAAAGACAACGCTCTTAACGTGTGGCGTCTCTTCGGAAACGCCTATATGGACCTCAAGCCCATAAAGGGACTCACGCTCCGCACCAATTTTGGTATCGATTATGATGCCGCTTTCATCCACTCCTACAATTACACTTTCCATAGCGACATTGTCAACAACGACACCAATTCTACCACCCTCTCACAAGCCAATGACTCAAAGTGGACTTGGACCAACACTGCAAACTATAACTTCACATTAGCCAAAGAACACAACTTCACCCTCCTTGCCGGTATGGAGATGTTTCGTCAAAATCGCATAGACTTTTCAGGCTATAATGAAGACTACACTGTAGAAACACCTGACTATATGTATCCAGATGCATCAGTTGGGGTGGAGAAGTCTACAGGCAACAAGTCGGCATATTCCCTTGTTTCCTTCTTCGGCAAAGCCGACTACAATTGGCGCAATCTTCTACTCGCATCGTTCACAATACGCCGTGACGGTTCCTCTCGCTTCGGACGCAACAATCGTTATGGTACATTTCCAGCAGCCACTATCGGTTATCGCATATCAGAAAACATCCGCAAGGCATGGCTAAACGACTTTAAATTACGACTTTCCTGGGGTAAAACCGGCAACCAGGCCATATCCAACACCGCTCGGTATGCTCTATACGTGGCTGACTACGGCAATGACCGCGTTACCTCAACAGCTTACGACCTACTTCTGCAACAGAGTGGTATCTTCCCATCGGGTTATATTGCCAGCCAGACCGCAAACGACAATCTGAAATGGGAGACCACCATACAGTATAATGCAGGTGTAGACTACAGTATGCTCGGGGACCGTCTGTTCGGAACTATAGACGCTTATATCAAGGATGTGAAAGATATGCTAATCACTCCTGCCTATTTAGGTGCTATGGGAGAAGGCGGAGCCTCATGGCTCAACGGTCCATCACTCCGCAACAAAGGTATGGAATTCCTCGTCGGCTGGCGTGATGAGCTTAGAAACGGATTCTCATATAAAGCTTCACTAAACTTTGACTTCTTCCGCAACAAAGTGACATATCTGCCCAACACTACCACAGGATCATACGCCCACACTACTACAGAAAACCTCGTACAATCCAAACAGCCCTACGGTTCAATTGTCGGTTATGTATTTGATGGTCTGTTCCAAACAGCTGAAGAAGCTGCCAATTCCGGCCAGGACAATGCCCGTATGGGTGGAATGAAGTATGCCGATCTCAACAAAGACGGTAAAATCACTCCAGACGACCAGACATGGATATTCAATCCCGTGCCAGACCTGTCATTTGGACTCAATGTAGAACTCGGTTACAAAAATTTCGACTTACAGATGTTCTGGCAGGGTGTTTTGGGGCAGGATGTTTATAATAACCAAAAATTCCAAAACGACTTTTGGAGTGTGACTGATGCAGGCAGCAACAAGGGATGCAGAGTACTAGACGCATGGCTTCCTGAAGTAAACACCTCATCGACTATACCGATGCTGAGTACAAACAACAAGGGCGACGAAGGACGCACATCTTCCTATTTCGTTGAGAACGGCTCATATGCCAAACTGCGTACTCTTCAGCTTGGCTACAACCTGCCTTCAGTACTTCTGTCGAAATTACGCATGAGCCGTGCCCGTGTATATGTCTCAGGCCAGAATCTGTTCACCATAAAGAGCAACAGTCTTACCTGTTCAGACCCAGAGAATGCAAACTGGGCCTATCCTATCCCTACCTCCTTCTCATTCGGAATCCAACTTGATTTCTAAATTCCACAATCAAAATCAAAAAACAGACTAATCATGAAGTCTATAAAAATATATATCCTTCTTGCGCTCACATCGCTGCTACCATCCTGCAACGACTTCATCAACGAGCCACCAACAGGTGTAATTGACGGAGATCTCGCCTACTCCCAACCCGACAAGATGGTAAACGCCGCCTATGCATCGCTCGGCGACTGTTGGTTCGAGTATCCATTCAATCTCTGGCCCTACGGCGACCTCGGTTCAGACGACTGTCTAAAAGGAGGCGGAGGCACCACTGACACCGGCTATCATCCTATGGAAATATGGTCGACTCTGACATCCACACCCGGTGAACTTGACCAACTGTGGTATCGTCTTTATTGCAATATCTCACGCTGCAACCGCGCCTTAAAGGCTCTCGACGAACACGGTGTGGAGAAACTCGGCGAAAAAACTGCTGCACAGCGCACCGGTGAAGTACACTTCCTTAGAGGCCACAGCTATTTCAAACTTCTCACCATGTTCCGCCAGATACCTTGGATTGACAAGGCCGTATTTGAGCAGAGCAGCCACGAACAAGTCCGCAATGACCAATATACCTACGAGGAACTTTTCAAACTCGTGATAGGCGAGTTCGAAGCTGCCTACAATTCCCTACCTATGGTAGTAGACGACGGCGGTGGACGTGCTAACAAAGTAGCTGCAGCCGCATATCTTGCAAAGTGCTACCTAACCATCGCTTGGGGCAACGGATATGAATCTGGCACAGGAGTGAATTTCATAAACGAGGAGTATATGAAAAAGGTTATTGAATACACCGCCGTCGTGAAAGACTCACAATATGACTACCTCGAAGATTTCGGTGATATATTCCTGCCGGAATACAAAAACAGCAAAGAATCGGTGTTTGCAGTACAGACTTCAAGCTATACTGAGGATAACACCCGCTTCGGACGCGCCAATTGGTCTAATACCCTCAACGGCTGTTGGGGAATGTGGTCATGCGGATGGGATTTCCATAAACCATCTCAAAACCTTGTAAATGCCTATAAAACCGTTAACGGTCTTCCTATGTTTGACAGCTACAACTCTTCTATCGATTATCCAGTGAACGGGAAGACGACAACTCAGAAATGGGACCCTCGCTTGTTCCATACAGTCGGAATGCCATCTTTTCCATACAAGTATGAAAGTGAGTGGATGATGACAATGGACAACTCCCGCACACCTCACACATATGGCTACTACACTTCTCTGAAAGATGTACCACAACGAAGCAAAGGCGAAACATTTGAAGGTTCATGGCAAGCATTCGCGATGAATGACTACATATTCCGTTATACAGATGTAATGCTCATGCGTGCTGAAGCGCTCATCGAACTTGGCCAACTAAATGAGGCACGAAATATAATCAATAACATACGTGAACGTGCAGCCAACTCTATCGACAAGCATATCGGATATGCTAAGGATTTCTGTGAAATAGCACCTTATCCCGAATCATATTTTTCGGACAAGAGCAAAGCTCGCGAATGTCTACGCTGGGAACGACGTTTAGAGATGGCTATGGAGAGCAGCCGTTACTTCGACCTCCGTCGTTGGGGTATAGCATCAGAAATTCTCAACAACTATTTCTCTTCTGAGAAAAATTCGGAGTATGAAGGCACGAAATATGGCCAATACTATCAGGATGCCCATTATACTCCTGAGAAAAACGAATTCTATCCTGTGCCTTACAACCAACTTTATTACGTGCCAAACCTCTATAAGCAGAACAAGGGTTACAACTAAGATTCTTTGCTACTAATTAATGTGATAAACGCCATCTACAGCCTCGAAACCACAGCGGTCTCGGGGCTGTAGACCTATTATTAGCGACAATAGGCCGTGGCGGAAGATTCTGCCACGGCCGTTTTTTAACTAATAGGTCTGTTGATAGAGAGTATCAGATTTTACGAAAGGCTAAGACGTCTGTGTGTATTGCTGTGCGTTACTGTTCTTTCTGTTCGGGGGTGTCCTTTGTGAGCTTGAAGGCGACGGGGATGGTGAAGTAGCAGTCTACAGGTTTGCCGTCTATGAGTCCGGGTGTCCATTCGGGCATAGCGAGAAGTACGCGGACGGCTTCGGCATCAAGCGACGGGGATACGGATCTGATGACTTCGGGGTCTTTGATACGTCCGTCTTTACCTACGACAAACTTCACTACCACAAGGCCCTCGGTCTGCGAGGCTATAGCATCTGCGGGGTAGACTATATTGACGCCGAGCCAATGCATCATGGCTCGCGAACCTCCCGGAAATTCCGGAAGCTTCTCAACGGCTAATACCGGGCTTTCAGCTTTACCACCACCATCGGTGCTCCCTGTATTTTTCTTAAAGGTTAAAGCTTCCTCTATAACTACGGGCTGGGCAGTGGCCCGGGAGCTGGTTTCAGCCGTCTCAACACCATCAGTCCCTGCATCATCCTTCAGGACTATGTAGATGGAGGCCTCCGGCTCACCCTTCATGACAGTCATTGATGCAATACGGTCGGGTGAGATTTCGGCAATGGAGCGGGACGAATCTAAACGCTGGCCGTTGACATAGATTATAGGGTCGGAATTAACGCGTTTGCCATTGACATAGATGGACGATGAGGATTCTGCTATCGCGCCGTCTTTCTTTTCGGCCTCTTCCTTTCCATTGATTACTATCGTGGTGGCAGGCTTGGATGCTTTCTGTTCCTGCTCGGAAGAGGAGACTGAGGGACTTGAAACTACGGTGCCTGCTGTCGATGCTTGTAAAGCTACGGGAATTTCGCTATCTTTGCCGGACGAACCGGATACGAGCGAGGCCCCGGAGGCATCGGAAAGGGCTGTGGCTACGAATGGCACACCGGTGAGACACAGGGCAGTGGCTGCTGCGGGGAGGAGCGCGACTGCGCGCATCCGCCTGACTACTGAAGAACGTGATTTGTACATCATAGTGATACGTTTTTTAAGTTTACTATGGTTCAGGCTGTTGGCAAGTGACGGGAATCTCGCGCCAACAGCCTTTTTGACTAATAACATCTGGTATTGCCTCATGTCGGCTCCCGAGGCTATGACCGCCTCGTCGGCCTGGTACTCGTGGACAGCCTTGAGTTCTTCGCGCATGAGCCATGCGGCTGGATTGTACCACTGGAATATGGCCACACACTGTGCAATGAGGAGGTCGACCCAGTGATAGAGAGCGAGGTGGCGCAGCTCATGGACCGTGATGACACGACCAGACGATTCGTAGTCGTCACGACTCATGACTATGTAACGCAACCAACTGAAAGGGGCTATACCACGCGAGGGGGTGATAATCAGTGTGCAGGAACCGATGGATCGACGTGTGCCACGCGATATGACGGAGATGAGGCGCACCATGACGAGGATGGTGAAGAGGAGCGACAGAAGCGCCCCGACGAGATAGAGACCCAGAAAGACAGCGGGCAGAAGCGAGGCTTCATGCTCTACAACGCTGACCAGCGGAAGGCCTATCTCGATTTCTGCCGCAGGCACCGAGGCACTGACCGGAGAGGCTATGCGGTCGACAAAGGCCCTGACAGATGGGACTGCAGCAGGGAGAAGCAGCGAGGAGGCGTAGACGAGATAGAGGATGAGACGGTTGTAGCCGTGCTGGCGTTCGCCGGCCATGAGCCATTTGTAGACGGGATACATGGCAAGGAGAAGGAGGCCGGAGACGAGGGAGTAGGAGAAGATGGCACCCATGGCTGTGAATCAGGATTTTCGGTTGCGGTTTTCGATAATCTCTATAATCTCGCGCAACTCGTCGACGGAGATTTTCTCCTCTTCGGCAAGCGCAGAGACGGCGCTCTTGTAGGAGTTGTCGAAATAATTGCGTATGACTTCGGCGAGAGAGCGGTCGCGGAAGTCATTCTTGTCGGCGACGGCGTAGAAACGGTGTGAGCCGCCGAGAACCTCATGGGCCACATAGCCCTTCTCCTCAAGGATGCGGACAGTGGTGGCCACCGTGTTGAAATGGGGGCGTGGTTCGGAATAGGCTTCGAGCATCTCGCGGACAAACAGAGGCCCGCGCGACCAAAGCATATTCATGATCACCGATTCTTTCTCGGTGAGTACCTGGCGTTTTCTTCCTGCTTTCATTGTCGGATGAATTTGTTGAAGGCAAAGGTATAACTAAAAAATTAATTATCCAACTAATTTATTAGTTATTTTTCATCCGACGCATCTCACTGCATTATACACTGAGATGCAGACAGCAGACAGACAGTATGTTATACGCTGAAATTAAAGTCTTTAGCAAGTCCGCCGGCCCCGGTCTCCTTGTAGAGCGACGGAAGGTCGTGGCCTGTCTCCTTCATGACGTGCACAAGCTTGTCGAACGATACTCGGTGGACTCCGTCGCTGAACGCCGAGTATATGTTGGCATCGAGGGCTCGGGCGGCCGCGTAGGCATTTCGCTCGATGCATGGAATCTGGACGAGTCCACACACGGGGTCGCAGGTCATTCCGAGGTGGTGCTCGAGACCCATCTCGGCGGCATACTCTATCTGCGACGGGCTACCGCCGAAAATCTGGTTGGCAGCGGCGGCAGCCATCGCGCAGGCCACTCCCACCTCACCCTGGCAACCTACCTCGGCCCCGGATATCGATGCATTCTCCTTGACGACATTTCCCACAAGTCCGGCTGTGGCAAGAGCCCGCAGTATGCGTCGCTCGGGCACATCACGGCTCTTCCATATGTGGTAGAGCACTCCGGGCACCACGCCACACGACCCACAGGTGGGAGCAGTGACAATCTCTCCGCCCGAGGCATTTTCCTCACATACTGCGAGCGCATAGGCAAAGGTGAGTCCGCGCGACTTCATGTTTTCGCGATAGGCCTCGGCCTTGATATAGTATTGTGCAGCCTTGCGGCTTAGGTTGAGCGGTCCTGGCAGGCGACCCTCGCTGGCCAGTCCGCGCTCCACGGCGTTTTTCATTGCCGCCCACACAGTGGCGAGGTAGTCCCATATTTCCGGCCCCTCACACTCTTCGACATATTCCCAATAGGACTTCCCGGTGTTTTCGCAATAGTGCATTATGTCGGTCATGTGGCTCATGGGATATATGTCGGGGAGGTCGTCGGTCTCCTCTCCTTCGATCTTTATGGCACCACCCCCGATACTGTAGACCAGCATCTCGTCGAGCAAATCACCCGACTGAGAAAACGATTTGAAACGCAGGGCGTTGGGATGGTATGGCAGGAATATCTCCGGCTCCCATAGAATCTCGAACGGGAGTCCGGTTGGACGCAGCACACTCTCAATGGCTACGTCGGTCATGTGGCCCTTTCCGGTGGCGGCAAGGCTTCCGTAGAGAGTGACTTGAACACTTGAGGCAGAAGGTGACAGGCGTGACAGAAACCTGAGTGCCGCCTCACGCGGCCCCATGGTGTGGCTCGACGACGGGCCGAGACCTATGCGGTAGATTTCCTTGATAGATTTCATGAACAAAGTGTATTTGAATACAAATATACGGAAAAAAAGCGAGTGAGACACATTTATAATATAACATATATAGTATGTGGTATTCAACTTCCTGCGAGAGGACGCAAACACGCTCACCTTACTGAACGACAAGTGTGAAAAATCACAGGATAACCTTAACTATAGCTTGAGACCGGTAGAATGATATTCCGGCCATACTAAAAGGAGTCGCAAGGATATGGTATCGACTTTGCGATTTCGCTGAAAAAGTTGTAACTTTGCAGCGGGGATAAAGCAAGCCCCGATTGATATTATGGAACAGCCCTCTGCCCCTCAGCCAAGCATCGACAGCATAGTGGAACGTCTGTGCAGCCTCGACGACATACGCCACGTGTGTCCGAGCCGTCGCCATGAAGGCGCGCCTCTGCTGTCCAATACCTCGGTGCGTCGCATCGTGGCCCTGGCTTCGGGACTGATGTTTCCGGGCTTTTTCAACGAAAACGTGGAGTCGGCATCGGTGATGCGCTCCACCATGACCCTCGCCTGCCATGAACTGCGGGGTCTCCTAATCCACCAGATTACTGCGGGACTGTCGTTTGCCGACACTGAATGCACTGTGCCTATGCATGAGATTGAAGCTGCGGCTACGGCCGGGGCCGATACTTTCATATCACAGCTTCCGAGGCTCAGACGACTTCTCGACACGGATATCGATGCCACTTATATGGGCGATCCGGCGGCAACGTCGACCCACGAGGTCATCACGTGCTATCCGGGGGTAAAGGCCACAATGAGCCACCGCATAGCCCATGAGCTGGTGACTCTCGGCGTTCCCGTGCTTCCGCGCATGATTTCCGAGCAGGCCCATTCTGACACCGGCATAGACATACATCCCGGGGCGACTATCGGGAAGGCTTTTGTCATTGACCACGGCACAGGTGTCGTGGTCGGGGCAACCGCTATCATAGGCGACCGTGTGAAAATCTACCAGGGAGTCACCCTGGGAGCGCGAAGCTTCGTGACTGATGATTCCAACAATCCGGTGAAGGGAATACCCCGCCACCCCATCATTGGCAACGATGTGGTGATATATGCCAATTCCACCATACTCGGGCGTGTGAGCGTGGGCGACGGCGCCGTGATAGGCGGCAACCTGTGGGTGACACGAGACGTGGCCCCCGGGGAGAAACTCATCCAGGCACGAGGGGAGAATTTCAGGTCAATAGAATCAAGCAAATAACACATCTCATAGAACATACAACCAATACATGGAACAAACATTCGAAATGGTAGCCAAGACCCTCAAGGGACTTGAGGAAGTACTGGCCGAAGAGCTACGCTCGATGGGCGCACTCAATGTGCAGCCCGGGCTGCGAATGGTCTCTTTCGAAGGAGACCTGGCAATGATGTATCGCGCCAATCTGTGCAGCCACACCGCACTGAGCATCCTGCGCCCCATCTATAAGTTCATGGCCTCCAACCCGGACAGTCTCTATGAGATGGTGAAGGAGTATGACTGGGGAAGCATCCTGTCGGTGGGCAAGACTTTTTCTATCGACACCACGGTGCATTCGGACGTATTCACACATTCACGATTCGTGACCTACCGCGTGAAGGACGCTATTGTCGACTGGTTCAAGGACCGTTTCGGCGAGGAGAAGCGCCCCGGTGTCAGACTCAGCGATGCCGACGTGATGATCAACGTCCACATCGACGGTGACCGTGTGACACTGTCGCTCAACTCATCCGGCGAGTCGCTGCACAAGCGCGGATGGCGCGTTGCATCGACCGACGCTCCCATCAACGAGGTGCTTGCCGCCGGCATTCTGCTCAAGACCGGATGGAAAGGCGACTGCCCCCTTGTCGACCCTATGTGTGGCTCGGGCACATTCCTCATCGAGGCCGCACTCATAGCGAGCGGCATCAAGCCCGGCTCGTTCCGCAAGGGCTGGGCCTTCGAGAACTGGCGCGACTATGACGCCGAGCTTTTCGAGAGTGTGCTTGCCGAGGGCGAAGGTCCGCGCGAAGTGCCATTCAAGATATACGGTGCCGACATCTCGCCCAAGGCGGTGTCGGTGGCAGAGCGCAATATCCTCGCTGCCGGGGTAGACGAGTATATCAACCTGCGTGTCAAGCCCCTTCAGCAGTGGGACGAGGCTCCGGCCGGAGGAATTCCCGGAGTGATGGTGACCAATCCTCCCTATGGAGAGCGCCTCAACCCCGAGGATATCGAAAATCTCTACCGCCAGATAGGCACTAAGATGAAAAGGGTGTTCCTGGGCTACCACAACTGGGTGATTTCGTCGAACGAGGACTGCTTGATGCACATCGGACTGACTCCTTCAGTGAAGGAGGAACTGCAGAACGGCGGTATAGACTGCCAGCTGCGCGAATACATCAGCTTCGAGGGTACGAAGAGCGAGTTCCGCAAAAACGGAGGCTCCATCAAGGATGAACGCCGCGACGAACGTCCGGCCAAAGGACGCATAGCCCGAAAAAGCGATGCCGAGTGGCGCAAGGACGCACGTGAGAAAGGAATGGGAGGCCGTCGGGCCAAGAATAACGACGGTCCGCGCCGTGGCCCGGAGAAGCGCACAGCGCTGAGCGAGAAATACCGTCCCAAGACCGGAGGGTTCGCCCGCGCCGAGGAGCGTCGTCGCAAGTTTAAGGAAGAGACTGCCCGCGAGAGCGAAAGCGAAGCAGAAATGATGCTCCAGCGCCGTCGCAACGTCCATGCCCTGAAGTTTCTCGGCGACACCCCCAAGACTCCGCAGATACCTGCCGGAGAAGGTCCGTTCATGCGCACACGCCGCAGATGGAAACGTCCCGACGGCGAGAACAAGGCAGAATAACATTCCTTAACCCCACCACCTCTCTCCACCCCAAATATCATGTCAATACAGCAAAACCTCAATATACTAAAAACTCCCGTGAGCAACAATCCTGAAAAGAGTCCTTTCAACGCCGGCGAAACAATGGCCGAGCAGACAAAAAAACTGACCGTGCTGCTTCTCGGCAGCGGAGGGCGCGAGTGTGCTCTCGCATGGAAAATGGCGCAGAGCCCCGCACTCAACCATCTCTATATAGCTCCCGGCAACGGCGGAACCGATGCCTATGGAGAGAATGTGGACCTCTCGCCTCTCGACTTTGACGCTATCGCGCAGTTTGCCACCGAAAAGGGGGTAGACATGATTGTCGTGGGCAACGAGGATCCGCTCGTAGCCGGAATCTACGACTACTTCGAAGGTCGCGAAGGCTCGCCGATTATAGCCGGTCCCTCAAAGGCAGGCGCCGCACTGGAAGGAAGCAAGGATTTTGCCAAGCAGTTCATGGTGCGCCACGGCATCCCCACCGCCCGCTACCAGAGCTTCACTGCCGAGACACTTGCCGATGGTGAGAAATTCCTCGAAGAGCTCAAGGCTCCCTATGTGCTCAAGGCCGACGGTCTTGCAGCAGGCAAGGGCGTGCTGATACTCGACTCGCTCGACGAAGCCAAGAGCGCCCTGCGCGAGATGCTGGGCGGAATGTTCGGCAAATCGTCGGCCACGGTCGTAATCGAGGAGTTCCTCAAGGGAATAGAGTGCTCGGTGTTCGTTCTGACCGACGGCAACGGAGGCTACCGCATACTCCCTGTGGCCAAGGACTACAAGCGTATCGGCGAGGGTGACACAGGTCCCAACACCGGCGGCATGGGCGCAGTGAGCCCTGTGGCGTTTGCCGATGAAACATTCATGCGCAAAGTGGAAGAGCGCATCATCATTCCCACTGTCAAGGGCCTCGTCGACGAGGGTATAACCTATCGCGGCTTCATCTTCCTCGGCCTCATCGAGGTGGGCGGAGAACCTATGGTGATAGAGTATAACGTGCGTATGGGCGACCCTGAGACCGAAGTGGTGATGCTTCGCATTGCCTCTGACCTTCTTCCCCTCATCGAGGCAGCTGCCCGAGGCAATCTCTCGACCATGCCTCTCGAACTTGATGCACGCTACGCCACCACAGTGATGGTGGTATCGGGCGGATATCCCGGCAGCTACGCCAAGGGAAAGGTGATCGAAGGCACCGAGGAGTGCAAGGACGCCATCCTGTTCCACGCCGGCACCAAGCGCGAGGCCGACGGCACTCTCGTCACCTCGGGCGGACGCGTGATAGCCTGCAGCGCATACGGAGAGAATCTCGACGATGCACTGGCCCACAGCTTCAAGGCCGCGGGCGAAGTAACCTTTGAAGGGAAATACTTCCGCCGCGACATAGGCTCGGATCTCCGCGCCATCGAGGAGGCTCTCGGAATGAAATAATGACTCGAAGGGAAACACATATCACTAATGTGATAAGGTCACGCGGAGTGGCCATGCTTCTCATGATTCTCGGATCATGGATGGTGCTGGCCACTCCCGGATTTGACCTTCTCGGACTTGCCGACCCTGCATCGCTGGTGATGACACTGCTCACAGGGGCAGCCATGATAATGGCCAACAGGCAGTTCAATCTGATGCGCACGACATCGCTCTTTTTCGCCGGGCTGTTCATGGTGTCGTGTGGGGCTACCCCCACCCTCTTCACAAGCGGGATAATGCCGGCACTGCTGGCACTGACGGTCATGACAGCCATGTGGGTAATGTTCTCGGTCTACAACGAGAGGCGGTCGGACAGGCGCATCTTTCTCGTATTCACACTACTGAGTGCGGGCTCGCTGCTTTCGCCCGTGTTTCTCTTCTACATTCCGGTGTTTCTCATAGGGCTCGGGCAGATGAGGATATTCCGCTTCAAGAAACTCCTGGCCGCCCTGATAGGAATAGCGACACCATGGTGGATAGCGCTCGGACTTGGCGTGGTGCCTCTGCCCAGACTCCCGCATATATTCTTCACTCCTCCGTCGATGATTCTTGACAATCCCGGAGGATGGCCGTTCATGGCCACTGTGGCCCTGACACTCGTCGTGGGATTCCTTACCGGCTCTGTCAATCTGATCAGAATACTCGGCTTCAACTCGAGGGCGCGGGCTGTCAACGGCCTTCTGTCGCTCACAGGCATAGCCACCGGAGTGTTAGCCATGGTCAATTTCACCAATCTGTCGACCTATGTGGTGCTGCTCAATGTGTGTGCAGCATTCCAGACCGGACACTTCTTTCGTGCCACAGTGAACCGCAGAGGCTACATATTCGTTCTCTCTCTGCTTGCATCCTATGCAGGCCTGTACATATGGAGCAGACTATCATGAAAATTGTAATTGACCGCAACATACCGTTCATAGCCAAGCCTCTTGCCTCGCTTGGCGAAGTGACGGCGCTCAAAGGCACGGAAATAGGCCCCGAAGATGTAAAGGAGGCCGATGTCGTCATCACACGCACACGCACACACTGCAATGCGGATCTGCTGGAGGGTAGCAAGTGCCGATTTATCGGCACGGCCACAATAGGCACCGACCATATAGACCTTGACTACTGTCGCGAAAACGGCATAACTACAGCCAATGCCCCCGGCTGCAACGCTCCGGCTGTAGCCCAGTGGGTACTTGCCGCTGTGAAAACCACTCTTGCTCCCGGCCAAAGCCTGTCCGACAAGACCCTTGGTGTAATCGGAGCCGGCAATGTCGGCTCTATCCTCATCCGCTGGGCCAGAGGTCTGGGAATGAAGGTTCTTGTCAACGATCCCCCGCTTGAGGAAGCCGGAAGTCGCGAATATGATTTCACATCGCTGGACCGGATTGCCGAGGAAGCCGACGTAATAACCATACACACACCCCTCGTCAAGGACGGTGCCCACCCCACATTCCATCTCATAGGCGAGGAGTTCATCTCCAAACTTAAACGCAACCCCATGGTGCTCAACGCAGCGCGAGGGGAGGTGGCCGACACCATCGCGCTTAAGAACGGACTCCGAAACGGCCTCATATCATCGGTCGGCATAGACTGCTGGGAGGGAGAACCCAAACCTGACAGCGAACTGCTGGAAATGGCTCTGATAGCCACACCCCATATCGCCGGATATTCACGCGAGGGAAAAATCAGAGCCACGGAGATGGTGCTGAAGGCCTTGAGCGACTATCTGGGCCTCGACAAGCCTCTTCAGGCCGATGCGCCGACACTTGCTCCTGTAGCGCAAAGCATCAGCGAGGACGCTATTGACTATGACATACTCGCCGACACCGCACTCCTCAAGAAGAATCCTGACAGATTCGAGGACCTCCGAAACGGATACGACCTCCGAAAGGAGCCTTGACGGAAGCATTTAACCCGGGGGTTAAACAAACACAAAGGACGGAAGAAACAGAAATCTTAAAAGACTGTTTCTTCCGTCCTCGTCAATGGGGATGTCGTGACTTTACATCTCTATGAGCTGCTTGATACGCTCTTCGAGAGTGGCCTTTGGCTGTGCTCCGGCCAGGCGCAGAGAGCTCACCTGCTCACCGTTCTTGAAGAAAAGAATGGTGGGGATAGACATGATACGGTATTTTGCCGCAAGGTCGTTCTCCTCCTCGATGTTGTACTTTCCGATTACGGCTTTGCCCTCATATTCCTGGGCGAGCTCCTCTACAATGGGGCTCATGCGTACACAGGGACCACACCATGTGGCCCAAAAGTCGATAACAACGGGCTGACCCGATGCAATGATTTCGTGAACGTTCTGATCTGTAAGAGTCATTTCTTTAATGTTTTTTGTTTTAGTTATATCTGAAATAAATAGTTCAATCGTTGATGGTGAATGAGTAGTTCTCCTCGCTCAGAGTGTCGATGAGACGTCGCGTGATGGGAATGCGCCGGGATGCGTGGAGTTTGAGCGAACGGTTGATGGAGGGGTCGAATATGCGGAACGCAAGCTCTCCTCCCTCTCCGGACCTGTCTTGCGAGGCCATCTCGTCGGCAAGGATTCCCTTGAGCTGCTCGGTGATGCGCGGTGTATCGAGATCGATGGTGATGGACCGTACAAGGGTGCCCTTTACCTCGTCAAGCAGACGTATATTCTTTATATTGAACCGCAGATCGGAATCGACAAAGCGGCGCTGGTACTGCCCGGTGATGAGCACAGGAGTGCCGGGTATGCCGAAATTGCGGAAGTCAATGAAGGTCTGTCCGAACATCATGAACTCCACCGAGCCGGAATAGTCCTCTATCTTGAGTATGCCGAACATACCTTTCTTGCCCTGTCGCTGCTGGAAGTCGACCACCATGCCACCGATGGTGACATCATTGCCCTCGACAGGCTCGGCCTCGTTGAAACCCTTTATAGTACGTGTGCCATAGTTGAGGTCCATATAATAAGGGTCGAGTGGATGGGCCGAGAGATACATTCCCACAAGTTCGCGCTCCTTCTCAAGACGCTGGGCGGGGATACCGTCGGGAGCAGGTGTCACAGGCGGACGCCCGGCGGTCGACATCTCGGCATCATCGCCAAACAGCGACATGGCCGACGACATACGGTCGTTCTGGAAGGCCTGCCCATAACGCACAATAGTCTCGGCAAATGTCTCTCCCTTGGCGTTTTCCCAGAAGAAATCCTCGCGCTTCATATCGGTGAAGCTGTCAAAGGCTCCGGCATTTACGAGATTCTCCAGTGTGCGGCGGTTGAGACTGCCGGAGGGGACACGCTCTACAAAATCATAGACGCTTGAGAATGGGCCGTTGGCGTCGCGCTCCTCTATGATGCTCTTCACCACTCCCTCGCCCACACCCTTGATGGCGGCAAGTCCGAAACGGATGTCGCCGTGGGAGTTTACACCGAATTCCATGAAGGACTCGTTGATATCAGGCCCGAGCACCTTGATCTTCATGCGCTTGCACTCGTCCATGAAGCCGGTGAGCTTGTTGATGTCCGAACGGTTGCGTGTGAGGATGGCAGCCATATACTCGGGAGGATAGTTGGCCTTGAGCCATGCTGTCTGATAGGCTACCCACGAGTAGCAGGTGGCGTGGCTCTTATTGAAGGCATAGGATGCAAACTTCTTCCAGTCCTCCCATATTTTGGAAAGCACCTTAGCATCGTGCCCGTTCTCAGTGCCACCCTTGATGAAGAGACCCTCAAGTTCGTTCATCTTGTCGATGAGTTTCTTACCCATCGCTTTTCGGAGTGTGTCGCTCTGTCCGCGTGTGAAGTTGGCCAGAAGGCGTGACAGAAGCATGACCTGCTCCTGGTAGACAGTCACCCCGTAGGTGTCCTTGAGATATTTCTCCATGATGGGAATATCGTAGGTTATGGGGCTGCGTCCGTGCTTTCGGGCAATAAAGTCGGGGATGTAGTCCATCGGGCCCGGACGATACAGGGCGTTCATGGCTATGAGGTCCTCGAAGGTCGACGGCTGGAGCTCGCGGAGATACTTCTGCATACCGGCCGACTCAAACTGGAATGTTCCCGTGGTATTGCCATTGCAATACAGCTCGTAGGTCTTCGGATCGGCTATGTCTATAGTGTCGATATCGACATCTATACCCTTGGTGAGCTTTATGTTATGGATGGCCTCCTTGATGATGGAAAGGGTCTTGAGGCCAAGGAAGTCCATCTTGATGAGACCGGTGTCCTCGATAATGGATCCCTCGTACTGAGTCACGATTATCTTGTCGTTGCCCGACGAGCCCGGATTCTTGTCGACAGCCGTGGCCACAGGCACCCAGTCGGTGATGGGGTCGCGACATATGATGACACCACAGGCGTGCACTCCGGTGTTGCGCACGTTACCCTCGAGACGGCGGGCATATTCCAGCGTCTCGGTAATGATGGGATTGGTTGAATTCAACTCCGGGCCGAACTCAGGGACATACTTGTAGCAGTTGCCCAGGTTGGTCTTCAGAGTCTTTCCGTCGGGTCCGTCCGGCATACGCTTAGGCACAAGGTTGGCCAGACGGTTGCTCTCGGTAAGCGGCAGCTGCTCCACACGCGCCACATCCTTTATGGCACTCTTTGCGGCCATGGTGCCAAACGTGATGATGTGAGCCACCTTCTCTTCGCCGTAATGCTCGGTGACATAGTGGAGCACATCGGCACGTCCGTCGTCGTCGAAGTCGACATCGATATCGGGGAGAGAAATACGGTCGGGGTTGAGGAATCTCTCGAACAGGAGATCATACTTTATAGGGTCGACCTGTGTGATTCCGAGACAGTAGGCCACGACACTTCCGGCCGCCGAGCCACGTCCAGGTCCGACGGAGACACCAAGCTTGCTTCGGGCCACATTAATGAAGTCCTGCACGATGAGGAAGTAGCCGGGGAAACCCATGGTCTTCATGATATACAGCTCGAAGCGTATACGCTCCTCCAGTTCGGCAGTGAGCGGAGACCCATAGCGTCGCTCGGCACCCTCGTAGGCAAGTTTTGCCAGGTAGTCGGCTTCAAACTTTATTCGATAAAGCTTGTCATAGCCTCCGAGCTTGTCTATTTTCTTCTGTGCGGCCTCGGGCGACAAAACAACGTTGCCGTTTTCATCCTGTGTGAACTCGTCGAATAGCTGCTGCTCGGTGATGCGGGCACGATACTCCTCCTCCGTGCCGAACTCTTCGGGAATGCGGAAGAACGGCATGATCGGCGGATGGTCGATAGAATACACCTCACACTTGTCGAGCACTTCGAGCGTGTTGGCAAGCGCTTCGGGAAGATCGGGAAACACATCGGCCATCTCGCGCTGAGACTTGAACCACTCCTGCTTGGTGTAGCGCATACGGTCGGGGTCGGAGAGGTAGTTGTTGGTCGAGATACATATGAGACGGTCGTGGGCCTCGGCATCCTCAGCGTTGATGAAGTGGGAGTCGTTGGAGCATATGAGCTTGACCCCGTTGCGCCGTGCCAGATCAATGAGCACGGGGTTGACCGACTCCTGCAACTGAAATGTCTCGCGATTTGCGCCGGGAACATCAGTGCGATGGCGCTGCAACTCTATATAATAGTCGTCGCCAAACACACTCTTGAACCATTTCACCTGTCTGTCGGCCTCCTCGATGTCACCCGACATGATGAGCTTTGGGATCTCTCCGCCCAGACAGGCCGAGCACACTATGAGTCCTTCACTGTGGGCTGCAAGTGCGTCCTTGTCGGTACGGGGATGATGGTAGAAACCTTCGGTGTGGGCCTGTGACACTATCTTTATGAGATTCTTATACCCCTTGAGGTTTTTGGCAAGCACAACGAGGTGGCGACCCTTGTCGGTTTTGTCGGAACGGTCGGTGAGCTTTCCCTTAGCCACATACATCTCACAACCGAATATAGGCTTGAATCTGAGCACCTCCTCATAGTGGGCTATCTCGGCCTCTATCTCCGGACGCATTTTTTCAGCCTCGGCCGGATCAGCGTCCTCGAGTTTCTTGCGGGCATCGGCTATCTTGCCCTTGTACTTTCCCTTGACCTTGTTCACATAGTTGGCCAACTCCTTTATTCCAAACATATTGCCGTGGTCGGTGAGGGCAAAGCCCGGCATACCGAGGGCTATCGCCTTGTCTACTAAGCCAGTCACCGAAGCCTGGCCGTCGAGAAGCGAGTATTGGCTATGGACGTGGAGATGAACAAATTGCGGCTGTACAGTCTGATTCATGGATGAAGAAGGAGGATATGCTAAGGGTGAAAAACAGAGCCAAAGTTACTGAAAATTCCCCTAATCTCATCTCTAAAAAATGCTAAAAAGGAGATGGCCCGGCCCGGAGCGCCGACCGAAGCGCCGGCACCAGCGAGACTCCGATACAACACCGTGCGAAATGTCGGGTCAGGACTACAGGAGCATATGTTTCCGCAACGATGGGTCTCATGGCAAATTGACGTAAAACATGGAATGTTGCTTTCAATTTCATAAAAACAGAAGCTAATGAAGTGTCAAAATTGCGTATGAATGGGATTTTTATTACTTTTGTGAGCATTTATTGCGGGTTTAAACGTTATATCTGTATATACATAAATATATACCGCAATTATTCATCCCAAACATTCCGATATGTCAACCGAGAGATTGCGCGGCATGGGGGTCGCGCTCACAACCCCCTTCAAGCATGACGAGAGCATTGATTATGACACACTCGACATCCATATCGACTACCTGATAGAGGGTGGCACAGACTTCATTGTGGCTCTCGGCACCACAGCCGAGACCCCGACTCTGACATCGGCAGAGAAACATGATCTGGCCTGCCATATACTCGACTATGCCGGAGGAAGAATTCCCCTGGTGCTCGGAGTGGGAGGCAACTGCACCCGTGCCGTAGTGGAAGAACTGCAAACCATGGAGCGCCTTGGGGAGTTTGACGCAATTCTCTCGGTGGTGCCCTACTATAACAAACCGTCACAGGAAGGTATGTACCGCCACTTCTCAGCCATAGCCGAGGCAAGCCCTGTGCCTGTGATACTATATAATATACCCGGCCGGTCGGGTGTCAATATGAATGTAGACACCATAATCCGCCTGGCCAATGAAAACCCCGGCAAGATAATAGGCGTGAAAGAAGCTTCGGGCAATATGGAACAGGCCCAGAACGTGATTACACGTCGGCCGGAGGGATTCCTGGTGCTATCGGGCGACGACTCTTTGGCCCACACCATGATCGGGGCCGGAGGCGACGGAGTAATCTCGGTGCTTGGCAACGCTTATCCTAAAGAATTCACAGATATGATACACGTGAGTCTCGATCCCGAACGACATGACGAGGCCACACGTATGCACCAGCGCTTCTCCGCTCTATATTCGCTCCTGTTCAAGGACGGAAATCCGGCCGGCATAAAGGCTCTGCTCCACCAGCTCTTCCCACGCTACAAGGAGGTGCTGAGACTTCCGCTTGTTCCGGTGACCGACACCACCCGCCGTGCCCTCTCAAGCGAGCACCTGATGTGACCCACGTATCTATTGAGATTGTGACCCCACACAGACAAAAGAACATCGTTTCTCTTGAAAACACCCGTTATTTCCTCTAATTAACACATTTTAACTCGAAATATTTTGTAGGGAACAAAATAGTCCCTACCTTTGCACCACTGAAACATCGCGGGGTGGAGCAGTGGTAGCTCGTTGGGCTCATAACCCAAAGGTCGCAGGTTCGAGTCCTG